>NZ_JAPSHJ010000003.1:0-58113 GCF_031179985.1 Arthrobacter sp. | reverse complement strand
CACAACCAGCCGCGACAGAACCAGCAAGGCCAGATTCAACTCACGTTCCAGAATCATCTGGTTCTCACCTACCTGGATCTGGCGGAGTCCCTCGCCGCAAGGTTCGTCTCCAGGGGTCGCGAACGGGCGGACCTCAACCAGGTTGCCTACCTGGGCCTGGTCAAGGCTGCGCGGGGCTTCGATGAAAGCCGGGGCGGGAGTTTCCCCGCTTACGCAACCCCCACCATCACCGGTGAACTCAAACGATATTTGCGGGACCGGTGCTGGATGGTTCGGCCGCCGCGTCACATCCAGGACCTTCGCACGGAGATCTTGCGGACCGAACCGCTACTGTCGCAGAAATTGCGAAGGACGCCCACGGATGCTGAAATCGCCCGGGAACTGGGTGCCGACGTCGTCTGTGTCCGGGAAGCGTTGGCTGCCTCGGGCAGCCTGCGTCCGGACTCCCTGGATGCAGTGGATGTGCACGGTGATGCGCCGCCTCCCGTTGAGATGCTTGTTTCTCCGGATGCCTCCCCTGAGCGGCTCGAAGAGCTTCTGAGCCTCAGCGAAGCCATCCAGGAGCTCAGCGAAGCGGACCGGCAGCTGCTCTACCGGCGCTATTTCCTGGAGGAGTCACAAAGCGAACTGGGCCAGAGAGTGGGGATGACCCAAATGCAGGTCTCCCGCCGGCTCTCAAAGATTCTGGTCCAGCTTCAGCAAAGGCTGCTGGACGGCGACGCTCACAGCAAACCCAGGCCACGGACGGCCTCCAGCACCTCCTGAGTGGTCACGCCCAGAATTGCTGGGTCGGGATCAGCGGCAAAGGTGTCTCCGCGTCTTACCTCCGCTTTGGTCAGCACTACATGCGGGCCTGGCGGGGGGCCCCAGATCTCGGGCGGCGCGGGGCCGAACAGCACTACTGAAGGCCTGCCGTAAGCGGAGGCAAGGTGTGCGGCCCCGGTGTCGGCCGAGATGACCAGCCGCGCGTCGGCCACGGTGGCGGCGAACTGGCTCAGTGTCAGTTGCCCCGCCACCACTGCGGTTTCGGCGAGGCCAGCCCGGCGGCAGACGATCAGGGCCCGCTCGCGTTCGGCTGAGCTTCCCGTAAAAAGGACCGTGTGCCCTGAGGCCGCCAGTTTCGAGGCCACGGAAGCGAACCTGTCGACTGGCCAGAGCCGGCTGCCATAGGCCGCGCCTACATGAATGACGGTGGCATCGGGCGTACCCGTAAACACTGCCGGACGGTTGAGGCGAAAGTCCAGGGGATCTGCCGCGATGCCATGCCACTGCAGCAGCCGCGTCCACCGCTCCCGCTCATGGAGATCAGGTTGCCACCGCGGCCCGTCCCTGTGCTCGGAGACGTGGGAAATGGTGTGGCGGGCCCTGAGCTCCTCTATGCGCTCCTGGCTTTCCGGCCCGCTTCCGTGCAGGTTCACCGCCACGTCCACGGTGCCGGGCTCGACGGCGATCGGCTCGTCCAGTCCATGGGTCGGCAGAAGTTCAAAACCACCGACGAGCTGGAGTGCCTCGGTCAGCCAGCCTTGGGCAGCATAGCGAAGACGGTGCTCCGGAAAGGCGCGGCGCAAGGCATGCAACGCCGGCACCGCAACCAGCAGGTCTCCGAGTTTCAGGGCCCTCAACACCAGCAGTTCCGGCTTGTTTTGCTGCACCGAATGACCGTTCAATCCGTGTCCTTTCCCCAAGCTTGGAGTCTAGCCCCAAGAGAAGTACTGCCCGACTTGTTTAGCAAGGACTGTAACGGGGAACGGACTGGATATGGGAAGTGACAACTCATTACCGCTTCGGGCTGTCCTGTTCGACCGGGACGGCACGCTGGTACAGGACGTGCCTTACAACGGGAACCCTGACCTGGTGGAACCTATGGGTCATGCCGCGCTTGTTTTGCGGGAGCTGCGTGCATTGGGACTGGCCACCGGCGTCATCAGTAACCAGTCCGGAATTTCCCGTGGTCTCTTGACCCAAAGCCAGGTCAGCAGCGTGAATTCGCGCATCGAGGAGCTGCTGGGGCCCTTCGATGTCTGGGAGATCTGTCCGCATGCGCCCGAGGACGGCTGTGGCTGCAGGAAGCCGGCCCCCGGAATGATCCTTGCCGCTTGCCGCCGTCTGGGAATCTCACCGGCGGAGGCGGCCTACATAGGGGACATCGGCTCTGATCTGCATGCCGCGGCAGCCGCCGGGGCCAGAGGTGTCCTTGTCCCGACGCCCGCGACCCGGACCGAAGAGGTGGAAGCCGCCGTCGGGAACGTTGCCGCTGACCTTAGCGCTGCCATCCGGATGCTCCTGGACGGTCCGCCGTGAGCCGCGTCCTGGTAGCCCGCCTCGACAGCGTGGGCGACGTCCTGCTCGCAGGTCCTGCCGTTCGGGCAGTTGCCCATGGCCGGCGCTCGGGCGCCGGACGCGCTAATGACGTTGTCATGCTGTGCGGGCCCCAAGGCGAAGCAGCGGCGTCCATTCTTCCCGACGTCACCGAGGTCTTCAGCTGGCCGTGCCCTTGGATCGCGAATCCCGCCCCACCTGTCAGCCCACGGCACCTGGACACCCTTACCGACTACATCCGGCACTCAAGGATTACCGAAGCAGTAATCCTCACGTCCTTTCACCAATCTCCGCTGCCCTTGGCACTGCTGCTCCGCCTGGCCGGAGTCATCCGCATTACGGGCGCCTCAACGGACTACCCCGGCTCTCTCCTGGACATCAGGCTGCGGCCCGGCGAAGATTTTCCCGAGGATCAACCCGAGGCCGAGCGCGCACTTGGCATCGCACGCGCTGCCGGATTCGAACTACCCCCGGGCGACGATGGCAAGCTCAAGGTGGTTCCCGTCCCCGACGTCACAGACCTTGTGGGGGAGGAGCCATACATCGTGGTGCATCCGGGGGCAACAGCGCCTGCGCGCGCCTGGCCGCCCCTGCATCACGCTGCCGCCGTGGAACTGCTCGAAGGTGCAGGTCACCGGGTGGTGGTGACAGGCGCTCCGGCGGAAAGGGCCCTGACGGCAACCGTCGCCGGGCCTTCCGGGATCGACCTCGGCGGCCGCACCGATCTGCGGACCCTGTCCGGTGTCCTCGCCCGGGCCAAGGCCGTGGTGACCGGAAACACCGGACCGGCGCACCTTGCCGCCGCTGTGGGAACACCCGTGGTTTGCCTCTTTTCCCCCGTGGTTCCCGCTGTCCGCTGGGCCCCCTATGGGGTTCCGCTGGAGCTGCTGGGTGACCAAAACGCCGCCTGCAGGCTCAGCAGGGCAAGGGAATGCCCGGTACCAGGGCATCCCTGCCTCAGCTCCGTGGCGCCTGAGCAGGTGGCGGATGCGGTGGAACGTCTGATCAGCGGAGTGTCTTCCCTCAGTACCCGGCGAAAGGTCTGGCACCCATGAGAATCCTGTTGTGGCATGTTCACGGCTCCTGGACGGACGCGTTCGTCCGGGGACGCCACGAGTACCTCCTGCCGGTCCTTCCCGAAGGAGGCCCATGGGGGCTGGGACGCGCAGGCAGGAACTGGCCTGCGGCGGTTTCTGAAGTCACGTTGGCGGCGTTGGACGCGGACAGCATTGACGCCGTCGTCCTCCAACGCCCCGAAGAGATCGACGAAGTCCAGCGTGTTCTGGGACGAAGGCCGGGTACGGAGCTTCCGGCTGTGTATGTGGAACACAACACGCCGAAGGGGGATGTGCCGTGGACAAGCCACCCGCTCTCTGGCCAGAACAACATTCCCATAGTCCATGTGACGCATTTCAACGACCTTTTCTGGGATAGCGGGGTGGCCCCCACCGCGGTAATTGAGCACGGCATCCCGGATCCGGGCTACCTCTACACCGGGGAGAGCCCCGATCTGGGCGTCGTGGTCAATGAACCGGTGCGCCGCGGAAGGGTGACGGGCACTGACCTGTTGGCTCGTTTTGCTTCAGTCGCTCCGCTTCAGGTGTTCGGCATGGGGGGAGACGGGCTGATGGCTGAAACGGGAATCTATCCGTCGCGATTGAAGCTTCGCGGGGACTTGCCGACGCCCTCCCTCCATCATGAACTGGCCCGCTGCCGTGTCTACCTGCACCCGATGCGCTGGACATCCCTTGGTCTGTCGTTGCTGGAGGCGATGCATCTCGGCATGCCCGTGCTTGCCCTGGCCACTACGGAGGCAGCCCGCGCTGTGCCTCGCGGGGCCGGCGTCGTTTCAACCGAGGTGGAGGAGCTCCGGCGCTGGGCGCACAGGCTGATCCTTGATCCCGAGGAAGCACGGCAGATGGGAACGGTGGCGCGGGAGGCAGCCCTGGCGAACTACAGCCTGGATGCCTTCCTCGGCGGCTGGGACGAACTGCTGGACGGCCTTCCGTGCCGGCGTTTCCGGAGCGGACAAGTACTTGTTCCGGCGCAAGAGAGGAAAATGCAATGAGAATATCCATGGTGTCAGAGCACGCGAGTCCTCTGGCCGCGCTGGGCGGAGTGGATGCGGGCGGGCAGAACGTCCACGTCGCAGCTCTCTCAACTGCTCTCTCCCGCCGCGGCCATCACGTCACTGTTTACACGCGCCGGGATGCCGCCGATCTGCCGGCCAGGGTCAGGATTATGCCTCGCCTCGAAGTGGTCCATGTTGATGCGGGTCCCGCGAAGCATGTTCCCAAGGATGAATTACTCCCGTTTATGGGCAAGCTGGCTGACGGGATTGCAAAGGATTGGGGAAGCCGGCGCCCCGACGTCGTCCATGGGCATTTCTGGATGTCCGGACTCGCTTCGCTGGATGCGGCCAGAAGGGGAGACTCCGGCCTGCACGTGCCCATGGTTCAAACCTTCCATGCCTTGGGAACAGTCAAACGACGCCACCAGGGCTCCCAGGACACCAGCCCTGCAGAGCGCGAGTGGCTGGAACCGTACGTGGGCCGGGCCGCTGACCGGATCATCGCCACATGCTCGGACGAAGTTTTCGAGCTGAAAGCCATGGGGATCAACACCGGGAAAATTTCGATTGCCCCCTGCGGCGTGGACCTGGACCTGTTTTCCGCCACAGGCGACTCCGAAGCGCGGCCGCGTACCTACCGCATCCTCTCCGTAGGGCGCCTGGTTCCACGTAAGGGCGTGGACTTGGTGATTCAGGCCCTGCCGCTCCTGCGGGCCGCGGGGTTCGACGACGTCGAGCTGCTGATCGTGGGCGGCGAGGGGGACGCAGCCGTCACCGGTGCCGACCCGGAAGGCAGCCGGCTCATGGCCCTTGCCGAAGAGCTTGGAGTGGCGAATCAGGTGAGCCTGCGCGGGCAACTGCCCAGGGAAGTTATGCCGGGAATCCTGCGCAGCGCGGACGCTGTGGTCTGCACACCCTGGTATGAGCCGTTTGGAATTGTGCCGCTCGAAGCCATGGCCTGCGGTGTCCCTGTTGTAGCTGCTGCTGTGGGCGGGCTGAGGGACACAGTGGTGGACCGCAAGACAGGACTGCATGTGCCACCGAAGGATCCGGAAGCCATTGCGGCCGCGGTGGCGGAACTCCTCGGGGCCCCGGGGCTGCGCTCCGACCTTGGCAAGGCCGGGGAGAAGCGTGCCAGGTCCCGCTACTCCTGGGACAGGGTGGCAGCGGAATCAGAGAAGGCCTATCAACAGGCGATGGCAGGAAACGCCGCATCCCGTGAGCTGGAGCACATGAAAGGAGCAGCGCTGTGACTACTGAATGGAAGGTTAAAGAGGATGTGGTTCCGGCATTGCTTCCGTTCCCGCCCCTGGCAACCGCGCCCATGGTGGATACCAACGGCAATCAGTCACTGGCGGCTGTGCAGGCTCACCTGCAGAACGTCCTTCCGGCCTTGGAATCCCTGCGCAGTCAGGCCGATCGGCTCGCTTCCTGGGGGCAGGAGCTGGCGCAGCGGCTGCTGCGCGGCCAGCGGCTTCTCGCCGCCGGCAACGGCGGTTCGGCTGCCGAGGCCCAGCACCTGACGGCGGAGCTTGTGGGAAGGTTCGACGGCGAGAGGGTGCCGTTTTCGGCGATCAGCCTGCATGCGGAGACGTCAGCTGTGACAGCAATCGCCAATGATTACGGGTTTGAGGAGCTCTTTGCCCGCCAGGTCAGGGCCCATGGCAGGTCAGGGGATGTGCTGATCCTGCTTTCGACGAGTGGCAAAAGCCCCAACCTTCTGAGGGCTGTTGAAACCGCCACCGCCCTCAACGTCAGCACATGGGCCTTAACCGGGCCTGGCCCCAATCCCCTGGCGGAAGCCTGCGATGAAGCGGTGGTTGTTGACGCCATTTCAGCCAATGCACAGGAGGGGCATTTGATTGCATTGCACGCAATCTGCCGTGCGTTTGACGTTGAGGTTGCGAGGCGGGCAGCGGGCTTTACCGCCGGCTCTCCCGCCCACTTTCGGTCCGGGGAGGTCCGGCCGTGAGGATAGTAGTGGTGGGGGATGTGCTGCTGGATGTTGATCTCGCCGGCCACGCCAGCCGTTTGTCCCCGGACGCCCCCGTTCCCGTAGTGGACGTTGGATCTGTCCACCGCAGGGCCGGGGGTGCCGGGCTCGTGGCGAAGATGCTGGCCGCTGACGGGCATCACGTCACCTTGGTGACTGTCTTGTCAGACGACGAATCAGCCTCGCACCTGGAACGCGCCTTGGACGGGGTCACCGTAATCGCCGGACCCTCGGGAGCGCCGACGCCGGTCAAGACCCGGGTGCGGGCCGACGGCCACCCGGTTGTCCGCTTTGACGAGGGCTGCGAGCCCCCGCCAGTGCCCGCGGTCACCCAACCGATGCTGCACGCCCTCGGACAGGCAAAGGCGATTGTGGTGGCGGACTACGGCAGGGGGCTGACGGCCGCGCCAGAGCTCCGGGTGATCCTGGAGTCCCTGGCTTCGAAGGTCCCCATCGTCTGGGACCCGCATCCGGCAGGGGCCGAGCCTGTCCGCGGCGTCCACGCCGTGACCCCCAACCTGACTGAAGCCCGCGGTTTCTGGGCACGGCCAGGGGAGCTCAGGAGCAGTGAGCCCAAGGGTGATGAACGAAACGAAGACCCCGGGTATATTGCGGCGGCACTCTTGCGGAACTGGCACAGTAAAGCGGTACTGGTAACAATGGGAGCGCGCGGCGCCGTGCTCGTGCGGGAGGACGGCAGGCCTGCCTTGACCATTCCCGCCCCGGCAACCTCGGTGTCAGACCCCTGCGGCGCCGGCGACCGGCTGGCCGCGAGCCTCGTTGTGCACCTGCTGGACGGCCACAACGTGGATGACTCCGCGGTCCTGGCCGTCCGGGAGGCAGCAGCGTTCCTTGGAGCAGGTGGGGTTGCCACCCTGGCGGGGGAGCGCCAACCCGTGAAACTGCACGGCAGCGGAACCGATGCCCTGGCCCTTGCCGGCAACGTCCACGCCGCGGGCGGGACTGTGGTTGCTACCGGGGGCTGCTTCGACCTGCTGCATGCTGGTCATACACGGGCGCTCGCCGCTGCACGAAAGCTGGGGGATTGCCTGATTGTGTGCCTCAACTCAGATGACTCGGTACGGCGCATCAAGGGTGAGCACCGGCCCATCATGAGCCAGGAGGACCGGACAGAGATGCTCCTTGCCCTTGAGTATGTGGACGCTGTGATGGTGTTCGACGAGGACACGCCCATAGTGTGCCTCGACAAGCTGCGGCCGGATCTATGGGTCAAAGGTGGCGACTACGACGTCACGGAACTGCCGGAAACGGCCATTGTTGAAAGCTGGGGCGGGCGGTGCACCACCGTTCCCTATCACCCTGCGAGATCCACGTCGAACCTTGCGGAAGCGCTCTTGAAAGTCGGCTGAGAACCACCCACATTTTTTACCAACGGAAGGAAAACCATGACTGCAGAATCAACGCGCCCTGGCCGGGTACTGGTGACCGGGGGAGCGTCCGGACTCGGTGCCGCCGTCGTCGACGCCGTCCTGAAAGCCGGCGGGACCCCCGTGGTGCTGGACCGCGACATCAGCAACGTCACGGCCGTAAAGGCTTACGAAGTAGACGTCTCTGATCGGAGGGCAGTCGAAGAGGCGGTGCGGCAGGCGGCGGAGACTCTCGATGGACTTGATGCCGTGGTGACTGCTGCCGGGATTGACCGCTGCGGAAAACTGGAGGACGTGGCCGCGGAGGATTGGGAGAAGGTTATCGGGGTCAATCTTTTGGGGACTGTCTCTGTTGTCCGCGCAGCCCTGCCGTACCTGAAGGCCAACCACGGCAGGGCGGTGACCGTTGCGTCCACGCTGGGAAAGCGGGCGCTGCCTGAAGCATCGGCCTACTGCGCCTCAAAGTTCGGAGTAATGGGATTCAGCCAGGCTCTGGCAGCGGAGACGGGCGGCGAGATAGGCGTCACCACCATGATCCCCGGCGGAATGAAAACCAAATTCTTCGACGACCGTCCTGAACAGTACAAACCCCAGGACGATTCCCGCTTGAATGATCCGGCCAATGTGGCGCAGGCCATTCTTTTCGTGCTGTCCCAGCCTCAAGGATGCGAAATCCGCGAAATGCTCATCTGCCACGAAGATGAAGGCTCCTGGCCGTAAGGCCCCGGACGTCCTCATAGACTGCGGTGACCGCTACCTCCTCCACCAGGGAATCGTTATGGCTGCAGCGGGGGGCCGTCCAGCCGACCTGGGTCACATCGATCCCGCAACGTGGACATTTTGTGGTCCAGGAGGGGTGCACGCGGTGGAGGCTCCGGCCTAAGGCGCCGGCGTTGATGACGTTTCCTGCCCAGTAAATGCCGACAGTGGGAGCGCCCAGCGCCTGAGCCAAATGCCGGGGCCCGCTGTCGTTGGCCACCATCACTGTGCACCTGGCCAGCAGTGCTGCCAGTCCGGACACATCAAGCTCGCCTGCCACTGACCTGACCATCCCGGGAGAGGAGACGGCGGCGAGTTCAGCGATCCGTTCTGCGAGGGGTTGCTCATTCAAATCGCCCACAACCAGCACCTGGCATCCATCCGCCGCACACGCTGCGGCCAGTTCCGCGAACCGTTCGGCAGGCCAACGCCGTCGGGGATCAGTGGCGCCGGGATGGATCACAACCAGCGCCTGGGCCTCGTTGTTCACCAGGTCCTCATCCAGGCTGGCGGAGGGGGCCAGTTTCGCCTCAAGGTCAACGGGAGGGGCACCGGCAAAGCCGGCCACCTCCAACGCGCGGAGCGGCTCATTCTGGTAATAGAGGTAGGGGACTGTGCGCTCCAGGCTGGCCGCGTCGACTGTCCGCGTGCCCACTGTGTGGCGGGCCCCCAGCCGCAGCAGGAACGGATTGGAGTAGCGCCCTCCTCCGTGGAGCTGCACGGCGAGGTCAAACCCTTCTGCACGCATCTCAGCAAAAAAGCGTTCCAACCCCTCCGGGTCCTCTTCGCCCGGACGGACCCCTTCCGCATAGGGCAGGATACGCACGCTATCGATGGGTCCGACCGTCGCCTTGACCACCTGCTCATGGATTGGCGTTCCCAGCAGCGTAACTTCCGCCCCGGGATAGGCAGCCTTCAGCGCGGTGATGGCGGGAACGGCAAACAGCAGATCCCCGAGCCCGCCTCCGCGGAGCACGGCAATCCGGGAGATTCCCTCGAACTTTTCCAAAACCGGACCAACTCCGGTCCCGACGATGCCCGCTCCTCCAAAATCTGCCGTCAGCTGCTCCACTCTGCTCTCCTTATGCTGCTGATCGTCTCTTTGGGGGCCTGGCCGCGGTTCCCCGTGCAGCCACCATACGGCCCTTCAGCGGCCTCTGGCTACTGGCAAAGGACCCTCTCGTTCCGCTTCAAAATGAGTCCCTGTTCCGGTGTCTAAACGGCCTTTTCAAAGGGTACGGATACGGGATAAGAACGTCTTGCAGACCCACTGCTTCCCACCCCTCACCCGGGGCTGGGCCACGACTTCCGAGGAGGAACGCGATGTCCACAGTTGTCCAGCGAGCCCGTATCGCCGCCGCGGAAGGAATCACCATTTATGATCCCCGGACCGGAGATCTGGTGGGTACATTGCAGGAGGCGGCTCCCTTGGATATCCGGCGTGCGGTCAATGCTGCCCGAGACGCCCAGGAAGAGTGGGGTGCCACGTCACCCTCCGACCGCGGAAGGTATTTGAGGAAAGCAGCGCTCGCCTTGGACTCTGCGGCCGCCGAGTTGGCCGATCTGAACGCCCGGGAGACCGGCAGGCCCGCGGAAGAAGCGTTGGCCGGAATTGCGGCAGGCGTGTCAACACTGGAGCAGTATGCGGAGCTTGGGCCTGTCCACCGCGGCCACAGCCTGAGGGGTAATCTCCTGGCGTCCGACTACACGGTTGCCGAACCCCGTGGCGTTGCCGCTCTGTTGACCCCTTGGAACGATCCGGTGGCTGTGGCCTGCGGCCTTATCGGGGCCGCCCTGGTCACCGGGAACACAGTGATCCACAAGCCCAGCGAACGGTGCCCGCACCTGGGCCGCCTGCTTGGCGAGGTTCTGGCTCCGGTCTTCCCTCCGGATGTCCTGATAACGCTCAACGGGGGCCCTGAGATCGGGACGCTCCTCACTGAGCAGGCAGGAGTGGCGGTGGTGGCGCACGTAGGTTCCAGCGAAGCAGGGGCAAAAATTGCGCGCACGTCACTGCAGAACGCGGCACATGTCATCAGGGAAAACGGCGGCAACGATCCTCTGCTGGTGGATGACGACGTCGACCCCGTCTGGGCCGCCCGGCAAGCGGCCATCGGCGCGTTCAGCAACAGCGGACAGATCTGCACGTCAGTAGAGCGGATCTACGTTCACCGCTCCATCGCGGAGGCATTCTGCACAGCACTGGAAGCGGAAGCGCGCCAACGGAACGATGCCGGTGCGTTGGCTCCGCTGGTGGATCTCCGCATGCGGGACGCTGTTCACGAGCAGGTGCAGGCAGCCGTGGAGCAGGGAGCCCGGGCGGTCGAAGGCGGCGAGGTGGCGGAGGGCCCGGGCGCTTTTTACCCCGCGACCGTTCTCCTGGACTGCACTGGGAGCATGGACATCATGACAAAAGAGACGTTCGGGCCGGTGGCGCCAGTACAGGTGGTGGACAGTTTCGATGAGGGCCTGGCCCTGGCTGCGGGAGGAAGCTATGGACTGGCCGCCACGGTACTGACGGGAAGGATCGCCCACGCCCAGCGCGCCATCGCCGGGCTGCCGGTCGGCACGGTCAAGATCAACGAGGTCTTTGGCGGTGCACCCGGGGGCTCTGCCCAACCGCGCGGCGCGAGCGGTGATGGTTTCGGGTACGGGCCGGAGCTGCTGGATGAATTCACCCGCGTCAAGGTGGTCCATATTGCCGTCCCTGAAACTCACCCTTCCCCAGAAGCTGATTCTTCTCTTGGAGCTGACTCTGTTGTCGCTGCTCCGGCGAGCATTGCGCTTGTTCACACAGAAGACGCCGACGTCGTCGACGGCAGCGTGGACGGTCAGCCATGACGGAGCTCTCCGAGCAGCGGGGCCTGGCGGAATGGCTGCCCGCCAGGCTCGCTGCTTCCTCTCCTGCCATTACGGTGATGGGCGACGTCATGCTCGATGGCTGGTGGAGCGGTGCCATCAACCGTTTGTGCCGTGAAGCCCCGGCACCCGTGGTGGAAATAAACCGAAGGGACTTCGCACCCGGCGGCGCTGCCAATACCGCCATGAACCTCGCTGCCTTGGGGGCCCGGGTCAGGATCGCGGGGATCATCGGCCAGGATGAGGCAGGCCGGGAACTCAAGCGGCAGCTGCAGGACGCAGGGGTGGACGTCCGGAATCTGGTGGCCCACCCGGACATGGTGACCACTACCAAAACCCGGATCAGCAGTGGCGGGCAGGTCCTGCTCCGTTTCGATGATGCCGCCCGGGCCATTCCTCTGGAGGCGTTGAACACACTGGCGGACGCAGTAGCCGATTCCGTTAGGGGCCAGGACGCCGTTGTCCTGTGCGATTACAGTTCCGGCGCGCTGGAAGGTCCGGTCCGGAGCGCGCTCCTGGATGTACTCTCCGGCCGGCAGGCAGGACCTCTCACGGTGGTGGACGCGCACGATCCCCGCCCGTGGGCCCACCTTCAACCGGACCTGGTGACTCCCAATGCGCAGGAGGCAGCACGGCTGCTGGACCTTCGGTTGTCCGACGAGGACGACCGTCCCGCCGTCATCGAGAGCAACCGGGACCGCCTGATTGAAGCAACGGGGGCAAAGGCCGTGGTGGTCACTCTGGACCGGGACGGCACGTTGCTGCTGCCCGCGGCCGGCACCACCCACCGCACCTGGGCGAGGCCGGCTACTGAAAAGCAGGCCTCGGGGGCCGGGGACACCTTCGTGGCTGCCCTGACGTTGGCCAGGACCGCCTCCCTGCCCCTCACCACCAGCCTTGACCTCGCACAGGCTGCCGCCGACGTCGTGGTTCACCATGCCGGCACCTCGGTGTGCGGCACAGCGGAGCTTAGCCGGTACCTCGAAAGCTTCGCGGATACGGCCCTCAGCGCAGAGGAGCTGGTGCGCCATGTCCAAGGTCACCGCAGCGAAGGCCGCAGGATCGTTCTGACGAACGGATGCTTCGACGTGCTGCACCGCGGCCACACAAGATACCTCAACCAGGCCAAGCAATTGGGTGACGTCCTGGTGGTCGCGCTCAACAGCGACGATTCCGTGCGCAAGCTCAAAGGCCCCGGCCGGCCGATCAACACGGTGGCTGACAGGGCAGCCGTCATCGCCGCACTGAGCTGCGTGGATTACGTAACGGTTTTCGACACCCCGACGCCCATCCCGTTGATTGATATGGTCCAGCCCGAGATCTACGCCAAAGGCGGCGATTACACGCCGGAAATGCTCGCCGAAACCCAGGCTGTTGAACGCTACGGCGGCAAGGTGACCATCCTGGACTACGTCGCGGAGCTGTCCACCACCGCCGTCGTGGAGCGAATCAGGAAAGGTGATAGCGCTGCACTTGGAGACAGTGCCGTGGAAGGTGCTGTTAACGGCGGTGCTGTGACCTAGCGTTCCTGCATCAGCAACTAGGGTTAAGGGCATGAGTAAAGCAGTGGCCGGCTGATGGGGCGGAAGGGCAGGGCCGGTAAAACCGCCGGAAGCGCGATGGCGGGAAAGTCAGTGCCGGGAGTTGTTGAAATACCCAAGGGAACCCGTCCGGCAGGGCCTGCGGAAGGTGTCTACTACATCGATACCGGCGACTGCCAGCTGATCGCTGACCAGGACAACTCAACTGGTTGGCTCCTGCGGATCAACGGTGTGATGAGCTCCCACATCGACCTGGCCGACCCGCTGCTTCTCGAATTCGAATACATGCGTTGGATGTCCGCTTTAGTTGAATCTCGCTGGCCGACGGAGTCCAGGCCAAAGCTGCGGCTTCTGCACCTTGGCGGTGGCGCGTGTTCCCTGGCCCGGTATTTCCATGCCTCCTATCCTGAGGCGCGCCAAGTGGTGGTGGAACTGGACGGCAAGCTGGCTGAATACGTCCGCGGCTGGTTCGATCTGCCGAAAGCCCCGATGCTTCGATTGCGGGTAGGGGAAGCCCGCCAGGTGACGGAAACCCTCACCCCGCAGACGAGGGACGTCATCATCAGGGATGTCTTCGCGGGGGCATTCACGCCGCGGCCCCTGACCACCAGGGAATTCAACCAGCATGCCCGCCGGGTCCTCGCGCCCGGAGGAATCTACATTGTGAACTCCGGAGATGCACCTGACCTGAAAAACGCGCGGGAGGACGCCGCCACCATTGCGGCTACCTTCGAGCACACCATGATCATTGCGGACCCGGCCATGCTGAAGGGCCGCCGCTACGGCAACATGGTCATGGCCGGAAGCGACCAGCCGTTCGACGACGATCCCCAGCTGACCCGCCGGCTCCTCGGCGGCGGCGTTCCCGCCCACATCTGGGACGACGCCAAGGTGCGTGCTTTTGCCGCCGGAGCACCGATCCGCCACGATCCTGTGGACCTGCAGGATCCGATGGAAACCGTGGACGTCCCCTAGGTAGTCCCCTGGGCCATACCCAGAAGTGTCTTGCGGTGCGCCACCGTCTGCTCGCGCAAGGCATGGACGACGGCGGCAACGGCGGGCCGCCGCATGGAATCCGGACGCAGGACCATCCAGTAGGGGAGGCGCTCGGCAAACTTCTCCGGCATCAGCCGCACCAGATCCTCATGGAGGTCGCCCATAAAGCACGGCAGGAACCCGATGCCGGCTCCGGCCCGGGTGGCCTCTACATGGACGAACACATTCGTGGAGCTGAGTCCATCCTTCATCTCGGGAACCAGCCTGCGCGGGGCATCCAGGTCATCCACCTGCAGCATGGAGTCGACGAAGTAGACGAGGGGATGTTCCGCCAGTTCCGCGACTGTGGCCGGGGTTCCGTTGGCGGCGAGATATCTCCTCGAGGCGTACATTCCGAGCACGTATTCGCCCAAACGGAAGGCTTCAGCACGGTGGACCTGCGGTTCTCCGACCACCACCTCAATGTCCAGGCCCGAGCGCTGCTGCAGTGCCCGCCTGGTCACCGTCACGATCTCCACGCTCAGCCCGGGGTGGTTCTTGCGCAGCCGGGCCACGGCGGGGGCGGCAATGTAGGCACTGAAGCCATCGGTAGCGGTCATGCGGACGACGCCGGTAATCGGGTCAGGTGCCTTGCCCGACGGCCCCAGCGTATCCACCGCCGCCTCCACCTGCTCCGCAACGGCGACAGCCTGGGCGCCCAGCTCGGTCAGTTCCCAGCCCCCAGCGGCGCGGGCCAACACCCGGCCTCCCAGGGTTTTTTCCAATGCCGCTATCCTGCGCGAGACGGTGGTGTGGTTCAGCCCCAAAGCCTGGGCCGCCGTCGTGAATTTTGCCGAGCGGGATACCGCGAGCAGTACCAGCAGATCGTCAGGATTAATGTCCATATCTGCAATTCTGCACACGAGTGGTGCTTCATTGCCCATTGAACCGCGACATTTGGAAAGTAATACTCAGGAATGCACAAACCTGCCTGATGGGAGGGCTGGAGCTAAGGATTGACTGACCCATGGAGAAGGAAAACATGCTGAACGGCAGGAAAGCGCTGGTCACGGGCGGCGCGAGCGGAATCGGAGCCGCCTGTGTGCGGGCACTTGCGGAGGCAGGGGCAAAAGTGGTGGTCGCCGACGTCGACCAGGCCGGCGCCACTGCTTTGGCAGACGAAGTGGGCGGCACTGTCTGGCCGGTTGACCTGCTTGACGTGGGATCGTTGGAGTCACTGAGCCTGGACTCCGACATCCTCGTCAATAACGCCGGAATCCAGCGGATTAACCCCCTGCACAAGTTTGACCCCGCCGATTTCCGGCACCTCCTCGCCCTCATGCTGGAAGCACCTTTCCTCCTCATCCGCGCAGCGCTGCCGCACATGTATGCCAACGGCTTTGGACGCATCATCAATGTCTCCTCGGTCCATGGGATCCGCGCGTCTCCCTTCAAGGGCGCCTATGTCGCCGCCAAACACGGACTCGAGGGGCTGAGCAAGGTGGCGGCCCTTGAGGGCGGCGAGTACGGGGTCACGTCCAACTGCATCAACCCGGGCTACGTTCGCACGCCGCTGGTGGAATCGCAGATAGCAGATCAGGCCAAGGTTCACGGTATTCCGGAGTCCGAAGTCCTGGCCAAGGTCATGTTGACCGAGAGCGCAGTGAAGCGCCTCGTTGAACCGGAGGAGGTAGCTACATTGGTTGCCTGGCTGGCCTCCGAGCAGGCCGGGATGGTGACCGGAGCCAGCTACACGATGGATGGCGGCTGGTCAGCCCGGTAGCCGTCGGGAGGATCGAATAGTGGGAGCGGTAGCCGTGGGACGGTGGGGAACTAGGTCTTGGTGCCGGTCAGGGCAAGGGTTCCGCCCAAGCCGATCATCATCACACCGCCGGTAGTTCCCACAGCCGCAACCCTGCGGGGGGAGCGTGCAAACCATTGCCGGGCGGTCCCCGCGGCAAGGGCCCAGGCGCTGTCGGACACTACGGCTATCAGCAGGAACACCAGGCCAAGCGTGGCAAGTTGCCACGGGATCGCACCCGCGGAGTAGTCCACGAACTGCGGCAGAACGGCCACGAAAAACATCAATGACTTTGGATTGGTGACCCCTACAAAAGTGCCTTCCCTGAGGACCCGTGCCGTGGACGATCCGCGGACGGGCTCCGCCGCCGTCGTCGTTCCCTGTCCACGACGCCTGATGGCGCGGATGCCCAAGTAGACCAGATACGCTGCGCCAGCGAACTTGATCGCGGTGAACAGCACCACCGATTGGGTCAGGACGACGCCGAGGCCCACAGCCACCGCTGCCACCTGGACAAGTTCGCCGAGGGTATTGCCCAGGACACTCAGCAACCCGCCTTTGCGTCCCAGGGCCAGGGAGCGGCCCACCACAAACAGGACGCTCGGGCCGGGAATGGCAATGAGCACAAAGGCAGCAAGGGAAAACGCAACGAGGTTACTCAAGGGGACCATGTTTGATGGTAGTCCCCGGCGTTGGCTTGGGTCAGCACCTGCCGCGCGACCTGATTCAGCCGGCCGCTTTTCCCCGGTCCCGAGCGAGGAGAATGAGTTCCCTGGCAACAGCTTCCAGGCGGTCGGCACGGGTAGCGGGTATTCTCTTCGGGCGTTTCAGTCCGGGCTCACAATTGTGAGACACCGCGGGGACGCCGGAGAGGGCTGGTTGCTCAGGCCCGGGCTGGGAGGCAGGTGCGGAAGCATGGAGAGGGTCATGGAAGATCAGCTCGGGTCCATTTGGAGAGAGGGCTGCGGCCAGCAATGCCTCAGCCAAGGGACATCCCCAGATCAACGTGCACGGCGAAGAGCAGGGAGCTCAAAGCAAATGCACCATGGTTTTCCAGCATTCTCCTCTGCCTTTCCGGTTCTACCCTTGTCCAGTCGGGCGAAAATGCCCTTCAGTAATTCTATCGTCAACTGTTGACAATTGCTAGAGAGTAGAAGCATCGGATTGCGGATAGTGTTTTGGAACTATGCTCCGGACGTTTTTGGGGCCTTCTCTTCCCTCTGCGCGGTGAGATCGTCGACGGCCGATTGCATATGCCGTTTGATGGCCTTGAGGAGTCCCGCTTTGTTGCCCGACGCCAGGAGATCCAGCAGGTTCTGGTGTTCTTCCACCAGGGCGTCTATGCGGGGATAGGCCACTTCCAGGTTGAGGATGCACATTCTCGACTCCGCTGCCAGGGTCTGGTAAATCCGGATCAGCCGCGAGTTGCCTGTGCCGGACACGAAGGCGGTGTGGAATTGCATGTCCAGCCGGGCAATTGCCTGCCAGTCCGATACAGCAACCTGCTTTGCCATGTCTTCGATGATCCCCGTCAGGATCTGGCAGGTGTCCCTAACCCGTTCCGCGCCGGCAGCCAGCAATGCCTCAGCAGCCGTTGTTTCCACAGCTTCGCGTACCGCATAGATTTCCTTGATGTCGTCGTTGGAGAGCTCCAGGACGAACACCCCCCGGTTGCGATGGCTGACCAGGAGCCCCTCCTGGGACAGCCGTTGCAATGCCTCCCGGACCGGGCCCCTGGAGGAATGCAGCTGGCCTGCCAGGACAGATTCATTGATCTGCTCACCTGGACGGAAGATCCCCTGGACAATCTGTTCCCGCAACTGATCAGCGATCAGCTGCGCGGTGGGTCTTCCTTCCAGTGCAAACAGTCCCTCAGGTGCCGCCATTGCTATCCCCTCACTTCGTTCTTGGGCTATTACCTTCATAGACAGTATTGGACCCGGAGCCCTTCACACCGCATCAGGCGCGGGGCCTGGCAGAATCACTTTTCTGAAGCGCCCCATTCATGTCCCCCTGAACCGTTGGGGCCTCAGGAACCCGAGGCCCTCAAAGGTCCGTTTCCCCAACGCCTCGCTTGCTGCGATCTGTCCGTAGCCGGTCGCCATTTTGAAGCCCGCGCCGGAGAACCCTGTGGCGAGGTAGATTTTGCTCTGCTCATTCAGGTGCCCGAGCAGGGGATTGCCGTCTTTGGTGTAGAGATCAGGGAAGGCGTCGGAGCGGACGATGTTGGGAAAAAGGCCAGGGAAGAATTCCGTGACGGTTTCGGTGGTTTCTGTGATTTCTGTCTGAGTCAGTTCCCTGGGCACTGCATCAGCGAGCGGGGTTGCTCCGCCGCGGCCATCGAGGGTCGCCTTGACGGTTGCGCCATCGACGCTTGGAGCCCCGTACATGGACTGGTCACCGGAGATTCGGATGAAGATCGGGAACAGCTCCGGGGAAAATTCCACTGGATCCCGGGCGACGAACCAGGTCAGGAAAATCCGTTTGGTCTGAGTGGCCATCTGCAGGTAGTCGGGCAAGAGCTTCCCGGACCAGCCGCCGGAGGAGATGATGACGTTCTCGTAGGTCCAGGACTTTTCACCTGAGGTGATGATGACGCCGTCGGCTGTTTCGGTGATGCTGTCGATCGGGGTGTTGGTGTGGATCGTCGCGCCGTTCGCTTGGGCTGCGGCGATGGCGGCAGTGACTGCACGGTCGGTGCGCAGGGCACCGCCGTGGGGGTCGTAGACGGCGATGTCGTCCGGGCGGAGGTTGTGCTGCGGATAGCGTTCGGCCATCTCCTCGCGGCTGAGGATCTCGTGCTCGGCCCCATTGGTCCTGGTGGTTGCGAGCAGGCTTGGGATGTAGGGCCCGTCTTTGGTGCCGATGGAGAGTCCGCCGCAGCGGGTCAGGATGCTCTGGCCCGTTTCGGCTTCGAGCTCCGCCCAGAGGCTGCGGGAGCGCTCGAGGATGGGGTAGAAGCCAGGGACTCCGCGGTAGAGCATGCGGAAGAGTCGGGTGTCACCGCCGACGGCGCTGCGGGCGTGGGCGGGGGCATGGGCTTCGAAGCCGACGACGGAGTCGGACAGGCGGGAGGCCTGCCAGAGCGCCATGGAACCGATGCTGCCCAGGCCGATGACGGCGAGTTGTCCGTCCATGGTCAGAGCACCTGCTGCAGGAAGGCCTGGGTACGGGGTTCCTGGGGGTTGGACAGGACTTCGCGGGCATCGCCGCGTTCGACGACGTAGCCGTCGTCCATGAAGATCAGGGAGTCGGCCACTTCGCGGGCGAAGCCCATTTCGTGGGTGACCACCACCATGGTCATGCCCTTCTTCGCGAGGTCCTTCATGACGGCCAGGACCTCACCGACCTTTTCCGGGTCCAGCGCGGAGGTGGGTTCATCAAAGAGCATGATCTCCGGGTCCATCGCCAGGGACCGGGCGATCGCGACGCGTTGCTGCTGGCCACCGGAAAGCTGCGCGGGGTAGTAGTCCCCGAACCCGGCCAGGCCGACGCTGGCGAGCAGTTCCTGGGCCCGCTTGGCTGCCTGCTTCTTGTCGGCGCCCTTGACCAGGACGGGTCCGGACATGACGTTTTCCAGGGCGGTCATGTTCGGGAACAGGTTGAACGACTGGAACACCATGCCAACCCTGGTGCGCTGCTCGGCAAGCTTCTTGGGGCTGTGGGCGTGGTAGGCGTGCGCAGTCTCGTAGTAGCCGAAGTCCTCGCCGTTGACTTTCAGAACCCCTGAGTCCACTGTTTCCAGGCCGTTGATGCAGCGCAGGATAGTGGACTTTCCCGAGCCGCTGGGACCGATGATGCAGCAGATCTCTCCGCTGGCGATGTCCAGGTTGATGTCTTTCAGGACTGTCTTAGGTCCGAAAGACTTTCGGATTTTCTGGGCAAGTATCGTGCCGTCTTTGCTCATCGGAGGGTACCTTCCGGTTCTGTCAGCACAACCTTCTTCGCCTTCCGGGGAAGCCGGGACGTTGCGCGGGAGTATTTCTGTTCGAGCTTGGACTGCGGGTAGCTCAGCAGCAGCGTCATCACGAGGTACCAGAGGCTGGCGACAAGCAGCAGCGGGATGGTCTCGTAGGTGCGGGCGTAGATCAGCTGGGCACTCTGAAGCAGTTCGGCCACACCGAGCACACTCACCAGGGAGGTTCCCTTGAACATGCCAATGACCTGGTTTCCGGTGGCCGGGATGATCGAGGGCATCGCCTGGGGAATGATGACCTTGCGCATCCTGGTGCCGGCGCTCATCCCGAGCGAGTCTGCTGCTTCAATCTGGCCCTTGCCGACCGAGGAGAACCCGCCACGGATGATCTCGGCCATGTAGGCGGCCTCGTTCAGGGTCAGGCCCACCAGGGCTGCGGTGATGGGTGCCATCAGGGCGTTGGTGTCGATCGCGGTGCCGATGTTCGTGAACGGGATCCCGATCGTCAGGTTCGGGTACAGCGCGGAGATGTTGAACCAGAAGATCAGCTGCACCAGGACCGGTGTGCCGCGGAAAAGCGTGATGTAGATATTTGCGGCGATGGAAATCGGCTTTACATGGGATGAGCGCATGATGGCCAGGCCCAGCCCCAGCAGCGTTCCCAGGGCCATGCTGGCAAGGGTGAGGAAGATGGTGAGCATGAGCCCGCGGATGATTGTTTCGTGGGTAAAGTACCGGGCGACCACACCCCACTTGAAGTTGGGGTTGGTTGATACGGAGATCAGGATGCCCAGCCCGATCAGGGTTGATAGCACCCATGCGACGTACTCGAAGGTACTTCGACGTCGAATTCTCGGCTTGAGCGCTGAGTCCATGGCACCCGTGGATGTCTCATTTGATCGGCGAACCATTTTCAGCACGGGCGTCTCTCTAGTCGAGCTTGGCTTCGGTGATGGCGCCTTCTTCGAGGCCCCAATTGGCGAGTGACTTCTTGTACTCCGGGCTGTCCAGGACAGCCTGCGTGGCCTTCTGCAATGCCGGCGTCAAGGGCGATCCCTTTTTCAGGGCAATGGCAACTACATGGTCTGAACGCGTGTCCACCTGCGGAGTCAGGACCGTGAAAGTATCCGGCTGCTGTTCGTCTGCCCAGACGAGCGAAACAGTGTCATACAAGACACCGTCGACGCGCTTGGAGGCCAGCTGGGTGAGGGCTTCCTGGACGTTGGGAAGTGTAACGCCGTTGATGGCGGGCTTGCCCTTTTCCTCACAGGTCCACTTCGAAACGTTGGGCAGGTGCTTCAGCTGGGCATTCGAGCCCTTGGTGACGGCAATGTTCTTGCCGCACATGTCATCGTTCGTGATGTTCAGCGGGTTGCCGTGAGCAACTGCAAGAGAAAGCCCGCCATTGAAGTAATCGATCATGTCCAGGACTTTCAGGCGCTCTTCAGTGGGGGACATGGTGGTGGCGGTGAAGTCGTAGCGGCCGCCGTCGATGCCGGGAATGATGGTATCGAAAGCGGTGTTCTCGAACTTCAGCTTGAGTCCAAGCTTTTTGGCAATCAGGCGTGCCATATCGGGGTTCAGCCCGATAGGGGTGGTGTTGTCATCTGCCAGGAACGTCGTCGGCGGGTAGTGCAGATCCATTGCCACTGTCAGTTCGCCCTTGTCCTTGAAGGACTGCGGCAGGAGCTTGACGGCGGCCTCGTCAGGCTGGACCCCTTCTGAGATGTCGGTGGTGTTCGAGGTCTTGGAGCCGTTACCGCCGGGGTCGTTGCTGGCGCTCGGCCCGCACGCGCTGAGTACCAGCAATGCTGTGACTGCTGCAGCGAAAGCCCTGACTTTGATGCTGGTTTTCATGCTTACCTCGTTTGCACGTCCCCGCCGCTCTGTAGTTACAATGCAACCACCCAAATAGCAGATCGTCGACAGTTAACCCATCTTTCTTGTGGTTTCCCGTCGGGCGTGGCCAGCAGGCAGCCAGTAAGCAAAGAAAAGGCCGGATCCGACGGATCTGACCTTCTCTGTTAAGGCTTTATGAAATTATGGCCAGGAGGCCTAGACTGCGCTTCCCTGATCTTCTGTGGACGACGTGAGGTCCTCAACGGCCTTTTGCATGTGCCGTGCGATGGCTTCGTGGAGGGCTTCCCTATCGCCCGCCGCCAGGAGATCCAGAAGATTTTGGTGTTCCTGGACCAGAACGTCAATCCTGGGGTAGGCGACGGCCAGGTTGAGGATACACATCCTCGATTCCGCTGCGAGGGTCTCGTAAATGCGGATGAGGCGGGTGTTGCCTGCCCCGGACACGAAGGCGGTGTGGAACTGCATATCCAGCCGCGCAATTGCCTGCCAGTCCGATACCGCTACCTGTTTGGCCATGTCTTCGATGACTGACGTCAGGACCTGGCACGTGTCGTCCACCTGGTCCTGGCCGGCGTCCAGCAGTGCGTCTGCAGCGGTTGTTTCCACAGCCTCTCGCACGGCATAGATCTCCCTGATGTCATCAATGGCAAGCTCCAGGACAAAGACACCCCGGTTCCTGCGACTGACCAGGATCCCCTCCTGACACAGCCGCTGCAACGCCTCACGGACAGGTCCGCGGGACGTGTTGAGCTGGCTTGCCAGGACAGATTCATTGATCTGTTCTCCCGGACGGAACATCCCCTGGACAATTTGTTCCCGCAGCTGGTCTGCGATCAGCTGCGCGGTGGGTCTTCCCTCCAGTGCAAACAGTGCTCCTGGTGCCGCCATTGACATCCCCCTCATCTCACTTTTTGGCATTACTGCATAATCTCTAGATTGCTATTGCGGTGTATTTGTATTCAAGGAATTCTTCGATGCCGATCTTGCCGCCTTCGCGTCCGAGCCCGGATTGTTTGATGCCGCCGAAGGGGGCGATCGGGTTGGAGACGAGGCCGGTGTTGATGCCGACCATTCCGACTTCGAGTTCGGCGGAGAAGCGCAGGGCCTTGGCGGTGCTTTCGGTGAACACGTAGCCCACGAGGCCCCATTCGGTGTCGTTGGCTATGCGGAGCACGTCGTCTTCGCTGTCGAAGGTGGTGATGGCCGCGACGGGTCCGAAGATTTCGGTGTTCATCAGGTCCGCGTCCAGGGTCACGTCGGTCAGGACGGTGGGGGTGTAGAAGTAGCCGGGTCCTTCGGGGCGTTTTCCGCCGGTCAGGACGCGGGCGCCCTTGGCGAGGGCGTCGGCGACGAGGCTTTCGACCTTGTCCAGGCCCTTTTGCTCGATCAGGGGTCCGACGTCGGTTCCGGTCAGGGCGCCGTTGCCCACCTGCAGTTCGGACATTTTCTTGGCGAACTTCTCGCTGAATTCCGTGACGACTGAGCGGTGCACGAAGAAGCGGTTCGCGGCGGTGCATGCTTCGCCCATGTTCCGCATCTTGGCTTTCATGGCCCCGTCGACGGCCTTTTCGATGTCGGCGTCGGCCAGGACGATGAACGGGGCGTTGCCGCCCAGTTCCATCGAGGAGCGCATCACGTTCTCCGCGGCCTGGCGCAGGAGGATCTTCCCGACTCCTGTGGAGCCGGTGAAGCTGATCTTGCGGGCGATACCGCTGGCGGTCCAGTGCTCCACCACGGGCGCTGCGCTGGCGGTGGTCACGACGTTCAGGACACCGTCTGGCAGGCCTGCCTGGCGGAAGATGTCGACCAGGGCGAGGGAGGTCAGCGGGGTCAGTTCGGCGGGTTTGAAGACCATGGTGCAGCCGGCCGCGACCGCGGGGGCGATCTTGCGGGCGCCCATGGCCAGCGGGAAGTTCCACGGGGTGACCAGCACGGAGGGCCCCACGGGTTCCTTGGTGATCATGATGCGGGTGTTGCCGTCCACCGAGGTGGTGTTGTCCCCGCCGATCCGGACGGCCTCTTCGGAGAACCAGCGGAGCATCTCGGCCCCGTACGCCACCTCGCCCTTCGCCTCGGCCAGGGGCTTGCCCATCTCCGCAGTCATGATCGCGGCGAGCCGGTCGGTGTTGGCAATGACCAGCTCAAAGGCACGGCGCAGGATGTCAGCCCGTTCCCGCGGCGTGGACCTGCCCCACGCCGCCTGGGCACGGCCCGCTGCCTCGATGGCCAGGGCAGCATCTTCCGGTCCACCATCGGCCACGTGGGCAATGACTTCATTGGTGGCCGGGTTCTCAACAGGGAACGTGGCTCCGCTGCTGGCCTTTTGCCAGGCGCCATCTATGAACAGGTCGGTGTAGAGGGTACTGGAATCAAATGAAGTGCTCATGTCACGCTTTCAATGATCGAAGGGAAAGATTAGGAGGTGGCCGTCTTCAGGGCCTGGGTGAACCTGGTCAGGCCGGCCTGGATCTCGTCGCTGGTGACGTTAAGCGCCGGGATGATGCGGACCACGTTGCCGTGGGGTCCGCAGGTGAGGAGGAGAAGCTCTTCCTTGATAGCGGCTTGCTGGACGGCCAAGGCTGTTGCAGCGTCAGGCGTGTTGTCCGCAGCGGTGAATTCGACACCCTGCATGAGACCGCGGCCGCGAACATTGCCGATTTCGGCGAATTCTGTCTTGAGCAGGTCAAGTTTTGCGCGGAGTTCGTCGCCCCGGAGCAGGGCGTTCTGGACCAGGTTCTCGCGCTCGATGACGCCGAGGGTTGCGACGCCGGCTGCGGCTGCGACGGCGTTTCCGCCGTAGGTGCCGCCCTGTGAACCTGCCCAGGCTTTGCCCATCAGGTCAGTGGAAGCTGCAATGGCTGAGATGGGGAAGCCACTGGCGAGTCCCTTAGCGGTAATGACCACGTCAGGGGTGATGCCTGCCCAGTCGTGGCCCCAGAACTTTCCGGTGCGGCCAACGCCGGCCTGGACCTCGTCCAGGATGAGGACGATGCCGTGGCGGTCAGCGCGTTCCCGCAGTCCCTGCAGGAAGGCCGGGGGAGTGGGGATGTATCCGCCGTCGCCCAGTACGGGTTCAATGATGAAACCTGCAGTATCCGCGGGGCTGCTGATGCTCAGGAGGAGGTGATCCAGTTCCTTCAGTGCGAAGTTGACCGCGGTTTCCTCATCCCAGCCGTACCGGTAGGAGTGCGGGAAGGGTGAGATGTGGACTCCGCCCATGAGGGGGGAGAAGCCTGAGCGGAATTTCGTGCCGGCGGTGGTGAGCGAAGCGGCTCCCACTGTGCGGCCGTGGAAGCCGCCGTGGAAAGAAATGATGTTGGGGCGTCCGGTGGCCATGCGTGCCAGGCGTACTGAAGCTTCCACTGCCTCGGAGCCGGACGTGGCGTAGAAAACGCTGTCCAGCCCCGAGGGCAGGAACTCTCCCAGTTTCTCGGTCAGCTCAAGCAGGGGCTTGTGCATCACGGTGGTGTACTGGGCATGGACAATCTTGCCCACCTGCTCGCGTGCTGCCGCTACGACGTCGGGGTGGCAATGACCCGTGCTGGTGACACCGATTCCAGTGGTGAAATCGAGGTACTTTTTGCCGTCGGTCGCGTGGATCCAGCTGCCAAGTGCATGGTCTACGACGACGGGGGTAGCTTGCTTGAGGAGGGGACTGAGAGTTGCCATGGCTTCATACTTTCGTAGGGGTTGTAGATTGTCAACAATTGGCGGAGTGATCCGCTCAAGCGCTTTGGACGATTAGCTCGTCTTGAAGCGTTCGGGCCTGACGAAACCCAGGCCCTCAAAGGTCCGCTTGCCCAAGGCTTCGTTTGCTGCGATCTGTCCGTAGCCGGTCGCCATTTTGAAGCCCGCGCCGGAGAACCCTGTGGCGAGGTAGATTTTGCTCTGCTCATTCAGGTGCCCGAGCAGGGGATTGCCGTCTTTGGTGTAGAGATCAGGGAAGGCGTCGGAGCGGACGATGTTGGGAAAAAGGCCAGGGAAGAATTCCGTGACGGTTTCGGTGGTTTCTGTGATTTCTGTCTGAGTCAGTTCCCTGGGCACTGCATCAGCGAGCGGGGTTGCTCCGCCGCGGCCATCGAGGGTCGCCTTGACGGTTGCGCCATCGACGCTTGGAGCCCCGTACATGGACTGGTCACCGGAGATTCGGATGAAGATCGGGAACAGCTCCGGGGAAAATTCCACTGGATCCCGGGCGACGAACCAGGTCAGGAAAATCCGTTTGGTCTGAGTGGCCATCTGCAGGTAGTCGGGCAAGAGCTTCCCGGACCAGCCGCCGGAGGAGATGATGACGTTCTCGTAGGTCCAGGACTTTTCACCTGAGGTGATGATGACGCCGTCGGCTGTTTCGGTGATGCTGTCGATCGGGGTGTTGGTGTGGATCGTCGCGCCGTTCGCTTGGGCTGCGGCGATGGCGGCAGTGACTGCACGGTCGGTGCGCAGGGCACCGCCGTGGGGGTCGTAGACGGCGATGTCGTCCGGGCGGAGGTTGTGCTGCGGATAGCGTTCGGCCATCTCCTCGCGGCTGAGGATCTCGTGCTCGGCCCCATTGGTCCTGGTGGTTGCGAGCAGGCTTGGGATGTAGGGCCCGTCTTTGGTGCCGATGGAGAGTCCGCCGCAGCGGGTCAGGATGCTCTGGCCCGTTTCGGCTTCGAGCTCCGCCCAGAGGCTGCGGGAGCGCTCGAGGATGGGGTAGAAGCCAGGGACTCCGCGGTAGAGCATGCGGAAGAGTCGGGTGTCACCGCCGACGGCGCTGCGGGCGTGGGCGGGGGCATGGGCTTCGAAGCCGACGACGGAGTCGGACAGGCGGGAGGCCTGCCAGAGCGCCATGGAACCGATGCTGCCCAGGCCGATGACGGCGAGTTGTCCGTCCATGGTCAGAGCACCTGCTGCAGGAAGGCCTGGGTACGGGGTTCCTGGGGGTTGGACAGGACTTCGCGGGCATCGCCGCGTTCGACGACGTAGCCGTCGTCCATGAAGATCAGGGAGTCGGCCACTTCGCGGGCGAAGCCCATTTCGTGGGTGACCACCACCATGGTCATGCCCTTCTTCGCGAGGTCCTTCATGACGGCCAGGACCTCACCGACCTTTTCCGGGTCCAGCGCGGAGGTGGGTTCATCAAAGAGCATGATCTCCGGGTCCATCGCCAGGGACCGGGCGATCGCGACGCGTTGCTGCTGGCCACCGGAAAGCTGCGCGGGGTAGTAGTCCCCGAACCCGGCCAGGCCGACGCTGGCGAGCAGTTCCTGGGCCCGCTTGGCTGCCTGCTTCTTGTCGGCGCCCTTGACCAGGACGGGTCCGGACATGACGTTTTCCAGGGCGGTCATGTTCGGGAACAGGTTGAACGACTGGAACACCATGCCAACCCTGGTGCGCTGCTCGGCAAGCTTCTTGGGGCTGTGGGCGTGGTAGGCGTGCGCAGTCTCGTAGTAGCCGAAGTCCTCGCCGTTGACTTTCAGAACCCCTGAGTCCACTGTTTCCAGGCCGTTGATGCAGCGCAGGATAGTGGACTTTCCCGAGCCGCTGGGACCGATGATGCAGCAGATCTCTCCGCTGGCGATGTCCAGGTTGATGTCTTTCAGGACTGTCTTAGGTCCGAAAGACTTTCGGATTTTCTGGGCAAGTATCGTGCCGTCTTTGCTCATCGGAGGGTACCTTCCGGTTCTGTCAGCACAACCTTCTTCGCCTTCCGGGGAAGCCGGGACGTTGCGCGGGAGTATTTCTGTTCGAGCTTGGACTGCGGGTAGCTCAGCAGCAGCGTCATCACGAGGTACCAGAGGCTGGCGACAAGCAGCAGCGGGATGGTCTCGTAGGTGCGGGCGTAGATCAGCTGGGCACTCTGAAGCAGTTCGGCCACACCGAGCACACTCACCAGGGAGGTTCCCTTGAACATGCCAATGACCTGGTTTCCGGTGGCCGGGATGATCGAGGGCATCGCCTGGGGAATGATGACCTTGCGCATCCTGGTGCCGGCGCTCATCCCGAGCGAGTCTGCTGCTTCAATCTGGCCCTTGCCGACCGAGGAGAACCCGCCACGGATGATCTCGGCCATGTAGGCGGCCTCGTTCAGGGTCAGGCCCACCAGGGCTGCGGTGATGGGTGCCATCAGGGCGTTGGTGTCGATCGCGGTGCCGATGTTCGTGAACGGGATCCCGATCGTCAGGTTCGGGTACAGCGCGGAGATGTTGAACCAGAAGATCAGCTGCACCAGGACCGGTGTGCCGCGGAAAAGCGTGATGTAGATATTTGCGGCGATGGAAATCGGCTTTACATGGGATGAGCGCATGATGGCCAGGCCCAGCCCCAGCAGCGTTCCCAGGGCCATGCTGGCAAGGGTGAGGAAGATTGTGAGCATCAGCCCACGGAGGATGGATTCATGCGTGAAGTACTGGGCAACCACGCCCCACTTGAAGTTGGGGTTGGTCAGGACCGAGACAAGGATCCCGATGCCAGCGAGAATGCTGAGGACCCAACCCGCGTACTCGCCGGGAGTCCGAAGCCGAATCCGTGGCTTGAGCGCTGCTTCAATGCTACTCATCGTCGCTTCCTTTCCTCTATTAGTAGCTGTGACCATGGAGGCGTCCCGCTAGTTCAGCTTGGCATCGGTGATGGCCCCGGACTCGAGACCCCAGTTCTCGAGGGACTCCTTGTACTCGGGAGTTTCAAGGACGGACTGCATGGCCTTCTGCAGGGCCGGGGTCAGTGCAGAGTTCTTCTTAAGGCCGATGGCAGTCATGTCACTGTTGCCGACGTTAACCCGGCCGATGATGGTGAATGAACCCGGCTGCTGCTTCTCGGCCCATCCGAGCGAGGTGGTGTCGTAGAGGACGCCGTCGATCCGCTTGGAGTGCAGCTGGGTCAGGGCCTCCTGAACGTTGGGCAGCGTCACAGCGTTGATCGCCGGCTGTCCCTTGGAGGTGCAGGTCTGCTCGTTGAGGGCAGGGAGGCGCTTGAGCTGGCCGGTGGAGCCCTGGGTGACGGCGATGTTCTTGCCGCACAGGGTCTCGACGGTTAGCTTCAGCGGGTTCCCGGCAGCTGCGGCCACGGAGGTGCCGGCCTTGAAGTAGTCGATCATGTCGAGGACCTTGAGCCGCTCTTCGGTCTTGGACATGGTGGTAGCGGTGAAGTCGAAGCGGCCACCGTCGAGGCCTGGGACGATCGTGTCGAACTTCGTGTCCACGAACTTCAGCTTCAGATCAAGCTTCTTCGCAAGGAGGCGGGCGACGTCCGGGTTGAGGCCGATCGGGGTGGTGTTATCCTCAGCGAGGAAGGTGGTGGGCGGGTAGTGCAGGTCCATTGCGACCGTGAGCTCGCCCTTGTCCTTGTAGGACTGTGGCAACAAGGCAACCGCCGCCGCGTCCGGCTGGATGCCCTCCGAGATGTCAGTCGTGTTTGAGGTCTTTGACTTTGTGTCTTCAGAGGCCGGGGTGCCGGTGGCAGTGCCGCCACAGGCGCTTAGGGCGAATACGACGGCGAGCCCTGCGGCTGCGGTCTGAACTTTGTTGATGGTCTTCATGGTGCTTCCCTTCGAATGGTTCAGCTGAAAGTGATCTGCTGAAATGGGGGCATTCTTTTCCAGGACTTTCCGTGTCGGGATCCCTTGCTGCAGGATCTCCCGGGCGGTGCTGGTAGTTCTTGCTACATGCGGTTGTGATCAGGATCTCGTTCCGCATCTAAAGCAATGCAACAGTCAGAATCGCCGATTGTCAACAATTGACGATAAAAAACTCAGTATTTCTCTCGTCCCGGGCTACTTGCGAAACGATCTCAAAAAGAACTGTTGACAATCTACAATTGCGGATCTAGAGTCGAGAACAGCCGGCAAAGAAGCCCTGACGAACCCCAGGAACACGCTGGTGCAGACTTACAGGAAGGCGGCAGGCCATACATCCGGGCCTCCCGTTCAAGACTCAATGAAACGGACGAATCATGGCAGACACCAACTCCCGGCCGAAGTACATCTCTTTTGATATCTACGGCACGCTGATCAACTTCGACATTGATCCCACCACGCGTCGCCTCCTTGATGGCCGCATCTCGGAAGAGCAGTGGCCTACCTTCAAGAAGCAGTTCCGCGGGTACCGGTTCGACGAGGTCTGTGGCGACTACAAGCCCTACGAGGCCATCCTTCAGGACTCCTTTGACCGGGTGTGCAAGCGCTGGGGCATTGGGCCCACTGAAGGCGCCGGCGCAGCGTTCGCTGACGCCGTACGCGGCTGGGTTGCCCACGATGACGTGCCGGCTCCGCTGAAGCTCATGGGTGACAACTACAAGCTGGTGGCTCTGTCCAACGCGGACACCAGCTTCCTTGACATCAGCATTCCTAAGCTCGGCGCTGACTTCCACGCCGTGTTTACCGCTGAGCAGGCGCAGGCCTACAAGCCGCGCTACCAGGCCTTCGAGTACATGCTCGACACCCTGAACGCCAAGCCGGAGGACTTCCTGCACGTCTCCTCGCACACCCGCTACGACATGCACCCGATGCACGACATGGGCTTCCGGAACCTCTGGATGCTTGACCGTGGCTACGACCCCATTGGCCCGGGCTACGACCTCACCACTGCCAAGTCCCTGGACGAGATCAACAAGCACCTCGGTCTCTAACCGACTTCGAGGCGAAAGGTCAAACCGTGAAACTCATTCCTTACTGGCTGGATACAGCCGAAGCATCCGGAGACTACCGGCAGACACCGGTACCGGAGAATGTCGACGTCGCCATCATCGGCGCCGGATTTACCGGGCTGTCAGCGGCCTTGGAATTTGCCAAGCAAGGCGCGAGCGTTGCCGTTTTCGAACGTCACACTGTGGGGTGGGGCGCCTCGGGACGCAACGGGGGAATGGCGACTACCGGGTTGGCCATCAGCTTCAGCACGGCCGTGAAGCGTTACGGCCCCACGCGTGCCGTGGAGATGTTCCAGGAATACAACGACGCCATCGACACCATCGAAAAACTGGTGCATGACAATGGCATCGACTGCGACTACAACCGCTTTGGAAAGCTCTCACTGGCGTTCCACAAGTCCCACTACGAGGGCTTCCTGAAGTCGCAGGAGAAGCTGGCAAAACTGGCTGACCATCACGTCACCGTTATTCCCAAGTCCGAGATCCACAGCGAAATCGGCACGGACTTCTACCAGGGGGCCATGGTTGATCCGCTCGGGGCTGGCCTGCACGTGGGCAAGTTCGTGCATGGCCTGGCCGGAGTGGCTGTTGCAGCCGGAGCCGATATTTGCGAGAACGCTGCGGTGACCGAGCTGAAGAAGGTCTCCGGCACCGTGCACGACGTGCACACCACCCGGGGCATCACCCGTGCCAAGCAGGTCCTGGTTGCTACCAGCGGCTATACGGGCAACGTGACGCCGTGGCTGCAGCGCCGGGTTATTCCGGTGGGAAGCTTCATCATTGTCACTGACCCGCTGCCCGAAGACGTGGTCAACCGGATCCTGCCCAACCGCCGTCAGGCTTCGGACAGCAAAATGCTGACGTACTACTTCCGGATCACCCCGGATAACAGGCTGCTGTTCGGCGGCCGTGCCCGTTTTGCCCTGTCCAGCCCGGATTCGGACGTGAAGAGCGCCGAGATCCTCCGCAAGGCCATGCTCGAGCTCTTCCCGTACCTCTCCAACGCCAAGGTGGACTACATCTGGGGCGGACTGGTGGACCTGTCCATGGACCAGATGGTGCATGCAGGCCAGCATGATGGGCTCTTCTACTCCCTCTGCTACAGCGGACACGGCGTGCAGATGGCAGCGCACATGGGTAAGCGGATGGCCCACTACATGGCCGGCGACAAGTCAGCGAACGTGTGGGAAGACCTGAAGAATCCTCCCGTCCCGGGACACTTCGGCCCGCCCTGGTTCCTGCCCTTCATCGGCGCAGCGGCAAAAATTATCGACCGAGTCAAGTAGACGTTTCCCACCTCCAGGCAAGATAAGGGTCCCCATGTCATCACCAACTGTCGCTGAAGCGCGCCCAAAAACTACAGAGGAATCTGCCTACAGGCGTGCACGATTTGCCAACCTGCCAGGGGGAGCTTTTTTCGAAGGTCAGTGGCAGACCTCCGAGATGACCTTGGAGGTGCGGGATCCAGAAGACGGTGTCCTGCTCGGCCGGGTGTGCACCTCCACGTCACAGGACGTGGAGCGTGCCACCCTGCACATCCACCGCCACCTCCAGGCGGACGAGTGGCCGCTGCGTTTGCGCCGTGAGGCGTTGGAGCGGGCGGTGGTGCTGTTGGGGGAGCAGGCTGAGCGGTTCGCCAACATCATTGCTGCTGAGAGCAGCAAGACGATCACTGAGGCGGAGCGTGAGGTGCGGCGTTGCGCGGAGACCTTGCGGCTGTCCGCTGCTGCGTCTGGGGAGCTCGCGGGGGAGACCCTGGGGTTTGAGGACAGCATGGCCGGGGCCGGTAAGATCGGCTGGTACAGCCGCAAACCGGTGGGGATTGTCGCGGCGATCACGCCGTTCAATGATCCGCTGAACCTCGTGGCGCACAAGCTGGGACCGGCCATCATCGGTGGCAACGGTGTCCTGCTGAAGCCGTCGACCCGCACACCTTTGGTGGGCCTGGCTTTTGTGCAGTTGCTGCTGGAGGCGGGTGTCCCGTCGGGGCGGATCGCCGCAATCGTGACCGGCCCCGGCGTGTCCGAGGCCGTTGTCACTGACCCGCGGGTGGACCTGATTTCCTTCACCGGCGGCCCGGCGACGGCCGAACGCATTGCCGCGGCGGCCGGGGCGAAAAAGATCCTCTCCGAGCTCGGCGGGAACAACGCCACCATCGTGTGCGCTGACGCCGACGTGGCAGCCGCGGCGAAGGCCATCGTGGCGGGCGCATTCGGGGTGGCCGGGCAGAACTGCCTGTCCGTGCAGCGCGTCTATGTGCACACTTCCCTCTTCGAGCAGGTCCTGGAGTTGGTCACGGCGGGGACCGGGGCGCTGCGGACGGGACCGAAGCTTGACCGGTCCACGGACGTGGGCCCGCTGATCTCCGAAGCCGAGGCACGGCGGGTAGAGGAATGGGTGGAAGAAGCCAAAGCCGCCGGCGCAACAGTCCACAGTGGCGGGACCCGCCGGAACGCCTACTACGAACCGACGGTCCTGACCGACGTCCCCTCCAAATGCCGGGTGATCCGGGATGAAGTCTTCGGCCCCGTGGTGAGTATCCTGCCCTTCATTGAGGTCCGGGACGCCGTGTTCGCGGCCAACAACACCGAGTTCGGCCTCCAGGCCGGGGTCTTCACCAGGTCCATCGACTTGGCCCTGGCCATCGCCGAGAAACTCCACGTCGGCGCCGTGGTCATCAACGAGACGTCCGACGTCCGGATCGACTCCATGCCTTTTGGCGGGTTCAAAAAATCCGGGGTAGGCCGGGAAGGCGTCCGCCACGCGGTCCGCGAAATGACCGAACCCAAAAACACCATCATCAACCTCGGCGAGTCACAGGCCCGCTGGCAGGTCCTCGGCGGCCTGACGGAACGGACTACACCATGACCAACGAAACCAGCCGCCACAGCATCGCGGTGATCGCCGGGGACGGTATCGGCAAAGAAGTCGTCCCCTCGGCGATCACCTGCCTGGAGCGGATCGCCTCGATCCATGGACTGGACCTGGTGTTCACGTATTTTGACTGGGGGTCGGACTTCTACGGCCGGCACGGGCGGATGATGCCCATTGACGGGCTGGACCAGCTCGCCAGGCATGACGCCATCTTCCTGGGCGCTGTCGGCTCTCCCGAGGTCCCTGACACCGAATCACTCTGGGGCCTGCTGATCCCCATCCGCCGGGAATTCCAGCAATACATCAACCTCCGCCCGGTCAAAACGCTCGACGGCGTGAAGTCGCCGCTCGCCGCGGCCAATCCGATCGATATCCTGATCGTCCGGGAAAACAACGAGGGTGAATACTCCGAAGTCGGCGGCAGGATGTATCGTGGCCTGCCCCACGAAAGCGCTGTCCAGGAAACCATCTTCACCCGCCTGGGCGTCTCCCGCGCGGCCCGCTACGCCGCCGCCCTCGCAGCTACCCGCACGGGCAGGCTGACGTCCGCGACCAAGAGCAACGGCATCGTGCACACCATGCCGTTCTGGGACGAAGTGGTCGCCGAAACCGTGGCCCAGTACCCGGGCGTAACTGTTACCCACGAACTTGTGGACGCCCTCGCCGCGCACCTGGTGCTGAAGCCCTGGACCCTTGACGTTATCGTCGCATCCAACCTCTTCGGAGACATCCTCTCTGACCTGGGCAGCTCCGTGACCGGTTCCATCGGCCTGGCACCGAGCGCGAACCTGAACCCCGAAGGGGACTTTCCCTCCCTCTTCGAACCCGTCCACGGCTCCGCCCCGGACATTGCCGGGAAGAACCTCGCCAACCCGGTAGGGCAGATCTGGTCCGGGGCTATGATGCTCGAACACCTCGGCCACCCCGACGCCGCCGCGCACCTCCAGTCAGCGTTCGAATCGGCGCTGCGCCACGGCCACGGCACCCGCGATATCGGCGGCACGTCAACCACCACCGAATTCACCCAGGCCATCCTGACCGCCATCGACGCCCTCGCCCCGGTAACAGCATGACAAGCGGTGAGAGCCTGATGACGGGCCCCACCGGCGCAGGGCCCAGGCGCCCGGTCGTCGCGGCCCTCTACCGCGAGGCGCTGCCGCCACGCATCGCTGAAGTCCAGGAACTCGCAGAGGTCCGCCTCACCAAAGCCGACGGACTAGCCGAAGCCATGGACGGCGCGGACGTGCTCTACCAGTGGCACTCCTTCTCACCCGCTCTGCGCGAGAACTGGGCCGCCGCGTCCACCCTGGAATGGATCCACGTCTCCGCCGCCGGCGTCAGCCAGCTCCTCTTCGACGCCCTCGTCCGCAGCGACGTCGTCTACACCAACTCCCGCGGAGTGCTCAGCCGGGCCATCGCAGAGTTTGCCCTGGGCTTCGTCCTGGACATGGCCAAGGACTCCCACGGGTCCTACCGTTTACAACAGGAACAGCGCTGGCAGCACCGGGTCACCCGCAAAATCCAAGGCCAGACCGCCCTCGTGATCGGCACCGGCTCCATCGGCCGCGAAATCGCCCGCCTGTTCCGCGCCGTCGGCATGGACGTCAGCGGGGCCGGCCGGACAGACCGCCCAGGAGACGCCGACTTCGACGTCATCCACTCCTCACGGGACCTGGCCAGCGTCGCAGGAGAATACGACTACCTCGTCCTCGCCGCGCCGCTGACCGCCAACACCACACGCCTCGTGGACGCCGGCGTGTTCGCCGCGATGAAACCCTCAGCCCGGCTCATCAACGTAGGCCGCGGCCAGCTCGTGGACACCAACGCCTTGACCGATGCGCTGGCCACGGGCTCGATCGCCGGCGCCGCCCTGGACGTTGTGGACCCCGAACCACTCCCCGCCGGACACCCGCTCTGGAGCATGGACAACGTCATCATCACCCCGCACATGAGCGGCGACACCGAAGACTACCTCGATGACCTCGGCAGGCTCTTCGTGGACAATCTCAAACGCTACTGCAACGGCGAACCACTCGAAAACATCGTGGACAAACAACTCGGATTCGTCCCCGCACCCTGATTTGTGCCTCGCCAGGAGGCTAGGCCTTTCTGCGCATCCCTTCCTGCTCCACAAGTTCGGCCAGCCATGGCCGGTGCCCCTGGTGGAACATCATTCCATCTGGCAGGTTCTGGACTCTTGGCACAGAATTGGCGATGTCTATGGTGATGCGTCCACCGGCCATTGGCGCATTGGTGATGTGAAGGTCCCCGTAGGATTCGGGAATTACAGGGTCGAGCCACACTCCGCCGCGGGAAACGTGGGCGTCATACCGCATCAGGCTCGTCACCAGTTGGATTGGTGTTGTGGCTGCCCAGGCTTGCGGCGAGCACGCTGTGGGGTAGGGGACCGGTTCGGCGAACTGCTCCCGGCTGAAGCCGCAAAACAGTTCCGGTAGGCGGCCGTATGAATAGTCTGCCGCTTCCAGCAGGGCCGTGGAGATCCGCTGTGCCTCTGCCACAAAGCCGTAGCGGAGCAGGCCCGCCTGGATGATGGCGTTGTCGTGTGGCCAGACAGAGCCATTGTGGTAGCTGGCAGGGTTGTAGGCACCCATATCGCTTGCCAAAGTCCGGATGCCCCAGCCGCTGAACATTTCCGGGGACATCAGGCGCTCCACTACTTGAGGCGCTTTGTCCTCATCCACGAGGCCGTGCCACAGACAGTGGCCCATGTTGGAAGCGCACGCATCCACCTGCCGCTTCTTGCCGTCGAGTGCCACGGCGTAGTAGCCACGGTCGGGTATCCAGAATTGCTCGTTGAACCGTTTCTTGAACGCTGCAGCCTTGTCGGCGAGTTCGGCCGCGAAAGTCACGTCGCCGGTGTCGTACGCCAGCCAGGAACGCGCCATGTATGCGTCGTAGACGTAGGCCTGCACCTCACAGAGCGCGATTGGCCCTTCGGCCATCTTGCCGTTTGCAAAGTTAATGCCGTCCCAGGAGTCCTTCCAGCCCTGGTTGATTAGCCCCTGGGGGTTGAGGCGCTCGTACTCAACGAATCCGTCGCCGTCCTTATCCCCGTAGTCAGCCATCCACTCGAGCGCACGATCGGCGTGGGGCAGCAGGGCGGCGATGGTGTCGGGGTCAAATCCCCAGCGGCTGACGGCTCCGAGGACAATGACGAACAGCGGCGTCGCGTCCACACTGCCGTAGTAGATGGACTTGCCGCCAAGCGACAAGCCGCTGGAGACGTCGAGCCTGACCTCGTGAAGGATCTTTCCCGGCTCTTCCTCACTCATGGGATCCACCACGCTGCCTTGCCGGTCTGCCAGCGTCTGCAGCGTGCCCAGGGCCAGGGAGGGATCAACGGCCATCGCCATAATCGAGGCCCAGAGGGAGTCACGGCCAAACAGGGTCATGAACCAGGGCGCGCCGGCGGCCACCACCACACGTTCAGGATGGTTAGGGTCCTCGATGCGGAGGGCGCCCAGATCGTCGTAGCTGCGCCGCAGCGTCCGCTCGATGGAGCTGTTGGTCATGTGAAGTTCGGGGATCTTCTCAACCCACTCCCGCCGCCTCAGGTCCCGGGGGGACAGCCCTTCCGCGTCAGTATGAATAAACGACGGCGGCGGAGGACTCGCTGCTTCGCTGCTGGGCACTACCGTGAGGACTGTGCTCCACTGACCGTGCGGTGCCACGGTCACGCGGTAGGCCAAGCCTTCCGGTGTGACCTCGGCTCCAGGAGCCTGGACCAGAATGCCCTTCCGGATGTCCTGCCAGACAGAGCGCACGGAAAGCGTATCTCCGTCGACCTCCCGGGTTTCTTTCCAGTGCCGCTGGATCCGCGCCTCCTTCACTTCAAAAAGGTCGGCAAAATCTGCCTCAACTTCAACCCTTATCAGGCATTCGGCGGGTTCCACCGAGTAGTTGCGAACTGTGACCTGCTCCTGGATGCCGGCACCCACTTCCCGCAGCCGCTCCACGATGAGCGGGCTGTCGGCATACCCGTCCGCGCGGGGAATCCGGCCGCCGAGCAGTGCCCGGTATGGCTCCTTCGTCTCCGCAGCCAAGGGTTCAACCGCCTGGCCGTTTACGGTGAGGCGCCAGCCTGACAGGATACGGGTGTCGAGGTAGAACGCGCCATGCGGATGTTCCGGAAAAATGTCCCCGTTTGGCAGCGAGATGCAGAACGAAGAACCTTCCACCAAAGTGACCGTGGCCCCCAGAGGACCCGCCGCCGTGTCAGCATTCCATCCAGCCATCCTAGGCTCCTTCAACAGACTGGCACCAGCGAACGTTCGCCCCCGACCTGCCGGGGATCCTGCTGCTGAACCTGCTTGACGCATTCTTCAATCGACGCTACTCCCGCTTGCCCTCTGATGCCAGACCCGGCTGGCTGTTGCAAGGGAGTGCTCCAGTGGTGCGGTTGAGCTGGCTGCGCCAGTGATTCTGTGCCTGATGACGGGTTATCCGAATCCACCTGATCGTCAGAGGGGAGGGGGTGAAAAATAACTACCCTTATGACCTATCGTAGATTGTTGACAATTGCTAGGATGGAACCAAGCAGTTGCTCCGGCTGGAGACCCCAGCTCGGGTGCGAAGAGCGAGTCCTGCGTCTTGTCACAGCCGGTTATCCTCCGGTTGGCGCACCCCTTTACCACCAGCTCTCCCCAACTTCCCCCAGTACATGAGGTAATCCAATGTCAATTCATTCCTCCCTCTCAAAGACCAAACGTGTCAGGCGAGGCCTGGTACGGACACCCCCTCCCAAGCCAATAAAAGGTGAGGTTCTGCCGGTTCTGGAAGTCAGCAAGCTTGATGAAGCCCGACTTTCCAGTGCTGCAGAAAGAAAAGATCAGCCCCACGGCTTTTCTGTTGGTAACCGCGTGCTGTTTGAAGCAGATGGCTTCAAGGGCGCCGGCGTAATCGACGATGTCATGCATGACGGCTCGATTGTGTGGATCTGGCCCGACGACGGCATGGGTCGCAAAATGTTGTGCGTGGCTGATGCCATAGTGATCACCTGCGAGGAGCCGGTCTTGTGATGCATTCAATCGGCCCCATGAAACAGCATGTTTCCCATCGAGCGAGCAACCGTGTTGAGGTGCTTGTCGGCGACGCAGAACAGCTGCATAACCTTCTCTCAAACGCGGAAGCTGCGCTTCTGCCGAGTGCCGTCATTGCAGGCACCGCAGGTGTACTGGTCACGCGCCACGGCCCTAACCGTTACACGGTTGCCCTTTGTGACTCTGTTCCTTTTGGTGAGACCCGCGAACTCGACGCAGGTTAACTCGTCAGTTCGCCTTGCCCGAGCATGCCCGGCCGGAGCACCTCCCGCTCCTGAACGCCTCTGCGCTGAACTCCCGAGGTAATTGCCCTTGCCGCGAAGCTTAGAAACGCATAAGGACCCCTCATGAAGAAGCGAGAATTAGTCTCCATAGCCACGGACCGCTTGGCGGTTTCTGCAATGAAGTTTCCGCACCCGAAAATGAGTGGGGGAAACGGCGAACGGCACACCGCATTCGGATGGCCTGCGGGGCCGGCGGCGGATTTCATCGTCGGACTGTTCCCCGAGGATTCTGAGGAATTCAATGCGGCAGAAGACATCCGCCGGCTCTCATGGTGAGAGTAATCTGGGGGTAAGTGTCTGCAAGGTCTGGAAGGCCTATGAATAACGTAGCTCTGGCTCGACTGCACGGGATCTTCAACGTACTCAACGGTTTGTGGCCACTCCTGCACATGCACAGTTTTGAAGCTGTCTTCGGTCTGAAGACGGACAAGTGGCTCGTCCGTACTGTCGCAAGTGGAGCTTGCCTGGATCGTCATGTGGAGCCGCCGGAAGATCGCAAAAGTAGCTGACACCAAATAGTAAGCATGATTACTATTGGAGGACTGCAAGCAACTTCAAGGCGGCAATGATGCGGGCGATGGTGTATCGCGGTCCTTACAAGGTACGCGTGGAGGAAAAGGACCTTCCACGGATTGAGCATCCCAATGATGCGATAGTCCGTGTGTCGCTGGGGGCCATTTGCGGTTCAGATCTGCACCTGTACCACGGGATGATGCCCGACACCCGGGTGGGAATGACCTTTGGGCACGAGTTCGTTGGAGTTGTCCACGAGATTGGCCCGTCGGTGCAGCACCTTAAAGCAGGCGACAAGGTGATGGTTCCCTTCAACGTCTACTGTGGCTCCTGCTACTTCTGCTCTCGGGGTCTCTACTCCAACTGCCACAACGTCAACCCCAATGCCACCGCCGTCGGCGGTATCTACGGCTACTCCCACACCTGTGGAGGGTACGACGGCGGGCAGGCGGAGTTTGTGCGCGTCCCCTTCGCTGACGTCGGGCCCTCCATCATTCCCGAGTGGATGGAGGAAGAAGACGCCGTCCTGCTGACAGATGCACTCGCCACCGGATACTTCGGGGCGCAGCTTGGCGATATCAGTGAAGGCGACACCGTGGTGGTATTCGGCGCAGGCCCGGTTGGCCTCTTTGCCGCCAAATCATCCTGGCTGATGGGCGCCGGGCGCGTCATCGTGATTGACCATCTCGAGTACCGGCTGGAAAAGGCCCGGAGCTTCGCGCATGCCGAGACGTACAACTTCGTGGAGTACGACGACCTTGTGGTGCACATAAAGAAGATCACAGAATACCTGGGGGCGGATGTCGCCATCGACGCAGTGGGTGCAGAAGCGGACGGAAACTTTACGCAGCACGTCACCTCCACCAAATTCAAGCTTCAGGGTGGCTCGCCGGTGGCGCTCAACTGGGCCATCGATTCGGTGCGCAAGGGCGGGACTGTATCGGTAATGGGGGCCTACGGGCCGATGTTCAGCGCAGTCAAATTCGGTGACGCCGTGAACAAGGGACTGACGCTCAGGATGAATCAGTGCCCTGTGAAGCGGCAGTGGCCACGCCTGTTTGAGCACATCCGCAACGGCTACCTCAAGCCAAGCGATATTGTGACCCACCGAATTCCGCTGGAGCACATCGCGGAGGGCTACCACATCTTTTCTGCAAAGCTCGATAACTGCATCAAGCCACTGATCGTTCCGGGCGCCAGTTGAGAATGGAACTTTTGGATCAGGTGCTGAACTGATGTGCAACCCACGCTGAGAGGAGGACTTCATGCCGTATCTGGCAGCCAAGCCCGGGCAGGGAAGGTCGAGCAAGGAACTGCGGGCCACTATCCTGGGCTGGGGGGTGGACTTGGATCCCCTGGACCGTCCCGCCGTTCCAAGGGAGCGGATGGACCTGGTAAGCGGCGCGCACTGGGATTTTCCGGACCGCCAAGAGGAGAAGCAGCCGCGTGAACGGTCAATCGAGCACAAGATCCTTCCGCCGGTCTTCGGTACTTCCTGTCCGCCGAAGGGATTCTCCGGAGCCGTTCGTAAATACGCGTACCGGTACAGCGAGGGACGGGCGGCGCACTGGCTGCTCCTGCTGGCGGGTGACCGGATTGATGCCTGGGAAAGTCATCTGCGGTCATTCGTTTCAATGAGGCCGGACAACCCGGTAACCGAGACAGGCGTGCTGAGTGAGTTCACCAGCCACGGCGTATCCTCCAGATTCGGGAAGAAGCGTGCTGACTTGAGCCACCAGTGGATCGATCCTTTGATAGTCGCCGGTCCGTGGATGGTCACCGGCGGCGGGTTGGCGATTGCGCTCCGTTACCTGAACAGGGTCCGGCGGCGCCGAAGGTGACTGGAGGTGGCGGGATCCACCTTGGCGGCAGGTGCGCCGTAGTGCATCCTTGAGTACGGGATACCGGACACACAGGAGCGAAGAGAACCATGCAAGCCAGCGCCACCACCCCAGCAAGCCCCAGAACCTCCCAACGCAAGGCGGCGTCCAAAGTCCCCGCCGCTGAAAACACTCTCCGGATCCTCAAACTGCTGGCCTCCAAGCGTGGGCCGATGGCGGCGTCGAACATTGCGACCGCACTGGGCTTGCCGCGCTCCAGCGTCTATCACCTGCTGGGCGTGATGGAGGCCAATGGATTCGTCCTGCACCTGCACGAAGAGCAGCGCTACGGCTTGGGTATCAGCGCCTTCGAGCTGAGCTCGGCCTATTCCCGGCAGGAACCCCTCTCGCGCCTTGGCCGTCCGATGCTGGCCTCCCTCGTTGACGTTCTGGGGGAGAGCGCCCACCTGGCGGTGCTCCACGGCAGGGACGTGCTGTACATCGTGGAGGAACGCGCTAAGAACAGGCCCTCCCTCGTGACCGACGTCGGCGTCCGCCTGCCCAGTCACCTCACGGCCAGCGGCCGCGCCATCCTTGCTGCCTTGCCGAAGTCACAGGTCCGCGCGCTGTACCCAAACGCTGCCGCCTTCACCGCGCGCCACGAAGTGGAGGGCGCCATCATGAAGTATTCCGCTTTGTCCTCGCATCTGGATCAGGTCCGGCAACGAGGCTACGCCACCGAACACGGTGAAGTGACGCCCGGTTTCGGTTCCATCGCTGCCGCCGTGACGGATCATGTCGGGTGGCCGACGGCGGCAGTCGCCGTGACGTTCCTGGAGGACAAACTGCCGGCGGATCAATGGCCCGAGCTCGCAGGGCGGATCCACAAGGTAGCCGACGATCTCTCGATCCGTATCCATGGCCGCCCGCAACCCACCTAGCCCGCTCCCACCAGGGAGCAGCAGGGGTTGTTTTGGCCGCTCAAAAAAGCCTCAGCTGCTACCTGGCTCGGGTACGAGGGGAGGCGTCTGGAATACCGGACACCACCCATGCGGAACCCCTGTCAAGGCTCTTCCGGGCAGGCTTTAGTAGATACAGGAGAACTTATCCGTTGAACCACACCTGACATCTGAAGGAGCCACCATGGCAACCGCCGATTTCACCACCGGTGCCCGCCCGGTCAAAGCTGCCCGGGGCACTGAGTTGACCGCTAAGTCCTGGCAGACCGAAGCCCCGTTGCGGATGCTGATGAACAATCTGGATCCTGAGGTTGCTGAGCGTCCGGATGACCTGGTGGTCTATGGCGGCACGGGCCGGGCTGTCCGGTCCTGGGCTGCCTTTGATGCGATCACCCGGACACTGGAGACCATGGAGGCGGATGAGACCCTCCTGGTCCAGTCGGGCAAGCCGGTGGGGGTGTTCCGCACCAATGAGTGGGCGCCGCGGGTGCTCCTGGCGAATTCGAACCTCGTGGGGGACTGGGCGAACTGGCCCGAGTTCCGCCGGCTCGAGGCCGAGGGCCTGATGATGTACGGGCAGATGACGGCGGGTTCGTGGATTTACATCGGCACGCAGGGCATCCTGCAGGGCACCTTCGAGACGTTCGCCGCGATCGCCCGGAAGCTGACCGGGGACGGGAACGGCACCCTCGCGGGGACGTTGACGCTGACCGGCGGCTGCGGCGGAATGGGCGGGGCACAGCCGCTCGCCGTCACCCTGAACGACGGCGCATGCCTGATTGTCGACGTCGACGAGACCCGCCTTCGCCGCCGCGCGGGCAAACGCTACCTGGACGAGGTCGAAACGGACCTCGACGCCGCCATCGCCAAAGTGCTCAAGGCCAAGGAGGAGCGTCGGGGCTGGTCGGTGGGGTATGTGGGGAACGCCGCGGAGGTGTTCCCGGAGATCCTGCGCCGGCACAAGGCGGGCGAACTAACCGTGGACATTGTCACGGACCAGACCTCCGCCCACGATCCGCTGTCCTACCTCCCCGAGGGCATCTCCGTGGCAGAGTGGCATCGGGAGGCGGAGGCGGACCCGGAAGGTTTCACTAAGAAGGCCCAAACCTCGATGGCCCGGCACGTGCAGGCGATGGTGGAGTTCCAGGACGCCGGGGCCGAGGTCTTCGATTACGGCAACTCGATCCGGGATGAGGCCCGCAAGGGAGGCTACGCCCGGGCGTTCGAGTTCCCCGGCTTCGTCCCTGCCTACATCCGGCCGCTGTTCTGCGAGGGCCTGGGCCCGTTCCGCTGGGTGGCGCTCTCCGGCGATCCCGAGGATATCGCAGTGACGGATGCAGCCATCAAGGAACTCTTCCCGGAGAACAAGCACCTGCACCGCTGGATCGACGCAGCCCAGGAACGGGTCGAGTTCGAAGGCCTCCCGGCGCGGATCTGCTGGCTCGGATACGGGGACCGGGCCAAGGCCGGTCTGCTGTTCAACCAGCTCGTCCGGGACGGGAAGGTCAAGGCCCCCATTGTGATCGGCCGTGACCACCTGGATTCGGGTTCGGTGGCTTCCCCGTACCGGGAGACCGAGGCGATGGCTGACGGTTCGGACGCGATCGCGGACTGGCCCATGCTCAACGCGCTGCTCAACACCGCATCGGGGGCGACCTGGGTCTCGCTGCACCATGGCGGTGGCGTGGGCATCGGCCGGTCCATCCACGCCGGGCAGGTCTCTGTGGCCGACGGCACCGACCTCGCAGCCCAAAAGCTCGAACGGCTCCTCACCAATGACCCCGGCATGGGGGTCATCCGTCACGCCGACGCCGGCTACGGCCGCGCCCTCGACGTCGCCAAAGAACGCGGCGTCCGCATCCCGATGCAGGAGTCCTCAGACTCTGCAGAAGCAAAGAAGTAGGAACACCACCATGACAACGATTACCCATGAACCGCTGACCGTTACCCTCGGCTCCAGCGGCGTCACTCCGGAAGATGTCCTCGCCGTCGCACGCCACAACGCGAAGGTGACAATTTCAGAGGAAGCCCTGGCTGCAGTGGCTAAAGTCCGCGCCCACATTGATGGTCTGGCCCACAGCGACGTCCCCGCCTACGGCATCTCCACCGGCTTTGGTGCCCTCGCCAACCGGCACATCCCCAACGAGCTGCGCACGCAACTGCAGAAGTCGCTGATCCGCAGCCACGCAGCCGGCATGGGTCCGGCAGTGGAGCGCGAAGTGGTGCGCGGCATCATGTTCCTGCGTGCGAAGACGCTTGCTTCCGGCCGTACCGGCGTCCGCCCCGTGGTCCTGCAGACCATGGTGGACGTGCTGAACGCCGGCATCACGCCGGTGGTCCGTGAATTCGGTTCGCTGGGCTGCTCCGGCGACCTTGCTCCGCTGTCGCACTGCGCCCTGGTGCTCATGGGTGAAGGGGAAGCGGCAGGACCCGACGGCGTGACGTACGGCGGGCGCGGCGAAAGCCCGGTTGCCGAACTGCTCGCCGCGCACGGCATCGCCCCCGTGACTCTCGCCGAAAAAGAGGGACTGGCGCTGGTCAACGGCACCGAGGGAATGCTTGGAATGCTTCTGATGGCTATCGCGGACATCCGGCAACTGCTGACGACGGCGGATATCACCGCAGCGCTCAGCGTGGAGGCCCTGTTGGGAACGGACCAGGTGTTCCTCCCCGAGCTCCACGGCGCGCTCCGGCCCCATCCTGGCCAAGCGGCCAGTGCGGACAACATGCTTCGGGTTCTCTCCAAGTCACCTATTGTGGCCTCTCACCGCATCAACGACACCAAAGTCCAGGACGCGTACTCATTGCGCTGCGCACCCCAGGTGGCCGGTGCAGTCCGGGACACCGTTGATCATGCGGCCCTGGTGGCCTCGCGTGAACTGGCGGCCGCCATTGATAACCCCGTAGTCCTACCGGACGGACGCGTCAGCTCCAACGGGAACTTCCATGGGGCACCGGTTGGCTACGTGCTGGACTTCCTTGCCATCGCTGTCGCGGACCTCAGTTCCATCGCCGAACGCCGCACGGACCGGATGCTGGACCCCGCACGCTCCCATGGATTGCCCGCCTTCCTCGCGAGCGATCCCGGTGTCGATTCCGGAATGATGATCGCCCAGTACACGCAGGCGGGGCTCGTCTCCGACAACAAGCGGCTGGCTGTGCCGGCGTCGGTGGATTCCATCCCCAGCTCTGCCATGCAGGAGGACCACGTGTCCATGGGTTGGCATGCGGCACGAAAGCTTCGCCGGGCCGTGGAGAACCTGCGCCGCGTGCTGGCAATCGAGCTGGTTACCTCAGCCCGCGCCCTCGACATCCGCATGCAGGGCTCTGGTGGGGAACTTACCCCGGGACCCGCGGGCTCCGCGGTTATCGCCGCGTTGCGCGCCGTCGTCGATGGCCCCGGCACCGACAGGTTCCTCTCGCCGGAACTGGAAGCGGCTGACCGGCTGGTCGCGTCAGGAGCGGTTCGCGAGGCTGCCGAATCGGCCGTCGGAAATCTCGCCTGAAGCCGAAGGTGATTCAGAGAAGCTGCAGAACCACCGGCGCCCCTGAAACAAGAGACGACACGGTCAACGGGGGCCCGGAATCTGTAGTAGAAATGAAGGTGTAACAAAAGGCCGCACCAAAGATGTTGTGGCAGCGAACATCCACAAAGGGGTAGAAGTTCAATGAAAGCACGCGGGACAGTTCTGTCCAGGCGCATCGCGCACGCCGGCACGGTTTCCGACTGGGGAACATTGAAGCCGGGGGAGCGGGTAGAAATTCTCAAGCACGCACATGTCGTCGCCTCAGGCGAAGTAGAGGAAGTCTCGCTCAGCGGCCAAGTCTTGTGGCTGGTGCCAACGGGGCCCTCGGAGACTCAGTTGTTTATGAAGTCCGACGGCGTCAGGGTGCGCCGGAGCTAAACACCGAATAACCAGGCGCTCAAGCGGGCGCTCAGAAAATCCCCGCCTTCTCAGCAGTTCCCCCAGGACGGGGTGCTGAGAGGGCGGGGATTTTCCGTTTAAGGTCCGAGTCCTGGTTGAAACTGTCGGGCCCGGAATCAGGCGAGGTCCTCGTACGTTTCGCCGAAGGGCACTGTGTCATCCAAGGCAACGGTGAAGGCGCCGGGCTCATGGCGGGTTACCCGGATGCCACAGGTACCGTCCTGGCTGGCTGCGATGATGAGGGTCTTGACGGCGTTTTCGATTCCGACGTGGATTTCGTCCGCGGCTGCAAAGTTGAGGCTGATTGACCGTGGCGGGATGGCCAGGGGATCGATGGCTGCAGAGCTCATGGTGTCGGCTTTCTTGTTGGGGCGTGCCCTTAAGGGACTAGGCAATTTTAGACCCTGCGCCTATCGGAGGTAAGACGTCTGGCATATCTGCTGCCCTTATGGCCCTCTCACCAGCCTCGCCTACGCCCTTTCCCCACCAGGTGTTGGGACACCCGGAAGGAACTCGGGAGGCAAGGCGGTGAGGATCGACACGGTTGGGCCAGTTCGCATACCGTCACTGGTGTAGCTCAGATTGAAGACGGGCGGGCAGTGCCGACGCTTCGAGGCGGTTCCATGCGCAACCTCACGAAAATACTGGTGGTTCTGCTATTGGTGCTGTTGGCCGTCGGAATCCAGCCGCCCCAGGCTTCTTTTCCCCGGAGCATGGCCGCGTTGGGGGATTCCATCACGCGTGCCCACTCAGCCTGCTGCCACCCCGGGGACCAGCCGGAACTGTCCTGGTCTACCGGCTCGAGTGCTGCGGAAGGCATTTACAGCCACTACAGGCGTCTGCTCGAGCTGCAACCCGGGCTCTCCCGGAACAACAATGCTGTCAGCGGATCCACGGCAGCTGACCTCCCGGCCCAAGCCAATGCTGCGGCATCCCAAGGCGCCGAATATGTCACCATACTGATTGGAGCGAATGATCTTTGTGCTTCGTCCCCCGCCAGCATGACGTCGGTCGAAGAGTTCGAAGGGCACGTTATGAGCGCTCTCGCCACTCTTGACGAGAGGCTGCCGCGATCCCGCATATTCCTCAGCAGCATCCCGGACCTCTATCAATTGTGGGCGGTGCTGCACGGAAACCCCTCGGCCAGCGGGAAGTGGGCGGGCTCGAACACTTGCCAGTCAATGCTGAGCCCGTCCAATACCGAAGCAGACCGGCAAATGGTGGTGCAACGTCAGCAGGCGTTCAACGTGGTCCTCGCGAGGTCATGCTCCCGGTTTCGGAACTGCAGGTGGGACGGCGGAACTGTTTATGGCTACAGGTTCGCGGCTGAAGATGTGAGCACTCTTGACTACTTCCACCCGGGGCTTCGGGGCCAGGAGGCTCTGGCCGAGTTGACCTGGAAGGCTTCATACTGGGGTTCCTGAGCAACCGCGGGATTCGCGAATGCCCGGATTGGAGCGGGCCGGGCGTTGGGCAGGAGGGGAAGTGGAGGGTGTTTGAGGTTCCCAGCATCATTTTTGTAGCAGCGGGAATAGCCGTTTTTGTCGCTGCCATTGCTCCGAAGCTGCTGCATAAGGCCCCGTTCTCCATGCCTATGGTGTTTCTTGGTTCGGGGCTCCTGGCGTTCAGCATCATCCCGGAGTTGCCCAATCCTGACCCTATGGCCCACGGCGAATTGGTGACGCACCTGACTGAAGTCTGCGTCATCATCTCGCTCATGGGGGCAGGGCTTGCGCTGGACAGGCCGTTCGGCAGGTTGAGATGGTCCACCACCTGGCGCATGCTGGCGGTCGCCATGCCCCTGTCCATCCTTGGGTTGACGCTGTTAGGTCTCTGGCTCCTGGGGCTCAGCCTGGCGGCCGCCGTCTTGATTGCGGCAACCCTGGCGCCCACGGATCCTGTGCTCGCCTCCGAAGTTCGGGTGGGGGAGCCTGCGGACCAAAAGGAGGATGCCGATAAGGAGGATGAGGTCCGGTTCGGGCTGACATCAGAAGCCGGGCTCAACGACGGCCTTGCCTTTCCCTTCGTGTACTTGGCCATCGCCCTGAGCGTCGTGGGCACGTCACCGGACGCCTGGTTCCCCCAGTGGTTTGGCGTGGATGTACTGTGGCGCATCGGCGTCGGCCTGGTCCTGGGATTTGCTGCAGGGAAAGTCTTCGCCCGCATCTTCTTTTCCACCCGCCACGAAAGTGTGCGGCTGTCGAATCACTCAGAGGGATTCGTTGCGTTGGCGGCAACGTTCCTCGCCTACGGGGTGACCGAGATGGTGGAAGGCTACGGGTTTATCGCCGTGTTCGTTTGCGCTGTGACTATCAGGGCAGCTGAACACACACATGGGTACCACCGGATTTTGCACACCTACGTCGAACAGCTGGAGCGGTTGCTTACGGTGGTCATCCTGGTCCTGTTGGGCGGCGCCATCGCCAGAGGTCTCCTTGCCGGAATCGGATGGCCCGAAGTAGCATTGGCCGCGATGTTCCTGTTGCTGGTGCGCCCTCTCGCAGGCTGGCTCGGCCTCTTGGGGGGAACAACCGGCCCCCGGGAACGCATCGCCATCTCCTTCTTCGGGATCCGTGGTATCGGCTCCCTCTACTACCTCGCATATGCCCTTGGTAAAGGCGAATTCGGCGGTCAAGCCAGCCAGCTATGGGCCCTTGTTGGCTTGGTGGTGGCGGCGTCGGTGGTCCTTCATGGAGCCACCACAGCACCGGTGATGAACTGGCTTGACCGCCTTCGCGTGGAGAAGGCAGTGGAGAGGTTTGGCGACGAGGGCGAAGCGCCCCGCACTGCTGTCTAAGCAGCTGCCGTCGAACGGGGGAAAAGTACCTACTTGAGGCTGCCCATGGCCACACCGGAGCGCCAGTAGCGCTGCATTGCAATCATCAGGATCACCATGGGAATGGTGGCCACGAGGGAACCGGTGATCACGAGGCCGGTCAGGTCCACAGTGGAGTCGGTTCCGCGCTGCAGCCATGAGTAGAGACCAAGCATGACGGGCCACTTGTCCGCTCCGCGCAGGAACACCATCGGGCCGAAGAAGGCGTTCCAGGAGCCTACGAAGTGCAGGAGGAAGATAGTGGCGCCCGCGGTGGTCATGAGCCGGAACGCGATCTGGAAGAAGATCCGGTATTCACCTGCGCCGTCAATCCTTGCGGCCTCCAGCAACTCACCGGGCACCGCCCCCTCCGCATAAATCTTGGCAAGGTATACCGCAAACGGGCTGAAGAACGCCGGGATAATCATGGCCCAGATGGTGTCGTACATGCCCAACTGCACAAAGAGCAGGTAGGACGGAATGGTCAGCAGGGCCCCCGGAATCAGGAACGAGCCGATGATAAAGCCCATGGTGGTGCCCTTGCCCCGGAAGGAGTACATGGCCAGCCCATACCCCGCCGCCAGGGAGACCAGGGTATGGCCGATGGAACCCGCAAAGGCATAGAGGGTGGAGTTCCACATCCAGACTCCGAAGATGCCGTCCTGATAGGTGAAAAGGGAGGACAGGTTATCGAACAGGCTGAAGTTGGCGAACCACATTGCGTCAGTGGTGTAGAGGTCTTCCTTGGTTTTGGTGGATGAAACTATCAACCACCAGGCGGGACCTATGGAATACAGGGCGAACAACACCAGACCGATGATGACCACCATCCGGGAACCGCCACGCCTGCCGTTCAGTTCGGAGGAGTCATCGGCCTCCCGGATATTCTTCGGACGCGGGCGACGGCGGGACTTGAGGACGGATTTCTGCACCTCTTCTTCGGTTCGAGGTGAGTCGGCAGTGACGGAAGTGAGGGTCATGAGTCGACCTTTTTTGTCAGTCGGTAAATGATCACCGAAGCTACCCCCACCACGGCGGCGAGGATGATGGACTGGGCTGCGGCATAGTTAAGGTTTCCCACCTGGAATGCCTGGTTGTAGATCACCATGCTGGGAGTGAAGTCCTTGGTGATGGTCTCCGGTGAGATGGACCGGAACAGCGTGGGCTCAGCGAAGATCTGCAGTGTTCCGATGATGGACAGGAGCCCTGTCAAGACCAGGGACGCCTGGACATAGGGCACCTTGATGGACGTCGCGATCCGGAATTCAGAAGCGCCATCCACTCTGGCGGCGTCAAAGATTTCCCGGGGGACAGCCTGCAGTGCGCCGTAGAGGATCAGCATGTTGAAGCCTATGGCACCCCACAACGCGAGGTTTCCGATGGACACCCAGATCATGCTGCCGCTGAAGAAGTCGACGTCAAGCCCGAAGAATCCGAGGAAAGGCTTCAACGGCCCCACGACGGGGCTGTAGAGATAGATCCAGATCATGGTGGCCACAATCCCCGGAATCATGTAGGGGACCAGCAGGATCAGGCGGAACCTGTTGGCTATGCGGCGCTGAACGGCATCGATGAGGAGAGCCAGCACCAGGCTGACTACCTGGATCACCGGGACGATCACCACGGCGTAGATGCTTACCCGCAGCATGGAGTCCCAGAACACCGGGTCCACAAGGCCGCGCGCGAAGTTGTCGAAACCAGCAAAGCTGACTGTCGCGGCTCCGAAGCCAAGGCCGCTCGTCTTGGACGTGTACAGGCTCTGGGCGAGTCCGACGATGACCGGCAGGATGGTGAAAACTGCGAAACCAACAACGAATGGCCAGGTGAACGATGCCCCTTTGATCCGTTGGATGCTGCGCCACGACCAGCGGGGAGACGCGGAGCTTCCTTGTGTCCGTGCCGGCCTGGAGGGCTCCTGCTTTTTGCCGTCTAGGGTATTACGGACTTCTAAACTGGAAGACATCCGCGTCTCCTCTCTGTAGCGGATCTCCGAAGAGAACCGGGTGGTTACTTGCTGACCTCGTATTTGATGCCCTTGGTCTCAAGGTCCTTCGTGATGAAGGCCTGGACGTTGGCCATGGCTTCCTTGAGGGTGATCTGCTTGGCCATGGCCTTGCCCCACTGGTCCTGCAGTTCGGGGAACCAGGCGTCGTAGTTCGGGCCGCGCTCGAACTTCCCGACGGCGGCATTCTGGGCCTTCGAAATCACCTTGCCTACCTCAGCGGCGGGCTGGGCGCCAAAGATCTTGTCCGGCACTACGTCCTCTGTGTAGGTGGACACATCCGCGAGGTGAGCGGGAACACCGATTGCCCCTGTTTTCTTGTTCCGGCCGGCTTCCAGGGCTTCCTTTGAGGTGGCGGCCCAGTGAACGTATTCGATGGCGGCTGCAGGGTTTTCGCAGCCAACGGGGACGAAGCCGGGATCGGCCACGCCGGAGCTCACAAACTCTTTGGCGTCCTTGAACTGCGGTACGTCAACCGCTTCCCATTGACCGAGGGAGGCCTTGAAGTTGGTCTGGTATCCCGTCATTGACCACCACGCCAGCGGCACGGTGGCAAGCTGGCCGCTGTCAAAGTAGGAATACAGAGCAGGCCTGTCCTGGTAGGTCTGGTGAGCCACAAGGTCGTTGTCCACCATCTGCTGGATGATGTCGACGGCCTTCAGTGTGGGTTCGTCCTGCAGGTTGACCTTCCACTTGTCGCCGTCGATTTCGAACCAGCTGGCTCCTGCCTGCTGGGACATCTGCACCAGGGTCGAGGGATCCTCTCCGGCGAGGTTCATCACCGTGACGCCATGGGTTTTCAGCTCCTTGCCGGTGGTGACAAACTCCTCCCAGGTTTTCGGAACAGCCAGCCCGTACTTCTCATAAACGGCCTTGTTGGCCATCATGAACGTTGCCGCGGGTCCTGCCGGAAAACCAAAGAACTTGCCATCAATCTGGGCCGCAGCCTGCGCCCCCTTGCTGTACTTGTCCTTTATCGGTTCTACGTACTGGGTGATGTCCTGGGCCCAGCCGTTGACGAGGGCCGTGGTGATGGGGCCGGTGCCGGGCATCCAGCAGGGAATGTCCTTCTTCGATTCCATAACGTTCCGGAAGTTCGTCTGAGTTGCCTTGTTGCTGGCCTGAAGTACGTAGTTGACCTTGATCTTGTCCTGGCTGGCGTTGAATGTATCAACGACCTGCTGGGTCGTCTCGGCGTCCCACCCCCAAACGTCGATCGTTACCGGACCAGCGTCCGCTGATGGGGCTGCCGGGGCAGCGGCACTGCCGCAACCGCTGACAAGGCCGATTGCTGCGATTGCTGCAGCTACTGAAAGCACCTTCTTGTGTGCTGTTCTCATCTGTTCACTTCCTTGGGATGCAGGTCTTACTTACGCTAAAGGGATGCAAAAATGCTAAGGACAGGGGAATTTCCCAGATCCGGTGAATCAGGAACCTCAACCTCGAGGACCGCTCCCAAAAGCTTTGAGGAAATCGTTATCCTGTGGCCTGATGATGTCATGTGTCGGGGCCCACATTCAAGACGTCACCAAAAGTTTCCTTTTTTGCCTGCATGTTTCTGCGTACGGCTCCCGCTTTGCCGCACGGACATTTTCTCCTACACGAATCTCCCCTCCCTCCGTTGAGGGCCCGGCCACGTTCGGATAGTGTCAAAGCCATGAGCCTTCCGGACCTGAACCACGCCACTGCGCTGCAGAACCGCTTGACCCCCGAGGCCCGGACATTCGTGGTCGGCAACTGGACCGCTGGGCTCGTGGGGGACGAACTGGCTAACATCACTTATGCCGGCCGTCCCGTACTTCGGGCCATCAAGGGAGTGGTCCGGGACCACCAGTGGCGCACACTTCAGCCGGCGGTCCGGGACCTGGCGTTTTCGCAGGACGACGACGGCGTCAGCGTCAGGTTCCATGTGGACTATACCGGCGGGGAAGCCCGTTACGAGGCGATGCTCAAGGTGCGCTTGACCCCGCTGACAGTGGACGTGGAGTTCAACGGGAGGGCCAAGACGCCTTTCCGGCGAAACAGGATCGGTCTTGTGGTGCTGCACCCGGCGAATGAGTCAGGCCGGGAAGTCACCGCCGTTTCGCCGGCAGGCAATATCACCACCAGGCGCTTTCCCGAGGACATCAGTCCAGAGCTGATTTTCACTGATGTCGCGTCCCTTGAATGGGCGGACGCTGGAACAGCCTTTGACCTCTCCTTTGCCGGAGACGTGTTCGAGACTGAGGATCAGCGGAACTGGACCGACGCCTCCTTCAAGACCTACAGCACGCCGTCTGCAGATCCCATTCCGGTTGACGTTCAAGCAGGCGATGTTGTCCGTCAATCGGTAAGCCTTGAAGCTGCCAGCATCGAGTCCCCGGACGCGACGGCTGTATCCCTGGAGCAGGCCCTGTCGGTCTTCTCGGTGGGCCCGGCAGCTGCCACCGTCCCTCCCCTCGGCGTCTCGGTCGATCCAACAGGGACCCAGGGGGAGGTGGCCGCGACCCACGCCGAACCGGTGCCGGCTCTCGAAGGTCTGGACGCCGTCGTCGTCGAACTTTACGGGCCTCCTGAGGTTCGGGCCGCACGCCTCCAGGCCGCGGCCGCTGAGGCTGCCGTTCACGGCGCCGCCCTGGATGTGCGGATCGTGGCTGAGGATCTGGGAGGGCTGCCCGAGCTGTTTGCAGAAGCGGAAAAGCTGAGGCCCGTCCGGAGGCTGGGGATCTTCACCCCGGAAACGGACTGCACCGACCAGGCTTTGTTCCCCGATCTCAAAAGAACCCTTGAGGCCACGGGTTTCAGCGGCGAGATACTCGCCGGAACGCGTTCCCATTTCACTGAACTGAACAAATGGGCCAAGGACGCGGCGGCGTTCCGCGAGGCCGATGCACTGACGTACAGCCTCACACCTCAGGTCCACAGCACGGAGATTGCGCACATCGTGGAAACTATTCCCATTCAGCGGCTCACGGCCCTGAATGCGCTGCGCCTCGGGGGCGGGAAGCCGGTACACGTCGGACCCATCACCCTGAAGCCTCGGCTTCACGCACCAGGTCAGGTGCCCGATTCCGATGAGCTGCAGGATCACGTCTTCACGGCGGCGTGGACCCTCGCCAGCATCAGCAGTCTGACCCTTGACGGAGTGGCATCCATTACCTATTTCGAGGCCGGGCCCCCTTCCAGGGGAATCCGTACGGATGATGGCCGGCTGACGCCTGCCGGCGAGCTGCTGAGGCAGTTGGCAGGATTGAAGGGCGAAGCCGTGCATTCGGTCCGGACGGACTCTCCTGAGGAAAGCCCGGTGACTCTCTATCCCGTCTCTGGCGCCGCCGGCTTACGGTTGTTCGCGGGGAATCTGGGGCCGCGGAACGAGACGGTGCAGGTGTCTTTCGCGGACGGGACGCCGGGCCGATCCAGCACTGCTTCCGCCCGGCTCACTCTGATCGGGGAAGAAGCAGGCTCTGGCGAACGCATCGAACCGGGCCACGACGGCGTACTCACCTTCGAGCTGGCGCCCTGGTCCACTGCAGTGGTCGAATTCCCCTGAGTCGTAGTCGCCCCGAATCTAGTACGACAACAAAGTGTTGATGAGCCGGGCCGCCACCCTGGCGGTCCGCTGATCGATGTCCACAGCCGGATTCAGCTCAGCCACATCAAGGTGGAAAAGCTTGCCGCTGGCTGCTACCTGTCGGCAGATGGCAGTGATGACGGGTAGTGGAACGCCGTAAGCCGCGGGCGCGCTGACACCGGGTGCCACGGCGGCAGGTAGGACGTCCAGGTCGATGGTGAGATACACGATGTCCACGTCGGCCAGGAATTCGGCTATGAAGTCCTGCGTCCGCTCCACCGAGCAATCTTCATCCAGCAGGTACTTCACTCCCAGCCGCCTTGCGGTGTTGAACAGTGCCCCGGTGTTGTTCGGCTCGGAGATCCCGACGACGGCGTAATTAAGTTCGCGCTCAGCGGCGGCCTCGGCCTTGGCCATCTGGAGGAACGGGGTGCCCGAGGTCGGTTCCGGATGGTCCCTGAGATCGAAGTGGGCGTCCAGGTTGAGGACTCCCAACCGCTTGCCCTGGAGTGCCGCCGCCGAATGCGCAACACCCAGGTAACTGGCGAACGCTGTTTCGTGGCCCCCGCCCAGCACCACCGTGAGGTTTCCGGCGTCGAGCATTGCAGACACTGCCAGTCCTGCGCGCGCCTGCCCCGCCTCCAACCGCGTGCCGGCCACCACGATGTCGCCGGCGTCAAAGACCTGGCGGTGCAGGTGGAAGGCAAGTGAACCTAAGGAACCACGGAGGGCAGCCGGAGCGGCAGCTGCCCCAACACGGCCATTGTTCCGCCGGACGCCTTCATCACTGCTGAAACCCAGCAACACTGCCGGCCGGCTGTCCGGAACGGACGGAAAAGCTGCTGGGAGGGCATATGCAGCGGCTGCGGCCGTTCCGCTGGCAGCCGAAGCAGGCGGAGTCCCCGGGTACGGCCTGACAACCTGCCACCAGCGGAGGTGCTCCTCTTCTTCGCCATCAAAACGGCCCGTCCAGGGCTGCGGCGGCACGTCCACTACGAGCGCAGTAAAATCCATAGTCCAAGCTCACACCAGCCGTGGCGCCAAAACCAGCCGCGCAGCCGTCGTCCTGTCCGGAATACCGGAAAGTGCCACCGGGACCCCCGGTGGATCGCTAATGATCCAGGTGGATCGCTGGTGAAAGCTGAGGGTTCGCTAGTGGATCCCAAGGGCCTGTTCTATGGGGCCGATCGCGAAGAAGAGCAGGAAAGCCGCTGCCACAGCCCACATTAGGGGGTGGACATCCCGGCTGCGGCCCTGGAAGGTGCGGATGAGGACAAACGCAACGAACCCTGCGCCGAGGCCGTTCGCGATCGAATAGGTGAACGGCATGAGCGTGAAGGTCAGGAAGGCGGGAATGGCGATTCCCCAGTCCTGCCAATCGATCCTGCCGACCTGGGACACCATCATGAAGCCCACCACCACCAGGGCAGGGGCTACGGCTTCGAACGGAACAAGGTTGATCAGTGGTGTGAAGAACATTGCCACGAGGAACAGCAGGCCTGTAACGATGGAGGCCAGGCCGGTGCGGGCGCCCTCGCCGATTCCTGCGCCGGATTCCACGTAGATCTGATTGGAGGAGACGGAGGCGCCACCACCGGCAATGGCACCTACGGCGTCGACCATCAGCACGCGGTCCACATTTGGGATGTTGCCCTTCTCGTCCACGGTGCCGGCCTCATTGGCCAGGCCCACCATGGTGCCCATGGCATCAAAGAAAATGCTCAGCAGGATCACGAAGGCCAGCAGGCTTGCGGCCACGAAGCCCAAGTGGTCAAAGGCTCCGAGCGGGTTTGCCTTGCCGATCAGTGACAGGTCAGGTGCCGCCCATTCCGTAAAAGTGGGAGCCACCAAAGACCAGCCCTGCGGGTTGACGTTCTTGCCGTCGAAACTCGGGCCGATGTGCAGGGTGAATTCGAGGATCACGGCGAGCACCGTGGAACTGATGATGCCGATGAGGATGGCACCCTTGACCTTCCGGACCACAAGCGCGATGGTCAGGATCAGGCCGAAGACGAACACCAGCGTGGGCCAGCCCAGGAGCTTTCCGTCGAAGCCCAGCCCCACCGGCACAGTGGTGCCAGCGACGTCCGGGATCCGCCGCACGAAGCCTGCGTTTACCAGGCCGATCAGGGCGATAAACAAGCCGATGCCCACCACGATGGCGGTCTTCAAGCCGTCGGGTACAGCTTTGAAGACAGCCGTGCGGAAGCCTGTCAGCACCAGGATGAGCATGGTGATGCCCGAGATCACCACAAGGCCCATAACGTCAGGCCAGGTGAGGCCCGGGTTGGTGGAGACAGTGACAGCGACGAAAGCATTGACTCCAAGTCCGGTGGCCATCGCGAAGGGATGTTTGGCCCACGCTCCCATGAGGATGGTCAGGATGCCGGCCACGAACGCGGTGACGGCGGCCACTGCAGGGAAGCCCAGGGTGGCGCCGCTGGAATCCGCTCCGGAGAGAATCAGCGGGTTGAGCACCACGATGTAGCTCATGGCGAAGAATGTGGCGAAGCCGCCACGGATCTCGCGGGATAGGTTGGAACCACGTTCCGAGATCATGAAGTATCGGTCCAGGGCCGAGCCCTGCTTGAGACTGAGACCACCGCGCATTGAAGTCATGCAATGAATCCTATTAGGGCGCCCGGAGCCGACGCGCAAAATCGCCTAGTCTGTAAGGAAGCCAACACACAGGAGCAGTCCCGTCATGCGTTTTATCCGCCAGCCGCTGGGGATTTTCCTCGGCCTTTGTTTTCTTGCCGCCGCCATCCTTCTAGGGGCTGTACCGGCATCAGCCCATGACGCTGCCGAATCCAGCAGCCCGGCGCAAGGCGCCACAGTCCCGACGCCGCCCGAGCAGATCTCCATCACGTTCAACAACAACCCGTTGGCCCTCGGCTCGCAGGTCCGGGTCAATGACGCCGCCGGAACGGACTGGGCTGAAGGCGACGTTGAGATCGTGGACAACGTTGCATCCCAGAAGCTCAAGGAGGGTGCCCCGGCGGGGCAGTTCACGGTGATCTGGCGGGTTGTCAGCTCAGATTCGCATCCCATCGAGGGAAGCTTCACTTTCACGGCCACTTCCGGCGCTGCTACCCCGGGCGCTGCTACCCCGGGCGCAGCGGCTCCGGGAGCAGGTTCGACGGCGGCAGTTACGTCACCGCCCGGGACCCGGGGGGCTGTCCCTACCCTTGGGACCGCCCAGCCAGGCGTTACTCCACCGGAAGAATTCGAGGCAGATTCTTCGGAGCCGTTTCCATGGAGCCTGGTGATTTTCGCCGCGGTTGCGCTGGGCATCCTGGTGGCGCTCGCTGTTCTGGCCAAGCGCCGGCTTGCTCCCTCTGACGAGGAGGATTTGGAGCAGGATGACCAGTTGCCGTCCTCACGGCCCTAAGGGCCTGACTCAGTCCACGGCCCTGAGTCAGGTGAGCGATAACACTTCTAGGCCGGAGAAGGCAAGGCGGCAAAGCTGCCGGTAAGGATGGATGGAACCCGGTCCGGATGCACCTTGGCAGCGATGGCCTGGCCTACTACTTTGGCCTGCCTGAGGACTTCCTTCGGGGTGGGAGCCACCAACTCACCAACGCCCACCAGGTAAATGCCAACCGCACGCATGGCCGCCGCAAAATTCTGGCCAACGGTCATGCCCAACTCGGACAACATCCGGCGGAGCTGGCTTTGCCCGCACCGGGTGAGCACAATGTGGTCTGCAAAGAGCACACCGTCGGCAGTGTGGATGGCCCATTGATGCACTGAACCGTCGGAGCTCCCAGATGCAATCCTGTTCAGCTGCACGGCGAACGTCTGATTGCGGATGTCGAGGTGATGGCTGGCTGCGTAGTTACGCAGATGCCGGAGGATCTCGTTTCTTTCCTGCCTGCTCCCGGCATCTCCGGCGTCGCAGCGCGGGAGCGAAGAGGTTAGGGGTGAGGAGGAGCCACCCGCGGCGTCGAGTCCTTCGACGATGATGGAGTCCACGCCATGGCGGCGAAGTTCACTGGCAACGGCCAGTCCGGAGAGACCCGTGCCGATGATCACCGTGGTGGTCTTCTCGGCCCCGTCGTATATAGGCATGCTTGACACTACCGGGATCCTCCTTGATGGTTCGAAATGCGGAGCGGTACTATTCCGCACGCGCTCCGTTACCCCCAAAGTGCGGCCGCCTGACTGAATTGGATTCATGTTCCGGAACACGCATCCGCTTCAACA
>NZ_JAPSHJ010000103.1 GCF_031179985.1 Arthrobacter sp. | reverse complement strand
CGGCGCGGCGCTGCTTTGGGCGGTCCCCCTCGCGGCGGCACTTTGGTTTGTGTCCAACATGGTCCTGGTTGCCGCCGTCGTACGTCTGCTAAGCCTTGGACTGCGTGAAGGCCATTACCGCGTGGGCAGCTTCACCGGCTGGCGGGTGTGGGCCATCGAGCGGGTCCTGGATATGGCACGGGACCTGCTCTTTCCGATTTACGCGAGCCTCTTCACGCCGGTCTGGCTGCGGCTGCTCGGCGCCAAGGTGGGCCGGAACGTGGAAGCCTCGACGGTGCTGCTGCTGCCTTCCATGACCACGGTGGGGGACGGGGCGTTCCTCGCCGATGACACGATGATCGCCTCCTACGAACTCGGCGGCGGCTGGATGCGGATTGCTCCGGCGAAGATCGGCAAGCGCGCGTTCCTCGGCAACTCGGGAATGACGGGGGCGGGACGCAGCGTGCCCAAGAATTCGCTGGTTGCCGTACTGTCTGCGACGCCGGCGAAGGCCAAGTCCGGTACGTCCTGGCTGGGCAGCCCTCCGGTGCGGCTGCGCCGTGCCCGGATGGAGATGGATCAGAGCCTGACCTTCAACCCGCCACTGCGGCTCAAAATCTACCGCGCGTGCTGGGAACTCTGCCGGGCTGTTCCGGTGGTCCTCACGGTCGCCATTGCCGTGGCGGTTCTGTTGGTCCTTGACTGGTTGGCCGGTTATGCCGGTTACGTGGCCGCCGCGTTGCTCGGGGCGCCCGTCCTCCTCGCTGCCGGCGGTGTGGCCGCGGCAAGTTCGCTGGCGGCCAAGTGGCTGCTCGTGGGCCGGATCCGTGCACGCGAGCACCCCCTGTGGAGTTCGTTCATCTGGCGCAACGAGGTGGTGGACACTTTCATAGAAATGGTGACTGCGCCGTGGTTTGCCCGTGCGGCCGCCGGCACACCGGCCCTCGTCTGGTGGCTGCGCGGTCTCGGGGCCAAAATCGGTTCCGGTGCCTGGTGCGAGAGCTACTGGCTGCCGGAGGCGGACCTGGTCACGCTCGGGGCGAACTCCACCGTAAACCGCGGCTGCGTCATCCAGACCCACTTGTTCCACGACCGCGTGATGAGTATCGATACGGTTACGCTGGAACCGGGGGCAACCATGGGTCCGCACGGGGTCATTTTGCCGGCTGCCCGGATCGGTGCAGGCGGTACTGTTGGGCCGGCATCACTGGTGATGCGGGGTGAGACCGTACCGGCCGCCAGCTACTGGATCGGTAACCCGGTCAGCCCGTGGGCCTCCCCCGCCACTACCGTTCCTGCCCTGGAGGCCCAGCTAAAGTGACCGCACACCGAGAGCATCCGCTGGGCACGGCAGGCGGGCGGCCCGCTTCCCGCCCGCTGCCCGATCCCTACACGCCCGGGCATGGGTCTGCGGATTACCAGGTTTCCCGCTACGAGCTTTACCTGGACTACCGGGTGGCGACCAATCGGTTGTCCGGTCACGCCGCCATTACCGCGCGGTCGTCAACGTCCATGGACACGATAACCCTGAACCTTTCAGGGCTGCGGGTGCTGAAGGTCCAATTGGATGGGCGGCGTGTCCGGCGGTTCAGCCAGCGCGGAAACCAGCTGATCATCGTTCCGGCTGATCCGCTTCCCACCGGCACTGACTTCAGTCTTGACATCCGCTATGACGGAACACCCGGGCCAATAACCGGCGATTGGGGCGAGGTGGGCTGGGAAGAGCTCACTGACGGAGTCCTCGTCGCCGGTCAGCCCACCGGCGCGCCGTCCTGGTTTCCCTGCAATGACCATCCCAGCCAAAAGGCCAGCTTCGGCTACACCATCACCACCGAGGCCAACTACAGGGTGATCTGTAACGGTGTCCTGGTCTCCCGCCACGCAAAAGCCAGCCGGCAAACCTGGGTTTTCGAACAGGCCGAACCCATGGCCACCTACCTGGCCACTGTACAGATCGGCCGCTATGACCTCCGGCCATTGAATACCCCGCTCCCGGCTTCGACGCACCGGGCTGGTGTCCCGGACGGCCGGCATGACCCCGTACCGCAGTACGTCGCGGCGCCTCCGGCCCTGATGGCATCCGCCACTGCTGCGCTGGCCCGCCAGGGGCAAATGATGGAAACCTTCGAAACCTGCTTCGGCCCGTATCCTTTTGCCAACTACACCGTTGTGGTGGCGGACGACGCCCTTGAGATCCCGCTGGAAGCCCAGTCCCTGTCCGTATTTGGTCCCAACCATCTTCGCCAGGAATGGAATGAGCAGCGGCTCATCGCCCACGAACTGGCCCATCAGTGGTTTGGGAACTCCCTGACCGCCAGCACCTGGGCTGACATCTGGTTGCACGAAGGGTTCGCCTGCTACGCCGAGTGGATATGGTCCGAGGCCTCCGGGAACCTTTCGGCACAGGACAGGGCCAGGGCAGCCTGGCAGGGACTCTCCGACCAGGCCCAGGATCTTGTGGTGGGCGACCCCTCGCCGGAGCTGATGTTCGATGACCGGGTCTACAAGCGCGGCGCCCTGGCACTCCACGCCCTGCGGCTGGCGGCCGGCGACGTCCTCTTCTTCGAATTCCTCCGTAAGTGGACGGACAGCTACCGCCACGGCGGAGTCACGACAGCCAAGTTCGTGGACCTTGCCGACCGATCATGTGGCGGGATAGCGGGATTCAGCGCAAGCGCCATCCTCATGCCCTGGCTCTACCGGACAGTGCTCCCGCCACTTCCATGATGCCCGCCGACGCCCACCACGGGATATCCCTGGCAGCCGTGCGACTGGCTGACGTCGACCTTGGGCAGGAGCACATGCTGGACGGGGCAGAGCTGGCCCGGGCCGACACGTTCCGATCCCGCGGCCTGCGGGAGAGGTTCGTTGCCGGCCGGATAGCTTTGCGCCTCCACATCAGCGCGCTGACCGGTGACAACCCTGCATCTTTAAAGGCGGACTACTTCTGCCCCTCCTGCAGGAACCGCAACGGCAAGGGACACGGGCTTCCTCGGTATCAACTTCCTTCCAAGACCACTATCGGCAGCCTCCACGTCAGCCTGAGCAGATCCGGAACTTGGTGCCTGCTCGCGGCCAGCCTCAACGAGGGCATCGCCGGTATCGGCGTGGACATCGAGACCGGGTCCTCAGCGGATTTTGTTGGTTTCGAGGAGTTGGCGATGTCCGCGAATGAGCGCAGCCAGCTACAACGTGTACCTGTCGCCTTGAGAAACGCTTTCCAAACACGCCTCTGGTGCCGCAAGGAAGCCGTCCTCAAGGCCCTCGGGACCGGCTTGGCAACAGCCCCCTCGCTGCTTGACGTGTCCGGATCGGCCCCCGCAGTGCCTGGGTCGCCGTCCGGATCGAAGCTGTGGAAACTTGAAGACATAAGCCCCGCCAGTGTCGGACTTCCGGAAGGCTTCGCTGCCACACTTGCTGTCAGGCAGCGTGACGAAGCCGCCCCGGACAGTGGACCGTAGAGCCGCCGCTTTCCTGCCGGTGTTAACCCCGAATTTGCAGGTCCACCCACACGAGCCGGTGATCACTGCTGGGGAAGGGAAAAACGCCGGTAAGCCTCGAGAGAGTGTCGGCCTGGGTTGGCCAGAACACCCCGGCATTCATCACACGTAGCCTGCTTGAGGGCAACACGTAGTCAACACGCAAATTCCCCGGTGAGGTGTCGGCAAAGTCGGCGGTGTCGTAGCGTGGGTCGCCTTTGTGCGTGGCATTGGCGCGGCCCTGCAAGGTTGCCGCCTCTCCTGCTCCATCGGAAACCGGCAACGGGTCGACAATCCGCTTGGATCCAAGGAGTTGGTTGATGGCGGCGTTTACGGAGTCGCCGTCGGCTGGATCCGCGTTCTGGTCACCGACGATGACAAACGGCTCGCTTGGCCGGAGCCCTCCCTTTTCACCTTCGTCGTCGACGACGTATCCCGACTTACCCGGCGTGATGTAATCGGCCCAGAAACGGATTTCGTCGTGGTTGCGGCGACCGTTCCGGTCCTCCGGTCCGTCGAAGGTTGGCGGCGTCGGGTGCGACGCGAGCACGTGGACCGTTTCGCGGCCGACCTTCACCGGAACATCCCAGTGCGACTTGCTTGACAGGCGCACAACCTCAAGCTCTTCCCGGGAAAACCAGTCGGCCGGTTCGGGAGTAGCAGGGTCATCGGGCAGGAGCGC
>NZ_JAPSHJ010000063.1 GCF_031179985.1 Arthrobacter sp. | reverse complement strand
GACAGTGCCGCCGGCGTTTTCCAGGCCAACGGTGAACTGGTCCGCAGGAGCCTGACGGCCCTCGACGGTCTTGGACACCGTGAGGGTCGGAATCGGCGCCAGAGCACAGCGCGCACCATCATTGCCGCCGGAGGCCGGACCCGCAGACAACAGGATCGTCGCACCGGTGGTGGTGTTGATCCGGTAGATGTTGCCGGTGGGGTTGTCGGAGGCGTACAGGTATCCGGTGGCGTCGACGTAGACGGCGCCCACAAGAAGTCCGGTCACCGGCGCTCCTGAGGGATCAGTCAGCACACCATCGTTGGCCTGGTTCCCGGTTGCGGGATCGAACTTGGCCAGGATGTTATTCCCGTTGGCGTCTGTTCCGACGCCGTAGAAAGCGCCGTTGGCGAATCCCCAGTCAGCACCTGGGAACAGGCCGCCGGGCAGTCCCTTGGTTCCGGAGCTAAGCACAGTGCCGTAGGTCGGAGACCCCGGAACCATGTCGATTTCGAAATATTCAGAAGGGCTGGCACTGATGGTCACCCAGTAGTGGCCGTCCGCGTCGAAGTCTCCGACGTTGAAACCTGCGCCGCCTGTCCCGGTGGGAACGCCGAGGTCGGTGAAGGAACCGTTGGCGCCGATCCTGACAAGGTGGCCGTTCTCGCTGTCAATCCCGTAGAAGTAGTCATCCAGGGTGTTGTAGCCGACAGCGTTCACTCCACGGGGCAGGTTGAAGGCAGTGGAGTAAGCGCCCGAGACGAGGTCGACCTGCTGGACCAGGTGAGGACCGGCAAGGCCGGCCGGGCTCTGGAACAGGTAGCCGGACGCGTCGCAGGCCCAGGGCTGCTCAACGAATTCGACCGTGGATTCTCCGGGAGGGTTGATTCCCACGCCGGTGACGTTTGAGGGGCCGTTGGTGAAGGATCCCGGCGCGGCGGCGGTCACGTTGACGGTGACCGTGCAGGAAGCCATACCGGCATCAAGGTTACCGGTCACGGCCACCGACGTCGCGCCGGCAGGAGCTGTCACAACGCCTGCGGGGCAGGTGGTGGCTGCAGTGCCATCGGCGATGGTCAACCCTGCCGGAAGGGCATCGGTGAAGGACCAGCCGTTCTTGGCGGCGAGTTCATCTGTGTTGGTCAGAGTGAGCGTCAGCGTCGAGGCGGCACCGACGGGTACGGACGCGGGGCTGAAGGACTTATCCAACTGCGGAGTGACATCCAACACCTGGATGTTGTCGAAAGCATGGTCATTTCCGGTTCCCGAACCGTTGTTGTTGATCATGCGGATACCCATGGACGTACCGCTGACCAGCACTGATCCGTTCGAGGTGGTGGTGCCAACGTTGACGGAATTGGCGCCCGCGACCCCAACTGCAGGCGCAGCCACGGTGCTGGTGCCGACGCAGGCATTAACGGGAGATCCTGCAGGGATCGCCGTGCCGTTGCCGTCAATCAGCTGAAACTGAAGCAAGGGAGCCGATACGCCACAGTTCACGGCTGCAACATCAGCCCTGAAAGCCACAAACCGGCCGTTTTCGGTAAAGGGGATGTTCGTGGCTGTTTGGAACTCCACCTGGCCGGCCCCTGGGTTTCCGGCGGTATAAGCAGAGACCGCAAAGTTGGACGCGGAATCCGAAGCTCCGGCGAAAATGCCCAATGCTTGGCTCAGCTGTTGAGCGCTGTTCCAGGAACCCTGGGAACCGTTGCAGTCGGCGATCTGCGCTGCAGCTGCGGTGTCCTGTGTTGATGAAGCGATCCAGCCGTTACAGTCGGTAAGCCAGGACGGGGCAGCAGTGTAGGTCTGACCCGACACGCCCACGTACTGGTTGAGGCGTTGGATCGGAGCCGGGCCGGGGACGTTCTGGAAGTCCTCGCTGTAGATGACGGTGGACGCCTGTGGAGTGCCGGGACTGCCGGGAACAGTTGCTGCCTGGACGACGCTTGCCGTCCCGGCAAAAGAAAAAGCGAGGAGCCCTGTAACAGCAACAATGGCTGTGACCGGCTTGCCCCCGCTTCGTTGTGACATCCAACGGCTCAATGAGCCCGGATTCTTACCTTGCTGTCTCAACGGCGATACCCCCTGATAAATGGACACAGGGTCAGACCTTGACCCCAAAAAAAGCTTGAGTCGCAGCCGACAGCGCCTACCCAGCGCGTGATTGCTCCCCCGATGCTAAATACTATGCGGCAATTCTCTTATGTCAACAGGGGCGGTCAATAATTGTTTATAGAGGTGCCAGAATCCAAATTATCAGTTGGCTTATTAGCAGTGCTCCGGGGCAAAATAAGCCAAGTTCACTTACTAATTTGTCAGTATTGGCCAGGTAAATATCAGGTGGCTATTTTGTCTGCCGCTCTGGGAAGTCCTCAGTGATCCACTGCTGGCGTACCGCATTGTTGCATCACAAGTGCGCTACGAAGGGAATTCACATGCGGGGCAGCTGCCAGCAATGTCGGGCTATGGCATGGGTTTCGGTGGTAAATTCAGCGGAGTAAATACGCAAATTTGCAGGGATTTGCTGACATTTACAGGATCGGTGTGCGGTTCCGGGCAGGGTAAATAGGGGTGCCTGACCGGGGACGACGTAGACAGGTCGATTCAAAGTTCACGAGAAGTTGTCGTCCGGGAAACCTTCGCTACAGGGCCTGCCTCAGCCAGCTCTCGACACCGCTGATGTGGACGGTGACCAGGGCCCGTACCAGCTCGGCGTCACCGCGCGCCAAAGCATCGGCGATTGCTTTGTGCTCCGCGAGGGTGTGGGCGACCGCGCGGTCCTGGGTCAGTCCGCGCCAAATACGCGCCCGCACCGTGCTTCCCGACAAGGCGTCCAGAAGGCTTTCCAAATACGCATTGCCCGCTGCCCTGCTGATGATGCGGTGAAACTCGAGGTCGTGGGCCACCAGTTCCTCAACGTCAGTGTGCTCGTCGATCCCGTCCATAGTGGCGCGGAGTTCCAGCAGTTCGGCACTGCTGATTTTGCTTGCCGCGATGAACGCCGTGGCCGGCTCAAGGATACGTCGGACCTCGAAGAGTTCAAGGATTGATTTGTCCTGATGGAGTTCCACAACGAAGGCGACGGCCTCGTTCAGCAGCTTCGCGTCCAGGCTGGTGACGTAGGTGCCGTCGCCGCGCCGTACATCCAGAACCCGGATCAGCTCCAGGGCCTTGACTGCTTCGCGCAACGAGCTGCGTGACAAGCCCAGACGATCGCTGAGCTCTTTCTCCGGGGGCAGCCGGTCGCCGGCTTTGAGCTCACCCCGCAGAAGCATTTCCTTGATTTTGTCGATCGCCTCGTCTGTCACTGCCATGGGAACATCTTAGCGGGATTCATCGGATGTTTGCGGCCGGAAGGCCTGTTTCCTTTGGCTGCAATGGCGTTCTGTGACAGTATCTGCATATGAATGCAGATAAGCAGTCTTGCACTTTCGACGTCGACAGTCCTTATGTTGAGTTGGCGGTGGAAGTATTTTCGATGCTGGCAGACGCCACGAGGGTGCGGCTTATCCTTGCCCTCAGGGAAGGCGAGATGCCTGTGAACGCCCTTGCCGAAAAAGTGGGTAAGCCGGCCGCCGCCGTCTCCCAGCACTTGGCGAAGATGCGTCTGGTGGGCATGGTCACGACGCGTCAAGAGGGAACCAAAGTCTACTACCGGATGCAGAACGGCCATGCACGGCAACTGGTGGTGGACGCTGTTCATCAGGCGCAGCATTCGCTTGGCACAGCCCCCCACCACGGCGCATGAGCGGCTCGGACCAAGCCCTCGACGGGCACGAACACGAGCATGGCCATGACCACGAGCACAGCCATTTGCACGGCCACGGCTTAAAGGGCTGGCTGCGGGAAGTGTTCATCCCTCACTCGCACGATGCCGCCGATTCCATTGACGACGCCTTGGAATCGAGCGCGCAGGGCATCCGTGCCGTTAAGATCTCCCTGCTGGGCCTCGGCGCGACCTCACTTTTCCAGCTGATCATTGTGCTCGTCAGCGGATCGGTTGCGCTCCTTGCGGATACAGTCCACAATTTTTCCGACGCGTTGACCGCTGTGCCCTTGTGGATCGCTTTCCTGCTTGGCCGCCGCAAACCAACCAAGACGTATACCTACGGCTTCGGTCGGGCTGAGGACCTTGCCGGACTCTTCATTGTTGCCATGATCGCCCTTTCCGCCGTCGTTGCGGCCGTCGAATCCATCCGCCGCTTCTTCGAGCCGCAGCCGGTTCAAAACCTGGGCTGGGTCCTGGCTGCCGGGCTGGTGGGCTTTGCAGGCAACGAGTTGGTGGCGTTGTACAGGATCCGCGTCGGCCGCCGGATCGGTTCCGCGGCCCTGGTGGCGGACGGTGTGCATGCCCGCACAGACGGGTTTACGTCGCTCGCCGTAGTGGCGGGAGCGATCGGCATCTGGCTGGGTTTCCCCCTAGCGGACCCTATCGTGGGGCTGCTGATTTCCGCGGCCATCGTGGTGCTGTTGTGGGGCACCGTCCGCGACGTCGGTCGTCGGCTGATGGACGGAGTGGACCCTTCGCTGACTGACAGGTTGATGACGGTTATGCAGGAGCACGCTCCTTCAGGAACTGCCCGGCTGCGATGGTCAGGCCATCACTTGAACGCCGAAGTCACTGTTCCCGCAGCCGCACCAGTCAGTCTCCAGGAATTCAGCCTCCATGCGGCAAAGCTGGAGCGGGATCTCAAGGCTGCTCTCCCTGAGATTCATTCCCTGACGGTGGTTCCCCGGTTGCAGTAGCCTGTGAATCAAAGAACTCCAGCTGCCAACGCCGCGTAGCCTGTGCTTGCCGGCTGGTTGGCGCCGTCCAGGGCGGGTATATACGAAAGGCCCGCTTGCCGCCGAGCCCGCCTTGCGAAATCACACCGCGCTCGGCCAGGGCTTCCTGCGGGAAGACGAACTGTCCGGAATTTACCGAATCCCCAACGCTGACAACAAACAGGTCCACCCCGTCCTTTACATCAAACGGCCGGATGGGTTGACCCGGCCCCGCTGATCGCTGCCAAAGCGTCACGAACTGGCCGATCTTTGTTGGGGTGGTCTTGGCGATGCGGAAAACCACGGACTGATCATTGAGGGAAAACGTGTAGGCACCGTATTCCTGGCTCTCCGGCTCTGCCGCAGGCGTCGAACAGCGGTAACCGCGGGAACGATAATCCGCAATTGTGGTCAGGAGTTCAGGCGGCACAGTCACCCGCCAATACTATGGCTCGCAAAACGACGACGGCGGAACTCCAGGTTCCGTGGAACAGAACCTGGAGTGCCGCCGTCGGACTTAACCGGAAGGGCCTAGATACGGTCAGCTTGGCCGGGAGCCGGGAGGTTTGCTACCACCGGGGACATGCCGGTATAGCCGTCGCGGGCTTCAGCGATCTCATGGATCTGCTTCCGGCACGCATACCAGCCAACCACCATCAGGGCGCAGGCGATGAGCGTGACCAGGAGGGTCAGTGGTGAGTCGATGAAGACCATGACCAGGACCCCGACGAGGAACAGGAGGGAGACGTAACCGGTGTAGGGCGCTCCGAACATCCGGAAGGACGGGCGTTTGAGCCAGCCCTTGTCTGCCCAGCGCTTGAGCTGCATCTGGCACAGCACGATGGTGGCCCAGGTAACGATGATGCCGACGGAGGCAACGTTCAGGACGATTTCGAAGGCATCGGAAGGGACGAGGTAGTTCAGCGGAACGCCCAGGAGCGAAACACCGGCAGTGATGGCGATGCCGCCGTACGGGACGCCGGCCTTGTTCATGCGCTGGGCGAACTTCGGGGCGGAGCCGGCGACGGACATGGAGCGCAGGATCCGGCCGGTCGAGTAGAGCCCGGCGTTCAGTGAGGACAGCGCTGCGGTGAGGACCACGAGGTTCATGATGACGTCCACGCCCTGGATGCCAATGGAGCCAAAGAAAGTCACGAAGGGGCTCACGCCCTTTTCGTAGGCGGTGAACGGCAGCAGCAGAGCCAGCAGGATGACGGAACCGACGTAGAAGACAGCGATGCGGAAGACCACGGAGTTGATGGCCTTGGGCATGATCTTCTCGGGGTTCTCGGTCTCGCCTGCCGCAGTACCGACGAGCTCGATCGAGGCGTAGGCGAACAGCACACCCTGCATCAGGATGATCATGGGCAGGATGCCGTTCGGGAAGATTCCACCGTTGTCGGCGATAAGGCTAAAGCCTACTTGCTGGCCGTCAACCGGGGTGCCGAAGATGACGAAGTAGCTGCCGATGACAAGGAACGCGACCAGGGCGGCGACCTTGATGATGGCGAACCAGAATTCCATTTCGCCGAAGACCTTCACGGAAACTAGGTTCAGGCCCAGTACAACAACGAGGGCGATCAGGGCCCAGGCCCACTGCGGGACGTCGGCCATCCAGGGCACGTAGTGGCCGAAGAAGTTCATGTAGAGGGCAGCGGCGGTGATGTCCACGATGGTGGTGGTGGCCCAGTTGATCCAGTAGAACCAGCCGGCGACGAACGCCGCTTTTTCGCCGAAGAATTCCCGGGCGTAGGAGACGAAGGAGCCCGAGGAAGGCCTGTGCAGGATGAGTTCGCCCAAGGCCCGGAGGATCAAGAAGGCGAAGAAGCCACAGACGGCGTACGCGATAACAAGGGACGGGCCTGCGGCGTTGAGCCGGCCGCCCGCGCCGAGGAACAGGCCGGTGCCGATGGCGCCGCCGATCGCGATCATCTGGATCTGCCGCGGCTTCAGGCTCTTGTGGTACCCCTTATCCTCGGCATGGAGCAGGCTTTCGCTGGCGTGCGCCTGGGCCGGGACGGTGTGGTCCGTGATGGCCGCTTGTTGCTCGGCGGCCACTTGGGGCTGTGTCATGGTGGAGTCCTTTTTTCGGTGGGCCCACAACCGCCGGGTTCCCTGACGGAGGTTGCGAGGTCAGGGGGCGGTTGGGAAGGGGACTATCTGCGATTTACTGTCGTGTGCCAGGTTGCGGGCTGGGCACTTGGTCGAGCTGCGCTTCGGTGAGCAGCCCGTGTCCAAGGATCAGTCCCACTACCCCTTGCTGGTAGCGAGGGCTTCCTGAGCTATTGCTGTGGCCGCCTTTGCGGAGCCCGGGTACGGGTTCAGCTCGGCGACCAGACCGATTGACGGTTCCACGGTCAATCGGAGGTTTTGGGTGTTGGCGGTGTTGCCGCGTCCAGGAAGAGAAAGTCTGCAGCCTGCAGAAGGCCGACCTGATGGCCGCCTCCCAGAACGGGCGCGGTGGCGATGCCTGTGAGCTGTGAGGTGTCGACGTCGAGCGCGTCCAGGACGCGAACGGTGACGGGCATACGCGCGCGGTCACCGCCGTCGGAGATTTTCACGGCAACTCCACGGCCATCCGGGAGGCCCACCAGCTGCACGCCTTCAAAGCCGTCCTTTGCCACCAGCCCCGGGACCAGCCGCATGAGTTCGGTGACGTCGCGGCCCTCACCGGCCACCATCTCCGGATGGCGGGCCATTGCACGGGCGACGGCAGCTTCCGGGCTTCCTTCCGTTGTTTCGGCGTCCGAACGCGCTTCAGGTTCAACGGCGCTTGCCGCCGCAGCCAGCCGGCCGAAGGCGCGGGCCATTCCGAGCAGGGTCAGGGCGTAAAGGGGAGTCCCGCAGCCGTCGGTGCTGATCCCTGCCGGTGCCTCGCCAGTGAGGTCCCCGATGGTATTGGCCACAAGCTGCTGGAGAGGGTGCTCCGGATCAAGGTAGCCGCGAACCGGCCAGCCATTGATGACGCAGGTGGCGGCCATGGCAGCGTGTTTTCCGGAGCAGTTCTGGGCCAGCTGGCTCGGCTCCCCGCCGTTTCGAAGCCATTCCTCCCGCTCAGGGGTTCCATACGGGAGGTCTGTGGTGTTTTCGAGAGCGTCGGGAGTGAGTCCGTGGAGTTCGAGGATCCTCAGGGCGCCGTCCCGGTGGATGGCAGCACCGGAGTGGCTCGCCGCCGTCAGGGCCAGCAGTTCCGGGGAGATGTTGAGTCCGCCGCGGACGAGGGCAACTGCCTGCAGTGGCTTCAAGGAGGAACGCGGGTAAAAGGGCTTCAGGGGGTCCCCTGCCTCCAGCAAGGTTCCGGCGTCGGGAGCGGTTGCGATGAGAGACCCGTAGTGAACGCCTTCAATCAGGCCGTCACGCGTGAGGACCGCGAGCGGAATGTGCCGCGGCAGGAGGAACTGCGCCGGGTCTGAGGCGTGCTGGGCTAAGGCGGGGGAGAGCATGGAGTCCTTGAGTCTTGGGGTTACTTGTTCAAGATGGAATTGAGAGCGACGCCGACGGCGTGGAGATGCGCCTCCATGGCGTCCTCGGCGTCGGTGGTGCTGCCTGCTTCTATGGCTTGGAGAATGTGTTCGTGTTCCCGGTCGGAGGCGAGCTTGCGGTCGGCCACCATGTTGAGGGTTTCGGACTGGTTGGCGAGGGCTTCACGGATATCCGCGACGACGCGCTCAAAAACCCTGTTGCCGCTGGCGCGTGCGATCGCCGCGTGAAAGCTGGAGTCCAGGGTGACCCAGACCTCTGGATCGTCCTCGGACGCCATCGCAGCAACAATGTCGCGGAGGCTTTCGAGTTCTTCCTCGGTGCGGCGCTGGGCTGCAAGCCCTGCTGCAGGAACTTCAATATGCGGGCGGGCTTCGGTGAGGTCCCGGGCCGAATACTGACCGAGAACCAAGTCCGCGGCCACCCTGTTGGCAATCACGAATGTCCCTTTGCCTGTCCGCGTCATGGTGAGCCCCAAGGCAGTGCATGAGCGGAGGGCTTCGCGGACTACGGAACGGCTCACGCCGTACTCCTGGGCGAGCGCAGCTTCAGAACTGAGTTTGGCACCGACGTCGAGCTTGCCGGATTCGATTTCCTCGCGAAGAACGTTGAAGACTGCTTCGGCAGCGCCGAGGCGCGCCAAGGGGCGGCTCGGCGCTGTAGCGGCTCGTTCGGATGCGGGCTGTCCTGCTGTCCGGCTGTCTGACAGGTTCACACAAGAAATATGGCACGGGTCACAGCTTCCTGTCAATGCCGGGAGCAGATGCTCCTGTATGTTGAGCCGAGGGGCCTTAAGGCAGGGCAGTGGCCTTTCGGGCAAGCAGCACGGCCTGTCTCGTCCGCTCGAACTCCCCGGGCGTGCGCACCATCTGCGCGACGACGTCGAACCCCCTCCGAACTGAGCGTCGTCGGCGGGAAGATCCGAGAGATCGGCTACGTCGAATGCGAGATCCGGATGTTCGCGGCGGGCGATGCCGATCATCGCTGGCGACAGGTCGACTCCGGTAACGAGGGCGCCGTGGGCTGCCAGTAACCCAGTCATCCGCCCGGTGCCACAGCCCGCATCCAGGACCGAATTCACGTCTGCCGTCTTGACGTATTCGATGAAGGCGTTGATCATCGCCCGATCGAGCGGGGCTTCGAAACTGGCGTCAGGAAGCACCCTCGAATAGCTCTCGGCGACTGTATTGTAGGCCGATCGAACTGAGGCAAGCTCACCTGGAAGGTTCATGGCCCCACGGTACCGGCCTCCCGGCGAGTACTTCGATGCGCCTCGCTAGAGGTGCTGGATACCCGCGCGCTGCATAGCGTCTTTATAGATATCCACGCTCTTGGTGAGGAGTTCCTCTTGCTTCGTCTCGGAAACTGCGAACGCCCGGCCTCCCAGCGCCGTGGCCTTGTAGATCTTGATGCCATGGTTCTTCAGGGACGAGTGATAGGTCTTCTCGAAGAGCGTCAGAAAGGAGTTGGCATCAGCTCCGTGGGCGATGATCGCTGATACGCGCTTGTTGATCTTCAGGAACTGGCGGAAGGGCCTGAGGCCATCCGTTTTTTCCTGGACGTTGAGGGCGGAAGGCATGTCCGGGGCCCGGACCCATGGGTAGGCGTTCCAAGGCATGACATACCGGGGATCCAGTTCTGCCAGCTCATAGATGGACGTGGCCCGGCGGGCAGCTTCGTCGTCATTGAAGTGGGAGACAAAGCCTGACTCGGTTCCCCGTCCGGGGCTGGTCTGAAGGCTGACGATGCGGCACTCGTCTTCGTCGTGGACGGGGTCGATGTACGGGACAACCGATCCTGGCCTCTTCGCCATGAGTTCGTCGCAAAGCTGCGTTACAGCCGCGATATTCGGTTCCTGCAGCAGGGCCTTTTTTTCGTCCCAGTCAATCGTCACGATCTCTCCCTCAGCACACGGCGTCCAGAATCAGGCGTCTGGGTCCACTCTACGCGCTGGCGTGGGGTTGATGGGTGGGAAACTTTCTGGCGCAGCAGTGACTGCAGTAATGTGTCAGGCCTGCTTCCGGCGGGATGCGCGTACGGTTGGCAGTCGATGGGGACGCCTCCTCACGGGTGGAAGGAACGGCAGGCAGATGGATAGAAAGAAGCTCATCGACGATGGGTTCACTGGATTCCGGGCCTTTTCGAATCTGGAAATAAACAGGATTCCGCAGGGTCCGGGAATCTTTGCTGTGCTGATCCCGGAAGGTTTCCAGCCAGTGTTTCTAGCAAAGAGCACGGCTGGCCGCTTCAAGAAAAAAGACCCTTCACTGAAGCCGGCCGAGGTGGCCGCTGAATGGGTGGACGGGGCCGACATACTTTATGTGGGGAAGGCTGGCATCGGCAGTAAGGGCAACCGTGGCCTGCGTCGGCAGATTCAGGAGCTGGTTGATTTTGGTCAAGGGAAGCCGCCCGGTCACTGGGATGGAAGGTTGCTCTGGCAGCTAGGCGACGCCAGATCCCTGCTTGTCGCCTGGAAAGAATTGCCCCCGGATCAAGTGAACCGCGCTGAGGCGGAGTGCCATGCAGCCTTTCATGCTGTTCACGGCACGCTTCCGTTCGCCAATCTTGTCCAGGCCCGCGCAAAGAACTGAATATTCCTCAACCGTTATAGGTGAACCTCCCGCCTACGACGGTTGCTGCCACGGGCATACCGGCGAAAACGTCATCCGGAACAGCCAGTGGATGGCCGTCGAGGATTGCGATATCCGCCGGGTCTCCAACCCGGATCCGTTTCCGTCCCCGGGCCGAGGCCGCCAGGGCTTCTGTTCGTGTTATGGACTGCTCAGGGTGCCAAGGTTCCCGCCCGTCCTGCCTTGACCGGGTGGTGGCGGCCGACATCGCCGCCCAGGGATCCAACGGAGCGACCGGAGCATCAGATCCCAGCGCCAGTATGGCTCCCGCTTCCAGCAGCGAGCGCAAGGGGAAGGCCCGGTCAGTGTGACCGGCCCAGTTTGCCTCTGCCGCATCCCTGTCATCCAGAGCATGCAGCGGCTGCACACTGGCAGTCACGTTCAGTTCGGCAAACCGGGGGAGATCCTGCTCCCGGACAAACTGGGCATGTTCGATCCGCCCGGGAATGCCGGCACGCTCGAAAGCGTTGAGCGCCACCTTGTTTGCGGCGTCGCCGATGGCGTGGACAGCAGGAACAAATCCTGCCTCCCGGGCCCTCTCCAACAGCGCCAATAACTCGGTTTCGCTCACGGTGAGGACTCCCTTTCCGCCATGGGGGTAGGGGTCAACGCAGAACGCGGTGCGGGTATTGAGGGAGCCGTCTATGAGAACCTTCATCGGTCCGACGCGCAACAGGGCGCTTCCGGGAAAGGTTTGCCCGGTACGGAGCCCCAAGCCTGCGGCACGCCCAAGATGCTCGGCATAAACGCCGACGTCGACCCTCATCGAGTCGAATCCGGCCGCCTCGCGCCTGATCCAGGCATCCCGGTTCCATGCCATTTCGAAGTCGACAATGCCTACTATCCCGCGGGACGCGGCATTTCTTGCGGCATCGGCCACCCAGCCATCCACCAAAGGGTCAGGCAGCTGGTCCAGCTCACGGGTGACGGCGAACGCTGCGTCTTCCCGCAGCAGGCCATCGGCATCGAGGGAAAGCCCGTAGCGTTCGGCAGCCGCACTGTTCAGCCACACACAATGGAGGTCGTGGCTGAGGAGCGCCGTCGGCTGGCGCCGCGTCACGGCGTCGAGCATCTCCAGTGTGGGGGAGTCGTTCCACACGGCGTCCCGGAATCCGACGCCGACCAGCGTGGTGTCGGATTCCGCACCGGCCAGGTGGGGGCGGAGGAGCTCGACGGCGTCCCTCGCCGACTCTGCGAGGGAAAGATCCAGCCGTTGGGTCGCAAGTGCCCACTGGGTCATGTGGACATGTTCGTCCCAGAGCCCGGGGATGGCGTAGCAGCCGTCGAAGTCCCTAACCGTGGGGCCAGCCGGACGGTCCCCCGCCGGCGAAATACGTGAAACCACCCCGTCAGCGATGTGAACGTCAGAGCATTCCGAATCGCCGGGTTGCCGGACGGAGGCAAGAACGATTTCGGGTGGGGCGGCTGCGGAGGGGGGAACCATAGCAACAGGCTAGGCGTGCCGGGGCAAGCGACAAAGTTACCTGGTTGGCGGCGTCATCGGGCATTGGATTTAGGCAGCTTTGACGAGCGGGAGTTCATCCCAGTGCGTGGTGTAGCGCGGGGACATCATGTCGCGTTTCATCGTCCAGTCCGGGCCTCCCCTGATGCCGGCGTGACCGAGCCCGATGGAACCCCGGCCATAACGGCGGGCCACGTCCTCCAGGAGGGGGCCGATGCCGCGTTCCTCGTGCGGGTTCTCGAAGGGAGACAGCGGCGATTGGTTCCCCGATGGCCGCAGATCCGTCACCATGATTCCCGCTTTCGCATACTTGATTCCCTCCTGGATTTGCGGCAACAGAGCATGCGCTGCCCTCGTAAGGAGCACGGGATCGGCGGTGGGCATCGGCAACCTGATGCAGGCCGACGGGTAGGAAGTGTCCTGGGGGTTGTAGTAGGACGTGGCGGCATACGCCGTAAGGACCTTGGCCTGCAATCCGTGCTTGGCCAGCCTGGCGCTGGCCTGCTGACCGTAAATGCTGAGGACCTGGCGGAGCTCATGGACGGTAGTGATGGGCGTCGAGAAGGACCTGCTGAAAATCAACTGGTCCCGGCCGATCCGCTCCTCCTCCATCGGAATGCACGGTGTGCCCTGAAGCTCCAGGACGGTGCGCATCACCACCACTGAGAAGCGGTCGCGGATCATCACGGGATCTGCCCTTGAGAGGTCAAGGATGGACTGGATTCCCATGGCATTGAGGCGTTTGGTCAGGCGGGAGGCGATGCCCCAGATCTCGATCACCGACAGCCTGGCCATCAACGATTCCCGCTGGGCAAGGGGGAGGGAATCCCAAAGGCAAACGCCGTTGAAGCCAGGATTGTTCTTGGCCCACTTGTTCGCAAGTTTTGCCAGGGTCTTGGTGCCCGCGATTCCGACGCACACTGGAACGCCCACGTTGCGGCGCACGGCGGCCTTCATCTCCAGTCCGAGCCGAAGGAGCTCATCCGGGGCTCCCTTGACGCCAAGGAAGGCCTCGTCGATGCTGTAGACCTCCAGCCAGGCTGAGAACCTGCTGAGGAGTTCCATCACTCGCGCGCTGATGTCGCCGTACAGCTCATAGTTGCTGGACCTGGCCACCAGGCCCCACTCCTTGGCACGCGGCGCGATCTTGAACCAAGGCTCGCCTACGGGGATGCCCAGTGCCTTGGCCTCGGGGGACCGGGTAACGGCACACCCGTCATTATTGGAGAGCACAACCAGTGGCCGGCCTTCCAGGGATGGGTCAAAGGCACGCTCAGCCGAGGCATAAAAACAGTTCACGTCCACGTGGGCGATCTGCTGCATCCGGTGCATCATTGCCGGCTTAGACATGATGAAGGCACCTCGTGGCCACGCCCCAAATAATGAGGTCGGACAGTGCTGCAACGCGGATGTCCGGGTAGTTGGCATTTTCCGCCTGGAGCAGTACGCCGCTTGGTGTGATGCGGAGGCGTTTGATGGTGAGTTCACCGTCCAGCACGGCGATGACCACTGACCCGTCCTTGGGTTCCAGGGAGCGATCAACGATCAATTCGTCCCCGTCGCTGATGCCCGCACCCTCCATTGAATTCCCCGAGACCCTCACCACGTACGTGCTGGTGATGTCCTTGATGAGGTGTTCGTTGAGGTCGATCCTGCCGTCAAAGTAGTCCTGCGCGGGCGAGGGGTAGCCTGCAGCCACGGCCACAGGGGAAATGAGTACCCTGAGCAGCGAGCTGCCGGCAGTTATCATACGAGGACCCACGATAATGCCCACAACACACCCTTATTCGAATCTATGTTCGATTATTTAGTGTACTGCGAGGTTGGGCAAAAAGGTTGGCCCCATCTGCATTGAGCAAGGTGACTCGCCGCCGACGCTTTCCTGTTACCTAAACGTGACTTTAAGGGAGGGTTTCCTGTACGGTTTGTGCGTGGCCCATCTGGATCGGGCCGCGTCCGGGCTGACGCCGAGCTCTGCCACATCCCGGACTCCCAACACTAAGGCAGAGACGGGGGACCCAGAGTCTTCGGGCCGCTACCCAGCGGCCCGTGGGGTGAAGCCGTCACGTCTAACGTGCCGGCCGGTTGACCTCTTCCGAACCCGACAGCTAACCTCGCAGGCGTTGAGAGGCAACCATCATGTCCCGTTCTCTGGATCAGTCGCGCCCTTTACGCGCCGGACGGCATCGCGCAGAAGCCGCGCCATCCGTCAAAACCCCCAGCTCAACAAACCCCGCCCCGGAAGAGCCGAACCCTGGAACGGCTCCCACGGATCCGGTTTCCACCACGTTGATTCCAACTGTGCCGGTTCCCACGGACCCTGAACCAACTGCACCGGTTCCCACCGTAACGCGCCGAAGCAGGGACAGGCGCCCGGCCTTCGAAGTAGCCACGGCCCCCAGCACCGCACCTGTGAATGAAGCTGCTCCGGCAACCGTGCACAAGAGCTCGGCTCCGGAAACCGCGCCCATAGCCGAACTGGGTCCCACCCCGGCAGCGACGCGACGGAGCAGGACCCGGCGCGCTGCCGCTGAAAAGCCGACGGTGAGCGCATCGGCCGCCGCTGCAATCGACGCCCCGACGAGCGCACTTAGCCCTCAGCCGGCAGCCGTATTCAGTTCCAAGCCCGATGACGCCCTGAAGAATGCCGTTTCGGTTCGTGTCATGGGTCAAAGGATGGCCGTCGTAGCCGGAGCCTTTGCCGTGCTGCTTGGCGTGGGAGCAGCCAGCCAGGCCACAGAGCTGCCCTTCTTCGGCAAAGAAACGTCCGTCCAGGAGGCTCCCGGCACAACGAACGCGACTCAAGCGACCTCCGGAATACGGCCGACGGCCGGAACCGCTACCCCTCGCCCAACCGTCTCGGCCACGTCCCCGGGGATAACCACCGGCACCCCGGCCGAAGCAGCGGCGGGCGCAGGTGCCCCGACGGCAGCGAATCCACAAGGCACTGGCTTGCCTGGCGTGGGCAACCTCCCCATGCCTGTGGACGCTCCCACCCTGGCGGCAATAGCGGCTGCCTCGTCCGCCGCGGGTCCGCCCGCCTCTGCCACGTCGCCGAACGCCCAACCTCCGGCCTCTTCCTCGAACCCTCAGCCGGCACCGGCCTCGCCGACGGCGGCACCGGTTCCCGCTACAACCCCAGCACCAGCACTAACACCAACCCAGGCGCCGTCGCAGTCACCGAGTACCCTGCTGACGCCAATTACCGGCTTGCTCGACCC
>NZ_JAPSHJ010000002.1 GCF_031179985.1 Arthrobacter sp. | reverse complement strand
ACCGCCAGCGCCCGCAGAGCGACGCCGATCGGAAGCCGCCGTTTGGTGACCGGGATCGTAAGCCGTTTGGTGATCGTGCGCCTCGTGAGGGTGGGGGTGAGCGTCGCAGTTTCGGTGGTGACCGGGACCGCAAGCCGCCGTTTGGTGACCGGGATCGTAAGCCGTTTGGTGATCGTCCGCGTCGTGAGGGTGATGGTGAGCGTCGCAGTTTCGGTGGTGATCGGGATCGTAAGCCGTTTAGCGGTGGTGGTGATCGGGATCGTAAGCCGTTTAGCGGTGGTGGTGATCGGGATCGTAAGCCGTTTAGCGGTGGTGGTGATCGGGATCGTAAGCCGTTTAGCGGTGGTGGTGATCGGGATCGTAAGCCGTTTGGTGATCGTCCGCGTCGTGAGGGTGATGGTGAGCGTCGCAGCTTTGGTGGCGGCGAAAACCGCAAACCCTTTGGCGACCGTCAGGACCGTGCCCCCAGGACCTTCGATCGGGGCGACTCCGGCCCCCGTCAGTTTGGGCGAGGCGACGCCGGAGACCGTCCGGTACGCGTACCGAACGCCCGTGATCTCCGCAGCGCGAACCGTCCCGATCGGGAACGTTCTCCCCAAATCGATGAAGATGTCACAGGCCAGGAACTTGACCGGGCCACCAAGCACGAAATCAAGACGCTGGAAGCGAACAGTGCCGAGTGGGTGGCACGCCACTTGGTGATGGCTGGCCGGCTCATCGATGACGAGCCCGAGCTGGCCTTCCAGCATGCCCTGGCTGCAAGCCGCAGGGGCGGCAGGCTTTCAGCGGTGCGCGAGGCCGTGGGACTCACGGCCTATGCTGCTGGCCACTATGGCGAGGCGTTGCGGGAATTCCGGACATACCGGCGCATCAGCGGATCCAACGTGCACCTTCCGGTGATGGCCGATTGCGAACGAGGCCTGGGTAGGCCGGACAGGGCGCTGGACGTCGTGCGATCCGAGGAAGCCAAGGACCTGGACGCGCCAGGCAAGGTGGAACTGGCCATCGTGGCCGCAGGAGCCCGCTCTGACCTGGGCCAGTTGGACGCTGCCGTGGCTGAGTTGGAGATCCCCCAGCTGGACATGAACCGGGCCTTCTCCTACAGCCCGCGCCTGTTCAGGGCCTATGCAGATGCTCTCGCTGCTGTGGGCCGCAGTGAAGAAGCCGGGAAGTGGCAGCGCCAGGCTGTCGTCGCCGAGAACGCCCTGGGCCTTGGCGCGTCCGAAGAGCCCGACATCATTGATCTGGGCTGGGACGAGGAAGAGGAAGCCCGACAGGACGAGGAATTGCGTCGTCTGCATGCCCGGCAAAACTCGGAGACAACGGAAGCTGCGCAGGAAAGCACCAACGCAGCTGAGGCTGGACCGAGGCCGTCGACAACAATGTCTGCCCCTGTAGAACTCGACGAAGGCTCAGAGGACGCCGAGTCCGATTACTTTGAGTCAGATGACGCAGAGTCGGATGAGGATTCAGTCGAAGAAGACGTCGTAGAGCCCGGGACGGCTGTGACGGAAACAACAGACGACTCCGAACGCGTGAACCGCACAGAGGACTAGACCCTATGCCTTCCGCTTCACTCATTTCGATGTTCGACGCCCTGCTGTCGGATCTGGACGGTGTGGTGTATGCCGGTCCGCATGCAATCCCCGGCGCCGTAGAGGCCCTCGGGAAGCTTGAAGTTGAAGGCGTGGGCCTGGGTTACGTCACCAATAATGCCTCCCGGACCCCCGCCCAGGTGGCTGCACATCTGCGTGAACTCGGGGCTCCCGCGGAGGACCATCAAGTGGTGAGCTCATCGCAGGCGGCAGCGGAACTGCTGTCGGGCATGCTTCCTGCCGGCTCCCGGGTACTCGTGACGGGTAGCCGTGCCCTTGCCCATGAGCTTGAACTCGTTGGGCTCATCCCCGTTCACAGTGCTTTGGAAGACCCAGTGGCTGTGGTTCAGGGGTTCAACCCGGAAATCGCATGGAAGGATCTTGCTGAGGCGTCATACGTGGTGGCGGGCGGCGCGCTCTGGGTGGCAACAAACACAGACATGTCCATTCCGCAGGCGCGGGGGATCGCGCCGGGGAATGGCACCCTCGTTGCAGCCGTGGCGTCCGCTACCGGGCAGAAGCCGTTGGTGGCGGGCAAGCCGGAAGCTCCCTTGTTCCATGCAGCCGCCAAACGGCTTGGCTCTGAGCGTCCGCTCGTCGTTGGTGACCGCCTGGACACTGACATCCTCGGCGGCAACCGGGCCGGCTTTGCCACTGTCGCCGTCCTGACCGGCGTCGATACACGGGAATCAATCCTGGCTGCCCGCGCTGAGGAACGGCCCGGATATCTCATCAACACGTTATCTGAGCTTTATGAGCCCTACCCGGACGTGGAGCGACGCGACGGAAGCTACTATTGCCGCGGATCCCATGCAGTTGTTGACGGGAACACGGTCAGCATCAGCGGCGACCGTTCTGATGTGGATTCCTGGCGGGCCGCGTGCGCAGCGTGGTGGGCGGCAAACCCCGGAGCCACAACGGCGAAGGTGCCGGACCTCGAATGGCTTGATCATTAGACTGGTGAAATGACCGAGCTGAACCAACCGCCAAATCCTGTCGCCCAAGCGCGCTGGCCTCAGGCTCGCAGGTTGCAGGCCTCCCCAGATCAGGGCATCAATGATGCGGGCACCACTGATCAAGACGTGGACGAAGCCCTTGGACTGCTGTCCCAATTGCCTGACCTGGCGGTGGCAGAGCACGGGGTTGTTTACGCCGAGCTGCACGATGTGCTGCTGGAGGCGCTAAACGCCGAGGTTCTGGACGCTGACCCGCAATCGCCGTCGGACGCCCGCCTCCCATGACCAGACTGGACCAAATGCTTGTGGCCCGAGGGCTGGCAAGATCGCGTACCCATGCCGCGCGGCTCATCGTTGAAGGCAAGGTGAGCTCTGGCGGGACCACCCTGTCTAAGGCTTCCCTCCAGGTTGAGGAACAAACGGAACTAAGCGTGGTTGAGGCGGCGGAGGATCTGTACGTCAGCCGCGCGGCCCATAAGCTGGCTGGCGCGCTCAAGGCTTTCCCGGAGATTGACGTCCACGGAAAACGCTGTCTGGATGCAGGAGCGTCCACGGGCGGCTTCACGGAGGTGCTGCTCAAGCACGGTGCTGCACGTGTGGTGGCAGTCGACGTCGGGCATGGCCAGTTGGTGCCGCAACTTCGGTCAGACCCCCGTGTAGACGTTCATGAAGGGCTCAATGTCCGCTACATGAAGGCTGATGATATCGGCGGCCCGGCACAGCTTACTGTGGCCGATTTGTCTTTTATCTCCCTCACCCTGGTGGTTGAACCGCTGGCGGCCTGCACAGAGCCTGGCGGGGACCTCGTGCTCATGGTCAAACCGCAGTTCGAGATTGGCAGGGACCGGCTCGGCCGGACCGGTGTAGTCAATTCCGAGCTTGAACGGCGCAGGGCAGTGGCTAAAGTAGCGTCGGCTGCCGCGGGGTCGGGACTGGAATTGCGGGGGTTGGCAGCGAGTCCTTTGCCTGGCCAGGACGGAAACGTTGAATACTTCCTGTGGATAAAACGCAGGATGGTTCCAGACTTGCCTAAGATCGAAGGGCATGAGGCAGCTGTTGCCGACTTGCTTGAAAGTATTTGGCCGAGTCCATTGAAGAACCACTAGAAAGCGGAACCCGATGAGCAGGCGTGTACTGGTCCTTGCCCACACCGGCCGCGAGGAATCACTGAAAACTGCATGGGAGGCTTGCGAACAGCTGCATTCCTCCGGGATCGTTCCCGTGATGCAGGAGTCGGAGCTTGGCGACATGGAGCGCTACTTCGGCAGGCTGGAACACCCTGTTGAGGTTCTCCATGATCACATCCAACTGCCCGATGTGGAACTTGTTATGGTCCTCGGCGGAGACGGAACCATTCTTCGCGCCGCTGAACTTGTCCGTGAAGTGGACGTGCCACTCCTGGGCGTCAACCTGGGCCACGTTGGTTTCCTTGCCGAAAGTGAGCGGGCGGACCTCGCCCAGACTGTTGAGTGGATCGCCAGCAGGCAGTACACCGTGGAAGAGCGAATGACCATCGATGTTCAGGTCTGGGTCCGCGGGCAAAAGATTTGGCACACGTGGGCGCTCAATGAAGCTGCCATCGAAAAAGGCAACCGGGAGCGGATGCTCGAAGTGGTGACGGAAGTGGACGAACGCCCTCTGACCACCTTCGGGTGCGACGGCATTGTGCTCGCAACCCCTACCGGCTCCACTGCCTACGCTTTTTCCGCTGGCGGTCCGGTGGTGTGGCCCGAAGTGGAAGCCCTCGTGATTGTTCCGATCAGCGCCCATGCCCTCTTTGCCAAACCATTGGTGGTCTCGCCGCGCTCGAAACTTGCCGTCGAAGTTCTGGGCCGGACTGACGCTCAGGGAGTTCTGTGGTGCGATGGGCGGCGCTCTGTTGATCTTCCTCCCGGTTCACGGGTGGAGGTTACCCGCTCGTCCACGCCCGTACGCCTGGCCCGGACCCATCCCACGCCATTCTCAGGACGGCTGGTCCGCAAGTTCGAATTGCCCATCCACGGTTGGAGGGGGCCTGTACCAAAGGCGGAATCTGTTCACACCGGCCCTATCCCCATTGTCCGTACACCCAAGCCGATGCCTTTGCCGCCGACGCCGTTGCCTTCAGCTTCCCGGCCGGCCATTTCTTCGGAAGAACACCCCGAAGAACCGCCGGCAGCCCCTGACCCCACCACTGCGAGGTGAATCGTGCTTGAAGAACTGAGAATCCGCGATCTCGGCGTCATCACGGATGCTACATTGCCGCTGGGCCCCGGGTTGAGTGTCGTGACCGGCGAAACCGGTGCGGGTAAGACCATGGTGGTCACCGCCGTCGGCCTCCTGTTGGGGGCAAGATCCGACGCCGGCGCCGTCCGGAGCGGGGCAAAAAGCGCCACCGCTGAAGCGGTACTGAAGCTGGAAAACGGGCATCCCGCCGTTGCTCGGGCCCTGGAGGCCGGTGCAGACGTGGAGGAGTTCGACGGCGGCGCTGAACTTATCCTCGCCCGGCGCCTGGGAGCGGACGGCCGCAGCCGTGCTTTCCTTGGCGGTCGCGCCGCCCCGGTCGGCGTCCTCGCCGAAATCGGCGAAACCCTCGTGGTGGTCCACGGCCAATCGGATCAGATCCGGTTGAAGGGTGCTACCGCCCAGCGTGGTGCCCTGGATAAGTTTGCCGGTGATTCCCTCACTGCACAGCTCGCTACCTACCAGGCGCTGTACAGCCATTGGAAGTCCATCCAGGCGGAGCTGGATACACTGCGCAGCGCGGCCCGCGACAGGTTGCGTGAAGCCGAGTCGCTGGAGATCGCCTTGGCGGAAATTGATGACGTAGATCCCCAACCCGGGGAGGACGAGTCCCTCAAGGCCGAGGCCGTGAAGCTGGCCAATGTGGAAGGTCTAAGGATTGCCGCGAATACCGCGCACCAGGCTCTTATTGCGGAGGACTTCGGCGATTCCGGTGACGCAACCACCTTGGTGGATGCAGCGAAGCGCACCTTGGAGCATGTGGCGGAGCACGACGCCGAGCTGGGTGCGGCCGCTGCCCGGCTGGCCGAAGTCGGCTTCCTGCTCAACGACATTGCTACGGAGCTGGCCAGCTACCAGGCGGGCCTGGACTCGGAGGGACCGGAGCGGCTCGCGGAGATCGAGGACCGGCGTGCAGCATTAGCCAGGCTGGTCCGCAAGTACGCACCGAGCATCGACGAAGTCCTGGTCTGGGCCGAAAACGCCCGGGTCAGGTTCGACGAACTGCAAGACGATTCCACGCGCATCGAGGCGCTCGACGCCGAAGTCGTCCGCACAGAGGCTGACCTGAAGAAACAGGCGGCAGCCATCAGCAAGATCAGGGCCAAGGCCGCCAAGGATCTTTCAGCCCGTGTGAGTTCCGAGCTGAAGGCGCTGGCCATGGCGGACGCAACATTGGTGATCAACCTCGAAACGGGCGGACAACTGGGCCCCTTTGGCGTTGACGAGATCTCGTTCCTGCTTCAGCCGCACGCGGGAGCCCCTGCACGGCCTCTCGGCAAGGGCGCCTCCGGCGGTGAACTCTCCCGCGTCATGCTGGCCATCGAGGTGGTGTTGGCCGCGGTCGATCCGGTGCCCACGTTCGTCTTCGATGAAGTGGATGCCGGCGTTGGCGGCCGCGCCGCCGTCGAAATCGGGCGCCGGCTGGCTATGCTGGCCCAGCATGTCCAGGTGCTGGTGGTAACCCACTTGCCCCAGGTGGCGGCTTTCGCTGACCAGCACATCCGCGTCACCAAGACCTCTGTCCGCGGCGCCGACGGCGCTGCTGCCACTGGATTCACCTCCAGTGATGTGCAGTTGCTGGACGCATCCGAACGGATCAAGGAGCTTGCGAGGATGCTGGCGGGGCAAGAGGACTCGGAATCGGCACAAGCCCATGCGAAAGAACTCCTGGAAGACGCCCGCCTCCTGCCACAGCGGGCCTAGCGGGGAGCAAGCACTCGGATGGCCCTTGTCATCATGGCGTGCACCACGAGCGGATGCAGAACCCTCACAGGCAGGAAATAGAGACGGCCACGCCACCCCTTGAGCCGCACGGCCGTGGTGACCCGCAGAAGCTTTCCTGAGGCATCCATGGCCACTCCGCAACGGAAATCTAGGTGCTTGTCGTCGGCGCTGATAAGGGCTTCTTCACCAACAACCCTGGCCACGGCGAAAATGTCTTTTGGCGACGGTTTGACTCCAATCAAGGTCACCACAGTTTGGCGGATGCCCATCAGCCACTTGGCCCATAGCGGGACGCCGGCGCCCGAAAAGATGGTCTCTGCCCAAAGCCGTGGTTCCACGGGGCTTCCTGCAGGCACTGGGAGAACAATCACATCGGCATAGTCCGGCACCGGAATCGAGGCGAGGGCCAGCGACACGAAAGACGGAGGGGAAGTTGGTGTTTGGCCCGTCTTGGGCGGCTGGTTTACTGGATCCGGCGTCGTCACCCCTTGATCGTAGCCGCCCAAACAAGCGAGACTTGAGGCTTTGGGGGAACAACCGGATAGACCCGTGGAAGGCGCAATTGATGATAGGCTCGAATTCCGTGGTGCAGCGATCAAATTCCCGTGTAAATTCCCGGTTCCCGGGCTCGTCCAAGACGACCAAACACATCTTCGTCACCGGTGGTGTGGCGTCCTCGCTCGGTAAGGGACTGACGGCTTCAAGCCTCGGGCACCTTCTGCGGGCACGCGGTTTGTCTGTAACAATGCAAAAGCTGGATCCCTATCTGAACGTGGATCCCGGCACAATGAACCCGTTCCAGCACGGTGAGGTATTTGTCACCGACGACGGCGCCGAGACAGACCTCGACATCGGACACTACGAGCGCTTCCTGGACGAGAACCTTGAGGGTTCGGCCAACGTCACTACCGGCCAGATCTACTCCACCGTCATCGCCAAGGAACGCCGTGGCGAGTACCTGGGCGACACAGTTCAGGTAATTCCCCACATCACGGACGAAATCAAGCGGCGCATGCGGCTTCCGTCCGAGGGCAAGAATGCTCCTGACGTCATCATCACCGAAATCGGCGGGACCGTCGGCGACATTGAGTCCCAGCCGTTCCTGGAGTCAGCACGCCAGGTACGGCAGGACATCGGCCGTGGCAATGTTTTCTTCCTCCACGTCTCCCTGGTCCCGTACATCGGTCCGTCCCAGGAACTGAAGACCAAACCGACGCAGCATTCGGTGGCCGCGCTGCGCTCCATCGGCATCCAGCCGGAAGCTATCGTGATCCGGTCGGATCGCGAGGTGCCGCAGCCGATGCGCGAAAAGATCGGCCGCATGTGCGACGTCGATATTGACGCCGTCATCGGTGCCCCGGATGCCCCGAGCATCTACGACATCCCCAAGACCCTCCATTCCCAGGGCCTGGACTCGTACATCGTCCGGGCTCTCGACCTGCCGTTCAAGGATGTGGACTGGACCAGCTGGGACAAGCTCCTGGAAGCCGTACACAACCCCAAGCACGAGGTCGAAGTTGCGCTTGTTGGCAAGTACATTGACCTTCCGGACGCCTACCTTTCCGTAACCGAGGCCCTCCGTGCCGGCGGGTTTGCGAACAACACCAAGGTGAAGATCCGTTGGGTTCCCTCGGACGAGTGCGAGACCCCAGAGGGGGCACTAACCTCCCTCGCCGGCGTCGACGCCATTTGTGTTCCCGGCGGCTTTGGAATCCGCGGCCTCGAAGGCAAGCTGGGAGCCCTGACCTTCGCTCGTCAGACTAAGCTGCCGGTACTGGGCCTCTGCCTGGGCCTGCAGTGCATGGTGATTGAATATGCACGCAACGTGGTGGGGCTGGAAGGCGCTTCCTCCAGCGAGTTTGAACCCGATTCCAAGCATCCTGTCATTGCCACCATGGAGGAGCAGCTCGACATCGTTGAAGGCAAGGGTGACCTTGGCGGCACGATGCGGCTTGGGTTGTACGAGGCCAAGCTGGACGAGGGCTCCGTTATCGCAGAGACCTACGGTGTCACCACGGTCAGCGAACGGCACCGCCACCGGTACGAGGTCAACAACAAGTACCGGGCGCAGATCGCTGCTGAAGGGCTCGTCTTCTCAGGCACCTCTCCTGACGGCAAGCTCGTGGAGTTCGTTGAACTGCCCCGTGAGACGCATCCGTACTACGTGGCGACGCAGGCCCACCCCGAGCTGAGCTCACGGCCTACCCGCCCCCACCCGCTCTTCGCTGGTCTGGTCAAGGCTGCGCTGGACCACCAGCAGGGAGCCACCACAAAACGTAATACAGTGGGTGCTGAGGCACCGGTCCGCAAAGAAAAAGCAGACACCGTGGTGCCGGCCAAGTAAGCCCAGCACGACAAAAGGACGGCGCGATGCCTCATATATCTGAAACCCCCAACGCTGCACGGCAGGTTTCGGATGTACCGAGTCCGCGCCGTCTTTTGTCGTCCCGGACCGTGTATGAGGGCCGGATCTGGGATGTTGTCAGTGACAGCTTCAAACTGACCGACGACGGCGATGCGCTGACACGGGACTACATCGACCACCCCGGCGCGGTGGCAGTGCTGCCCATGAACGACGCCGGCGAGGTGCTGCTGATCAAGCAGTACAGGCACCCGGTGGGAATGGACCTTTGGGAGATTCCGGCAGGGTTGCTGGACGTTCACGGCGAGGACTTCGTTGTGGGCGCCGCCCGTGAGTTGGCCGAAGAGGCGGATCTCGTGGCGGAAACCTGGAACGTTCTCGTTGACTTCTTCAATTCTCCAGGTTCCTCGAGCGAGGCCATCCGCATCTACCTTGCCCGGGACCTGACCGCTGTACCTCACCACGAACTCCACGTCCGCACTGACGAGGAAGCCGAAATTGAACTGCACTGGACGTCCCTGGACGAGGCCGTTGAAGCCGTACTGGATGGCCGCCTTCACAACCCTTCCGCCGTCGTCGGAATCCTGGCCGCTGCAGCTGCCAGAGGTAATGACTTTCAGCACCTCCGTCCGGCCGACGCGCCGTGGCCGGCTCACCCCAGCCAGCGCTGATGTCCGACACTGCGACGGTTGAGGCGGCGGATGCACCGGACAGCACCTCACGGACGCCGCGGCCACTGTCAGCAATAGATCGGGGTGTTACTGACTACCTGCAGCATATGGGCGTGGAACGAGGACTCGCAGTAAACACCCTGTCGGCCTACAGGAGGGATCTTTCGAGGTACGCCAACTACCTTGCATCGGCCGGCCTCGCGCGCCCGGGTGACGTGACGCGGCGGCACGTGACGGCATTTGTGCAGGCATTGTCGGATGGCTCTGACGGTGGATCGGTGCTGGGTGTGCGCTCCGCCGCGCGGACAGTGGTTGCGGTACGCGGGCTGCACAAGTTTTGGGCGCTTGAAGGTACGACGACGGCGGACCCGGCCAGTGATGTGCACCCGCCTATGCCTGGCAGGCGGCTCCCCAAAGCCATCAGTGTGGAGGAAGTAACGCGGATTCTCGAGGCGGCGGCAACAGACACCCCCACAGGCCTTCGCGACCGCGCCCTCCTGGAGTTCCTGTACTCCACTGGTGCGCGCATCAGTGAGGCAGTGGGGCTCGACGTCGACGATATTTCGCTGGAAGGAGCGGACAAGGGGCCGGCCATCGTGCGTCTTTTTGGCAAAGGGTCCAAAGAACGACTGGTGCCTCTGGGTTCCTTTGGTGCGCGGGCACTGGATTCGTACCTGGTCCGCGGACGCCCCCTCCTGGCTGGCAAGGGGAAAGGGACTCCGGCGTTGTTCCTGAACGCGAGAGGAGGGCGGATCAGCAGGCAGAGTGCCTGGACCATTCTCAAGGCAGCGGCAGAGAAAGCCCTGATCACCAAGGATGTTTCACCGCACACGCTCCGGCACTCCTTCGCCACCCATCTTCTCGAAGGCGGGGCTGACGTGCGGGTGGTCCAGGAACTTCTGGGGCACGCCTCAGTTACCACCACCCAGGTGTACACGCTGGTGACGGCGGATACCCTGCGCGAAATTTACGCAGCGGCGCATCCCCGTGCGCTCGGCTAGGCCGGGGATATTGTTGGGGGTATGACTTCCGCGCCTGTTACGCTCTGCTTCCTCCTCCGCGATCTTGAGGGAGTAGGCACAGAGGTGCTGCTGGGGCTCAAGAAGACCGGCTTCGGGACCGGCAAGATCGTCGGTGTCGGAGGCCATATCGAACCCGGCGAGTCGGCAGCTGAAGCTGTGTGCCGGGAGGTTTACGAGGAAACCGGGATTACTGTTCTGCAATCCGATCTCCGGCCCGCAGGCAAAGTCGACTTTGTTTTTCCGTCCCGTCCTCTCTGGAACATGTCGGCAATCCTCTTTACGACACGTACCTGGCAAGGAGAGCCGACCGAAAGCAGTGAAATCATCCCTGAGTGGTTTCTGCTTGACTCCCTGCCGCTGGAGCGGATGTGGGCCGACGCCGAACACTGGCTTCCGCTCGCTCTCACCAAGGGTGAGGTCAACGTTGTGGTGACGCTGAACCCGGACAACGAGACAGTTCAGTCTGCGGTGACAATTTCCGGGTTTTTGTAACCATCCCCTGCGGGCAGGAAACTATACATTTAGCCTGCGGGTCAGGACACTACGTTTCACAGGGGGAAAGCGTGCTTTCAGAGCGCGAATTGGCGTTTATCGCCCTTCACAAGGACAACTATCCGCGCGTCTACAAGTTCGTCCAGCGAAGAGTGAACGATCCTGAGCTCGCCCAGGAACTGGCCGCGGATGTGTTTCGGGTTGCCTGGCAGAAGCAGGACGAGAATGTCGGGGAAGCCGTGCCATGGTTGCTGACCATTGCCCGGAACCTTATCGGAAATGCCTATCGCAGCCGCGAGCGGCAGCAGGCCCTGCAGGACAAGCTCAAACACAACGTCCGAATACGCTACGAGGCGGATGACCAAAACGCTCCCGTCCAGGAAGCGATGGATGCCATGCGGGACAAGGACAGGGATATTCTCCAGCTCGCCTATTGGGATGCGCTGACTATGGCGGAAATCGCCGCCGTCTTGGGATGCAGTGAATCCGCGGCCAAGGTCCGGCTTCACCGTGCGCGTACTGCATTCCGGAAACTCCTACCCGCCAGCACCGAATCCGTCACACAGAAGATGGGCGCCTAACATGGATCCGATCAAGAATTTGATTTCAGGTATGGACCCGATGAAATCGGATCCGCACCCCGTTCCGGACGGGGAAGAGGCCTTGCGCCGGATGTTTTCGGAGCCGGCAGCATTTACCGATACCATTCCGCCGGTTGCTTCCCTTGACGCGGCTCGTCGCCGGCGTGCAAGGCTTGCTGGCCTGTTGACCATCGCTGCCGCAGCCGTGACCGCGGGAGTGCTCGTGGCCACAAACCTGGGTGCGCTGACTGCACTTCCCGAACCGGCAAGCACGGCTTCTGTCGAAATTTCGGATGAAGCAACGGCGATTCAGACGTCGGCCCCAACCGCTACGCCCAGTTCTACGCCCACGCCCACGCCGACTGCGGCACCCGTCGCCTGGACTAAGTTCACCGACGCCTCGGGTCAGGCAACCTTCGAGCACCCGGTGGGCTGGACGGTCCAGGAAACATCTGTCGAGGGCCGGTTCGAGTCCGGGTACTGGGGCAGCAGCATCGTGGTGCTGAACGAGGCCGGCAAAGTGATGGGCAAGATGCAGGAAGCACCGCACGCTGGCGGTTACATGTGCCCTGAGCCTAAGCCCTACTACACCCTGGACTCTGTGGTCCTGGACATTCCGCAGAAAGCCGCGAAGCTGAAAGAGATCCCCCGGGGCCCTTCACAGTTTGCTTTCCGGGTCATCCAGTCTGACAAAGTTTATGGAACCATGGCACTGAACGATCGTGAATTGGTACCCGGGACGACTGCTTGTTTCCTGTCCAACAGCTTCCTCGGGCCTGATGACGTTCCGTTTGTTACCTTCGGGGACACGCAGTCGCTGCAACAGGACGGCGAGAACGCTCCGTTGACCTTTGCCTCCGTCGCCGAGGCTGAGGCCTATATGCAAACGCAGGAGTACAAAGACATCAAGCGGATGCTCATCTCGCTGGAGTTGAGGTCAGTGAAGACGCCGGTGACGTGGAAGAACTACACCAGCGCGAACGGGCTTGGCAGCTTCGACTATCCGGACAACTGGACGGTCGCAAGCCGGGAAAACGGCCGCTACTCGGATGTGGTCGACGAGCAGGGCCGGACGTTACTCACCTTGGGTTTCGGACAAACCCGCAACAGCCCGAATCTCGTTTCTCCCTGCCCGCCCTTTACCGTCCTGGACAGCACCCCGATGTCCTTCCCGAGCAACAGGCAAGGCCCGCGGGCTATTGCGCCGCAGTTCATCTTCCGTGTTTGGGACGTCAGCAGGTTCACGGAGTCCGGAAGGTCGGCTCCTTTCACCGCAAACCTTGGCATCGCTGATGAAAGCTGGGGAGTCGACGGCACCACGTGCGATCCCCAGAATGTTGTTAGCGGCCTTCCGTCAGGGGAGTATTTCTTCGCTCAGAACTACAACACCGGAGCAACCTCCGATCTGATGTTCTATTCCATGGAAGAGGCTCGTGCCTACATGGAGACCGAAGAGTTCAAGACCCTGAAGCGGATCGTGACGTCGTTGAAGATCAACGGCTAACGCAGCACTCAAGCAGTACGACGTCGGCCCGGTCACCTGTGAAGGTAACCGGGCCGGCGTCGTACGTGAAATAGCAGGAACTACGGGACGTGCCGTTCCTCAGCACCGTTGTAAAGGCTAAGCGGACGGATCAGGGAGTTGGATTCCACCTGCTCCATGATGTGCGCGGTCCAGCCGGTGATGCGGCTGGCCACGAACAGGGGAGTGAACGTGGCGGTGTCAAACCCCATGAGGTGGTACGTAGGCCCCGCCGGGTAGTCGAGGTTCGGCTTGATTCCCTTGGCCTCCTCCATCGCCGACTCAAGGCCGTTGTAGAGGCCCAGGAGCTCCGGCCGGCCATAGTGCGCGATCATCTTGTCGAGCGCTGCCTTCATCGTTGGCACGCGGGAATCGCCGTGCTTGTACACGCGATGGCCGAAGCCCATGACCTTTTTCTTCTGAGCCAAGGCGTTTTCCATCCAGGTTTTAGCCCTGGCTGCCGCTTCTTCCAGGGACTCCTCCGGACGGATGCCGATTTCATCGAAGGTGTGCATAACCGCTTCGTTGGCACCGCCATGAAGCGGGCCTTTGAGGGCGCCGATGGCACCTGTGACAGCAGAATGAAGGTCGGACAGTGTGGACGTGATGACGCGCCCGGTGAACGTGGAGGCGTTGAAGGAGTGCTCGGCATACAGGATCATCGAGACGTTGAACGCCTCCACAACCTCCGGCACCGACTCTTCCCCAAAAGCCATCCACAGGAAATTCGCCGAGTAGCCCAGATCCTCCCGCGGCCCGACGAGGGCTTGGCCGTGGCGCCGCCGCTGATCGTAGGCAACTACGGCGGGCATGGCGGCAAAGAGGTCGATTGCCTTGGTCATGTTGGCCTCCCGGGACGAGTCCTCAGCAAGGCTGTGGCGGGCGCCCATCACCGAGGTGGCAGTCCGGCACACGTCCATCGGATGGGCGGTGGTGGGCAGTGCGTCGATAACCTGTTTGACAATCGGGTCAAGTGCCCTGCCCGAGCGCTCCCTCGCGGTGAACGCAGCAAGTTCATCAGGCGTGGGGAGCTCACCGTTCCAGAGCAGGAACGCAACTTCCTCGAAGCTGCACCTGGCGGCGAGTTCCTGTACCGGATAGCCCCGGTAGAGGAGCGAATTGGTGTCCGGATTGACCTTTGAGATTGCGGTGGTGTCCACCACGACGCCGGCGAGGCCCTTTTTGATCTCTTCTGCAGCCATGCTGAAAACTCCTTTGTTCCTTTGAGACGCTATTGGCCCTCCTGGGCCGGCAAAACCGGTGGGATCCGGGTGTCAGTTCTTTCCGGGAATCTGGAAGTTGAACACACCGGTGTCGAAGCGGTTGTAGGACTCATAGTCCACAAGGTCGTACAGCCGCGCTCGGGTGAGCATGCTCTCCACCTGTGCCTCCTGGGTGCCGTCAGCCTTGATCGTCTCCAGCGTACGCTCCGCAGCGCCCATGGCACTACGGAGGAGGGTCACGGGATAGATCACTATGTTCACGCCGACTTCCTGCAGTTGTTCAACCGTGAACAGCGGGCTCTTGCCGAACTCAGTCATATTGGCCAGGATCGGCACGTCAACAGCTTCCCGGATGGCCTTGAACTCGCCCAGGTCCTTCATGGCTTCCGGGAAGATCGCATCGGCGCCGGCTTCCACCAGGGCGACGGCACGGTCCTGGGCAGCTTCAAGGCCGTCAGTCGCGCGGATGTCCGTTCGGGCCATAATCAGGAAGTTCGGATCGCGCCGGGCGCCGGCTGCGGCCCGGATCCTTTTGGTGGCGGTGTCCAGGTCCACCACGTTCTTGCCATCCAGGTGTCCGCAGCGTTTTGGGTTGAACTGGTCCTCAATGTGGCACCCGGCCAGGCCTGCGTTTTCCAGCTCCTGGACAGTGCGGGCAACGTTCATGGGCTCGCCGAAACCCGTGTCTGCGTCCACGATGGCCGGCAGTTCCGTCATGCGGGCAATCTGGCCTGCTCTGGTGGCCACTTCCGTCAGGGTGGTGAGGCCGATGTCCGGCAGGCCAAGGTCATTGGCGAGCACGGCACCGGAGATATAGACGCCGGCAAAGCCCTTCTCCTCGATCAGTCTCGAAGACAGGGGATTGAAGGCTCCGGGGAACTGCTGGATCGTTCCCGATGCCAGGAGTGCCCGGAGCCGGATCCGTTTTTGCTCGGGGGTGGTGTGGGAGTACAGCACTTAGAACAGTCCCTTCGGTGCCGCGGCGAAATCAATGACACCAGTAGCCGCAGTGATGTTCAGCTGGTCCAGCTCTCCGGCGGCCAGCTCCGGAAGCCTTGCCGCAGCGTCGAGGAAGCGGTCGATTTCCTTTTCGTCCACCAGCCCTGCAGCGAGAGTGCGGAACTTGGTGATGTACTGCTCGCGGGCAAACGGCCGCGCACCCAGCGGATGGGCGTCAGCGACGGCGATTTGATCGGTGATCACGCGTCCGTCGTTGAGGGTGATTTCCACTGATCCGCCGAACGCCTTCTCGGAAATATCCAGGGAGTGGTAGCGGCGCGTCCACTCGGGGTCCTCGATGGTGCTGACCTTTTGCCACAGTTCAACAGTGTCCGCGCGGCGTGCCCGCTCCGGTGCATACGAATCCACATGGTGCCAGCTGCCGTCCTGCAGTGCGACGGTGAAGATGTAGGGAATGGAGTGGTCAAGGGTTTCGCGGCTGGCATCCGGGCTGTACTTCTGCGGATCGTTGGCTCCGGATCCGATCACAAAGTGCGTGTGATGGCTGGTTTTGATCAACACTGATTTCACGTTAGCCGGATTGGTTACTTGAGGGTGCTCGGCGTGAAGTTTCCGTGCCAGGTCAATCCAGGCCTGGGCCTGGTATTCAGCAGAATGTTCCTTGGTGTACGTGTCCAGGATGGCCCGCTTGGCTTCACCGGCCTCGGGCAACGGCACCAGGTATGAGGCTTCGGGCCCATCGAGCATCCAGGCAATGACGCCGTCTTCGCCTTCGTAGATCGGCACAGGCGAGGTCTGGCCCCGCATGGAACGGTCCACGGCTTCGATTGCCATCTTGCCGGCAAAGGCCGGGGCGTGGGCCTTCCAGGTGGAGATTTCGCCCTTGCGGGACTGTCGGGTGGCTGTGGTGGTGTGAAGTGCCTGGCCCACGGACTGGAAGATGGTCTCAACATTGAGCCCCAGCAGGGTGCCGATGCCCGCCGCGGCAGAGGGGCCAAGGTGGGCCACATGGTCAATCTTGTGCTTATGGAGGCAGATCGCCTTCACCAGGTTGACCTGGATCTCGTACCCGGTGGCGATCCCGCGGATCAGATCCTGCCCGCTGGAGCCAACGTGCTGGGCAACGGCCAGGATGGGCGGAATGTTGTCGCCGGGATGAGAGTAGTCAGCGGCCAGGAACGTGTCGTGGTAATCCAGTTCGCGAACGGCCACGCCGTTGGCCCAGGCAGCCCACTCGGGGGAAACCCGCTCGTCAATCCCGAACACCTTCGCGCCCTTGCCACCGGTGCTGGGACCGTGGGTCAGTGCCTGGGCCCTTGCCGCCACAATGGGGGCCCTGTTCAGGGAGGCAACCGCAACGGAGGCGTTGTCGATGATCCGGTTGATCACCATGGCTGTAACGTCATCGGCCACAGCGACGGGATCTGCCGCAACCACGGCGATCTTGTGGGCCAGCTGCTCTTCGCGGGGCAGCTTTTCCTCGCTCCGGTAAACGCGGACGTGGTGTTCCTTGACCATGGTGCTCCTTCTAATGAGGTGTGTGCGTGGCTTTGACATGGGAGAGACTGCGGTGCAGGTGGAGCATGGTGGCCGCTTCGGCGAGGCGGGGGTTGCCTGCGGCGATAGCCTCGGCAATGGCGGCGTGCTCGGCAGCGGCGGAGGTGAGCCGGCCGGCGTCGTCGGCTGCCAACCGCCGGACACGCACGAGGTGGACGCGTAAACTGCGCATGGCCTGTGCGAAGTAAGTGTTGGTTATGGCTGAGTCGATCGCTGAATCAAGGCGTCCCACCAGATCGTAGTAGGCGTGCCGGGCAGGGTCATCGGCCTGAATCAAAGCGGGAGCACTCAGGAACTCTGCGTGGAGTTTCCGAAATGCGGCTGGATCACCGCGTTCGGCAGCGAGGGCAGCGGCCCGTCCTTCCAGGGTTTCCCGCAGTTCGAACAGTTGGTCGATATTGTTCAGTGAAATGTCGGTGACGACGACGCCGCGCCCTCCTGACGCCGTCGTCAGCCCTTCAGCGGTGAGGCGGCCGAGCGCTTCCCGGAGGGGTGTCCGCGAGATGCCGAGGCGCTCCGACTGATCGACTTCTCCGAGTACGGTGCCTGGACGAAGGCGCCACTCGATGATGTCGTCGCGCAGGGTCTCATAAGCCCGATCGCTTGCCCGCATAATCACCCCGCCTTCAGCCTGATATAGCCATCAGTGTATACAAGTAAGGGGCCATAATGGGAGAAAGGTTCGAATTTTTAGTGTCAGTAGGTGCCTTCTGTATACAGAAGGACCTCAGGGCTCGCTCAGCCGCGGGTCCAGCGATACTCGTTCTCGGGCCTGCCGGGTGCTCCGTATCGCGGCGCTCGCGATACCGATCCCGCGTCCGCCAGATACTCCAGGTAGCGTCGGGCAGTCACACGTGACATTCCCAGCTCATCCATCACTTCACTGGCAGACACAGCCGCATCTTCCTTACGAAGAAAGTCCTTGACCGAGTCCAAAGTGGATACGGACAGACCCTTGGGTAACTGGAGCTCCGACGGCGTGCGCAGGCTTGCGAAGGCCTGGTCGACGTCGCTCTGGGAGGCGCCGGTTTTGGTTTTTCCGTCGTCGGATGATGCCAGCTGCTCGCGGAACAGCCTGTAGTTCGTCAGCTTCTCGGCGAAGGTGGCGTACGTGAACGGCTTGATCAGATACTGGACTACTCCAATCGCGACGGCGCTGCGCACTATATTGAGCTCCCGTACGGCGGTAATGGCTATGATGTCGGAAAACAGGCCGGAAGACCGCATCCGGCGTGCAATGTCCAGTCCATGGAGGTCCGGCAGATTCATGTCCAGCAGCACCAGCTCCACCTGGTTCCCGGCGGCGGAAAACTCCGCCAGGAGCCGGAGCGCTGACTGTCCGTCGGGGGCTGTCCCCGCGAGGGAGAATCCGTCCAGGCGTTGCACGTAGGCGGCATGTGCGGCGGAGGCGATGGGTTCGTCTTCGACGACGAGCACGCGGATATCGCTCAAAACTGCTCCTTAGTACCCGACGGCAGAACGACGCGGAAAAGCGCACCGCCCGGGTTGGTGATAGTCAACGTTCCACCCAAACGCTGGACTGCTTGACGGACCAGTGCCAGTCCGATGCCCCGACCGTACTTGCCTGGTGCCTTGGTGCTGAAACCATAACTGAAAACGTCATCCACAGATCGTGGATCAACTCCGCTACCAGTATCCTGCACCGCGATCTCAAGGCTCGCTTCGGTAGAGTGTAAAGCCAGCTCCACGCGTTTGGGGGAGGGGGCTTCAGCAGCAGCATCGATCGCGTTGTCCAACAGGTTTCCGAGGATGGTTACCAGATCCTGGATGGCAAGCCCGGCAAGCTCCGTTGACCCCTTCGCGTCGAGAACCAGTTCGACGCCGCGCTCGTGCGCCTCGGCGGCTTTCCCCATCACCAGGGCGCTGAGCACAGGCTCCTCAACGGAATCAACCAACTCGTCGGTGAGCTTTTGGCTAAGTTCGAGGTCTTTGGTGGCGAAATCCAGGGCATCTTCCGTTCGTCCCAGTTCCATCAGGGAGACCAGCGTATGGAGCCTGTTGGCGTGTTCGTGGGTTTGGGAACGCAGGGCAGCAGACAACGTCCGCATGGTTTCCAGTTCCGAGCCAAGGGACTCAATCTCCGTCCTGTCACGAATGGTGGCCACTGTGCCGAAGACCTCGTTGCGCTGGCGGCCCTGGGAGGGCGGCCCGAGGGCCGGACCCTGGTTAACCACAAGGATGCGGGACCCAGTCAGGTGGATTTCGTCGTGGGCCAGCCTTCCCGATTCGAACAGTGTCTGCAGGCTTGACGCCAAAGGCAGCTCAGAGAGCGACGGCGGATCGCTCGGGTCGCCGTCCATTTCCCGTGGGGTCAGCCCCAGGAGCTCGGCCGCCTGGTCGTTGTACATCACCACCTTGCCCTTGCTGTCAATCAGGATGACGCCTTCGCGGACTGAATGAAGCACGGATTCGTAGTAGGCGAAGAGCTGCGCCAGTTGTTCGGGTCCCCATCCCCGGGTGACCCGGCGCAAATACCTTCCGAGGAGCCACGAGGCCACGGACCCGCCCACCAGGAGCGCGAAAGCGATCGCCAAAACGGCGGGCAGGCGCCCGGAAACCGCAACATCCACAGTCCGGACTGTCACGCCGGCCGAAACGAGGGCCTTGACGTTCCCGGCAGCGTCTTTAACGGGCGCAATTGTCCGCACTGACGGTCCCAGGGTCCCTGCCGTGACCTCGGTATAGACATTCCCGGCCAGGGCGGCGTCAATCGAGCCAATGTACGGGCGTCCGATTTCTTCATCCCTTGGATGGGTCCACCTGGTCCGGTCAGGAGCCATGATGGTGATGAAATCAGCGCCGGCGTCCCGCATGACGTTAAGGGCATAAGGCTGGAGGGCGGCGGTGGGATCGGGTGTGGCTGCCGCAACCAGGACGAGCGGGTTGTCGGCAATCGCCGTTGCCACTCCGGCCATCCGCCGTCCCGCCTCTGCATACGCATGATCGCGCGCGTCAAGGAACGTTGCAGTGCCTACGATCGCGGTGAGGGCAAGCACAAACAGCAGGTGCGCCACGAACAGCCTGCGGGCAATGCTCCATTTGTGCCTCATGGGTACCTTTCATGACCAATATGAACGCAACGGTGAGCCACGTCACTATGTACCCAATGATGGATATCACACCGGACCGACGTGAAGAGCCCAGAGACTGTGCCGAACGTCTTCCAGATTATCCATAAGGAGACACATCATGGCTTCTCAAAGAGGAGAGTCAGCAGCGCCTGCCAAGGCCGCCCGCAAGGGGCTGGACAAATCCCATTACCTTTACATTGCCGTCATCGCCGCCGTTATCCTGGGCGCACTCGTCGGTTTGCTGTTTCCCGAAGTAGGAAAATCGCTCAAGCCGCTGGGTGATGGCTTCATCAAGCTGATCAAGATGATGATCGCCCCCATTATCTTCTGCACCATCGTGCTGGGGATCGGCTCCATCGCAAAGGCCGCCACTGTCGGCAAGGTCGGCGGACTGGCTCTGGGCTACTTCGTCATCATGTCGACCTTCGCCCTGGGCATCGGCCTGGTGGTGGGCAACCTGATCCACCCGGGTGAGGGCCTGAAGCTGGCGCCTTACGACCCCAACAAGAAGGCTGAAGTAGACAGCACTGTCGCCTTCCTCCTGGGCATCATTCCGGGCGACATTCCGGTCCTGCCCACTCTCTTTGCCGCCATCCTAGTCGGTTTCGCGCTGCAGAAGATGGGTGCGCAGGGTGCCCCCGTCCTCAAGGCGATCGGCCACGGCCAGGCGGTTGTGTTCCGGATCCTCATCATGATCATGTGGCTCGCTCCGGTCGGTGCTTTCGGCGCCATCGCTGCAGTCGTCGGTGCTACTGGCTTCGCGGCAATCGTGAGCATGTTTACGCTGATGGCGGCCTTCTACGTCACCTGTGCACTCTTTATCGTTGTCATCCTGGGCGGGCTGCTGCAGGCTGTTGCAGGCGTCAACATCTTCCGGCTCATGAAGTACCTGGGCCGCGAATACCTGCTGATCTTCTCAACGTCCTCCTCCGAAGCTGCGCTTCCCCGCCTGATCGCCAAGTTGGAGCACCTGGGTATTTCCAAGCCGGTTGTTGGCGTCACCGTTCCGACGGGATACTCCTTCAACCTCGACGGCACCGCGATCTACCTGACCATGGCGTCACTCTTCGTTGCCAACGCTATGGGAACGCCGTTGGACCTCGGAGCCCAGATCTCACTGCTGATCTTCATGATCATCGCTTCCAAGGGCGCAGCCGGCGTGACCGGTGCCGGTCTGGCCACCCTGGCAGCAGGGTTGCAGGCACACAAGCCCGAACTGCTGGGCGGCGTCGGCATGATCGTCGGTATCGACCGCTTTATGTCAGAAGCCCGCGCCTTGACCAACTTCACAGGCAACGCCGTGGCAACGGTCCTCATCGGAACCTGGGTAAAGGAAATCGACGGCGGCCAGGTCGAGCGTGTGCTCTCCGGTGACGAGCCGTTCGACGAGACGACCATGATCGCCCATCACCACGAGGTCGAGGAAACCAAGGGCCAGGCCGTTCCGGCCACAGTCTAGTAGCCCCGGCAACACCCTCAACATCACACACGGAAGCCGCCCGCACAGCAGACGCTGTACGGGCGGTTTCCGTTTTCCTGACTGCAACCCTCGACCTTTACCAGAAGGTAAAGGCACGGGCAAGGGTGCGTGTCGAGGTTCGTTGAATACCATGCGTGGCGCTGTAACCTTGGGAAGAAGCAGGATCGGCGCTGGGAAGCCAGCGGCAGGAGATCAGCGGCAATAATCACCGGAATATGCACCGGCAATAATCACCGTCATCGAAAGTGTGGATAGATACGTGAGCAGCGAACACGGTTCAGCAACTCTGGAAGGCATGGACCTCGATCTGGACGACGCGGTCATGGGTCCCACAGGACGCCCCCACCGTGAGTTTCCGGAACCCGCGCCGCTGACATCCCACGGGCCGGCGCGTGTGATAGCCATGGTGAACCAAAAGGGCGGCGTGGGTAAAACCACGTCCACCATCAATCTCGCCGCGGCTCTGGCCGAGTACGGCAGGCGCGTCCTCCTCGTGGACTTCGATCCTCAGGGCGCCTTGTCTGCGGGCCTCGGCGTCAACCCGCATGAGCTCGACCTGACCGTCTACAACGTGCTCATGGACCGCAAGGTGGACATCCGCGATGCCATCCACCAGACAGGTGTGGAGAACGTTCATCTGCTCCCGGCGAACATCGACCTCTCCGCGGCCGAGGTCCAGCTGGTTAATGAAGTCGCGCGTGAACAGGTTCTGGACCGGGCGCTGAAGAGCGTTGAGGATGACTACGACGTCGTTCTCATCGACTGCCAGCCCTCTCTCGGCCTGCTGACCGTCAATGCCCTTACTGCAGCCCATGGCGTTATCATCCCGCTGATCTGTGAGTTCTTCGCGCTGCGCGCTGTGGCCCTGCTGGTGGAAACGATCGACAAGGTGCAGGACCGGCTGAACCCCAGGCTCCAGGTGGATGGTGTGCTGGCCACAATGTACGACGCCCGGACCCTGCACAGCCGTGAGGTCATCACGCGGCTGGTGGAGGCCTTCGGGGACAAAGTCTTCGAAACCGTCATCAAGCGTTCCATCAAGTTCGCCGACGCAACCGTAGCCGCTGAACCCATCACCAGCTACGCAGCTAACCACATAGGCGCTGATGCATACCGGAACCTCGCCAAAGAACTGATCTCGCGCGGTGGCGCACCCTAACCAGCAATGACCACTGCAGTCGATGGTGCGGCGACGGGCGTAGCTAAAAAGCCAGGCTTCGAAGTGCGTCTGGCGAATTTCACGGGCCCTTTCGACCTCCTCCTTGGCCTTATCTCGAAGCATCAGCTGGATATCACGGAGGTGGCGCTGGCAACGGTCACCGATGAATTCATCAAATACATCCGGGGTCTGCAGAAACTCGGCGAAGAATGGGCACTGGATGAGGCCAGCGAATTCCTGGTCATAGCCGCAACACTCCTTGACCTCAAAGCAGCACGGCTCCTTCCTGCCGGAGAAGTCGAGGACGACGAGGATATTGCCCTGCTCGAGGCGAGGGACCTTCTGTTCGCCCGGCTCCTCCAGTACAAGGCCTTCAAAGAGGTGGCTGGCCTCATCAATTCAACCCTGGAGCTGGAAGCAGCCCGCTACCCCCGGCAGGTGGCACTTGAGGGCCATTTTGCGGCATTGCTTCCTGAACTCGTCTGGCGGCATACTCCCGAACAGTTCGCCGCCCTCGCCCAATCCGCACTGAAGCCAAAAGATGTCCCGGCAACCCACGTGGGCCTTAGCCACCTTCACGGCTCCACCGTGAGCGTCAAAGAACAGGCAGAGATCATCGGGCTGAAGTTGCAGCAAGGAAAGCCCTTGTCTTTCAGGACGCTGATTTCCGATGCCGAGTCCACCCTGGTGGTGGTGGCCCGCTTCCTGGCGCTGCTTGAGTTGTACCGGGACAAAGCGGTCGGATTCGACCAGCTCCAGCCGCTGGGCGACCTGACAGTTCATTGGACCGCTGATACTGCTTCCTGGAGCAGCGGGAACCTGAGCGAAGAATATGAGGAACAGCCTTGAGTGAACCGGTTACGGCACCCGAGCAGACAGGAGGCGACCTCTCAAAACTCCCGGGCGGCGCCCGCGCAGCTTTGGAAGCCGTTCTGATGGTTATCGACCAGCCGGCCACGCCCACTGAGCTTGCCGCCGGACTCAACCTGACCGTCGACGTCGTCGAACAGCTCCTGGTGGAACTGCAGCGTGAGTATAACGGCTATACTGTTAAAGCCCCGGACACGGACGATGACAGCGATGCTGGCTTCGGCACCAGCCCCCGGGGTTTTGAATTGCGGAGTATCGCCGGAGGCTGGCGGATCTATTCCCGCGCAGAGTTCGCCGATCTTGTTGGCAGCTTTGTGCTTGAAGGACAGACAGCCAGGCTGACGCAGGCGGCGCTTGAGACGCTCGCCGTTATCGCTTACCGCCAGCCCGTTTCGCGGGCGAGGGTGTCTGCAATTCGTGGGGTTAATGTTGACTCCGTCGTGCGGACCCTTACCCAACGCGGACTGATTGAGGAGTCAGGAAACGACCCCGAATCCGGGGCCATCCTGTACCGCACAACGTCGTATTTCCTTGAACGCATGGGAATCGGCTCGGTGGCTGAGTTGCCCCAGCTTTCACCCCATCTTCCGGGGCTTGAAGGCATAGAGGAGTTTTATGATGCCGGAAGAATGTAGGCCGCCGAGGCCTGCGCGAGAGTAACCACAAGGGCAGAATTATTCTGCACGGCTGGCTAGTGTGTTGAAGAGAGATGCACAGTGCGGCCACATTAACGAAGGACGGGTCATGACACAGGCGGGACGCCAGGGTTCACCACGTAGCAGTTCAGGACGTAACAGTTCAGGACGCAATGCAGGACCACGCACTGGAGCTCAGCGTAATGCTGGCCAGCGCGATTTCTCCAAGGGCGGCGGAGACCGCCCCTTTAAGCAGCCCAAGCCCCGGGAGGAGCGCTTCATTGATCCCGATGAGCAGCCCACGGGCAGCGCCCCGGGGGGCAGGGGAACCGACGCAGCCAAGTCTGGCGACTGGAAGACCGGAGCGAAGCCATCGGCCAGGAAGCCTGCCGCACGGAAGCCCGGCGCAGGAAAAACTCCAGGCACACCCGGGGCGTTGAAACCGAAGCCGCGGACGGGCGCACAGAATTCCGGGGGCCCGCGCGCCTTCGGCAGCGAACGCTTCGGCCAGAACCTCGGGCCGGTGCGGAAGCCTGCCCGTAAGCGCGGTCCGCGCAACGAAGTACCTCAGTCAGAACTCCACGATGCCGACGGCATCAGGCTGCAGAAGGTCATGGCTCAGGCCGGTGTGGCCTCCAGGCGCGTGTGCGAGGAGATGATCGCTGAGGGCCGCGTGGAAGTCGATGGCCAGGTTGTTACCGAACTCGGCGTCCGCGTTGATCCCAAAACTGCGGTCATCCATGTGGACGGCCTGCGCATCCAGCTCGACGAGTCCCTCGTGTACATGGTGTTCAACAAGCCCAAGGGTGTTGTTTCCACGATGGAGGATCCCGACGGTCGCCCGTGCATCAGCGACTTCGTCCGCAACAACCATGGCGAACGGCTGTTCCACGTGGGCCGTCTCGACGTGGCCACCGAGGGTCTGCTGCTGCTGACTAATGACGGCGAACTGGCGAACCGCCTGACACACCCTTCCTACGAAGTGCCCAAGACGTACCTCGTGCAGGTGCGGGGTCCCTTCCCCCAAGGGGTCGGCGCCCAACTGCGGGCCGGCGTTGAGCTTGAGGACGGCATTGCTTCTGTCGACTCCTTTAAGCTGGTGGATTCCACACCCGGTCACGTTCTGATCGAAGTAGTGCTGCACTCCGGTAAGAACCGGATCGTCCGCCGGCTCTTCGACGCCGTGGGCTTCCCGGTTCTCCGGCTTGTCCGGGTCAAGGTCGGTCCTATCGGTCTGGGCGACCAGCGACAGGGCAGCATCCGGAACCTGGGCAAGCAGGAAGTCGGCCACCTGCTGGCATCAGTGGGGCTCTAAGGAATGTCGGCATTCGGTACTCACGGGCGCGGCCATCTGAACGGCCCCGTGGTGGTGATTGGTACCGGGCTGCTCGGGACCAGCATCGGTCTTGGCCTCCGCGGACGTGGCGTCCCCGTTTTCCTTTCGGATCCGTCACCTACCAACCAGGCAGTTGCCGTTGACATCGGGGCAGGGCTTCCCCTGTCCGGGATGGGAACGGAGCAGCCCGAACTGGTGGTGGTGGCTGCTCCTCCCGATGTAACGGCCGACGTCGTCGAGCGTGCCCTGGGGGACTACTCCGGGGCCGTCGTCGTCGACATCGCCAGCGTCAAGGCGGGGATCCAGCAGGAACTGCGACGTCGTGGCGCGGACCTTGGCAGGTACGTGGGCACGCATCCCATGGCCGGGCGGGAGAAAGCCGGGCCGGTTGCGGCAAGGGGTGAACTTTTCACCTCCATGCCCTGGGTCCTGTGCCCTTGCGAGGAAACTCTGCCCGATGCCCTCCTGACGGCGCACGCGCTGGCGACGGATCTTGGGGCCATCGTTTCCCAGTTCGACGCCGACGAACACGACGAAGCTGTGGCTTTGGTTTCCCACCTGCCCCAAGTGATGTCGTCTCTGCTGGCCAGCCGACTGCAAGGTACTCCTCTCCACGCCCTTTCGCTGGCCGGAAACGGTCTGCGTGACACCACCCGCATAGCAGCGAGTGATCCCACCCTGTGGGTTCAGATCCTTGGTGCCAATGCGGAGAAGGTCGTGGAAATTCTTCAAGGAGTCCGCGAAGACCTTAACCGTCTCATCGGCACGTTAGAGGACCCGCTTGCTCCCGGAGCGCGCCTGGACCTTGCCCAGCTGATCAGTGAGGGCAATGCAGGGCAGTCCCGCATTCCCGGCAAACATGGGGGCCCGCCGCAGGCATATTCATGGCTTACGGTCCTCGTGGATGACCGGCCAGGCCAAATCGCGCGCCTCCTCACCGAGATCGGCGAGATCGGCGTTAACCTCGAGGACCTGCGCCTGGACCACTCTTCAGGGCAGAATGTTGGCATGGTGGAATTATCCGTTCTGCCAAACAAGCATGATTTGCTGATCGAGGCGCTCAACGACCGCGGATGGCGGGTACTTCAGTAATGACACAGGAACTCATCGATACATTGCCTACCCTGCGGCAGGGCCGGGACCTTGTTGTGGCTATCGACGGTCCGTCAGGCTCGGGCAAGTCAAGCGTGAGCCGGGAAGTGGCACGCCGGCTCCGCCTTGCCTATTTGGATACCGGCGCAATGTACCGGGCACTTACCTGGTACTGCCTTGACCAGGGCATCGACCTGGAGGACCGGGCTGCCGTGGAGCAGGCAGCCGAGGAATTGCCCTTGGAAATCAGCACGAGTCCGCTGGAGGAATACGTCAGGGTCGGAGGCTCGGACGTGAGCCAGGAGATCCGGGAGCCGGCTATTTCCGCGGCTGTCAGCGCTGTTGCAACCACCCTTGGCGCCCGCACCGAGCTGATCCGGCGTCAGCGTGAACTCATCGAACAGCACCACCGGCGCATCGTTGTGGAAGGCCGGGACATCACCACTGTTGTGGCACCGGGCGCCGAAGTGCGGATGCTTCTGACCGCAAGCGAAGAAGCCAGGCTCCGCAGGCGGGGTATCCAGCTCGGCGGCTCCCAGAACGAGCAGGAGCTTGCCGCCCAGGTGACGCATCGGGATGCCAAGGATTCCACAGTTGTGAACTTCACCCAGGCGGCCGACGGTGTTGTGACCCTTGACTCTTCCGACCTCGACTTTGACGGGACCGTTGACGCCGCCCTCGCCATCGTCACCAAGGCACTCAACCGTGACTAAGCCCGGACTTCGGGCCGGTCTGAGCGTGGCATGGAGCCGTCCCGTTGGTTGGTTCGTGACCCATGTCCTTTACCGCACCTCGATCCTTGGCCGGACCAAAGTACCGTCCACCGGCCCGGTGATTTTCGCGGCCAACCACATCAGCTTCCTCGACGGGCCGCTGATGTTCGGGGCGGCACCACGGCCGATGCACATCCTCGTTAAAAAAGAGTTGTTCACGGGCTTCCTCGGACAGGTTCTCCGCGCGTCCGGCCAGTTGCCGGTTGACCGCGCCGGCGACCGTCAAGCCCTTCAGCTCAGCAAGGACATGCTCGACGCCGGACGGTGCGTAGGCATACTTCCTGAAGGGACCCGGGGGAGTGGGGCAGCATCCTCGATCAATAATGGTGTGGCCTGGCTGGCGCTCAATTCCGGCGCAACCGTTGTGCCGGTTGCAATTCTCGGCACCAGGATCACGGGCGAGCACCTCGACGCCTTGCCCCGGCCGCGCAGACAACTTCACGTCCATTTCGGTGAGCCCCTCCAGGTCGCCCGCAAACCCGGCGAGACCGGGCGTGTTTCAATGGACAGGGCGGGGATCGAGATCCGTGCTGCGTTGGCGCAGCACATCCAGCAAGCAATTCAAGTCAGCGGGCAGCCTCTGCCCCTCGCGGATTCCCCGCAAAAACGTTATGAAGCAGTAGCCGGGACGCCGGCAGACCACCACTAAGGAAAGTGCAATGAGCGATACGACTCAAACCTCCGGCAATTTTGGCGCCGGCGAAGACGAATACACGCCCACCGGCACGGACCAGGTGGCGGAGAACCTTGCAGCCCTGGACGACGACGAGGCGGATGTCCGCGCGGCCTCCCTTCGTGCCGGCCTGGAAGACTATGACCTTGATGAGGAAGACGCAGCCCTTCTGGACGGTCTCTACGCGGATGAGGACTTTGACGGACCGGTCAAGCTGGACCCCGTTCTGGCCATCATCGGCCGCCCGAACGTGGGCAAATCCACGCTGGTCAACAGGATCCTTGGTCGCCGTGAGGCAGTAGTAGAGGACACGCCCGGAGTCACCCGTGACCGCGTCATGTACTCGGCGCACTGGAACGGACGCAACTTCACCATTGTGGATACCGGAGGCTGGGAGCACGATGCCCGCGGTATCCACGCCCGGGTTGCAGAGCAGGCAGAGATGGCAGTAGAGCTGGCTGATGCCGTGCTCTTCGTGGTCGATTCCGCGGTCGGTGCTACAGCCACCGATGAAGGCGTTATGAAGATGCTCCGGAAGAGCAAGAAGCCGGTCATTATGGTGGCCAACAAGGTGGATGACTTCGCACAGGAAGCAGATTCGTCAACACTCTGGGGTCTGGGATTCGGCGAGCCCTACCCTGTTTCGGCGCTTCACGGCCGCGGTGTGGCAGATCTTCTTGACCACGTCATGGATACCCTTCCGGAGTTCTCCACCATCGAGGGACTTGAGCGGTCCGGCGGCCCGCGCCGGGTCGCTCTGATCGGGCGGCCAAACGTCGGCAAATCCTCGCTGCTCAACAAGCTGGCCGGCTCGGAGCGGGTAGTGGTGGACAACACAGCCGGTACCACCCGCGACCCCGTCGACGAATTCATCGAGCTCGGCGGCCGAACCTGGCGGTTTGTCGACACCGCGGGCATCCGCCGCCGGCAGCACATGGCCCAGGGTGCGGATTTTTACGCCTCCCTGCGGACCCAGGCGGCGCTCGAGAAGGCCGAGGTGGCAGTCGTGCTCCTGGCAGTGGATGAGGTGCTCAGTGAGCAGGACGTCCGCATCCTGCAGCTGGCCATCGAGTCCGGCCGCGCACTGGTCCTGGCATTCAACAAGTGGGACCTGCTGGATGATGAGCGCCGGAAGTACCTGGAGCGTGAAATCGACCAGGATCTCGCCCATGTGGCCTGGGCACCCCGCGTAAACATCTCAGCGAAGACCGGTTGGCACAAGGACAAGCTGGTCCCTGCCCTTGACGTGGCCCTTGAGGGCTGGGACAAGCGCATCCCTACGGGCAGGCTCAATGCCTTCCTCGGTGAGCTCGTCGCGGCACACCCGCACCCGGTCCGCGGCGGCAAGCAGCCCCGCATCCTGTTCGGCACCCAGGCGTCGAGCCGTCCGCCGAAGTTCGTCCTGTTCACCACCGGGTTCCTGGACCCGGGATACCGCCGCTTCATCACCCGTCGCCTGCGTGAAACCTTCGGCTTCGAGGGAACCCCCATCGAGGTCAACATGCGCGTGCGCGAAAAGCGCGGCAAGAAGCGTTAATTTGGACACACCTGGCCTGTGATGCCCCTTCGGTGTCACAGGCACCCTCCGGAATCGTGTAAGCTTTTGGAGGTGGTTCGGCCGGACTGCTTAGATGAAATTCTCAGATCTCATCGAAGCGGAGAACGGCAGAACTGACGGGCTGTAGCGCAGCTTGGTAGCGCACTTGACTGGGGGTCAAGGGGTCGCAGGTTCAAATCCTGTCAGCCCGACCAACCAAAAACCCCGTCGGTCCTTCATCGGATCGGCGGGGTTTTGTTGTTTCGGCGAGATGGCGCCAGTTCCCCTGTGTGTCAGGAACTTCGACGGCGCGCCCGGCTTACTTCAGGAACTTTGAAGTCCGGCGGTCCGCGAGAATTTTCCCTTTGGTTTGGCAGGTGGGGCAATACTGCAGGGCTGTATCCGCGAAAGAAACCTCCCGGACGGTATCGCCGCATACGGGGCAGGCCTGGCCTGCCCGGCCATGGACCCGCATTGTGCTTCGTTTGGCGTCCTTGAGCTCGTTTGGAGCCTTGCCGACGGCCTCCGCCACAGCGGCTCCCAACACTGTGTGGATGGCGCCATAGAGCACCTGGACTGTGGCCCGGTCCAGGGACTTGGCGACGGCGAAGGGTGAGATCCTGGAGGCGTGCAGGATTTCGTCACTGTACGCGTTTCCTATGCCCGCAATTGTTCCCTGATTACGGAGCACTCCCTTGATCTGGTGGGGGTTCGAGGCCAATATCGCGGCAAAAGTTTCGAAGTCGAAGGAAGGGTTCAGCGGATCGGGCCCGAGGGTGGCGATACCGGGGACGTGAAGGGGGTCCCGTACAACGTAGACGGCGAGACTTTTCCTTGTCCCTGCCTCAGTCAGGTCGATACCGATGTGCGCCTCCGGTCCCCGCGTCAGGGCAAAGCGTGCGGCGATATGCCCTTTGCCCATACGGAGCTGGGTTGAAGTGGGCGATTCCGTGTACCGCAGCCAGCCCGCCTTCGCCAAGTGGAAGACCAGAAAGATGTTGCCGGCATCTATGCTGATGAATTTTCCGTGGCGTTGTACTCCCTGAATGTCCCGGCCCTCAAGAGCCGAGTAAGGCGGATCGGCCGTCTTGAGCACAGCAAAGGAGACAATCTGAAACTGTGTCATGACTGCACCACGAAGCTGGGAGCCCAGGAAGGCAGTCAGCCCGGCCACTTCGGGGAGTTCTGGCATGTCACCACTGTGCCATAGGGAGGCGGCAAAATCAGCGGCCTTCGGAGGGATTGATGTGCCTATACTTTCAGCGGCGGCTTGTTCAGCAGGCTTCCGTTGACATTGGTGTTTGACCCGATGAAAGGCCCCCTGATGAGCAACATCCCCGAAGACCTCTCCTACACTGCAGAACACGAATGGGTCTCGGCGCCCAATGCCGACGGCGTTGTGCGCGTGGGAATCACGGACTTCGCCCAGGACGCACTCGGTGACGTCGTCTACGCGCAGATGCCCGAGGTAGGAACAACGGTCAAGGCAAACGACGTCGTGGGTGAAGTCGAATCGACCAAGAGCGTCAGTGACATCTATGCGCCGGTCACGGGCGAAGTGGTTGCCCGCAACGAATCGCTGGACACGGACTCGGCGCTGATCAATTCAGATCCTTACGGTGACGGCTGGCTGATCGAGGTGAAGCTGGCGGAACCTGACGCGGTTGACTCACTACTCAGTGCAGCCGAGTACGAACAACAGGTAGGCTAAAGATTACTGGGCAGCGACGTCCGGCCGTTGAACTTTGATGAGCGTCTGATTCGAGCGATCGATGTGGATGTTCGATTGAGTAATCAACGGCTGGACGACGCGCCGCAGATCGGATGTGCCAGGCATTTCCGGACGAGACGGGTTGTTTGCAGGCGGGGCGGCTGCAACGGATGAGGAGGAACCATGGTTGGCCATGAACGTCACCGAGCCAGAGGTATTTTCGGTAAGGGTGAGACGAAGTCGTCGGAAACCACCTCCATCAATCTCACGCCTGTTCGGGATGAGCCAGCCATTGCTCCGCAGTTGTCCCGCGAGGAGCGGGCCGCCGTCGAGGCACTGCCTCACGGTTCTGCCCTGCTCGTAGCGCACAGCGGTCCAAATGCGGGGGCGCGTTTCCTGCTGGACTCGGATGTGACTACGGCGGGACGCCACCCTGATGCGGACATCTTCCTCGACGACGTCACGGTCTCTCGCCGGCATGTGGAATTCCGCCGTACCGATCGCAGCTTCGAAGTGGTTGATACGGGCAGCCTCAACGGAACCTACATTAACCATGACCGGGTCGACGCCCTTGAGCTCAGGTCCGGAGACGAAGTCCAGATTGGAAAATTCCGTCTTACGTTCTACCTGAGCCCTGCCCGCGCAGGCCAGGGCTGATTACGGAGTAGTTGCCTGTGGCCATGGCACAGCCGGAACGGCGGGGACCGCAAGTCCTGAATATTGGGGAAGTGCTGGCGCAGCTGAGCGATGACTTTCCCAATATGACCGCGTCGAAAATCAGGTTTCTTGAGGAAAAGGGCCTCATCAATCCGCAGCGGACTCCCGCGGGATATCGGCAGTATTCAGACGGCGACGTTGAACGGTTGCGGTTCGTACTTGCCCTGCAGCGCGACCAGTACCTGCCGCTAAAGGTGATCAAGGATTATCTTGACGCCATAGACCGGGGGGAACGCCCGGAGAACCTGCCTCCGGGCGTCAATGTGTCGCCCCGCATCGTTTCGGATGTCCTCGCAGTTGAATTGCAGACACGCGTTCGCCGCCTCAGCGAAGAACAGTTGCGGGCAGAGTCGGGGGCGAGTGTTCCGCTCCTTCAGTCACTGCTGAGCTTCGGACTCATTTCGCACGCCAATGGCACCTTCGATGAACATGCCCTCCAGGTAGCGCGGGCTTGCGTCCAGCTGGAGAGCCATGGACTGGAACCACGGCACCTCCGCCCGTTCCAGGCCGCCGCGGAACGTGAATTCGGACTCGTGGAGCGGGCCGTTGCCACCCTCACCTCACGCAAGGATGCTGCATCGCAGGCACGCGCGGCCGAAGCGGCCCGTGAGATCAGCGACATCTGCCTGTCCTTGCATCGGGCGCTTGTTCAGGACCGAATCTCCCGGATGGACATCTGATGATAGAAGTAGAGATCGTCGGGGTGAGGATTGAGCTTCCCTCGAATCAGCCACTCGTTCTCCTGCGGGAGATCCACGGGGAACGCCATGTTCCTATCTGGATCGGAACTCCGGAGGCCAGCGCCATAGCCCTGGCCCAGCAAGGCGTGGTTCCGCCACGCCCCATGACCCACGACCTCCTCATTGATGTCGTGGAGACCCTCGGGCACAGCATCGTCAGCGTCAACATTGTGGCGGTTGAGGACAACATCTTCTACGGCCAGCTCCAGTTCGAGAACGGCAGCACTGTCAGCTCCCGGGCCTCGGATGCTTTGGCCTTGGCTCTGAGGGCAAAATGCCGCATCTGGTGCGCCGACTCTGTGATGGAGGAGGCTGGCGTCCGGATCACTGAGCATGACGACGGTGAAGAGACCGATCCGGGCCCTACAGTGGACGAGGAGCGGGAATTGCGGCGCTTCCGTGAGTTCCTGGATGACGTGGAGCCTGAGGATTTCGACGGCTGAGGTCAGGCAAAGGTTAAAGCTCAGCCTGAAAGTTTCGACACGCCCTTCCAAACACCCCTACATCTTTGACCTCGCGCCTCCACAGGCTTAACGTCGAAGATACAAGTTCCCATTGCATACAGCAGCCGCGCAAGTCACACTGGAATGTGCAGCCGCGGCAGAATTACACGGATGGATTTTTGTTCGTGCCACTGTGTTGCAACTTCCTTAGGGGAGCAGATGACAAGGAGTGTCCACGTGAGTCCTAAAGGCGAAGCAGGCGAGCTGGAGCAGCCCTCGACGGCTGGCGTAGCCCTGCCCGCAAGCGGTGCCCAGGGCCTCCTCTTCACCGAGGACCTGCCCGTCCTTGACGAAGATGCAGGCTACCGCGGCCCTACCGCGTGCAAGGCAGCGGGGATAACTTACCGTCAACTGGACTACTGGGCACGCACAGGACTGGTTGAGCCGGCAGTGCGGGGTGCGGCCGGTTCAGGCTCCCAGCGTCTATACGGTTTCCGTGACATCCTGGTTCTCAAGGTGGTCAAGCGACTCTTAGATACCGGCGTCTCCCTGCAGCAGATACGCACTGCAGTTGAACACCTGCGCGAGCGGGGCGTCGAAGACCTGGCGCAGATCACCCTCATGAGCGACGGCGCCAGCGTTTACGAATGTACTTCTGCCGACGAAGTCATTGATCTCGTCCAGGGCGGCCAGGGCGTATTTGGTATCGCAGTAGGCCGTGTCTGGCGCGAAGTGGAAGGGAGCCTCGCGGCACTGCCCAGTGAACATGCCACGGAGTCCTTTCCCGACGACGAACTCAGCAAGCGCCGGGCCGCGCGGAAAATCAGTTGACCCCGCCGGCAGCTGAACTGCCGGGCTCGAAATTGCGCGCAGTTGAACTGCCCGGTTTTATTTAGACAACAACAAAGGCCGCCTTCCACCAGGAAGGCGGCCTTCGCCGTCGTACATCAGAACATCATTACCCAGAAGCGTTTGCCGGGCCGTCCTTGGAGTCGTACCTAACGTTTCGCCCGCCCCTGCGAGTCGTCCCCGGCGGACAGAAGGTTCTGCAGCAGTGCGTCGTAGAGGGCTGATGAGTTCTTGGCTGAGTCGCCCGGCCAGTGGTGGACTGCGTGGGCCGCGCCCTGGATCTGTTGCCAGTTAGCCTGCTCCGGAATATGGGGGGTCAGCAGGAGCTTGCCGAACATGGTCTGCATCTCGGCCAGGCGGAACGCATGTTCTGACGATCCGCTGCGAACCCTGTTTGCGATAATGCCGGCGGGGGAAAGGCCGGGAGCAAATTCCTGCCGGAAGAGCTGGATGGCGCGCATGGTGCGCTCGGTCCCGGCGACAGAGAACAATCCGGGTTCTGCCACGAGGGTTACCTTGTCGCTGGCGGACCATGCCATCCGGGTGAGGCCATTGAGTGACGGCGGGCAGTCAACCAGGACAAGCTCGTAATTATCCGCCGTCGCCAGGACATGCGAAAGCCTTCGCAGATCGCGGCGGCCCAGATCAGGGCGGTCGTAGATTCCGGTGTACGCCGAACCCACGGCAACGTCCAGCACAGGCGCCGGGGCACCATTCGCGGAGGTGCGCTTGAGCCAGCCGCTGGGTACGACGTTATCGCCCAGCCGGGCGCGCCTGGGACTCTTGAGCATTCTGCCGATGTCCAGCTGACCGTCAGGCTGGACACCCATGGCTGTGCTGGCGTCGGCATGCGGATCAAGATCCACAACGAGGGTGGGGATGCCGGCGGCGAGCGCCGCAGACGCCAGTCCGGTGGTAACGGATGTCTTACCGACACCGCCTTTGAGGCTGCTGATGCTGACTACTTGCACTGAAAAACCAATACCTAACGCCGGTTGCCGTGTTGGGGTAGAGTCGGCTTCGGCGTGTCCCGAAGCCCGGGGCGACGGTGCGCCGCCCAACTCATCATATGTTGACCTGGAGTCAAATCCTGCTTTAGCCGTCCCCGAGGCGGGGAAGAGTCCCGATCCCGGTTGCCCAGCGCTCATCCGCTGGCAGTTCCGCTGCGGATGGAGTCCGACATGACGGATAATTCTGTGATAGCGGACACAATGATTTGTCTTTGAACGTAACCGTCTTAGACACTGTGACCACCTACCGATACACCCGCGATGATGCAGGAGAAGTATGTTTTCGAAGATTCTGGTGGCAAACCGCGGTGAAATCGCTATCCGCGCCTTCCGCGCCGGCTATGAGCTGGGAGCCAAGACAGTTGCTGTTTTCCCCTATGAGGACCGTAACTCGATTCACCGCCAAAAGGCGGGCGAAGCGTATCTGATCGGCGAAGAGGGACACCCCGTCCGGGCGTATCTCGACGTCGATGAAATCGTCCGTGTGGCCAAGGAATCCGGAGCAGATGCGATCTACCCCGGGTACGGCTTCCTTTCGGAGAACCCTGACCTGGCGCGGGCAGCCGAAGCCGCAGGTATCACGTTTATAGGCCCACCGGCCGATGTCCTTGAACTTGCGGGAAACAAGGTGGCAGCACTCCAGGCCGCACGGGACGCTGGCGTGCCGGTGCTGAAATCCAGCGCACCCTCGAAGGACGTTGACGAGCTCATCGCCGCTGCGGACGAGATCGGGTTCCCCATCTTTGCCAAGGCCGTGGCCGGAGGCGGAGGGCGAGGCATGCGCCGGGTGGACACCCGCGAGGCTCTCCCGGAGGCCTTGCAGGCAGCCATGAGGGAAGCCGACGCCGCCTTTGGCGATCCTACGATGTTCCTCGAGCAGGCTGTCCTGCGTCCCCGTCACATTGAGGTCCAGATCCTCGCCGACGCGGAGGGCAATGTGATGCACCTCTTCGAACGCGACTGCTCCATCCAGCGGCGGCACCAGAAAGTCATCGAAATCGCACCGGCACCGAACCTTGACGAAGGGATCCGGCAGGCTCTTTACCGCGACGCCGTCAAGTTCGCCAAAGCACTCAATTACGTGAACGCGGGTACGGTTGAGTTCCTTGTGGACACAGTGGGCGAGCGGGCCGGCCAGCACGTTTTTATCGAAATGAACCCCCGCATCCAGGTGGAGCACACGGTTACGGAAGAGGTGACCGACGTCGACCTGGTCCAGGCCCAGATGCGTATCGCTTCAGGCGAAACGTTGGCCGGCCTTGGCCTTTCCCAAGACACCGTGCAGCTCAAGGGTGCCGCCCTCCAGTGCCGGATTACCACTGAAGATCCGGCCAACGGATTCCGTCCCGACGTCGGGAAGATCACCGGCTACCGCTCTGCCGGCGGGGCCGGCGTCAGGCTCGACGGCGGGACGGTCTACTCGGGCGCGGAGATCAGTCCGCACTTCGACTCCATGCTGGTCAAGCTCACCTGCCGCGGCCGCGATTACCCTGCGGCGGTGGCACGGGCCAAGCGATCCCTCGCGGAATTCCGTATCCGAGGCGTGTCCACGAACATTTCCTTCCTTCAGGCTGTCCTTGAGGATCCCGACTTTGTCGCGGGTAACGTGGTGACTTCCTTCATCGATGAGCGCCCCGAGCTCCTGAAGTCCCGTGTTTCAGCAGACCGCGGAACCAAGCTCCTCACGTGGCTTGCCGACGTCACGGTCAACAAACCCCATGGGGAGCTAACCGTCCACTCGGATCCGGCGTCCAAGCTTCCCGCCGTAGCCGGGTCAACGTTCCCGGCCGGCTCCCGCCAGCGGCTGCTGGAACTCGGGCCTGAGGGCTTCGCCGCGGAACTCCGCGCACAGCAGCCTGTAGCGGTTACGGACACAACGTTCCGTGATGCCCACCAGTCCCTGCTGGCCACACGTGTCCGGACCCGGGACCTGGTAGCAGCCGGGCCCGCCGTCTCGGAGCTTTTGCCTCAGCTGCTCTCTGTAGAGGCTTGGGGAGGCGCTACCTACGACGTCGCACTCCGCTTCCTCAGTGAGGATCCCTGGGAGCGGCTTGCAGCCCTCCGGAAGGCGCTGCCCAACATCTGTCTCCAGATGCTGTTGCGGGGCAGGAATACAGTCGGCTACACACCGTACCCGGAAGAAGTAACGGTAGCGTTCGTCAACGAAGCTGCCGCCACAGGTATTGATATCTTCCGGATTTTCGATGCCCTCAACGACATCAGCCAGATGGCTCCTGCCATTAAGGCTGTGCGGGCCACGGGCACGGCTGTTGCTGAGGTTGCACTTTGCTACACCGGCGACATGTTGGATCCGAATGAGCAGCTGTACACGCTGGAGTACTACCTGGACCTGGCCGGGAAGATCGTCGATGCCGGCGCCCACATCCTGGCAATCAAGGACATGGCAGGCCTGCTGCGTCCTGCCGCTGCTGCACGCCTGGTAACGGCGCTCCGGGAACGTTTCGGCCTCCCGGTCCACTTGCACACCCATGACACCGCTGGCGGCCAGCTCGCCACGCTGCTGGCGGCAGTGGAAGCAGGGGTCGACGCCGTGGACGTCGCCTCTGCGTCGCTCGCGGGAACAACAAGCCAGCCCTCAGCGTCAGCACTCGTGGCGGCCCTCGCCCACACTCCGCGCGATACCGGGTTGGACCTCGCCAAGGTGAGCTCGCTGGAACCGTACTGGGAAGCCGTTCGTCGGGTGTACGCGCCCTTCGAGTCGGGACTGCCCGGTCCCACCGGACGTGTCTACCAGCACGAGATTCCAGGCGGGCAGCTTTCCAATCTGCGGCAGCAGGCAATGGCCTTGGGGCTTGGTGAGCGTTTCGAAGCCATCGAGGACATGTACACCGCCGCCGACCGAATCCTCGGGCGCCTCGTCAAGGTGACACCGTCCTCAAAGGTTGTCGGGGACCTTGCGCTGCACCTCGTGGGCCTCAATGCAGACCCTGCGGACTTCAACGAGAACCCGCAGAACTACGACATCCCCGACTCCGTCATCGGGTTCCTTTCCGGCGAGCTCGGTGACCCGCCAGGAGGCTGGCCCGAACCCTTCCGAACCAAGGCACTTCAGGGGCGCAGCATCAAGGTCAGGGATGCGGACCTGAGCGCCGCGGACAGCGCGGCTCTGCAATCCGATTCCCGGACCCGCCAACAGACGCTGAACAGGCTCCTTTTTGAGGGACCGACCAAGGACTACCTCAAGAGCGTCGAAAGCTACGGCAACCTGTCCGTCCTGGATACGCGTGACTACCTGTACGGCCTGCAGCGCGGCGAAGAGCATGTGATCCAACTGGAGAAGGGCGTGCGGTTGATTGCCTCCCTGGAGGCAGTCTCGGAGCCTGACGAAAAGGGCATGCGGACGGTGATGTGTACGTTGAACGGCCAATCCAGGCCCGTTGTGGTCCGCGACCGTTCGGTTGTCAGCAACGTCAAGGCAGCTGAAAAAGCGGACACTTCTCAGCCAGGGCACATAGCGGCTCCGTTTGCCGGCGCTGTGACTCTGACTGCCAAGCCGGGGGACGAGGTCAAGGCCGGCGATACCGTTGCAACCATCGAGGCCATGAAGATGGAGGCCTCGATCACCACTCCGCTGGCTGGTACCGTGTCACGCGTCGCGATCAACAGCATCGAGCAGGTTCAAGGCGGGGATTTGCTGCTGGTCGTCGAGTAAAGACCAACAGCGAATCAGGGCCCCAATCCGGAGGGTGTACGGGTTAGGCTGGGGCTGACGGAAGACTGTGGGGGTGGTTCTTGGACCGCCCCCACTGCCTCGGGGAGAGAACGCGTTACGTTCCTGTGCTCTCCCGCAAGGGCGGTGTCGGTAAGACAACCGTCACCACGGTTCCCGCCTGGACATCCTGGCTTCCGATGCGGACCCGATGGTGGCCCATGCGTTCGACGACGCGGACTATCGGGCAGTCACCGACATCCTGGGGCGCTACTACTCGATCGTGCTGACCGACTCCGGCACTGGCATGGTTCACTCCGTGATGAAGGGAACCCTGGAAAAAGCCGATGCTGTTGTGCTGGTTTCAGGCGGGAGCGTTGACGAAGCCAGGCTTGCGTCCGAAACGCTGTCCTGGCTTGAAGCCCATGGACGACATGACCTGGTGGCCAAGGCCACGGTGGTGATCAACATGGCTGCCGGTGCCGGGACCCTGGTCAACGTGGACGAGATAGAACAGCACTTTCTGTCCCGGGTCAAAAACGTGGTACGGATTCCCCACGACCGTCACCTGGCAGAAGGATCCAGAATCGACCTTCGCCAACTTCGGCCTGCCACAAGGGCGGCTGCAGTCGAACTGGCCGCGCTGGTAGTTGAGGAGCTTCAGCAGAGCTGAGCTGCGTCCCGCTTAAGTAGGTTTCCAGTCTGCGCAGGCCCCAAGGCCTGCGCAGACTGACCGCTTTTACGCGCGAACTTACCCCTTTAGGCGTGAGTCGGGCGGGGAGCGGCGTACATTTCGCCGATCACGGAATCGAAGTCCTTCATGACCTGTGCCCGCTTCACCTTCATCGAGGGAGTCAGGTGCCCTGACGCCTCCGTGAAGTCCGAGGGAACAATCCGGAACGACTTGATGGCTTCGGCCTGCGAGACCGAGCCATTGGCGTGGTTGATCAATTCCTGGACAGCAGCCCTGACCACCGGATTCTCGGTTGCCTCCTGGAGCGTCGTGGTCGCGGGCAGGCCATGGCGCTGGAGCCATCCTGGCAGTGCTTCCTCATCCAGGGTCACCAGGGCTCCGATGAACGGCCGGTTGTCACCCACTACAAGGACCTGGGACACAAGGGCATCGGCCCGGATCTGGTCCTCGAGCAATGCCGGAACGACATTCTTGCCCCCAGCCGTGACGATGATTTCCTTCTTGCGTCCGGTGATTGTCAGGAATCCCTGATCATCGAGTTGGCCGATATCGCCAGTGCGGAACCAGCCGTCCACGAAGGTCTCGGCAGCCAGGTCTTCACGCTTGTAGTAACCGCGCATAACGCACACGCCCTTGACGAGGATTTCGCCGTCATCGGCAATTTTCACCGTATTTCCCGGAATCGGCACGCCTACAGTGCCGATCTTAATGAGATCCGGGGTGTTGACCGAGACGGGGGCGGTGGTCTCCGTGAGACCGTAGCCTTCAAGAATCTGAAGGCCGATGCCTTGGAAGAAGTGTCCCAGACGCTCACCGAGCGGGCCACCGCCCGAGACAGCGTGCGCCACGTGCCCGCCCATCGCTGCCCGGAGCTTGCTGTAAACGAGTTTGTCGAACAGTGCGTGCTGGAGTTTGAGCCCGAGACCAACGGAGCCCTCCTGCCTGGCACGCGAATACTTGATGGCCGTATCCGCGGCCCGGTGGAAGATGGCGCCCTTGCCGCCGTCCTCGGCCTTGGTCAGTGCGGAGTTGTATACCTTCTCAAAAACCCGGGGCACGGCCAAAATAAAGGTGGGCTGGTAGCTCTGGAGGTCGGGGAGCAGGTGCTTGATGTCAGGAGTGTGGGCGACGGTAACACCGGCCGCCACGGCCAGGACGGAGATAAACCGCGCAAAGACGTGCGCCAGGGGCAGGAACATGATCGTCTTGGCGTTCTCGTTCACGATCGTGCTCAGCGAGGTGGCGAGTGCATTCTCCGAAAGCTCCACGAAGTTGCCGTGGGTCAGCTCGCAACCCTTTGGCCGGCCGGTTGTTCCTGAGGTGTAGATAATGGTGGCGATATCGCTCAGTTGTGCCTGGCTGCGCCGGGCCTCCAGGTCTTCATCGCTCACGCCGGTGCCAGCCGCCCGGAGCTCGTCAAGGCCACGGCCCTCAAGCTGCCATACGTGTGTGAGCGCCGTCAGGCCCTCGGAGGAGACCGCCTGCCTGATGATGTCCTCGTGGTGGGCCGCTTCACCAAACGCTGCCACGGCTCCGGAGTCACCCAGGTTCCAAGCTACCTGCGAAGGCGATGACGTCTCATAGATGGGAACGGAAATGCCACCGGCGAACCAGATGGCAAAATCAACCAGAGCCCATTCGTACCGCGTACGAGACATGATTCCTACGCGGTCCCCGGCGCCTACTCCGCTGGCGATAAGGCCCTTAGCAAGGGCGGAAACGTCGGTCAGGAAGTCCTTTGCCCGGACGTCCTGCCACTGCCCCGCCGAGTCGAGGCGCGAAAACAGCGCGGGGTTCGATGCCTTGGCTGCCTGACGCAGCACGAGGTCGGTGATGTTGCTTTCGGCAGGCACATTCACCAGGGGCGGGACACTGTATTCGCGCACGATAGCTCCTTTGATATCCATAAGCCCGCAAGGGGGTGCTCTAAGACTAATACGCGGCCCTCAAGAGTGGGCCCTATTTATCCTACTGGCGGGTAACTTTATGATTAACGCCATGACCGCCGGGGTCAGCGTGGTCCGCACGCTGCTGGATGAGGGCTAATAGAGTGGACCCATGCACTCAGTCCCGCCCGCCCCCTCGTCCAGACCCTATCGCAGGACGGCAGCGTGGCGGAGTCCGAAGCCGTACCGCCAGGATTCCGTCCTTCCGGGCATCTCCGGCCTTGGCCTGCGGGAACACCTGAGGCTGGGACGTCGGGGCCTGGCCATCGGTGTGGACATCGGGGGAACCAAGGTGGCGGCCGGAGTGGTCGACGCGGAGGGCAGGATCCTCAGCCAGGCACGACGTTCCACTCCCGGAAACGACCCACGGGCAGTCGAGCATGTGATCGTCGAATTGGTGGAAGAACTGGGCCAAGGCCACCGGATCCGTTCGGTGGGCATCGGGGCTGCCGGCTGGATGGACCTCGACGGCGGGACGGTGCTCTTCAGTCCCCATCTCGCCTGGCGAAATGAGCCCGTAAGGGAGAACCTCCAGAGGCTCCTCAGGCGCCCCGTTCTGCTGACCAACGACGCCGACGCTGCCGCCTGGGCTGAATGGCGCTTCGGCGCAGGCCAAGGCCAGAGCCGGCTGGTCTGCATCACGCTGGGAACAGGAATCGGCGGGGCAATGGTGATGGACGGCCGGGTTGAACGGGGACGGTTTGGCGTAGCGGGGGAGTTCGGACATCAGATCATCATGCCGGGCGGCCACCGCTGTGAGTGCGGAAACCGGGGCTGCTGGGAACAGTATGCTTCCGGGAATGCCCTGGGCCGCGAGGCACGGGAACTCGCGGCTGCCAATTCCCCAGTGGCCCAGGAACTTTTAAAGGCAGTCGACGGCGCAGTGGAGGACATCACCGGCGTCGTCGTTACCGAGCTGGCTAAATCCGGCGATGCAACCTCCCGGGAACTCCTGGAGGACGTGGGGGAGTGGCTCGGATTAGGCTTGGCGAACCTGGCTGCGGCACTCGATCCGGGGAAGTTTGTGATTGGCGGAGGCCTGTGCGACGCCGGTGAGCTGTTGGTGGCGCCAGCGCGGAAAGCCTTCGCCCGGAATCTCACCGGCCGGGGATTCCGCCCTGCCGCAGAAATTGCCCTTGCTGCCCTTGGGCCCAACGCCGGATTGATTGGTGCGGCCGACCTATCGCGGGTCAGCAGCCGCATGCACGGCTAGTACTGGACAAGCGCTGGTAACTAACCAAGGTGCTGGTATCTAACTAGACGCGGGCGCCGTCGTCGTACTCGTCTTTGTCGGTGGGCAGCTTCATGATCAGGTAAATCACCGAAACAACGAACACGGCAACGATCCCCAGAACCGCCAGCAGCGGTGCGGAACGCCAGAACATGGCTGCGAGCAACAAGGCAACCGGTCCGCCTATGGCGCCTGCCCAAGCAAGCATGGTCAAAGGATCGACGCCGGCAAGGCTCGGCGGCTCTTCCGGTACGAAACCATGATCCTCGTCTTCTACTTCATAGTCCCGGGGGCCACCCGGCTCCAAAGGGTCGGCATCTGGCTGGTTCCGTGGATCACCGGCCGCCAGTTGGCGTTCCGCGGCGGATGGCTCCGTTGGTGCACTGCCGGAAAGCCCCAGCGGGTCAAAGTCGCTGAACGGACGTGTGGATCCGGTGCCTTCATTGCCAGTACTCTTGGGCAGCTCCGGGTCACCATGCTCCAGCCTTGATACAAGATCCAGCCACGCGGCGTCGTCCGGGTTGGTGCCCGGATCCGGCGAGTTGGCATCAGGTTTTGTCATGGAAGCTGCCCTTCGGGTGCGCCGGGAAATGCCCGCTCTCCGGAAGTCGTGAGGACGTCCTGGATGAAAGCAGCGGAGCCCCGGAAGATTTTGTCGGCGTCGTTGTCAAGGGTAGCCACGTGGTAGCTGTTCTCCAGCACGGTCAGTTCCAAGGGGGCATGCGTCAGCCCACGCCTTAGCGCAGTAATGCTGGTATCGGAGACCACATGGTCCACCGTGGAGCGGAACACGCGGACAGGGGCCGTGATCCTCGGAAGGAGCCTCACGGTGTCCTTGAACATCCTGTTCAGCTCGTGGGCGGCGGCCACAGGTGTCCGGGCATATGCGCCCTCATCTATCCCGGGTTTCAGAATGTCATTGGCAATGGCAGGGGTGCTCTTGAGCACGAACTTGAGAATGCCGGCAATCGGAGCACGCGGATCGTCAATGACGAGCCCCGGATTAACGAGGATGGTGCCGGCCACCGGCCGTTTCGCGGCGACACGCAGCGCTAAAGCTCCGCCCATGGACAGTCCGGCTGTGAAGACGTAGTCGCATTCGCTGGCGAGTTCGCGATAAGCCTCATCGTAGGCAGCATGCCAGGCCTGCCAGCGCGTCCGTGCCAGCTCCTGCCAGCTTGTTCCGTGACCCGGAAGCAGGGGAATCCGGACGGCATACCCTTGTTCAGCCAGGGCTTTGGCCCAGGCGCGCACTGCATGGGGACTTCCAGTGAAGCCGTGCGACAGCGCAACGCCCACTCGAGGTCCAAGACCTGTGAAGGGGCTGACGAACGGGCTATGATCCGGGAAGCTGCTCATGATGTCTCCGAGGATACTTCCTTGGCCGCGTTCTCCAAGAAAAACTTCACTGACCGTTCGAAGATCACAGGGGCGTCAACGTCCAGGGTTGCCACATGGCCGCTGCCTGTCAAAGGGACCACCTCCAACCGGTCTGTCCCCAAACGGCGTCGGATCATCTCGAGTGAAGAGGGCGGCACCACAACATCTTTCTCGGACTTGAACACCAATGCAGGTGCCGCTATCCGGGGCAGCCCCCTGATAGCGGAGGTGAAAAGCTTCCTCAGCTGGTGCACGGCAGCGAGGGGTGTGCGGGAGTAGTCGCCGTCCTGGGTTGCTGCCGCCGTCGGGTTCTCTTCTTCAATCGGAACGGTGGTGGGCTGGAAATACTTGAGGATGCCCACATACCGGGCCCGGCGGTCATAGAAACTCAAGCCGGGATTAACTACCGCAACACCTTTCACCGTGTGGCGGGAGGCCGCCAAGAGGGCGATGGCACCGCCCATGGACAACCCAGCCACGAAACAGGCTTCCGTGCGGGCCGCCAGTTCAAGGTAAGCGGCCTCGTAGCTGCCGTACCAGTCCCGCCAGCCGGATCGTGCAAGGTCCCGCCAATGCGTACCGTGCCCGGGAAGCAGGGGAACCGAGACTGCGAAGCCCTGCGCGGCGAGGTGCTCGGCCCAGGGCAGGACGCTGAGCGGGCTGCCTGTGAAGCCGTGACAGATAGCAATGCCGATTCTCGCATTCGGGCCGTGACCCTGGTAGCTAAAAGCCGCCGGCACCGGCGGATTGCTGCTTTCTGTCATGTGCCCATCGTGTCACTGTTGGGGACAAATCTCACTAGAGTAGGGTTGCACTGAAGTCCCGGTCACGCCCGGAGCAGGGTTGGCCGGCTGCCCTCCGGAGAGGTACGACACGTGTTCTATTGGGTCATGAAAAGGATCTTTCTGGGTCCGGTTCTGAAGCTGCTGTTCCGCCCCTGGGTGAAGGGTCTGGACAACATACCCCACGAAGGCGCGGCAATCCTGGCTTCGAACCATCTGTCGTTTTCCGACTCTATCTTCATGCCGTTGATGGTTCCTCGGCCCGTGATTTTCCTGGCCAAATCGGAGTACTTTACGGGTACCGGGTTCAAGGGCAAGCTGACCGCGTTGTTTTTCCGGCTTACCAACCAGTTGCCCATGGACAGGTCAGGCGGCGCAGCCTCCGCGCTGTCCCTCAACGCAGGGATGGATGTCCTGACCCGTGGCGGGCTCCTGGGGATTTACCCTGAAGGCACCCGCAGCCCCGATGGGAAGCTGTACCGAGGCAAGGTGGGTGTCGCCAGACTGGCGCTGCAGGCGCAGGTTCCGGTCATCCCCGTTGCCATGATTGGCACGGACAAAGTGCAGCCCATAGGCAAAAGAATGCCGCACATCCGCCGCATCGGCATGATTTTCGGGGAGCCGCTGGATTTCAGTCGCTACTACGGCCTGGAGGACGACCGGTTAATTCAGCGCTCCGTCACGGACGAGATCATGTATGAGCTGATGCGGCTTTCCGGCCAGGAATACGTGGATGAGTACGCAGCCACCGTGAAACTTGCGCTCGCGGCAAAGGCCAGGGAAAAGAGCGACGACGGCATGCTGGACAGCACTGCAGATGGCACTGCGGCCGACACTGCGGCCGACACGGCAGCCGACGCTGTGGACAGCGAGAGTGACGGCAAGAATGACGGCAAGGGCGATGGAACCGACGACAGCACACCCGGCGAAGCAAAAGTGTGACGGTACTCTCGGTGCGAATGACGTTTGCTGTGCCCCGATCACTTCAGCGGCAACTACTCTTGTAGTGTGACTGAGCTATCTTCAAAATCTGCCTCCACTGTTTCCGGAGCCACTGTTGCCGGAGCCACTGTTGCCGGCGTACCTTTTTCCGGCGCATCATTGCCGGGGAGCGCGATGACAGCCACCGCCCAGAGCGGCGCTGCTGACTATCCGGGACTGGACAACTGGCGGAACCTGCCGGTTTCCCAGCAGCCCAGTTGGCAGGACAAGGCCGTGTTCGACGCCTCGGTCCGTGAACTGTCAGTCCTGCCACCTCTGGTTTTCGCCGGCGAAGTGGACATCCTTCGTGAGCGGCTGGCTGCCGCGGCCCAAGGTAAGGCGTTCCTTCTCCAGGGCGGGGATTGCGCTGAGACCTTCGAGGCAGCGACGGCAGACAAGATCAGTGCCCGGGTGAAAACCATTCTCCAGATGGCTGTTGTGCTTACTTACGGTGCTGCGCTCCCTGTTATCAAGATGGGCCGCATGGCCGGGCAGTTCGCCAAGCCCCGGTCGTCCAACGATGAAACGCGCGACGGCGTCACCCTGCCGGCGTACCGCGGGGACATTGTCAACGGGTATGATTTCACGCCCGAGTCCCGCGGCCACGATGCCGGCCGGATGCTCAAGGCCTATCACACGTCCGCCTCGACGTTGAATCTGATCCGGGCCTTCACCCAAGGCGGTTTTGCAGATCTTCGCCTGGTCCACCACTGGAACAAGGGATTCACTGAAAACCCCGCGCACGCGCGCTACGAGTCCCTCGCGCGGGACATCGACCGGGCAATCCAGTTCATGGCCTCCTGCGGTGCCGACTTCGAGGCCCTCAAGCGTGTGGAGTTCTTCGCCAGCCATGAGGCACTGCTCCTCGACTACGAAAGGGCCCTGACCCGCATCGATTCAAGGACCGGGCTGCCGTACGACACGTCTGCTCACTTCCTGTGGATCGGTGAGCGTACCCGCGAGCTTGATCACGCCCATATCGACTTCCTGTCGAGAGTGCGTAACCCCATCGGCGTAAAGCTTGGTCCGTCCACCTCCGGTGATGACGCCCTGAGGCTCATCGACAAGCTGGACCCTAACCGGGAGCCGGGCAGGCTGACCTTCATCACCCGAATGGGCGCAGGGAACATCCGCGAAAAGCTCCCTGCAGTGGTCGAAAAGGTTACGGCCTCCGGCGCTCAGGTTCTATGGGTTACGGACCCCATGCACGGGAACACGGTCACGTCTCCCAACGGCTACAAGACACGCAACTTCGACGACGTCATTGACGAGGTCCGCGGCTTCTTCGAAGTGCACCACAGCCTTGGGACCATTCCAGGCGGCCTCCATGTTGAAATGACCGGCGACGACGTCGCGGAGTGCCTGGGTGGAGCAGACCCGATCGATCAGGAAGCCTTCCTGGACCGTTACGAGTCCGTGTGCGATCCCCGGCTGAACCACATGCAGTCCCTCGAGATGGCATTCCTTGTAGCGGGTTCACTGTCTAAGCGGTAGTACTCCGCACGGCCCCCGTCTCGGCTTGCGTCAAAGCCGGCGGGGGCTTTGTACTATCGCCTACCGCGGGCGCACGCCGTCAGGGGCTTTGACTCGACGACGCCGGTTAGACGACGGTGAGTGTGACCACGGAGCCCTCGGGGACTTCGGTTTCAACCGGGTCCTGGTCCCTTACTGTGCCGAAGAATCCGCCAAGGATGTTGTTGACGCGAACCTGGAAGCCCAGTTTCTCAAGGGCCTTTCGGGCGTCGTCGGCCTGCTTGCCGATGAAACTTGGTACTTCCACAAGCTTCGGTCCCTTGGAAACAGTGAGCGTTACGGGCTGCCCCTTGGTCAACGTTCCGGAGGCAGGTGCCTGGGCGGCTACGGCTCCCTTGGGTACGTTTTTGTCGTTCACTGTCTCAGTTGCGATAACGGCCTTCAGGCCAGCTGCTTCAAGAGTCTTCACGGCCTCGTCCTGGGATTTCCCCCTGACATCCGGTACAGGGATGGGCTGGGGGCCCTTGGAGACGGTGAGACTGACAGGCGTTCCCCGTTTGACGGCAGTTCCCGGGGCGGGGTCCTGCGCCAGGACTGTTCCGACCGGGGCGGTTTCGTCGAACTTCTCGGTGACGGGACCCAGGGCCATCTCGGCCTCATTGAGCGTTGACTTTGCCTGGTCCAATGACTTTCCTGTCATCTCCGGCAGGGGGAACAGCTGGGGTCCCTTGGAGACGAAGAGGGCGACCGGCTGGAATTTTCTGATCTCCCGTCCGGCTTCAGGGTCGGATCCCACCACCAAACCGGAAGGCACGTCGTCGTCGAACACGTCCTTGGTGTTCGACTGAAACCCTGCGGTGCCAAGCAGCTGCTGCGCCTCGGCCACTGTCTTGTTGGCCACGTCCGGGATGGTGCCCGGCGAACCAGGGCCCATGCCGAAGAACCAGCCAGCCCCCGTAGCCAGAACAGCCGCAATGACCAGCACAACGATCCACAGCGCTCCCCGGCGCCGCGGATCCCCTTCCCGCAAGCTGCGGACGGGAGTGGCTGCGGCACGGTTGCGGGCGCGCTCATCGTCCCGTTCCAGCTTCCTTTGCTCCCGCTTGCCCAGCGGCCGCAGAGGAAGTTCGGGATCCTGAGGTAACCCGACGGGCCGGGAGGCTTGGAGCGCAGCAGGTGCAATGTTGGCTGGAAGTACCGTGGTGGGATTATTGGCACGGGCAATAATTTCCGTCGGTTCCGCGGCACCGATAACCACTTCCGTTGCTTCTTGCCGCGCGCCTGGTTCCTTCACTCCTGATGCGGCGGCGTTGTCCTTGCGTGCAGCCGGCGGCTGGAGATCCAGTTCCGCATCGCTCAAATTGGTGCGGATGTGCCGTAATTCGGACAGCAGGGCATTTCCGTCCACAGGCCGGTTTTCCGGGTCACCTGCGGTGCACCACTGGACCAGTTCATCCACTTCCGATGCCAGGCCGGGAACCTGGGCTGACGGCGCCTCGACTGTCCCGTGGACATGCTGATAGGCCACCTGAATGGGAACATCGCCCTCGAATGGCTGTCTGCCCGTGAGCATCTCGTAGAGCATGATCCCGACTGAATAGATGTCGCTGCGGGCATCGGCAGGCTTTCCCAATACAAGCTCGGGAGACAGGTAGGCCACGGTGCCGATAAGGGTTCCGGTGCTGGTCGACGTCGTGACCGCCCGGGCAAGTCCGAAGTCGCCGACCTTAATGCGACCGTCGTTAGCTATCAGCACGTTTTCGGGCTTGATGTCGCGGTGGATCAATCCTGCCGAGTGGGCGGCGGCCAATCCTTCAGCCACCGGATCGATCAGTGCCAACGCCAGCCGGGGGGAGAGGGCGCCCTTCTCATTCAGGACATCGCGCAGGGTATGGCCCTTGATGTATTCCATGACCAGGTAGGCAATCTGGCCGTCCGTTCCCTGATCGAGAACTCCGACGACGTGCGGGTGGGACAGTTTTGCGGCTGCTTTGGCTTCACGCGCGAGCCGGTCCAGAAAAGTGTCGTCGCTGACGAAGTGCGGGTGGAGCACTTTCAGGGCGACATCCCGCTCCAGCCGCTGGTCAGTTGCCACGTAAACCGTGGACATTCCGCCGCGCGCCAGCCGGGACTTTACCTGGTAGCGATTGTCCACCAGCGTTCCTACGAGATTGCCCGACCCATGTTCCTGCACCCTACGATCCTAATTGGTGCGAAGAAAGGGTCCGAATCGACATGCGACCCGAACCCTTTCTGAACTGCCCACGGGGCTCATCAGATCCTGGCGGAACTAGGAAAAATTCTTTCGGTGAGCCTTAATGGACGCAACGTAACTCTTGGTGTCCTCGTACATTCCATACTTACTGACGGAGTACTGACCCTGGTAGTAGCCGGCTATGGCGTGGTCAAGATCCTTGCTGGTCTTGATCAGCTGACGGATGATGGCCACTCCTGCGGTGGCATTGTCATAGGGGTCCAGCAGATTCAGCTTTCTCCCCACGAGATCCGACGCCCACTCCCCGGATGACGGGATGACTTGCATGGTGCCGATGGCGTTGGCAGGTGACACTGCCCGCTGGTCGAATCCTGACTCCTGGTGGGCGAAGGCCAGGGCAAGCGAAGGATCCACGCCCATCCGCCGGGCAGTATCTGCCACGATGGACCGCATTTGTTCCCTTGACGGGACTGGAGAGGCGTTGAGGAGGGCTTTGTTTTTGTTGGCGGAGTCCACAACAGCCGGGGGATAGGTAAAGCCGAGGAACGTGCTGGGCACCAGGGGTGTAACGCTTCCTACCGGCTGGACATCCGACCCCGGAATAGCCAGCTTGTTGCCCGGATAGATGACACTGGTCATTGTCAGCTTGTTGGCTGCAAGGAGGTCCGAAAGCTTCACATTGTGCTTGGCTGCGATGGCGGACAGCGTATCGCCTGACTTGACGGTATAGGAGCCGGGGCTTGAAGGAGCCGGTGTGGCAACCGGAGTTCCAGCAGGGGCAGGAGCAGACGGTGACGGCGCGGCCCCACCGATCTTGATCTTCTGGCCGGGGTAGATGATGGAGCCCATGTTCAGCCCGTTCCAGGAAAGAACGTCGGAGAGTTTGACGCCGTGCCGTGCAGCGATGGCGCCGAGAGTGTCTCCTGGCTTGACCGTATACACACTCCCCCCGCTTGAAGGAGCCGGAGCGGCCGTTGCGTCACCCTTTGGTGCGGACGCAGGCGATGCAGAGCCGCCCAGTTTGATCTTCTGACCGGGATAAATGACGGTGTTGGCCTGCAAATTGTTCAGCTTGAGAACAGCATTGGTATCCAGGCCGTACCGCCGGGCAATAGCACTTATCGTGTCACCCTTGGCGACCGTGTACTCGGCCGGAGCCTGTTGCTGCATCGGGCGGAATGCAGACGGCATCGCGGTGGACACAGCAGCGGCGGGAATGGTGGCAGCTTTTGCTGAGACTTCCGTCTGCAGGGCAACGGCACGCGCCTGCATTGCGGCGGCAAGGGTTGCGGGGACGGCCTTGGGGCGATTTTCCGCAGTGGCCGGCTGGGCCATCGCCAAGGATGAAAGTACGACGGCGGGAAGGGCTGCAGTTGTCGCCGCCACCATGGGCAAGCTTGGCCGGGGGTGCTGCTTTGGCGATCGGAACGTCGTCATTGGGAAAATCCTCTTCTAGGCGGCGAAATACTGCGAGTGCCCTTTTGTGTTGCTGATGAGACCTATGTGACTAATGATAGTTCTGTTACTGATGTGATCAATGTGAATCTCTCATAAATTGTCAGTTAGCACAAGAATTGTGGAAATTTCGGTATCACTGGCATTTTGGGAGTGTCGCGGGAAAGAGCAGTGCCTCGGTGCCACATCAGGCGCCTACTGACTAGGCGCAGTACCTCCAGCCGTGGCAACCTTGATCCGTGAGTAATGTAGAAAGCCTCGTAGGCGAATGGCTGCCCTTGCCCGATGTGGCGCAGCTGCTTGATGTGTCAATTACCAAAGTGCATGGCCTGCTCGATGAAAAGGCGTTGGCCGCCCTAAGAGTCGGGGATCGACGAATCCGGTCCGTTCCTGCGGCATTTATTCAGGACGGCCACGCCGTTGAAAGCCTGAAGGGAACTATCGTCGTTTTGTCTGACGCCGGATATTCAGACGAAGAGCTAATTACCTGGCTGTTCACCCCTGACGAATCCCTTCGTGGCCGGCCGATTGACGCGCTTCGCGAAGGCCGGAAGACGGAAATCCGCCGCCGGGCCCAGACTATGGCCTGGTAACTGGCCTCGAGGCCGGTGCAGCCTGGGTGAAACTCTGCTCAGGCCGCCCGGCTGACGGTGGCTTCTGCGAGTTTCCGCAGTGCGGTTTTGGGCAGGTCCTCCAAGGGGAGCAGATCCAAAGCGGCAAAGGCTGCGGCACCAAACTCGTCGATAAGCACCTCGGTTGCCTGCAGGGCTCCGCAGTCAACAATGATGCGTCGGATTTCTGCAACGTCTTCATCAGTGAGATCCGGCCGGCCAAGGCGTGAATCAATAAAAGCCGACTCCTGAGGCGTGGCCAGATCCAAGGCGAACGCGACCAGGACAGTCCGTTTGCCTTCCTTCAGATCGTCCCCGGCGGGTTTTCCTGTCGTAACCGGATCCCCGAAGACGCCCAGGACGTCGTCCCGCAACTGGAATGCCTCTCCCAGCGGGAGAGCGAAAGCGGAGTACCCGCGGAGCAATTCCTCCGAAGCTCCGGCCAGAGCTCCACCTAGCGCCAACGGATGTTCGGTGGAGTACTTGGCGGATTTGAACCTGATGATTGATTGGGCCCGCGTCACGGCACCCGCACGGTCCCGCACCGGACCGGCTACTTCTTCCAGGATGTCCAGGTATTGACCGGCCATGACTTCAGCCCGCATCAGGTTGAAGATCAGCCGGGCCTGGCTTCCCGACGCAGCACGTTCCCCGATGTCTGTAAACGACTCTTCGCTGAAGGACAAGCAGAGATCACCGGTGAGGATGGCCGCGGCGTGCCCAAAGCGTTCGCTGTCCAGCGACCAGCCCTGATCCGCGTGCAATTGACTGAAGCGGCGGTGGACACTGGGTCCGCCCCGCCGGGTATCCGACCGGTCAATGATGTCGTCATGGATCAGGGCAGCGGCCTGGAACAGCTCGAGGGCCGATCCGGCAGTGACAACTTCCGTGGCAGAGGCCTTTCCGCCGGCCCCGCGCCAGCCCCAGTAACACATCAGTGCCCGCAGCCGTTTGCCGCCCGTCACCAGGTTAGCGATGGAGCCCATGAGCGGGTCGATGTCCTGGGAAATAGTGGACATGATGCTTTGACGCGAGCTCAGGAAGTCATTTAGCTTGCCTGCGACGGCGGCGACAAAGGCCGTCTGCTCCAGCCGCAGCTGTTCCGCTGTGGTCACTTGGCAGACTCAGGGGAGACGTTGGCGCCGATCGTGAACGTTGAGACCCCTCCATTGTGAACCACGGCCACGTTGATCGTTTCGTTCTCACCCCTGAGGAAGTCCTTGGAAGCTACAGTTTCTACCGACTCGCCGGGGACCGCTTTGAAGCCCTGCGCTTCCAGCTCCTTCGTGTAAAAGGCCAGGACATCAGCGGCCGGGGCCCCAACACTGCCGACCATGGCCGCCGTCGCGGGAGTGCCCGTCTTATCGAAACTGCTCGAAAGCACTTTTGCTCCAGGCATCAGGGGCAGCAGCTTCGAGGGAAAACCTTCCACAAGGGCTCCGACCGTTGCCGATGGCGACGGCGAAGCCGAGGGATCCTGTGAGGCCGGAGCGGATGCCGTCGCTGTGGACGATCCGGTTGACGTGGCGGTTTGTTTCGAGGCGGAGGGCTCGGGGGAGGAGCCGTTACCGGGAGCCGTGGGAGTGCACGCAGCCGTGGCAAACAGTGTTGCGGCAGCCAATAGTGCAAGGCCTGTTGGTTTCAGCTTTCCCATACCCTTCACAGGTACTCCTTCTAGGGTCGACGCCGGATTCAGCCTCCAGTTTAGTCAGTCCCCGGGACTAGGATTGAGCTGTGGTGCCGGACAACAACCCTCAGCCGCCCGGAGCAGCTCTTCGGGAACTCCGGCGCAGCAGCATTATGCACGTCGATATGGATGCCTTTTTTGTCTCTGTCGAGCTCCGCAGCCGGCCTGAACTGGTGGGAAAGCCGGTGATTGTCGGGCATCCCGCTGACAGGTCGGTTGTGTTGTCAGCCTCCTATGAGGCCCGCTCATTTGGTGTCAAGTCCGCCATGCCCATGGTTGTGGCGCAGAGAATGTGTCCCCGTGCGGTCATCATCGAGCCGCGTCACAAGCTCTACTACGAAGTCTCAGCAGAGTTGATGGGAATCTTCGAATCCATCACCCAGCTTGTGGAGCCGCTGAGCGTCGATGAGGCCTTTCTGGATGTAGGGGGTGCCATCCGGCGTCTCGGCTCACCCCGGGATATCGGTGAACTTATCCGACGCCGGGTCAGGGAGGAGCTGGGCATTACCGCCTCCGTCGGAATTGCAGCCAGTAAGTTCGTTGCCAAGATTGCCTCCACCCGATGCAAACCGGACGGACTCCTCCTTATCCTGCCGGAGGAGACCATCCCGTATCTTCACAGCCTCCCCGTAGATGCATTGTGGGGAGTTGGAGCGAAATCAGTCGAAGTCCTCGCCAGAATGGGCATCCGAACAGTCGCTGACGTCGCGGCAACCCCCGTGCAATCGCTCAAAAAGGTCCTGGGAGCATCCGGAGAGCACGTCCATCGTTTGTCCTGGGGAATCGACCCACGAGTGGTAACCCCGGTGAGAGTGGAAAAGAGCATAGGCGCTGAGGAAACTTTTGCCGAAGATACCGCCGACGACGCAGTGCTGCGGCGGGAGTTGCTGAGGCTTTCCCACCGGACGGCCGCGAGACTGCGCAGTGCGGGTTTAGTGGCCAGGACAGTGGCTCTGAAAATCCGGTTTGCTGACTTCTCCACCATTAGCCGCAGCCGCAGCGTGACCACACCCATTGACAGTGCCCAACTTCTTTATGGTGTAGCGGGTCAATTGTTGGATTCTCTCGGCAACCGCCCCATGTCCGTCCGGCTTATAGGGGTGCGCGCCGAACACCTCGAGGAAACAGGGCAGACGGCACTGCAACTCAGCCTGGACCGGCGGGAAGACAACTGGCGTTCCGCCGAGCAGGCACTGGACAGGGTGACCGGGAAATTTGGCAATAAATCGCTCCTCCCGGCCCGGCTCCTTGGATCCAAGGATCAACCGCGCTGATCGGCACTGCCGGACGCCTGCAAATACCACAGGCGCTCCGCCGGTATCTTTCAGAACCGAGCCCAACAAACTATCCTTAGAGGTACATAGATTTCGAACGTCTGGACATATTGAACTCTCAGCCTGAACCCAACGACAGCCCCCTCGACCAACTTGATGTTCCCGGAATTCACCACAGAAGGTGGCCGGGAACCTCAGACGCACGTTGGACGTTGTGGGATGAGAGGCAAGGGCCGCGAACAGTCCCGACGCTGGCCGACTTAAGGAGGTCGTGATGCCGCTCTCGGAGCACGAACAGAAGCTGCTGGAGCAGCTGGAGAAGCAGCTGCATGAGGACGATCCCAAGTTTGCCAGTTCCATGGGCTCGGATCCTGGCAGAACATGGTCTACCCGGCACATGGTAATTGGCGTGCTGGCTACCCTTGCCGGTGTTTTGCTGCTGTTAATCGGCGTTTCAGTGCAGATTATCTTCGTCGGGGTCCTGGGGTTCGTCGTGATGGGGGCGGGCGTTTATTTCGCCACCATGCGGAGATCGACCGGAGGCAGCGCGAAGGGCCGTCAAGGCCGAAAGCCGGGAAAGCCCCGCAGCTCATTCATGAATGGCCTGGAAGAAAGGTGGGACGAGCGGCGACGCGGCGACTCGTGACTATGAATCGCTGATTCCCCACTTTCCCCCACACCGCGTTTTGCGCTGTGGCGCAAAGGCAAGATAAAGGACCCGCATAGCCGGGTCCTTTTGCTTTTAAGGCCTCCTGCCTCCGGAAGGGCTCTTTGTCCCTCCACTTCTCCCGGACATGAAAAACCTCGGATTTCTGCGGAAGTTGCCCTGGACGGGCCCTGCAAGATCCGCCGTGTTGCGTTGACTGTGGGGGAATGTGGAGTAAAGTGGAGGATGTAAGAGGGTAGTGGCAGCACAGGGGACGTGCAGCTTCCGACGACAGACGGGCGGTGGGGCCAGGTGTTTCTTGGCACGCACTCACCACGTCTGGACGAAAAGGGGCGGATCATCCTCCCAGCGAAGTTCCGCGAGGAACTTGCCAGCGGCTTGGTTCTCACTCGAGGCCAGGAACGCTGCATCTACGTCTTCAGTGAGCGTGAGTTCGGAAGAATTCACGAGCAAATGCGGGAGGCGCCCATCTCCTCCAAGCAGGCTCGTGACTACATCCGGGTCTTTCTCTCTGGAGCCTCGGACGAGGTACCTGACAAGCAGGGGCGCGTGACTATTCCTCCCGCGCTTCGGGCATATGCAGGTCTCGGCAGGGAACTGGCAGTCATTGGTGCCGGATCCCGCGCAGAGATCTGGGATGCCCAGGCCTGGAATGAGTACCTGGCTGAGAAGGAAACCTCTTTCTCGGAAACCGACGACCCCATTCCGGGAATTCTCTGAGTCCTTGGCTTGGGCTCCCGGGCTCGAGTGACCAGATCACGTTTCTTGGACGAGATCTCCAGCCGCCCATCGGATGGTCCTCCTGGCTTACTTCCCCGAAGCCAGGCGGACAGGACGATAGGCGCGGATGGGGATCTGGCTCAAGGAGCACACGCAGGGACCATGGCAAGGAAGGACGAAGGTATGACTGATCCAGACCAGGCGAAACCGACGTCCGAACGGCACGTGCCGGTCCTGCGGGACCGATGCATCAATTTGCTTGCCCCTGGATTCGAAGCAGCACGCCGCCGCGGTGAAACTCCTATCGCGATTGATGCAACCCTTGGGATGGGCGGGCACTCGGAAGCGATGCTGCAGCGCTATCCCGACCTCCACCTGATTGGCATAGACCGGGACGAAGAGGCACTCGCCCTTGCAGGTGAGCGGCTGAAGTCCTTCTCCTCACGCACTGACCTCGTCCATGCCGTCTACGACGAGATTCCTGAAGTTCTGCAGGACCTTGGGGTGGTGGAAGTCCATGGGATCCTGATGGATCTGGGAGTTTCGTCGCTGCAGCTCGACGAACGGGAGCGCGGGTTCGCCTACTCCTTTGACGCTCCGCTGGACATGCGCATGGATACCAGCCGTGGACAGACCGCAGCTGACATCGTCAACGGCTACAGCGAAGAAGATCTGGTCCGGATCATCCGCAAATGGGGCGAAGAAAAATTTGCAGGCCGGATTGCCAATCGGATCGTTGCCGCCCGGGCAGAGAGGCCATTCGAGACCACAGGGCAACTGGTCGAACAAATCCGCTCTGTGGTGCCCTCGGCCGCCGCGAAATCAGGGGGTCACCCGGCGAAGAGAACATTCCAGGCGCTCCGCATTGAAGTCAATGAGGAACTGGAAGTGCTTGAACGTGCTGTTCCCGCCGCTGTGGAAGCGACTGCCGTGGGGGGACGTGTGGTGGTGATGTCCTATCACTCGCTCGAGGACAAAATCGTAAAAGCTGTCTTTCAGGCAGGGTCGAAGTCGTCAGCACCGCTCGGCTTCCCGGTCGAGCTGGAACAGCACAAACCCGAGCTCAAAACCCTGACCAAGGGCACAGAGGTGCCCACTGCCGATGAGATAGCCGAGAACCCGCGTGCGGCCTCAGCCAGGCTGCGTGCAGTAGAACGTATCAGAGCCAGGAGATCAGCATGAGCACCGCAGCAGCCAAGAACTTTCCACTTGTCTCCGGCAGCTCTGCCCATGCCCTGACCCCCCGCACGCTGACCGGGCCCAAACCCGGCCAAGGAACCAAATCCCGGACGCCCCTGTCCGTGGTGCGCTCCGTACCGTCCAAACGACGCGCCCCATTTGTCGTATTGTGCTTCGCGTTGTTGGCCGCTGCCCTCATGGTGGTCCTTGTGCTGAACATCCAGGTCTCGACATCGCAGTATCAACTGGTGCAGCTCAAAAGCGAGCAGTCCAGCCTGATGAAGCAGAACCAGGATCTGACACAGCAGGTGCAGAATTACGATGCTCCACAGAACCTGGCAGCGAAGGCCACGGAACTGGGCATGGTCCCCTCGTCCGGCAAAGGCCAGATCGACTTGTCCAACCTGACTGTCACCGGAAAGGCACTGCCAGCAGTCAAGGGGGCAAATCCCGGCGCCGTTATCGCCGCCCCGGCAGTCGCCGGTCAGCTGGCCGTCGTTCCGCCTGCGAGTGCGAATGAGCCGCTCGCCGTTCGGAAACCGGATGATGCGTCAAATGCAGCAGGTTCCGCTTCTGCGGCCCCTGCCGCAGCAGGACCTCCCGTCCCAGCCGTAACGCCTCCTGCTCCGGTAGCTGCCGCTCCCGAGGCAAAGCTTCACGGGGGATCGGTGCCGGCACCGCAGCAGAAGACACCCGGCCAGTAGAACATCCCGGCCAGAGGCAGCCCAGTCCACCCACGGTAACCAGCAAGGATTCGATTGTGGCGCGAAGCAGCGGCAAACCGGCAGCCAGGAAAGTGGCGAGCCCCACCAGGCGCCTGCGGTTGGGTCTAGGCCTGATGCTCTCGCTGCTCCTTGTGGTAGGTGGAAAGCTGTTCCTGGTTCAGGGCCTTGATGCGGGGGGACTGGCCCAAGCCGCGCTGAACAACAGACTCAAGCCCACCGTGCTGCCTGCTGAGCGCGGGAGCATTCTCGATGCCAAGGGCACTGTCCTGGCCAGCAGTGTCATCCGCTACAACCTGGTTGTGGACCAGAAGCTCAACACCAAAACTGATTCGTTCCCCCGCCTCGAAACCGTAAACGGCGAAGAAAAGTACGTGGAGGTATCCCGGGACCAAGGCATCTCCGAGCTCGCCGCCGTACTGGGCAGGGACTCAGAGGAGCTCAAAGCGGAACTCACGGGCGATCGGAGATATTACATTGTGGCCAAGGATCTGAAGCCCGATGTCGAAGACAGGATTTCCAAGCTGGGGATTCCTGGAATCGCAGCCGAAGGAACCAGCAAACGTGTCTATCCGAACGGGTCGGTGGCTGGTGGAATTGTCGGATTCCTCAAAGACGGAACAACAGGGCAGGCCGGACTGGAGCAGACGCAGGACGAGATCCTGAAAGGAACTCCGGGCAAGCGGCTCTTCGAAATCGGAGCCGATGGATTGAGGATTCCCGTCGGGGTGGACCAGTTCACCCCTGCCCAGGACGGCAAGGACATCAAACTCACCCTCAATTCAGACCTCCAGTACTTTGCCCAGCAGGCGATCCAAAGCCAGACTGACAAGCTCAGCGCAGAATGGGGAGTCCTCACAGTCCTGGATATCAAGACCGGAAACATCGTGGCGATGGCTGATACGAATGCCCCCGATCCTAACGACCCGGGGAAGGTGGCAGCCGAAGACCGAGGTGTCAGGTCCGTTACCGCGGCTTATGAGCCGGGTTCAGTGGAGAAGATGATTACCGCCGCCGCACTCATCGACGAAGGTAAGTCCAGCCCCCTCGAAAAGTTCACCATTCCGCCGTCGTACAGCGTAGACGGGCAGACGTTCAACGATTCCTTTGACCACGGCACCGAGGACCGGACGCTGGCCGGAATCCTCGGCTGGTCCATGAATACGGGAACAGTAATGGCCGGTCAGCGGCTGACCAAGCAGGAACGCTACGACTGGCTCAAGAAGTTCGGCATCGGCGAGGCTCCTGACATCGGATTGCCTGCAGAAGCCAAGGGTATCCTGACCCCTGCTGACCAATGGGATGACCGGCAGCAGTACACGGTTCTGTTCGGGCAGGGGGTCTCGCAGTCCACTCTTCAGACCGTCCGCGCTTACCAGGCGATCGCCAACGACGGCGTGATGCTGCAGCCAAGGCTGATTGACAGTTACCTCAGTCCTGACGGAACTGAGGAAAAGGTGCCCGCCAAACCGGCAAGGGAGGTCGTCTCCAAGGAAACAGCCCAACAGATCCGGGACATCCTCGAGAGCGCCGTAACCGAGGGCCAGATCAAGGATGCGGCCATCGACGGTTACCGCGTGGGAGCCAAGACCGGAACCTCGGAGTCACCCTGTGACGATGGCAAGTCAGGCTACTGCGGCTACACAGCGTCCATGGTCGGAATGGCGCCAATGGACAATCCGCGGTTTATTGTTGAAGTGGTCCTGCAACGGCCCAAGGGCAGCATCTACGGAATCACCAACGGTCCGGTGTTCCGTTCCGTAATGAGCCAGACGCTGCGGACCTACAACGTCCCGCCATCCACCGGCGAGCCCGCCAGGTTGCCGCAGTACGCCAAGTAGCACGTCCACAACCGCATGTATTTGGGGGCACACTCTCTCGCCGGGGTGTGATCAACTAGCACCAACGGAGATCCACTTGTCAGAGCTCAATGCCCATGCCGCCAACACCGGCCAGAATGCTCCCGCTCGGGACAACACAGATCCGGACGACCCAAGCCGGCACAACACCACACGCGGCTCTTTCCGTCCCTCCTCCGTCAGCGACGTGGCACTTGGAAGCCTCGGGGAGGAAATCGGCGTGGTTGTCCCCGAGGCTCTGGGGTCCATCGCCGTCACGGGCATTTCCCTCAACTCCCGGTCAGTAGAACCGGGAGACGTCTATGTGGCATTGCCGGGTGCTACCCGGCACGGCGCCGACTTCGTCGGGCAGGCCGTCTCCGCCGGAGCCGTGGCTGTCATAACGGACGACGCCGGTGCGCGCCAACTTGCCCTGTCGACGGACATCGAAGTGCCAGTGCTGATTGCACAGGACCCCCGCTCGCTGGTGGGCACGCTTGCTGCTCGCGTCTACGGGAACGGCGCAGGCAACGAGGGCTCGCCCGCGCTTTTTGGAGTGACGGGTACCAACGGCAAGACTACGACGACCTACTTCATCAATGCCCTCCTCAGAAGCCTTGGCATGACGCCCGGGCTGATCGGGACCATTGAGATTCTTGCCGGCGGCGATCCCATCCCCAGCCTGCTCACCACCCCGGAATCCACCGACGTGCATGCGCTCCTCGCATTGATGCGGGAGCGCGGCCTGGAGGCAGTCTCCATGGAAGTCTCCTCCCACGCCGTTTCCTTCCACCGGGTCGACGGCGTCATCTTCGACGTGGCCGGGTTTACAAACCTCACGCAGGATCACCTCGACCTGCACGGCTCCATGGAGGAATACTTCCTCACCAAAGCCCAGCTGTTCACGTCCGAACACGCCGCGGCCGCTGTCATCACGGTGGACGATGAGTGGGGGCGGCGGCTCGCGAGAATGGCCGATATCCCGGTCGTCACGCTCTCCACCCAGGTGGGCCAGGGGCCCGCCGCAGCTGACTGGAACGTGGCAGAGGCTGTACCCCGCAGGCTCGGCACAGGCTTTACGCTCCAGCACCGGGACGGCAGGGAGATCCGGGTGCACACAGGATTGCCCGGCACCTTCAACGTGTCCAACGCGGCACTGGCTACCATCATGGTGCTCCAATCCGGAGTGAACCAGGAACGGCTGCAGGAGGCGCTGGACGCTGCCGACCCCTTCAGTACTTCTGTTCCGGGCCGCATGCAGCTGGTATCGACGTCGCCGGCCGCCGTCGTGGACTTTGCTCATAACCCCGATGCCCTTTCACGAGCCCTGGAGGCGTTACGCCCGTCTGCTCCTGACGCACGTCTTATCGTGGTTTTTGGGGCAACGGGGCAACGGGATAAAGGCAAAAGGCCGACCATGGGTGCCATTGCGGCGCGGTCCGCGGACATCGTCATAGTCACGGATGACGACCCCCACGATGAGGATGCAGCCGCAATCCGGAGCGATGTCTTAGCCGGTGCGGCAGCCGCGAAAGAAGCAGAAGGGCTGGATTGCGCCATTATGGAGAGCTCCCCCCGCGATGTGGCCATACGGCAGGCAGTTGAACTCGCCCGCCCTCAGGACACAATCCTCGTTGCTGGCAGGGGGCATGAGGTCTGGCAGGAAGTACAGGGGGTCAATCTCGCGCTGGACGACCGCGAGGAACTCCGCGCCGCCTTGACAGCCCGTGGATTCTCGGCTCTCGAAGACCAGCGGATAGAGTCCTAAACCGAGATGATTGCATTAACTGCGGCTGAAATTGCCAACATAACAAACGGCCGCCTCGCCGCCGATCCCGCCATCAAGCCTCTTTCTGTCGTGACGGATTCCCGCGAAGCCTCTCCCGGGTCCCTCTACGTCGCGAAACCGGGGGAAAACGCGGACGGGCATGACTTCGTTGGCGCGGCCTTTGATCGTGGCGCTGTGCTCGCGCTCGTAGAGCATGACATTGCCGACGCCACCGGTAGCCCGTATCCCGCCGTCGTTGTTTCCGATGCCGTGCTGGCCATGGGAGCGCTGGCCGCGGAGTCCGTGCGCCGGATCCGCGCATACCGTGAGGCCGAGGGCACCAGGCTGACGGTCATTGGCATCACAGGCTCAGCCGGCAAGACCACCACCAAGGACCTGCTTGCGGGGATCCTGGCCGCCGAGGGTAAAACGGTAGCGCCGCAGGGCTCCTACAACGGGGAGGTAGGTGTTCCCCTCACCGTGTTCAAAGCCGATTATGAAACCCGCTACCTTGTTATCGAGATGGGGGCCACCGGCGTCGGGCACATCCGCTACCTCGCAGACATGGTTCGGCCGGACATCGGAGTGGTCCTTGGAGTTGGCACGGCCCACGCAGGAGAATTCGGCGGAGTGGCGAACATTGCCAAGGCCAAGGGGGAGTTGCTGGAAGCACTTCCTGAGGCCGGCATCGGCGTGATTAACCTCGATGATCAGCGAGTGGCCGCCATGGAGAACCGCACCTCCTCTTCGGTCCTTGGGTTCTCGGCGCAGCCGGAACGGCAGGGCAGGAAGGCAGACGTACAGGCGGTCGACGCTGAAACCAGCAGCGCTGGAAATCCTGAGTTCCTCCTGTCCCTTCCTGGCGAAAGCCAAGGGTTTCATGTGTCAAGCCAGCTGATCGGGGCTCATCACGTCACCAACCTGCTGGCCGCTGCCACGGCAGCGCACGCTGCAGGGATTGCAGGACAGCAGATTGCCCGTTCGCTCAGTTCGCAGACCGCCGCCAGCCGGTGGCGGATGGAACGCACGGAGCGTCCCGATGGCGTGACCATCATCAATGACGCCTACAATGCCAATCCCGAGTCCATGCGTGCGGCGTTGAGGACCCTTGCGGACCTGGGGCAAGGGCGGCGCACCTGGGCTGTCCTGGGAGCCATGCTTGAACTCGGACCCGACTCGATCCGCGAACACACCGCCGTTGGTACGCAAGTGGTGCGCCTGAACATCTCCCGCCTTGTCGTGGTCGGCCGGGAGGCCCGGTCGTTGTATGTCTCGGCGGTCCAGGAGGGGTCCTGGGGCGACGAATGTGTTTTCACCGAGACAGCCGATGAAGCGTACGATCTGCTCCAATCTGAACTCCGCCCCGGGGACCTCGTTCTCTTCAAGTCGTCCAACAGCATTGGACTAAGGCACTTGGGCGATCGGATAGCATTACCCCCACATGCCCCGGCAACCGCCACTCGAACCGCCAACGAAGGGAGCGAACTGCTGTGATCGCACTGCTGATCGGCGCTGGCTTGGCCCTCCTGTTCGCATTGGTGGGTACGCCGCTGTTCATCCGCCTGCTCGTGCACAAGAGCTACGGCCAGTTCATCCGGGATGACGGACCCACGTCCCACCACACCAAACGTGGCACGCCAACGATGGGCGGAACGGTGGTGGTCTTTGCAGTCATCCTGAGCTATGGGCTGACCCACCTCATCATGTGGATGATGAATCCGCGTTCGCCCGGGCCCTCCGCATCTGCGCTGTTGCTGCTGTTCCTTGCCGTCGGCATGGGTCTGGTGGGCTTCCTGGATGACTACATTAAGATCTCGAAGCAGCGCAGCCTGGGCCTGAACCCTGCCGCCAAGCTTATCGGCCAGGGCGTAGTGGGCGTAGCGTTCGCCGTCATGGCATTGGGATTTCCGGACGCGGATGGCGTCACCCCTGCATCAACTCATATTTCGCTGGTACGTGACATCCCTTGGCTCAACCTCGCCTTCGGTGGAACGGTCATCGGGGCCATTCTGTTCGTGATCTGGTCGAACCTGATCGTGACTGCGGCGACCAACGGCGTCAACCTGACTGACGGGCTGGACGGGCTGGCCGCTGGGGCTTCCGTCATGGTCTTCGGCGCTTACACTGTCATGGGAATCTGGCAAAGCAACCAGGCATGCGGCTCGCCACGACAGGCCGGCGCCGGTTGCTATTCGGTCCGTGATCCGCTGGATCTGGCCCTGCTCGCGGCCATCATGAGCGCCGCGTTGGTCGGCTTCCTGTGGTGGAACACCTCCCCGGCCAAAATCTTCATGGGAGACACGGGATCGCTCGCCATCGGTGGAGCCGTGGCAGGCTTTGCCATTCTCTCCCGGACGGAACTTCTCCTGGCCTTTATTGGAGGGCTGTTTGTCCTGATCACGCTGTCAGTGATCATCCAGGTGGGCTATTTCAAGGCCACCAAGGGCAAGCGTTTCTTCAAAATGGCTCCGCTGCAGCATCACTTCGAACTCAAGGGATGGGCCGAGGTCACTGTCGTGGTCCGGTTCTGGATACTGGGGGGCCTATGCGTGGCCGCTGGCTTGGGAATCTTCTACGCGGAATGGGTAGTGCTGCTGTGAACGCACTGATCCGCGGACTTAACCCCGCAGCCCGGTCAGCGAACCTGCTGAGGCTCAAAGACCTTGTCAGCTGGGATTCAGACTGGGCCGGGCTCCGTGTCGTTGTCACTGGCATAGGCGTTTCGGGTTTTGCGGCAGCCGACACCCTCATCGAACTGGGCGCAAGGGTAGTCGTTGTGGATGCCTCAACGAGTGCAAAGGCGCAGGCGCACGCTGACACCCTGAAGATCGTGGGCGCCGCCGACATCCTCCTCGGGGAAGATGCCGTTCAGTCCGTGCCCCGGGTGGACGGCGAAGTACCTGACCTCATCGTCACCTCGCCCGGCTGGCGGCCTGACCAGGCCCTCCTGGCGGCTGCTGCACGCGCGCACATCCCCGTCTGGGGCGACGTCGAACTCGCCTGGCGTGTACGTGAACGCGCGGGGCGCAAGACGGCGGAGTGGCTCGCCATCACCGGCACTAACGGTAAGACCACCACTGTGGGACTGACAGAGTCCATGTTGCAGGCTGCAGGGCTGAAGGCCATCGCCGTGGGAAATGTGGGAACCCCCATCCTTGATGCACTCCGGGACCCCGTGGAATACGACGTCCTGGCCGTCGAACTCTCAAGCTTCCAGTTGCACTGGAGCGAGTCCGTTTCCCCCCTTGCAAGCGTGTGCCTCAACGTGGCCGAAGACCACGTTGACTGGCACGGCTCCTACGATTCGTACCTTGCGGACAAGGCAAAGGTCTATGAGCGGACCCGGGTCGCCTGCATCTACAACGCCGAACAGGTCGAAACCGAACGGATGGTCGAAAACGCGGACGTCGTGGAAGGCTGCCGCGCCATCGGTTTCACCACAACAACCCCTGCCGTCAGCATGCTGGGCGTGGTTGAAGGGCTCCTGGTAGACCGCGCCTTCATCGCTGAACGCAAGGACAGTGCCGCTGAGCTTGCTGCCCGATCCGATCTTGGGCCGGTGGCACCGCGCCACATGGTGGCAAATGCCCTCGCCGCCGCAGGCCTCGTGCGGGCGTATGGTGTGGACGCGTCGGCAGTCCGCCAGGGCCTTCGGAACTACATTCCCGGCGATCATCGCATCCAGCTGGTGGCCCGCTATGACGATGTCCTGTGGATCAATGATTCCAAAGCCACCAACCCCCATGCTGCGGCGGCATCACTGGGGGCTTTCCAGAACGTCGTTTGGATTGCCGGCGGGCTCTCGAAGGGCGTCAGCTATGACGACCTTGTGCGGGAAAATTCGCACCGCCTCAAAGCTGTGGTCCTCATAGGCGAGGATGTGACTGACCTTTCGGCCGCCCTTGAGCGACACGCTGCGGATGTTCCGGTGATCAGGGCTGAAACGGGCGACACTGACAATACGCAGACTGCCGGAACGGGTGGTGCCTCCACGGGTTCCGGGCTGGACTCCGGCAGGTACGTGATGGCGAAAGCCGTTGCGACGGCGGCCCAGATCGCCTCACCGGGCGATACCGTGCTCATGGCGCCGGCGGCTGCTTCCATGGATCAGTTCTCTTCCTACGCTCACCGTGGCGACGCTTTCATCGAGGCCGTTAGCGAGCTCGTGGAAGGGCAGGCCCGGACCGGCGAGGAGTAAGAATGGCCAGCACGCCAACACGCACCACCGGAACGGCGGGCGGGGCAAAGCCGCGGCAGGCTTCGACGGCGCGGCAGGCCAACACATCCCTTCCTGTCAAAGTCCGGAATGGATACCGTCGCTTCTGGTCAGTACTTGAGGGGACCGGCACGTCCCGCAACGGCTCCACGTATTACCTCATCCTGGGTTCTACGCTGGCCCTTACTGCCATCGGCATCATGATGGTCCTTTCTGCCTCAAGCGTGGAAGCGATCGCGGCAGGTGAGTCACCTTATTCCGCCGCCCTCAAGCAGGGCATGTTCGCCGTCATCGGCCTGTTCTTCATGTTTATCCTTTCGCGCGTTAATGTCGTCTGGCTCAAGCGTTTTGCCTGGCCCGGAGTGGGCATTGCGCTGGTCCTCCTCATCCTGGTCCAGGTGATCGGCGACGAGGTCAACGGCAACAAGAACTGGATTGATCTGGGCGGCATCACTTTCCAGCCCTCCGAGGCCGCCAAGCTGGCTCTGGCCCTTTGGATGGCCACTGTTCTGGCGATGAAAAGGAAGCTCCTCCACCGTTGGCAGCACGCCCTGATCCCCGCTGTGCCCCTCGCCGGCATCATCATCGGCCTGGTTGTCCTGGGCAATGACCTCGGCACAGCCATGATCATCATGATGATTACTGCTGCGGCACTCTTTTTTGCCGGCGTGCCGCTTTACCTTTTCGGCTTCGCCGGACTGGTTGCCGCGGCAGGTACCGCCGTCATGGCACTCACCAGCTCCAACCGCATGTGCCGCATCACCTCCTGGTGGACTGGCGGGGCCTGCACCAACGGCAGCGATGCCAACTACCAATCCACGAACGGCCTCTACGGCCTGGCCTCGGGTGGCTGGCTTGGAGTAGGGCTCGGCCAAAGCAGGCAAAAGTACAGCTGGATCCCGGAGGCCCACAACGACTTCATTTTTGCCATCATCGGAGAAGAACTCGGCCTGGTCGGTACCCTCGTTGTGCTGGTCCTCTTTGCCATCCTCGGCGCAGCCATCTATCGGGTAGTGGTGGCCCAGGAAGACATGTTCCACCGGGTATTGGCGGGAACCATCATGGTCTGGCTGCTGGGACAGGCAACGGTCAACATGGCCGTCGTCACAGGCCTGGCTCCCGTGATCGGCGTGCCCCTTCCGTTTATTTCCTACGGTGGCTCGGCCTTGCTGATGTCACTATGTGCCATCGGCGTAGTGTTGTCGTTGGCGAGGGCCCAGATGGCACCCGGTATCCAGCCCAAACGGCTGCTTCCGGCCCGGGCAAAGGCCGGACGCAAAAACTCCCCACGAAAGCGGAAATAGCATTCCAATGAACCCGAAGTCCTCCTCCCTGTCCGTGGTCCTCGCCGGCGGTGGAACGGCCGGGCACGTCAGCCCGCTCCTTGCCATCGCCAACGCTCTGCGGCAAGCACGTCCCGAAGCCAGGCTCCTCGCCGTCGGGACGCCAAGCGGTATGGAAACACGACTTGTCCCGGCTGCAGGAATTGAACTTGCGACAATAAACAGAGTCCCGTTTCCTCGCAAGCCGTCGCTGGACCTCCTCCGCCTTCCTGGGCGTCTGGCTGCTGCAGTCGGGCAGGCGGGAAAGATATTGGACGATACCGGTGCCGATGTTTTGGTGGGAGTGGGTGGATATGTCTGCACTCCGATGTACCTCGCCGCCTGGCGGCGCAGGATCCCGATCGTCCTGCATGAAGCCAACACCAGGCCCGGACTGGCAAACCGCATCGGTGCCCGGCTCAGCAACCATGTCGCAGTCGCCTTCGAGCAGACCAGGCTTCAGGGCGCACGGCATGTCGGCATGCCGATGCGCCCGGAGATCTCCGGGCTCGACCGGACATCAGCGCGGCGGGAGGCGAGGTTGTCGCTTGGACTGGACCCTGAGCGCCCTACCCTGATCGTCACCGGTGGTTCCTTGGGCGCCCAGAGCATCAACCGCACCATCGCAGCATCCCTCCACCTACTGGCGGAAGCTGGCATCCAGACGCTCCACATCACCGGCAGGGGAAAGTCCCTGCAGGATTCGAATGGCCGTCCGTTGGAGGCGGAGGGCTACCGGCAAATCGAATTCGTGGACGGCATGGAGACCATTTATGCGGCAGCCGATCTGCTCCTTGCCCGCGCTGGAGCCGCCACCGTTTGCGAGGTGGCCGCTGTGGGTTTGCCGGCTGTATTCGTTCCTTTGCCTATTGGGAACGGGGAGCAGGCCCTGAACGCCTCAAGCCTGGTGAATGCCGGAGCGGCCCTGTCGGTCAATGATAAGAACTTCACCCCCGAGTGGGTCAGCAAGGAGATCGTTCCGTTGCTGTCTGACACGGAACGCCTCGGCCGGATGGCCTCGCAAGCCCAACAACTTGGTATCAGAAACGCCGATCAGCTGATGGCCGGCCTCGTCCTGGAAGCGGTAAACCGATGAATCAACCCGGGCTGATGATTGAGCCGCGGAAGCAGGAATCCCTCGGCAAGGTCCATTTCATCGGCATCGGAGGCGTGGGAATGTCAGCGGTTGCCCGGATCATGGTTGCCCGTGGGGTGGCAGTGAGCGGTTCCGATGCCAAAGATCTTCCTGTGATGGCCGAGTTGGCAGCTGCAGGGGCGCGCATCGCCGTCGGGTATGAAGCGGCAAACCTCGGGGACGCCGACACGGTGGTCTCCGGATCCGCCATCCGGGAGGACAATCCCGAGCTTGCAGCAGCACGCAACCGGGGCATCGCCGTACTGCATCGCTCTCAGGCCCTGGCTGCGCTGATGGCTGATGATGACGTGGTGACGGTTGCCGGCACGCACGGAAAATCGACCACTACCTCCATGGTGACCGTGCTGCTCCAGGGGGCAGGGCTCGATCCATCCTATGCAATCGGTGCCAACGTACCCGCCCTCGGCGTCAATGCCGCCCACGGGGCATCAAAGGTCTTCGTTGCGGAGGCGGACGAGTCTGATGGCTCCTTCCTGAACTACCGGCCACGGATTGCCGTGGTTACCAACGTGGAAGCGGATCATCTGGACCATTACGGCACACCGGAGGCAGTCTATGAATCGTTTGATCGATTCGCGGCGCTCCTTCCGGCTGATGGTTTATTGATTGCCTGCGGTGACGACGACGGCGCACGCGCCCTGACGGAGCGGACAAGGGCGGGAGGCGCAACCCGGGTCCTCCTCTACGGAACCGCTGAGGACTGTGAGGTCCGCTTGCACCACGGTGGTCCGGACGGCAGCTGGTTATCGACGCCTGAGGGATGCTTTAAGCTGGACCTCAAAGTGCCTGGGCTGCACAATGCCCTGAATGCGACAGCTGCCTTTGCCGTGGCCCGTGAACTTGGTATTGAACCACAGCTGGCAGCCACTGCCCTGGCTGACTTTTCCGGTGCGTCCCGGAGATTCGAATTCAAGGGTGAAGGCCGCGCTGTTCGGGTCTACGATGACTACGCGCATCACCCCACCGAGGTCCGCGCGGCATTGTCGGCTGCCCGTTCGGTGGCCGGAACCCACAAGGTGCATGTGCTCTTCCAACCTCATTTGTTCTCCCGGACCCGGGAGTTTGCGCGCGACTTTGCGGAAGCCCTCAACCTGGCCGACACCGCCCTGGTGCTGGACATCTACCCGGCGCGCGAAGATCCTATCCCCGGCGTCAGCAGCCAATTGATTGCGCAGTACCTTGAGGCAGGCGGCAGGCTTGTAGGGGCCGGAACCGAAGCAGTATCCCAGTTGACGGCGGCGGCCCAACCCGGCGACGTCATCCTGACAGCGGGTGCGGGGGACGTCACGGCTTATGGCCCACTCATTGTGGAGGCGCTGAGTGGCTAGCACCCGGAGGCCAACGTACAAGCGCTCCGGCAGCAAACCATCCGTGGATAAAGGTCCGTCTGGCAAACCACCCGTTGGCAGGCCGCAAACGGTTGGCGACCGGCAACGTTCCGGGATCATTTCGGCATCCAAATCTGCGGACGAACCGGGCGATCAGCCTTCCGCGCCACTCCCGGACAATGTGGTCAGCTTTCCTGAGCCCAGGGCAAGGCGGATCAGGCGGAACATCATCATTACGGCCTGCATCGTTGCAGCGTTGGTGGCCGGGCTGCTCGTCGCCGCCATTTACTCCCCGGCGCTTGCGGTCAGGACCATCACGGTCCAGGGCACCAAGATGCTGACAACTGAGCAGATCCAGACGGCGTTGGAACCTCTGGAGGGCAAGCCCCTGCCGCAGGTAAGTGACTCCGAGGTCAGTGCATTGCTGCAGCCACTTGTCCAGATCAAGGATGTTACGACGCAGGCCAGGCCTCCTTCAGGGCTGCTGGTCCAGGTTCAGGAGCGCGTCCCTGTGGCACTCCTTAAGCAAGGCGAGACTTTTCAACTCGTCGACATCGAGGGCGTCCAGCTCAGCAGCACCACGGATCCGTCCAGTATCCAGCTACCCGTCATCGACGGCGGCGGCGGGGCCATGGGCAAGGATCTGTTCCATGCCATCACAGGTGTGCTGGGTGCCCTCCCGGCCGACGTGCTGACAGAGCTTTCAGATGCCTCGGCAAAGTCCGTGGACGCCGTTGAGCTCAAGCTCGTGGACGGGCAAACCATCGTCTGGGGAAACGCGGGGGAGAAGGAGCTCAAAGCGAAGGTGCTGGAGGCGCTGCTCAAGGTGCCGGCTGACCCGAAGAACCCCGTCAGTGTCTACGACGTCAGCGTCCCCAGGCACCCCGTAACCCGCTAAAGAGCACTATTTCGGGGGTATTCCGACGACACGCGGTGGTGGTATTTGAATGTGGCAAGCAGAGGAAATAGCGTCACAAGCATGAGTTAGTTGACATAACTATAACCCTCAGGTCGAGGGTTAAGGTTGAAAGCTTCAAGCTAGACTCCATCAGGTTTCGCATCAGGACACGAACAAGGGACACGTAACGTGGCAGCTCCGCAGAATTACTTGGCCGTCATCAAGGTCGTCGGCATCGGCGGCGGTGGCGTGAACGCAGTCAACCGCATGATCGAGGTAGGTCTGCGCGGCGTGGAATTTATCGCGATCAACACAGATGCCCAGGCCCTGCTCATGAGTGACGCTGACGTCAAGCTTGACGTTGGACGCGAGCTGACCCGTGGCCTCGGCGCCGGGGCCAACCCTGAGGTCGGCAAGCAGGCCGCCGAGGATCACGCTGACGAAATCGAAGAGGTCATCCGCGGCGCGGACATGGTCTTCGTCACCGCTGGCGAAGGCGGCGGCACAGGTACCGGTGGCGCCCCCGTTGTGGCGCGGATTGCCCGTTCCCTCGGTGCCCTGACAATCGGTGTTGTTACCCGCCCGTTCACCTTCGAAGGCCGCCGCCGTGCAGGCTCGGCCGAAGCTGGAATTGACGCCCTCCGCGACGAGGTTGACACCCTGATCGTGATTCCCAACGACCGCCTGCTCTCCATCAGCGACCGGAACGTCTCTGTCCTGGATGCTTTCCGCTCCGCTGACCAGGTCCTGCTGTCCGGTGTCCAGGGCATCACCGACCTCATCACCACCCCGGGCCTGATCAACCTCGACTTCGCCGACGTAAAGTCCGTGATGCAGGGTGCGGGGTCCGCGCTGATGGGTATCGGTTCCGCCCGCGGCGAGGACCGCGCCGTCAAGGCCGCAGAACTCGCCATCGCGTCACCGCTGCTCGAGGCATCCATTGACGGCGCCCACGGAGTGCTGCTGTCCATCCAGGGCGGCTCTGACCTTGGGTTGTTCGAGATCAACGAAGCGGCCCGCCTCGTACAAGAGGTTGCCCACCCGGAAGCAAACATCATCTTCGGTGCGGTTATCGATGATGCCCTCGGGGATGAAGCCCGCGTAACGGTTATTGCAGCCGGTTTCGACGACGTCAAGGCAACCTCGCCCTCTATGGACCAGACTCCTGCGCAGGCAGCACCGCAGCGGCCGGCAGTCCCGGCATCCGCTCCTGTTGGAGTGCCGGCGCAGGCTCCGTCGCCTGTGCAGGCCCAGCCGGTGCACGCAGGCATTGGTGCCTCCGGCCTGAGCAACTGGGGTCAGCAGCGGCACTCAGCTGTGCCCGCCGACTCAGGCTTCGACGTCGACCTCCCCTCGGTTGTGGAACCGGACCACTCCGGGAGCCATTCTGACGACCTGGACGTCCCCGACTTTCTGAAGTAACGCCGGCGTCCTGAAGTGATTCGGCTTCCTGGCGTGACGTAGGCTTAGGCTTCCGAGTGCCACCGGGGCCCACCCGGCGCCGATCTATTGCTTGAAGGTGTTCTGATTGTTTTCGTGGCGAACCGAAGTCCGTCCCGGCACGTGGGTGGCCTTCACCGACGCCGGGGCGGGGAACCTGGCGTTGCATGTGGGTGATGATCCTGCTGATGTCAGGCGTCGCAGGGACCTGCTGGAAGCGGCGTCGGGGATCAAACCGCGGCGCTTCCAGTACATGAATCAGGTCCACGGCAGCGATGTCCTGTTTTTGGAAACCAGCGCTGACGCACATGACACAGCCGTCCCTACTGCCGATGGGCTGGTCTCGCGCGGGATGCCCCTGGCGGTGATGGTGGCTGACTGTGTCCCCGTCGTGATGGTGGCTGAGCCGCCGTCGGGCACGGGCTCCCTGCCGATTCTTGCCGCCGTCCATGCCGGACGCCCCGGTGTGGCGGCGGGAATCGTGCCCGGGGCAATCCACAAGATGCGCGACGCCGGTGCCGTGGACATCCGGGCCTGGATAGGCCCCTCGATCTGCGGCTCGTGCTACGAGGTCCCTGGCAGCATGAGGGATAGCGTGACAGCCACGGTTCCGGCGGCGTGGTCTGAGACCTCGTGGGGGACGCCCGGGTTGGATCTTCCGGCAGGCGTAAGGAGCCAATTGGAAGCTGATGGCGTCGCAATCGAATACTCAGGACAATGCACCCTGGAGAATGAGTCCCTGTATTCCTACCGCCGGAACCGGCACACTGGACGGTTTGCCGGACTGGTATGGACGCATGAGTGATTCCTCAATGCACAGGGACGACTCCAGAACCTCTCAACTCCGGGAACGGCTCAATGCCGTCCGCCTTCGGATCGGGAAAGCCGCAGCAGCGGCGGGACGTACCACTGCTCCCCAGTTGATCGTGGTCAGCAAGTTCCATCCCGCCGAGGATGTGCGGCGCCTGGCCTCCTTGGGTGTCCTGGACTTCGGAGAGAACAGGGACCAGGAAGCAACAGAAAAATCAGGTCTGCTGGGAGACCTCCCGCTGCGGTGGCATTTTGTGGGGCAATTGCAGAGCAACAAAGCCAAATCAGTGGTGCGCTACGCCCACGCAGTGCATTCGGTGGACCGGCCTCAAATCGCAGGTGCCTTGGCTAAAGCTGTTGCTGCACAGCTTGAGGGTTCCAGCCGTGATCCGTTGAAGTGCTTTATTCAGGTCAACCTCGATGACCACCCCCAGGGCCATCGTGGTGGTGCCCTGCCTGCTGACGTGGGGTCCCTTGCCGACCACCTGGCAGAGCTGGAGGGCCTTGAGCTGGCTGGGCTGATGGCCGTGGCGCCGCTTGGCGGTGACCCGCGGAAAGCCTTTGCGAAGCTGGCGGGAATTTCTGCGTCCCTGACTTCAGTCCACCCTCAGGCGACAGGCATATCCGCAGGGATGAGCCAGGATCTTGAAGCGGCCATAGAATTCGGGGCGACACACCTCCGAATTGGTTCGGATATTCTCGGTTCGCGTCCGGCGTTGGGGTAGCGTCAAAGTACTGGATGAGAATGGCGGGGATTCCGGTACTGTCAAGTCAATTGAGCTGCCCGCTGACGGACACGATAGGAGTCGACCATGGCAGGCGCTCTGCGCAAGACAATGATCTATCTTGGGCTCGCTGATGGCGACGAACACTACGAGTCCGAGCATCATACATCGCACAAGGGTGAGGACAATTCGATGGAGCATGACCGCGAGGAACGCCGCGCACCGGCACCTGTCCGCGAGGTCTCCCGGGAAGCGTCCTACGCCTCCGAAGAGGAGTACCGTGCCCCAGTGACACCTATTAAACGTGCGGCATCGAGCCGCGAAGAAGGCTCCGGACTCCGCCAGATCACCACAATCCATCCGCGGTCCTACAATGACGCCAAGCTCATAGGTGAGAGTTTCCGTGACGGCATCCCTGTCATCATGAACGTCACCGATATGGGGGAGGGCGACGCCAAGCGGCTCGTCGATTTCTCTGCCGGCCTCGTCTTTGGACTTCGGGGGAGTATCGAGAGGGTCACCAACAAGGTTTTCCTCCTCTCGCCCTCCTACATCGAGGTCATCGGGGACGACAAGAAGGCCAGCGAGACCCAGGCCAGCTTCTTCAACCAGAGCTAGAGCAGCCCTGTTATCGGTGCCGGACAGGTCCGCCTGTCTGGCATCTGTGCTGAAATAGACAAGACGACTTCTACAGGACACCTCGGTTTCCGGAATGAACATGGAGATATGAGTTAGCTCATGGGAATTGTTTTCGGTCTTGTCTACCTGGTTCTGCTGTTCTTTTTGGTGGCGCTGATCATCCGCCTGGTCTTTGACTGGGTCCAGATGTTTGCGCGGGAATGGCGACCCCGTGGGGCCGCACTTGTGGCTGCCCACGGTGTGTACTCCATCACAGACCCACCCCTGAACCTCCTGCGGCGGCTCATCCCGCCTCTGCGGCTTGGCGGGATCTCCCTGGATCTGGGTTTCTTGCTGTTGTTCATTGCGGTGAGCATCGCTATGGCAATCGTCCGGGGTTTCGCGTAATTTTCATAACAGCTTGCGGCTGGCAAGCAGGCCCGAAAACGGGTCGCTAAGCCGTGAAAAAACTCTGGTTTGACACTGACGTGTTGAATTAGAGGAACGAGACCATATTTAGGTACCGTAGTTTTGACGGCCGGAAGGCCGCCGACTAACTAGACCAACGAGGTGACCAGATGGCTTTGACGCCAGAAGACGTTGTCAACAAGCGCTTTCAGCCGACCAAGTTCCGCGAAGGCTACGACCAGGACGAGGTTGACGACTTCCTGGACGAAATCGTCGTCGAACTGCGGCGCCTGAACCAGGAGAATGACGAACTTCGTAAGAAGCTCGCAGAAGGCGGTTCCGGCTCGCCTGCGACGTCGACAGTCGCGGCGCCCGTCGTAGAGAAGGTGCCGGCCCCCGTCAAGGCGGACAAAGACGAGTCCCGCGCCAAGGCCGAAGCCGAGGCCAAGGCTGCTGAGGCAGCACGCAAGCAGGAGTCGGAGAAGGCTGCAGCTTTGGCAGCCGTTCCCGTAGCTGCTCCGGGTGCCGGTGGGATCACGCCCACGGCTGAATCTGCTGCCGGGCTCCTGGCCATGGCTCAGCAGATGCACGACAAGCACGTTGCCGACGGTGAGCAGCAGCGCGACAAGATCATTGCGGAAGCACAGATCGAAGCCAGCAGCCTCGTCAACGACGCGCAGGAGAAGTCCCGCAAGGTCCTTGGTGCACTTGAGCAGCAGCGGTCAGTGCTGGAGCGCAAGGTTGAGCAGCTCCGTGGATTCGAACGCGACTATCGCTCACGCCTCAAGGCCTACATCGAAGGCCAGCTGCGCGACCTGGACGCCCGTGGTTCTGTGGCGGCGCCGGAAGTCGAAGCCAACAACTAACGTTGCAAGAAGTATTCTGAAAGCCGGTGGCTGGGGATTCCTTGGCCGCCGGTTTTTCCATTAAGTCCATGCGACACGAACCAACTGACAGCAACTGACAGGCCCGTACCCGCGGTCCGTCTCCCAGCGATTTCGCTGGCACCGGAATGAAAGCCCCCATGACTGACGAACTCGCCCCTGACGCTGCGCAACCGTCCCCTGCCAAGCCCAGGTCACGGCGGCTCCTGCTGATGTCCCTGTTTGCCGGTTTCGCTGTGTTCGCCTATGTATTTGATCAGCTGACCAAGCTCTGGGTGACCAGCACGATGGTAGAGGGCGAACGCATCCCTGTCCTCCCCCCGCTGCTTCACTGGTACTACATCCGAAACTCCGGGGCGGCCTTCTCGATTGGCGAGAACGTGACCTGGGTTTTCACCATCATCATGTCCGTGGTCTCGATCGCCATCCTTTTCCAGCTCCGACGGTTGGGTTCGGCCTGGTGGGCGCTGGCCTTGGGGCTCCTGCTGGGGGGCGCACTGGGTAACCTGACGGACAGGGTCTTTAGGGAACCTTCGTTTGCCATGGGGCACGTGGTGGACTTCATTCAGTTGCCCAATTTCGCCATCTTCAACATTGCTGACTCGGCGGTGGTTTCCGCTGTGGCAATCATCTGCATCCTGACCCTTAAGGGAATAGGCCTGGACGGATCGCGCCACATTCATACGGACACCAGGAAGTCGACGGATCACAGTGCCTGAACGCGTCATTGTGCCGCTTGAGCTCGCCGGGACGCGTGTAGATGCGGGTCTTGCGAAGCTCATGGGCATCTCCCGCTCACTGGCCGCCACCCTCATCGCCGAGGGGAATGTCACGGCAGCAGGCAAGGCTGTCGGAAAGTCGCTCAAACTCTCGCCCGGCACCGTGCTGGACGTCGTCGTGCCTGAACGGCGGGACCCGCTTGAAGTCGTGGAGGAAGCCGTGGAAGGCCTGAAGATCCTGCTGGACGACGACGACTTTGTGGTCATCGACAAACCCGTAGGAGTCGCTGCCCACCCATCTCCGGGATGGGTCGGTCCCACTGTCGTGGGCGGCCTCGCCGGTGCCGGGTACAGGATCTCCACTTCCGGTGCTCCCGAGCGGACCGGTATCGTCCACCGGCTCGACGTCGGAACGTCCGGCGTGATGGTGGTGGCGAAGACCGAAGATGCCTATACAGTCTTGAAGCGCGCCTTCAAGGAGCGAACGGTCGACAAGGTCTACCATGCCGTTGTCCAGGGCCTCCCTGACCCGTTGGCCGGCACCATCGACGCACCGATTGGCCGGCACCCCGGTCACGACTGGCGCTTCGCCGTGATCGAGGACGGGCGTCCTTCTGTCACCCACTACGAGGTTCTCGAAGCGTTCGGGAAGGCGTCGCTGGTGGAAGTCCACCTCGAAACCGGGCGCACCCATCAGATCCGCGTCCACTTTTCGGCGTTGCGTCATCCCTGTGCCGGAGATCTGACATACGGTGCCGACCCCCGGCTGGCTGCCTCCCTGGGGCTGACCCGTCAGTGGCTGCATGCCCGCCAGCTCGGGTTCGACCATCCCCGGACGGGGGAGCATGTAACCGTGACCAGTGAATATCCTCAGGACCTGGCTCACGCACTGGAGATCCTGGATTCGGGCCAAGCCTGAAGCAGGTTGTCCGACGTCGGCACTAGAATGATTCGGTGACTTCCAGCAACGACTCGTTTGTCCATCTCCACAACCACACCGAGTACTCGATGCTGGACGGTGCCGCGCGGCTTGGCGACCTCTTCAGCCACACCAAGGAACTGGGGATGAACTCCCTGGCCACCACCGACCATGGATTCGTTTTCGGGGCCTTCGACTTCTGGAATAAGGCCCGCAACTCGGGAGTGAAGCCCATCATCGGCGTGGAGGCCTATCTGACACCGGGTACGGCACGCCAGGACAAAACCCGTGTGCGCTGGGGCGATGGCGGCCGCAATGACGTCTCAGGCGCAGGTTCGTATACGCACATGACCCTGTGGGCCGAAAGCACCCAGGGAATGCACAACCTCTTCCGGATGTCCTCGCTGGCATCGCTGGAAGGCTATCTGTACAAGCCGCGCATGGACCGGGATCTGCTCCAGACCTACGGCCAGGGGCTGATCGCTACCACCGGGTGCCCCTCTGGCGAGGTTCAGACCAAACTCCGGCTTGGCCTGTACCAGGAAGCCAAGCAGGCGGCGTCGGATTTCCGGGACATTTTCGGAGCGGAGAACTTCTTCTGCGAGCTGATGGACCACGGCCTCGACATCGAACGGGCCATCCAGGGTGACCTCATCAAGCTCGCCAAGGAACTCGGCCTGCCCATGGTGGCCACCAACGATCTGCATTACACCCACGCAGAGGACTCAGCCAGCCACGCGGCGCTGCTGTGCGTCCAGTCGGGGTCCACTATGGCCGATCCCAAACGTTTCAAGTTCGACGCCGACGAGTTCTACCTCAAGTCTCCCCAGGAGATGCGGGCCATCTTCAGCGACCACCCGGAGGCCTGTGACAACACCCTTCTGATTGCCGAACGCTGCGACGTCGAGTTCAACACCAAGGCCAACTTCATGCCGCGGTTCCCCGTTCCTGAAGGCGAGAACGAGGAGTCCTGGTTCGTCAAGGAGGTCGAAGCAGGGCTGCAGTACCGGTACCCGAAGGGCATCCCGGACGCTGTCCGAAAGCAGGCCGACTACGAGGTCGGCGTCATTGTGCAGATGGGCTTCCCTGGCTACTTCCTCGTGGTGGCCGACTTCATCAACTGGGCCAAGAACAACGGCATCCGCGTGGGTCCCGGCCGCGGCTCCGGTGCAGGTTCCATGGCCGCCTATGCCATGAGGATCACGGACATCGATCCGCTGGAGCACAGCCTGATCTTCGAGCGGTTCCTCAACCCGGACCGCGTATCCATGCCCGACTTCGACGTCGACTTCGATGATCGGCGGCGGTCCGAGGTCATCAAGTACGTCACCGAGAAGTACGGTGACGAGCGCGTGGCCATGATCGTCACGTATGGCACCATCAAGGCCAAGCAGGCACTTAAGGACTCCTCACGCGTCCTGGGCTACCCCTTCTCCACCGGCGAACGGCTGACCAAGGCCATGCCCCCGGATGTGATGGGCAAAGGCATCGCCCTTGCCGATGTGCATAATCCTGAAGCCAAGCGCTATTCGGAGGCGGATGAGCTGCGCGAGCTCCTCAAGTCCGACGCCGACTCCCAGAAGGTCTTCGAAATGGCCCTGGGCCTCGAAGGGCTGAAGCGGCAGTGGGGCGTGCACGCTGCCGGCGTCATTATGTCCTCAGACCCTTTGATCGACATCATCCCGATCATGCGCCGGGAGCAGGACGGCCAGGTCATCACCCAGTTCGATTACCCCACGTGTGAGGGCCTTGGCCTGATCAAGATGGACTTCCTCGGGCTGCGGAACCTGACGATCATCACGGACGCCGTGGAGAACATCAAGCTCAACAAGGGCATTGACCTCGTGCTGGAGGATCTTGAACTCACGGACAAGGCTTCCTACGAACTCCTTGCCCGCGGTGACACTCTGGGTGTTTTCCAGCTCGACGGCGGACCCATGCGGTCGCTGCTCAAACTCATGCGGCCGGACAACTTCGAAGACATCTCGGCCGTGCTGGCGCTCTACCGGCCCGGACCCATGGGTGCCAACTCGCACACCAACTACGCACTGCGTAAGAACGGGCTGCAGGAGATCACGCCCATCCACGCAGAGCTGGAAGAGCCGCTGGCGGAAATCCTGGGCACCACACATGGCCTGATCGTGTATCAGGAGCAGGTCATGGCCATCGCCCAGAAGGTGGCCGGATACTCCCTGGGCCAGGCAGACCTCCTCCGGCGAGCGATGGGTAAGAAGAAGAAGGAAGAACTGGACAAGCAGTTCGAAGGCTTCTCCCAGGGCATGCGTGACAATGGCTATTCTGCCGCCGCTATCAAGGCGCTGTGGGACATCCTGCTTCCCTTCTCCGACTACGCCTTCAACAAGGCACACACCGCCGCGTACGGGGTGATCTCCTACTGGACTGCGTATCTCAAGGCCCATCACCCGGCTGAGTACATGGCCGCCCTGCTTACGAGCGTTGGGGATGACAAGGACAAACTGGCAATGTACCTCAACGAATGCAGGAAAATGGGCATCACGGTGCTTCCCCCGGACGTCAACGAGTCCAGCGTTAACTTCACCCCCGTGGGGACGGACATCCGCTTCGGCATGGCCGCCATCCGCAACGTGGGTGTCAACGTTGTTGAGGCCATGGTGGCTGCCCGGGAAGCAGAGGGTGCCTTCACCTCGTTCAAGGACTATCTGCTCAAGGTTCCGGCCGTTGTGTGCAACAAGCGGACCATCGAATCGCTGATCAAGGCCGGGGCGTTTGACTCGCTGGGGCATCCCCGTCGTGCGCTGGCCATGATCCATGAAGAAGCCATCGACTCCGTCATTACCCTGAAGCGCAACGAGGCGATAGGCCAGTTCGACCTTTTTGCCGGCTTCGAGGACCAGGAGCCGGAAGCCTCCCTCACCACCGAGATCCCGGACCTGCCGGAATGGGAAAAGAAGGACAAGCTCTCCTTCGAACGGGACATGCTGGGCCTTTACGTCTCGGATCACCCTTTGCAGGGCCTGGAGGGTTTGTTAAGCCAGCATGCCGATCAGACCATCACCTCAGTGATCGGTGAGGACGGACCCAACGACGGCGCCATCATCACTATCGCCGGCATGATCACGTCTTTGAGCAGGCGCATAGCCAAAGCCAGCGGAAATGCCTATGCCCGCGCCGAAGTGGAGGACCTTGGCGGATCCATGGAGGTGATGTTCTTTGGCCAGGTATACGGCCCCATCGCCTCAGTGCTCGCCGAAGACCTGATCGTTGTGGTCAAGGGCCGGCTCCAAAAACGCGACGACGGTGCTGTCACGCTGAACTGCATGGAGCTGTCCGTTCCGGACCTCAGCGACAACATGAACGGTCCCGTTGTCATCACTATGCAGACCCACAAAGCAACCGAAGCTGTTGTCACCGAACTTGGCGATGTGTTGCGAACCCACCGCGGAACGTCCGAGGTCCGGCTGCTTCTCCAAGGGGATACAAGGGTAGAGGTGATGGGCCTGCCGGTTCATCTCCGGGTCAACCCGACACCGTCGTTGTTCGGGGACCTGAAAGTGCTACTGGGGCCAACCTGCCTCGACAACTAGATCTCGTAGTCCAGGGGGACTGGCTGGCCATATCCGCCCGAGTGGTAGAGCAACGGCGAGCCATCCTCGCCAACCTGGCCGTCCACGACCTCGACCACCACTACAGCATTGTTCTCGAAGGAGAGCCGCATCTGGATCTTGCCGATCAGCCAGCCCGTCACATCCTTCAGAATAGGCACGTCGTGTGGTCCGAGCGCCCAATGGTCGCCCTCGAAGCGGTCCTTGGTTCGTGCGAACCGGTCAGCCAGCGGCTGGTTTTCAAGTCCGAGCATATGCAGCCCTATATGTGAAGTGTTCGCGACCGCGGGCCAGGAACTGGAGCTGCGGGCCATGTTGAAGGTGAAACGGGGCGGCTTGGCCGAGAGCGAAGCGACTGACGTTGCCGTGAATCCGAACGGAACGCCGTTGTAATTGACGGTGATAATGGACACACCGGCAGCGTGGCGGCGGAACATTTCCCGGAACATGCCCTCAAAGGCTGCCTCATTTGGGGCCAATGTGATCGAACTCCCTGCTTCTGAACGTAAAAAACCCGGTTCCCAGCCTATCCGGCTCTGCGGGGGATCGTTCCGCCGGCACCGGCCGCGCCCCGGTTGCCATAGAAGGGCGATCCTTTGTTAGCGTTTCCCTCATGAAACAGCCAGAGACGCCCCGCACCACTCCCCGAAGGTGGACCGCGGTCATCGGGCCGGCAGTGATCCTGCTTGCCGGAATCCCGCTCGGCGTCGCCTGGTGGCTTCTTGCCCCCAGCGGCCTTAATCTCCTGAGCGGAAATCCCGAGCTGGCATCCGGGATGAACACGACCGGATGGCTGCCCCGGGACCTGGTCCTGGCTGGGCTCCTTCTCTTGGCCGGGTGCCTGACCGGAGTACTGATTTCGGGAAAGGACGGGCCGACGGTCCGGAACATAGTGGTCGCTGTGCTTTGCGGAGGGGTTGGATCGGTGATCGCCTGGCGGGTGGGGATCCTCGCCGCAGGGTGGTGGGGAACGGCAGAGGATGCATCAGCAAATCCAAGCATCGCTTTCTCACTTCGGGCCTACCCGGTGCTTCTTGTGTGGCCGGCCGCCACTGCCTTGTCGGTCTTTGTGGTCAATATCGTGAGTCTTATGCGCCGGCCGGCAGAGATCGCTGACTGATGCTTTGGCTGTCTTTGTGTCTTCGTCCTGTCGGCGGCACGGCCCGGCCGGAGTTAGCCCGTAAAATGTTCGGGTGACCTCTTCTCCAGACACCACCCAGGGCGCCCCTTCTCCGATGCTGAGTTTCCGCAGCGTTGATCTCCGGGGTCAGGTTCTCTCCTTGGCGCAGTTACGTACGGCCATGCCCCGTGCACAGGGCGACACCGCTGATGACGCCGAGCAGAAGGTACTCGAAATCATCAGCGACGTCCGCAGCAGGGGATTTGATGCCCTCAGGGACCTCGCCAGGTCGTTCGACGGCGTTGAGCAGGGTCATCCGAGGGTCCGCGCGGAAGAACTGCAACGCGCACTGGAGAACCTTGATCCTGAGGTCAGGTCCGCTCTCCAGGAGTCCATCAGCAGGGCCCGCCGGTTTGCGGAAGCCCAGCGGCCGGCCAGTATCGACGTCGAGCTTGGCGAAGGTGCAGTCGTAAGCCAGAACTGGGTTCCGGTTGCCAGAGTCGGCCTGTATGTTCCGGGCGGCCTTGCCGTCTACCCCTCTTCGGTGATCATGAATGTTGTGCCCGCCTTGGCGGCAGGAGTCGAGTCAATCGCCCTGGCCTCGCCGCCCCAGAAGGATTTCGGCGGGCTCCCGCACCCCACTATTCTGGCGGCAGCAGCCTTGTTGGGTATCGACGAGGTGTATGCCATCGGTGGTGCCCAGGCCATCGCCGCATTCGCGTACGGAGTTCCCGGCGGATCCACGGGGCCTGCACTCGATCCGGTAGATGTGGTGACCGGGCCTGGAAACATTTTCGTGGCTACAGCAAAGCGCCTCGTGAAGGGGGTAGTCGGGATTGACTCCGAGGCCGGAACCACGGAAATCGCCATCCTCGCAGACTCCAGCGCTACTCCCGCCCTCGTGGCAGCGGACCTGATCAGCCAGGCCGAACACGATCCCAAGGCCGCTTCGGTACTCATCACTGATTCCGAACCCCTGGCCGCCGCGGTCCGTGCAGAGCTTGAGTTGCAGGCCTTTGCCACAAAACACAATGACCGTGTGCGCGAGGCGCTCTCGGGCCCCCAGTCCGGAGTGGTTCTGGTCGACGACATCGGGCAAGGCATCGCCGTCTGCGACGCTTACGCTGCAGAGCACCTGGAGATCATGACGGAGGACGCTGCCTCCGTAGCGGCGCGTATCCGCAACGCGGGGGCCATCTTCGTGGGAGACTACAGCCCGGTGAGCCTTGGTGACTACTGTGCAGGATCCAACCACGTCCTTCCCACCAGCGGTACGGCAGCGTTCTCTTCGGGCCTCAACGTCACCACTTTCCTGCGTGCTATCCAGGTGATCAACTACAGCAAATCAGCACTTCGCGATGTCAGTGGCCACATCCTTAGCCTGTCGGACGCAGAGGATCTCCCCGCCCACGGCCAAGCGGTATCGGCACGCTTCGCGGATTAGTCCAAAGGCAAAGCAGGTGGTCGATGGCCCTTGCTTTTACCACATGTAGTAATTACAGGCTTGTTATTCCGCTAGATGTAGTCGTAAACTGAAGGCGGACGAGGGGAGAACCAAACGTGTATTGTCCGTTTTGCCGTAACCCTGATTCCCGCGTGGTTGATAGCCGGATGGCCGACGACGGTTCTGCCATCCGCCGCCGTCGCCAATGCCCTGAATGCGGACGCCGCTTCACGACAGTAGAGACAACAAGCCTGTCCGTGATCAAGCGCTCCGGCGTCGGTGAACCCTTTAGCCGGAGCAAAGTCATCAACGGCGTTCGCAAAGCCTGCCAGGGCCGTCCTGTCACCGAGGATGACCTTGCCATGTTGGCGCAGGAAGTCGAGGAGACCATCCGCGCATCCGGCGCAGCCGAAATCGACGCGCACGAAGTTGGTCTTGCGATCCTCAGCCCCCTTCAGAAGCTGGACAAGGTGGCCTACCTGCGGTTCGCAAGCGTGTACCAGGCGTTTGAATCACTGGAGGACTTCGAGTCAGCCATTTCGCTGCTCCGCCATGAAGCGGAAGTGGAAGCGAAAGGCGCCCAAGGAAAGAGCACGGAGACCAGCCAGCTTTAGACTCCGGTGGTGGCCGCGGAGGGGAAGCCGCGGCCGCCGCCGGCTCCTACTTGACGAGCTTGTGCTTCAGGGCGATTTCGACCGCTGCGCCAACAATCCCGGCATCGTTCTTCAGCACCGCTGGAACGATCGGGGTGCGCAGTTTCAGCCTTGGCAGGTATTCATCTGATCGCTTGGAGATTCCGCCGCCGACTATAAAGAGTTCCGGGGAAAAGAGGAATTCGACGTGGGAGAAGTAGCGCTGCAGCAGCACGCTGTACTCCTCCCAGCTCAGTCCGTCCCTTTCGCGTGCGACAGCGGAGGCTTTCGTTTCAGCGTCAAAGCCATCAATCTCCAGGTGCCCCAGTTCGGCATTGGGGACCAGTTTCCCGTCGAAAATGAATGCTGAACCGATTCCAGTACCCAGGGTGATGACCAGGACCGTGCCCTTGACGTTTTCACCGGCTCCAAAGCGGGCTTCGGCAAGGCCGGCCGCGTCAGCATCGTTGATCACTTCCACGGGCCGTCCCAGGCGCGCAGTCAGCATGCCGTCGATATCGGTATTGAGCCAGGACTTATCGACGTTGGCCGCCGACAGCACCATGCCGTGCTGGATGATGCCGGGAAAGGTGACACCCACGGGGGAGTCCGCATCCGGGGCATGCGCCTGGGTGGCTAGTTCCTGGACCACCTGGGCCACGACTTCGGCAACCGCGGCCGGTGTGGCAGGTTGGGGTGTGGGGATACGGACCCGCTCGCCCAGGAGTTTGCCTTTCTTCAGGTCGACGACGCCGCCCTTAATTCCGGTGCCCCCAATATCGATTCCGATCAGCGGGGCATTTTTCACGGTTTTAGCGTCCTTCTTGGCCAATGGGCTTCCGTTCGTGGCAGGTTGCGGGCTAGGGGATCAGCTCGGCGGCTGAGATGGTACTTGGTATCAGGGTAGTGTCAGGATTTCCGCGCCGGTCTCAGTCACCAGGAGTGTGTGTTCAAACTGTGCGGTCCGTTTGCGGTCGCGGGTCACTACTGTCCAGTCGTCCTCCCACATGTCCCACTCCACAGTTCCCAGAGTAAGCATGGGCTCAATGGTGAACACCATGCCGGTCTCGATCACCGTGTTGTAGGCAGGAGCAGCATCGTAATGCGGAATGATGAGGCCCGTATGAAAGGCTTCGCCCACGCCATGGCCGGTGAAATCCCGAACGACACCATAGCCGAACCGCTTTGCATAGGACTGGATGGCCCGGCCGATGACATTGATTTCACGGCCTGGGGCGACAGCTTTGATGGCGCGGTTCAGCGATTCCTGCGTTCGTTCCACCAGAAGTCGTGATTCCTCGTCGACATCCCCCACCAGGAAGGTGTAGTTGGTATCGCCGTGGACGCCGTCGAGGTAGGCGGTGATATCGATATTAAGGATGTCCCCGTCCTGTACGAGGGTGCTGTCCGGGATGCCGTGGCAGATGACTTCATTAAGCGAGGAGCACAGGGATTTGGGAAAACCGCGGTAGCCCAGTGTTGAGGGGTAGGCATGATGATCCACAAGGAACTCGTGGCCCACTCTGTCCAGCTCGTCCGTGGTGACACCCGGCCGGATATGCTTGCCCACCTCGACGATAGCCCGCGCAGCAATGCGGCTGGCGACGCGGATCTTCTCGATGGTTTCAGCGGATTTGATCTCAGAACCCGTGAATTTTGCAGGCCCGGGCTTCCCCACGTACTCGGGCCGGGGGATCGACGCGGGAACCGGCAGCTGGGGACTCACGGTTCCCGGTATAAGGGTGCCGATGGGTGCAGTCGAGGCTAGGGAAGGCATAGATTGATCATATAAGGCGCCGTCGTGGGCCAAGTAACGGAATCGGCAATGTAACAGAACCGGAAACGGAACCGAACAGGCAATGGAAGCCCCAGCCGATCAAAGTTACGGGGCTCACGAAGCATCGGAGCCACGTGGAGCGGATGCGGGAAGGAACCATGACCGAGTACTGGTACAACGTCAACACCCACGAGGTGGAAGAAGACGCGATGTCTGACTGGAGCCAGCTGATTGGCCCGTACAAGACGCGCGAAGAGGCCGAACACGCGCTGGAGAAAGTACGGGCCCGCAACCAAGCGTGGGAGAAGGACGAAGAGGACTGAACACCCCGGCTAAAAGCTGTGTTCCGGCCCGGGGAACTGGCCGGAGCGGACGTCGTCACCGTATGCACGGGCTGCATCGCTCAAGGTAGTGCGGAGGTCTGCGTACTGCTTGACGAACTTGGCCATCCGGCCGCCCCGCAGCCCGGCCATGTCCTGCCACACAAGGACCTGGCCGGTGGTGGCATTGCCGGCGCCGATGCCGATGGTCGGTACGTCCACGGCAGCGTCCACCGCGGCGGCGGTGTCGGCTGGCACCATTTCCATGAGTACACAGAAGGCGCCGGCCTCGGCCAAGGCAGTTGCATCCTCGAGGAGGCGCTTTGCGTCATCGCCACGCCCCTGAACGCGGTACCCACCCAGCGCATGCTCGCTTTGGGGCGTAAAGCCAATGTGCGCCATGACCGGAATTCCGGCCTGGACCATGGCCCGCACCGTTTCAGCGTAGAACTTCCCGCCCTCAATCTTTACGCCATGGGCAAGCCCTTCCTTGAGGAAGCGCACGCCGGTGGCTACAGCCTGCTGGGGAGAAACTTCGTAGCTGCCGAACGGAAGGTCAGCCACCACAAGGGCACGCTTTGCGGAGCGCGTAACAGCACGGCATAGCGAGAGGAGCTCATCCACGGTCACGGGAAGGCTGGTTTCGTTTCCAAAAACGTTATTTGACGCGGAGTCACCTACCAGGAGCACTTCGATGCCGGCTTCATCAAAAATCTCGGCCGCGTACTGCTCGTAGGCAGTGAGCATCGCAAAGTGCCGGCCTTCGTTCTTGGCCTGCTGCAGATGATGGGTCCGGACCTTTGGAAGCCGCTTGGGGGCCGTCTCCGCAGATGTCCCGGCAGCAGGGACAGGCCCGTTGCCGTAAGGGGCAGGTACGTCTGCGGGCATGCTGGAATCGGAGCTGTTGCTTGTGGCCATGGCTAGAGCGTAATGCGATACCAAGCGTCCTAGCTACTGGCCCGTAGCCGCCGGGCACGTGAAAAGAGTCACACCTGGCGCGCTGAGTGCGGTCAGCAAGGCCCGGAATACCGACTTACACCCCGGATCGGTGACTTATAAAGGCTCTCCGTGTTAACGCTGTGTTACGCGGGGCACTGGCTCCCGCATCACGCCGGAATGCTTAGTAAAGTGAATCGTGAGACTGCCGCCGGCTTCCGAGACACCCGGGGCACGCACGTTGAACCGGAGAAGAGGCCATTATGGACCGCCAGCAAGAGTTTGTCCTGCGGACGATCGAAGAGCGTGACGTTCGATTCGTGCGCCTCTGGTTCACCGACGTCGTGGGTTCGCTTAAATCTGTGGCTCTGGCTCCGGCTGAGGTTGAGGGGGCCTTCGAGGAAGGCCTGGGTTTTGACGGATCAGCAATTGAAGGCCTCGCCCGTGTTTTCGAATCAGACATGCTGGCCCAGCCGGATCCTTCAACGTTCCAGATCCTGCCGTGGCGTGGCGAGACCGAGCAGACGTCAAGAATGTTCTGTGATGTCCTGACGCCGGACGGCGAACCTTCCGCCGCCGATCCGCGTAACGTCCTCAAACGCACGCTCGCCAAGGCAGCGGACATGGGCTTTACCTGCTACACCCATCCCGAGATCGAGTTCTATCTCCTCAAGTCCCAGGAGCCTGGCCCCGACGGTGCCCCCGTGCCAGTGGATGAGGGCGGCTACTTTGACCACGTCCCAGGCGGTGTGGCGCAGGACTTCAGGCGCACCGCGGTGACCATGCTGGAATCGGTGGGGATTTCGGTCGAGTTCAGCCACCACGAAGCAGGTCCGGGCCAGAACGAAATCGACCTCCGGTATGCCGATGCCCTGCAGACCGCGGACAACATCATGACCTTCCGGACCGTCATCAAGGAAGTAGCCCTGCAGCAGGGTACCTACGCAACGTTCATGCCCAAGCCGTTCACCGATCATCCGGGTTCCGGCATGCACACGCACTTTTCGCTGTTTGAGGGCGATACCAATGCCTTTTATGAAGCCGGTGCAGAATTCCAGCTGTCCAAAACGGCCCGGCAGTTCATCGCGGGCATCCTCAAGCACGCGCCGGAATTCACTGCGATCACCAACCAGTTCGTCAACTCCTACAAGCGGCTCTGGGGCGGGGGAGAAGCGCCCAGCTACCTCAGCTGGGGCCACAACAACCGTTCGGCCCTGGTGCGGGTTCCCTTGTACAAACCCGGAAAGGGCCAGTCCGCGCGGATCGAGTACCGCGGGATAGACTCCGCCGCCAACCCCTACCTTGCCTACGCCGTGCTGCTTGGGGCTGGACTGAAGGGTATCGAAGAAGGGTATGAACTGCCGGCAGCGGCGGAGGACGACATCTGGTCGCTGAGTTCTGCAGAACGCCGCGCTATGGGACACGATCCCCTGCCCGCAAGCCTCCACGACGCGATCCGAAGCATGGAAGACTCCGAGCTGATGCCGCAGATCCTTGGCGAACAGGTTTTTGAGTACTTCCTCCGGAACAAGCGCGCCGAGTGGCAGGATTACCGTCTCCAGGTGACCCCCTACGAGCTGCAGCGCAATCTCGGTATTCTGTAGGGCGTCGCGATGAGCCTTGCCCGTCGGCTGATTTCCACCGGCTTCAGCGATCTGGAAAAGGCCGAGCGCTTCCTGGCCATGCCGGAGTTGGAAGGCATTCACCCGGACATCCTGTTTGCGGGATTCCACCTGTCCGCCAGCCCGGATACTGCGCTTCAATCCCTGGTCCGGCTCCTTGAGAAGCATCCGGAGCTCAAAACCCTTGCGTCCGCAGATCCGGACACCAGTGAAGCCCTCTACCGGGTCCTTGGTGCCTCGGAGGCGCTCGGGGAATTCCTGATCCGTCATCCTGAGCATCTGGACGCCTTCAACGTGAGGGTCAGCCCTGAACCGGCAGCCGCTGATGCCGGCGAACTCCGTGAGCGTCTGCTGCGTTCCGTGCAGGCGGACTCCAGGTCCGCCCGGCCGGTAGCGGTTTTAGCCGGGCCGGAGGCGTATGAGGCGCTTCGCACTGCCTACCGCAGGGGAGTGGTGGATCTCGCCATCAAGGATCTCTGCGCAGCGGATCCGCTTGATTTCATGCCGGCTGCCGGAGGGGAACTGGCCGACCTTGCCGGCGCCGCTATCGAAGCCGCCCTCGCCGTCTCCCGGGCGGAAGCGGCGGAACAGTATGGCTCGTCTGACGTCGCAAACGTCGGCCTTGCGGTGATTGGGATGGGGAAGTGCGGGGCGCGGGAACTCAACTACATTTCCGACGTCGATGTCATTTACGTCATCGAGGGCGGATCCTTGGACGACGCCCGATCGAACACCATAGGCACTGCCCTCGCCACAGGAATATCACGGGCCATTTCCTCGGTGGGACGCGAGCCCGGATTATGGGAGGTCGACGCCAACCTCCGGCCCGAGGGGAAATCGGGTCCCCTCGTGCGGACTCTGGCCTCCCACGAGAGCTACTACGCACGCTGGGCGCAGAGCTGGGAGTTCCAGGCGCTCCTGAAGGCACGGACCATCGCCGGGGACACCGAGCTCGGTGCGAAATATGAGGCGGCTGTGGCACCGCTCATCTGGGCTTCTGCCGGACGCGACGGTTTTGTCGAGTCTGTCCAGGCCATGCGTCGGCGGGTCACGGAGCATATCCCGCCGGCAGAGGAACAACGGCAAATCAAGCTCGGACGGGGCGGCCTGCGCGACGTCGAATTCACCGTACAGCTACTGCAACTTGTGCACGGCAAGTCTGATGAGACGCTCCGGCACCGGGATACGACGTCGGCCATCGCGGCTTTGTCCGCCGGCGGTTACATTGGCCGGTCTGACGCTGCAGGGTTTGACCACGCCTACCGGTACCTGCGGGTCCTTGAGCACCGCATCCAACTGTTCCAATTGCGCCGCACCCACCTGATGCCCGTGCGGGAAGAAATGCTGAGGGCTCTGGCCAAGGCCATGCTGGGTCCCTTTTCCCGGGAACGTCCGCACCCCGACACGCTGCTGGCCGCCTGGCAGAAAACCAAGCGGTCAGTGCGCGAACTCCACGACCGCATCTTCTACCGGCCCCTGCTTAACACAGCCGCCAAGCTCAGCAGCGAAGATGCCCGCCTGTCACCGGAGGCGGCGCAGGCGCGGCTTGCAGCCCTGGGTTATCTCGATCCCCAGGGTGCCATGCGGCACATCGAGGCCCTGACTGCCGGGGTCAGCCGCCGCGCGGCGCTCCAGCGCCATCTGCTGCCCATCCTCCTGGGATGGCTCGCCGAAGGCGTTGATCCCGACGCCGGCCTGCTCGGTTTCCGTCGTATCAGCGAGAGCCTCGGTACCACTCATTGGTATCTGGGCATGCTGCGTGACTCCACCGCCGCGGCCGAAAGGCTCTGCCATGTACTGTCCAACTCCAGGCTGATCGCGGACCTGCTGGAGGTCTCGCCGGAATCCGTGGCCTGGCTGGGCTCGGAAAAGGACCTCACACCGCTTGGATTCGATGCACAGTGGCTGGAGATCACCTCCAAGATGTCCAGGCATGCGGATCCGGAGAGTGCCATGCGCCTGATCCGGCTGATCCGCCGACGGGAAATCCTGCGCACGGCAATCGCTGACAGCGCCGGGCTCCTGGACCAGGACCAGGTGAGTGTTGCGCTGGCTGAGACAGACCGGGCGGCTATTGTCGGGGCGCTCCGGGTTGCGGAAGGCATTGTCTCCTCCGAAGGTCCGCTGAAGACGAGAGTCCTCGTGGTGGCCATGGGCCGCCAGGGCGGACGTGAGATCGGGTATGGCTCCGATGCCGACGTCATGTATGTTCATCGGGGCTTGCCCGGCGTTCCGGAAAAGGAAGCCCAGCTGCAGGCTGCCCAGATCGTGGGCCACATCTCCAGCCTCCTGACTCAGCCGCTGAAGCCGGCGATTATGGCTGAGAGGGTCCTGCAGGTCGACGCCGATCTTCGCCCGGAGGGTAAGAGCGGGGCGATGGTCAGGTCCCTGGACTCCTACGCGGAGTATTACCGCCGCTGGTCCCTGATCTGGGAGGCCCAGGCGCTGTTGCGGGCGCGGCCAATCGCAGGAGACGACGAACTGGCCGCCGATTTCGTAAGCCTCATCAACCCCATTCGCTATCCGGAATCGCTCTTGGAGCAGGACATCCGCGAAATCCGGAGAGTGAAGGCCCGTGTTGAATCCGAGCGGCTGCCCAGGGGAGCGGACCCTGCCAGGCACCTCAAACTGGGCCGCGGCGGGTTGAGCGATGTGGAATGGCTTGTTCAACTGCTGCAGCTGCAGCATGCCGCCCATCATCCCGGGCTCCGGACCACGTCCACCATCAAAGCGCTGGAGGCCGCCGCGTCCCTCGAGCTCATTGGAAAGAATGACGCCGAACTGCTGATGAAGGCATGGCGTCTCGCGAGCAGGATCAGGTCTGCAAACGTGATCTGGAACGGCAGGGCCTCAGACCTTCTGCCCTCGTCCCGGCGCGACCTTGAAGCAGTGGCGCGTTGGTGCGGCTACCAGCCAGGCAATGCCGCTGCCCTGGAAGAAGACTACCTGCGCGTCAGCAGGCTCGCCCGTGGAGTCTTTGAGAGGATATTCTACGGGCAGTAGGCGAGTGGTTTCGCAGGGTATCCCAGGCGCCCGCCAATGGCTGCGAAAGGGCTGACACGCACAATTCATGGTGCTAGTTTGAGCGGATGGCAACGCAAATTTATCTGAATCTTCCCGTCAAGGACCTGAATCGGAGCGTCGAGTTCTTTGGGGCGCTCGGATTCTCCTTCAACCCGGATTTCACCGATGAGAATGCCACCTGCATGATCATCAACGACAACGCCTTCGTCATGCTCCTGGTGGAGGGCTTCTTCAAGACGTTCACGTCCAAGAGCATCGCGGACAGTACGGGTACCACTGAAGCCATCATGGCCTTCTCGGTCGACAGCCGTGAAGCCGTGGACGAAACCGTACGGAAGGCCCTTGCGGCCGGTGGAAGTCCATCCCAGGAGGTCCAGGACTACGGCTTCATGTACAACCACAGCTTCCAGGACCCGGATGGCCATCTCTGGGAAGTCATGTGGATGGACCCCGCTGGTCCGCCCGCAGACTCTGCGGCGGAATAGCTCCCGGCGCGGACGACGACGGACGGTACAGGCCGCCCGTTCGGTAACCTGATAGGCATGCACGCTTTCGTCTGGCTTATCCCCCTGAAGAGCCTCGACGCAGACGGGCGCGCCATTCAGCTCGGCGAAGCCGCCCAATTGGAATTGGCGCCGGGTCAGTCAGACTTCGTCGGAGACCCGTTGCGGATGATGCTGACGGGGTTGGCAGAAGAATCGCGGTTTCCCTACATTGTGGAATCGGAGGGCCGGGCCGTGGGAGTTCTGACCCTTCAGCTGGGAGCGGCACGGCTGGCTGGTTGGGCAGACGACCAGAGCGCCTGGCTGCTTCGTGGCTTCCTCATCCGCAGGGAGGACCAGGGAAGGGGCTTGGGCACGCTCGCGGCCCGGGCGGCCTTCCGGGAAGCGGAGCGCTTGTCTGCGAGGCTGGGCGGCGGTGAGACCGGCGTCGTACTTTCAGTGAATGAGGGCAACCCCACCGGGCAGGCCGCCTACAGAAAAGCCGGATTCTTGGATCAAGGCCCTTATCCGGGCGGCTCAGCGGGCCCTCAGCGGACCATGTACAGAGCGTTCGACCGCTGAATGTTGACCGGGCCGCGTGTGGTGATTTCATTCTCTTCATCACCTGAGTAGCGGTGGGATTGAGCCTGGATAAACACGCGTACAGGTTACTGGTGTTTCAGCTATGCGATGTGATTTACCTTCGGCCCATGAGTGGAGCTCAAAAGGACAGGGGTGCCACAGCGCTGTTTGGCATCAAGGGCGGTGTGGCCTGGGTGGCTGAAGATGTTTTCGTAACGCGAAGCAACGGAGATCTGCTGGTGGAGCTTTGGATTGGGCCGCGGGTGGTGTCGATTCTTGTCCATGCAGAGAGCGAAGGATATATGCAGGCGATCTATGCGAAGCTCGCTGAGCTTGCTATCGACGATTTCCCCCGATCGGCGTAAAGCGCACAGAGCCAGGGCCAAGAGGTTCAGACAAAAGAAAGTCCGCACGTGCTGCCGTTGCCGGAAGCGCGTGCGGACTCTCTGCGGACTGAACCATGTTCAGTCCTGTAATGCTGCTATACGCCGTAGTAGAGCTCGAACTCGTAGGGGTTCGGGCGCAGCGACAGCGGGCGGATTTCGTTCTCGTACTTGTATTCGATCCAGGTGTCAATCAGGTCCTGGGTGAAGACGCCGCCGGCCTGCAGGAACTCGTTGTCCTCCGCCAGTGCGGTCAGTGCTTCTTCAAGCGTGCCGGGAGCCTTCGGGATGTCCTTGGCTTCCTCGGCCGGGAGCTCGTAGAGGTCCTTGTCGATGGGAGCAGGCGGTTCGATGCGGTTGCGGATGCCATCGATACCGGCCATCAGCTGGGCAGCGAATGCGAGGTAGGGGTTGGACGAGGGGTCCGGAGCGCGGAACTCAATGCGCTTGGCCTTCGGGTTGGTGCCCGTGATGGGAATACGGATACCAGCGGAGCGGTTGCCCTGCGAGTACACCATGTTGACAGGAGCTTCGAAGCCCTTCACCAGGCGGCGGTAGGAGTTCACCGTCGGGTTGGTGAAGGCCAGGACAGCAGAAGCGTGCTTCAGCAGGCCACCGATGTACCAGCGGGCGGTGTCCGAGAGTCCGGCGTAGCCCTTCTCGTCGTAGAACAGCGGGTCGCCATCGTTCCAGAGGGACTGGTGGCAGTGCATGCCTGAACCGTTGTCAGCGAAGACGGGCTTGGGCATGAAGGTTACCGACTTGCCCCAGGCGTCCGCGGTGTTTTTGACGACGTACTTGAACTTCTGGAGGTCATCTGCCGCGTGAGTCAGAGTGGTGAACTTGTAGTTGATCTCAGCCTGACCGGCCGAGCCGACCTCGTGGTGGCTGCGTTCGACTTCAAGGCCTGCTTCATCAAGTGCAATACACATGGCGTCGCGGAGGTCAGACTGCTTGTCCGTCGGGGAAACCGGGAAGTAGCCGCCCTTGACCGGGGTTTTGTTGCCCAGGTTCCCGCCTTCTTCTTCACGGCCGGTGTTCCAGTGAGCCTCTTCGGAGTCAATCTTGTAGAAGCTGCCCTGGGGCGTGGACTGGTACTGGACGTTGTCGAACACGAAGAACTCGGCTTCGGGAGCAAAGAACGCGGTGTCTGCAATGCCGGTTGAGGCGAGGTAGGCCTCGGCCTTTTCAGCCACGCCACGCGGGTCGCGGTGGTACGGATCGCCGGTCCGCGGGTTCACGATGGAGAAGTTCAAGGCAAGGGTCTTCTCCATGCGGAACGTGTCCAGGAAAGCGGTCGTGACATCGGGAATGAGCTGCATGTCGGACTCTGCGATGCCCTGGAAGCCGCGGATGGAGGACCCGTCGAAGAGCTGCCCATTGACGAAGAAGTCAGCGTCAACGCTCTTGGCGGGCACATTGAAGTGCTGCTGGACGCCAGGGAGGTCGGTGAAGCGGATATCAACGAATTTAACATCTTCGTCCTGGATGAACGTGAGGACTTCGTCCGCAGTCTTGAACATCTATGCTCCTTATGCATGTGGAATAACTGGCTGGAAAGCCAAACTGTCCAGCGCAATACAACAGCGGGGAAAGCGAATCGCCGTCCCCGTTCATAGCTCGCTAGCAACTGTTAACACCCTAGGGATAAGGGATTTCTCTGCTGTGTCCGCTTTGTTTCCGGCAGGTTACAGAAGCGCCTGCTATGTAAACGGTAATGGGCGTCCACAGTGTGGTCTACCTGGTTCCACAGTGTGAGCGCACACGGTGTTAAGGATGATGATGGCGGAGCGCCTGGCGCCTGGGAAACCGATAGTCTTGTTCAGTGGTTGATCGCAAAGACATAGGTTCATGGCTCAGTGGGCCCGATACTTCGGGAACCTCCAAGTATCCGGGGGAACGGCTCGGTTTGCCCGAATCAGGCCCGGGTTCCATTGCGCGGGCGGGAAGACGCATTCTCGGCATTTGCATTGATTGGGGAATTGCCCTTCTCATCAGCAACTTTGCCTTCGCGGGTGATCCCTGGGCCACCCTGGCCGTTTTTGCCGCCCAGCAGATCCTGCTCGTTGGCACGCTGGGCTACAGCATTGGTCACCGCATCGCCGGAATCCACGTCACCAGGCTGAGCGGCGGGCCCGCGGGACCCCTGCCGGCACTGGTCCGGGCCCTTCTGCTGTGCCTGGTTATTCCGGCAGTAATTTTTGACCCTGATCAGCGCGGCCTTCATGACAAGGCGATGAATACGGTACTCGTCCGCCTGTAGAGCCGGCCCTTTCGGCGCGCACCATTGGGGGCCGGCGTCCGCCGTCGGCGTGCCGGTCAGACTCCGGCTTCCTGGAGCTCGTCCGCTGCCGCGGAAGTCTCCTCTGAAGCCGTGAGGTAACCGCGACGGTCAGCCCATCGTTCAAACACCAGCGTGGCAAATGGCAGAACCGCGGAAAGTCCCGCGAAGAGCGCCACGGGAAACGGCCAGCGCTGCAGGCGCCAGAGGACCAGTGCGGCGATGGCGTAGCCGATGAACAGGCCGCCGTGGATTGGTCCGGCGATCTCAACTCCCAGCTCGGTAATTCTCAGTACCCATTTGAGGAACATTCCGATCAGCAGGGCAGCCCAGCTGAAGGCTTCAGCCACCGCGAGTATTTTGAAGATCCGGATTACGGCTGGCTTAGAGGGAAGTTTCATGTGCGGGTTCTCCGATTCAAGGGTGGCGTGTTAACGAGGCACGCGAGAGGTGCCGCCGCTGCAAAAGGAAACGCCCCGGTTATGGCCGGTTGGCCGTTCCCGGGGCGTTGCGGATCCAGCTAGCGGCCGCGTGCTGCTTTGCGGTCAGGACGTGCTTTGTAGGGATCGATGCCCTTCGGAATCGGGAGACGGTTTCCCAGCGACGCAATCCGCTTCGATACAGCGCTGACCTCGATCTTGGTGAGCTCCTTGTTCAGCTTTCCCATTTTCTTGGCAACTTCGCTGAGGGGGACCTGACCCTCGCCCCGGCCGCTCTGGATCACGTGGACAGGAACGTTGGGGAGGATGCGTGCGAGCTTCTTACGCTCGGCCTCGATCAGCGGCTTCACCCGATGGGTGGGTCCTTCGCTGACCAACACCACGCCCGGGCGCCCAATAGCCCGGAAGACAGCATCCTGCGTCCTCGGGTTGACAGCTACCGGCTGCTCTTCTGTGATCCATCCGCGCTTGAGTGTGCCCAAGGCGGCCCCCGACGCTCCCGGCTGGTTCTCAATCTGTGCAAACGCAGCCCGCTCAGCGCGGCGGGACAGGATCAGCGTTGCCCCCAGCAAACCAAGAGGGATGCCGATGATGAGTCCGGTAACCCAGTTCTCCAGCCAGAAACCGACCAGGAAGCTGACAGCGACGACGCCAAGGAAAACCAGCAGCATCAGCCACGGCACCATGGGGTCGTGGCGCCGGGTCATTTGGAAGACCTCGCCGATCTGCTTCAGACGGCTTGGCTTCTTGACCTTCGCCGCCTTGGGCTTACGTGAAAAGAGGCCACGTTTCGGCTCATCAGAGGATGCCGGAGTGGTGTTGCTGGAATCAGGGGATTTCGCCATAGTGCCTCAATTCTACGTGATTGATGGCTGAGGGCCGGACGCCGGGAAGCCCGGCATCCGGCCCTCAGCCACTGCGCAATAGTTCGGGGTGCGCTTCTAGGAGCGGGCTGCGATGAGCGAGCTGGCTTCCTGACGGGTGCTGCCGGAGCTCTCGATATGGGCGAGCTCGGCCGGGATTTCCCAGCCCTTTTTACGCATCGCGGTTGCCCAGAGACGGCCGGCGCGGTACGACGATCGCACCAGCGGTCCGCTCATGACTCCCAGAAAGCCGATCTCATCTGCTTCCTGCTGCAGGTCGACAAACTCCTGCGGCTTGACCCAGCGGTCCACCGGAAGGTGGCGTTCGCTTGGCCGCAGGTACTGCGTGATGGTGATGAGGTCGCAGCCGGCGTCGTGCAGGTCCTTGAGGGCTTCGGAAATCTCTTCCCGTGTCTCGCCCATTCCGAGGATAAGGTTCGACTTTGTGACCATGCCGAGCTTGCGGCCCTGCGTGATGACGTCGAGCGAACGGTCGTAACGGAACGCCGGCCGGATGCGCTTGAAAATCCTCGGTACGGTTTCCACGTTGTGGGCGAACACTTCAGGCTTGGAATCGCAGATCGCCTCAATGTGCTCCGGCTTTCCGGAGAAGTCCGGGATCAGCAGTTCGACGCCGGTGCCCGGGTTAAGTTCATGAATCTTGCGGACCGTTTCCGCGTACAGCCAGACGCCTTCATCTTCGAGGTCGTCGCGCGCGACGCCCGTAACCGTGGCGTAGCGCAGTTGCATCGATTGGACCGACCTCGCAACCTTGGTGGGTTCGAAGATGTCCACCGGCGACGGCTTCCCTGTGTCAATCTGGCAGAAATCGCAGCGGCGGGTGCATTCGGAGCCGCCAATCAGGAAGGTCGCTTCCTTGTCTTCCCAGCATTCGAAAATGTTGGGGCATCCTGCTTCTTCGCAGACGGTGTGGAGGCCTTCCTTCTTCACCAGGTTCTTGAGGTTAACGAATTCCGGTCCCATTTGGACCTTCGCTTTGATCCACTCCGGTTTCCGCTCCACCGGTGTGGCCGAGTTGCGCTGCTCGATGCGCAGCATTTTCCGGCCTTCTGGTGCCAGTGTCACAGTAGAGCTCCTTCGGGAATCGCAACTAGGGCGTCTTCATTCTTGCGCAGTTCTTCCGTGATCCGCGAAACGAGATCGGCCGGAGCTACGTCTCTCCCGGTTTCCTGGGAGATGGTGGTCACGCCTGCGTCAGTGATACCGCAGGCGATGATCTGGCCATAGGGCGCCAGGTCGTTGTTGCAGTTGATGGCAAAGCCGTGCATTGTGACGCCGTCGCTGACGCGGATCCCGATCGCTGCGATTTTGCGGGCCGGCCCCTTCTCGTCCTGGTCGATCCAGACACCTGCCCGTCCCTTGATGCGTTCCACTTTGAGGCCATAGTCGGACAGAACGGCGATGATTACTGCTTCAAGGCGTTCCACATAGTCGCGGATACCTGCAGGGTTCTTCAGCTTGATGATGGGGTAACCTACCAGCTGGCCCGGACCGTGCCAGGTGAGCTTGCCCCCGCGGTCTACCGGTACCACCGGTGTTCCGTCGAAGGGGCGTTCATGTTCCTCAGTACGCTTTCCCGCTGTATATACGGGGGAGTGCTCGAGGAGGAGGACTGTGCTGGGTGCTTTGCCGGCGAGGACGTTGTCGTGGAGTTCGCGCTGGATTTCCCAAGCACGCGTGTAATCAACGAAATCCGGGGCCAGACCCAGCTGGGAAAACTCAAGAGTCATGCCTAACAGCTTAGACCCCGTCCGCCATCGTGCCCGGTTCTGTGCTTAAGCTCTCATCGCAACAGAGGGGCTGTGGATAACTTCTGCGGGATTCTGCGGAATCGGCTATTCCTTGATTATGGATAAATTCCAGCGGCGCGGGCCGGAGATCAGCATGGAAACTGGCGGGGAATCGTTCACTACGGGCCCTGCCCTTGCCGCCGACATCGCGGACACAAAGCCTTCCGTGTCCGGCTATGAGGTGGGGCGTCCACTGGGCAAAGGCGGATCAGCTGCGGTTTGGCTCGTCAGCGAGAAATCGACGGGCAGAAGCTTTGCCCTGAAATGCATGGAGGATGCTCCGGATGATGTCTCCACAGCAGAATCCATTCGTCGTGAGATACGCATCCTCTCGGCCTTGGACCACCCCCACCTTGTCAGGGCGCACGACGTCGTCAGGCTGGGAGGGGTTGGTGACGGCAGCTTGGGTCTCGTCATGGATTTTGCCGCTGGTGGCTCCCTTGCTGAACTGGTGGCCATCCGGGGCAAGCTCACTGTTGGCGAAACGGTCACCGTCCTGACACCGATGGCCCAGGCTCTGGCATACCTTCACAGCCAGGGATTCACGCACTCGGACGTCTCACCGGGGAATGTCCTGTTTTCCGCACAGGGTAAGCCTCTGCTGGCAGACCTCGGTGTCGGCAAAATGGTGGGGGATGCCGTAGCTGTTTCCGGACACGGCACCTTGGGCTTCAAGGATCCTGCGCCGGACCACCCCCTCAGGGCCGGACTTCAACCGGAGCGGGACGTATATTCCCTTGCCGCTGTCGGCTGGTACTGCCTGACCGGAAACCCGCCGCCGGAGACTTCCCGCAGGCCCCCTCTGACACTTTTGCTGCAGGATGCACCGCCGGAGCTGGCCGCGGCGCTTGAAGCCGCACTTCATGATGAGCGACGCCTGCGCCCTACCGCACGCGAGTTCGCAACCGCTGTGTATCGAAGTGCGGAAGCGGCTCCAGTCGATCTTGCCGCCTCCGTCCACCCCACCGTGATTCCGGAACTGCTGACGCGTCGTAGCCTGCCTCCCCAGGATCATTTTTTGGCCCGTTTCATCGGGTACAGGGAATGGAGGCGCCGGTACAGGGAGTGGCGGCGCCGGTTCACAAAGCATCCGGCGCGCCAGGCCTCTCACGCCGGTCCGGAAAATCATTTGGGGCCGGGCCCATCGGCAACAGCCAGTGCAAGTCACGAGACAAGGCGTGGGCTGCGCACAGCCCGCAGGCGAAGGAGTCCCCGACTGCTTCCCTTTGCCTGCATTGCTCTGGTGCTGTTGTCGACAGGTGCGGGTATCAACTGGTGGCGGCCCGAAGTTTTTGGGGCTGCCTTGGCCGCCCAGCCGGAAGCAGGGATGGTTTCACCGCGGGCCGGGGGAGTCGCCGATGAGGCAAGTCCCGCTGCAGAGAGTTCCGCAGGCGTCCCAGGAGAGCTCCCAGCAGAGATTCCTCAGGAGATCCGTGAGCAGATTGATTCCGGCGCGCCCGACCAGGCGGCACGGGGGCTGGCCTGGCTGCGATCAACAGCATTCAGCTCCGGCAGACATGACCTGCTGAACGAAGTCAACGTTATGGGTTCCGATGCGGCGGAGGCTGACGCCAGGACTGTTGCGGTGCTGGCCAGGTCCGGCCACAGGCTGGCAGGTTTCACCACCACACTCTCCAAGGTAGACACTGAGCGCGAAAGCACTACGGATCGGGCAGTTCTTAGCATTACTGCGTCCGCGTCCGCCTATCAGGAACTGGATGCTTCAGGTGCTTTGGTGGCCAATCGGGCGGCTGGCGGTGAGGAACAACTCCGGCTGGTCCTGCTTCTGGTGGACGGCAGATGGCGCATTCAAGAGATCCTGCCTCCCACCTAACGGCCTGCGATCCACCTGGCTGCGTCCGTCAGCGATGGATGTTGCCATTGGAAACCGGCTGACGTGAGCACCACGGGATCGAGCCGCTGGCTTGCCAGCAGGAGTTCATCCGCCAGCTTGCCCATGCCGAGGCGCAGGATGGGAGCTGGAACCCTCAAAAGCGCCGGGCGGTTCAGCGCGGACCCCAGGTGGGAAATAAGAGAGTGGAGCTGGGCACTGTGCGGTGCCCCCAGATTGACGGGTCCCGCGTTCGGCGACTGAAGAAGGAACGAAAAGGCGGACACGACGTCGGGAAGGGTTACCCACGGCCAATACTGCCGGCCGTTGCCCAACGGGCCGCCCAGTCCGAGCCGCAGGAGCGGAAGCAGCTTGCCCAGGGCTCCTCCAGCGGGGCTGAGCACCACTCCCGTCCGCGGTGTTATCACACGGACACCGTGTGGGGCTTCGTTGGCTGCCGCTTCCCATTCCAGGCAGAGCTCTGCCAAAACTCCGCTTCCCGCTGGTGATTCTTCGCTGAGGACCCTCGCGCCGGCATCCCCGTAGTAGCCGGAAGCCGACTGGCTGATGAACACTGAGGGGGGTGAGCCCAGCTGTTTCATTCCTTTGACAAGGGTTTGGGTGGACAGGACCCGTGAGGCGGACAGTTCCTTGAGCCTGGCACGAGTCCATAGCCTGTCACCGATTCCCGCGCCAGAGAGATTGATGATGGCGTTTGCGCCCTCAAGGGCAGTGGGGTCGAGAACACCCTGCGAAGGATCCCATGCTGTTTCCGAGGGCGAGGCGGGCGGCCTGCGAACGAGCGTCCTGACATTGTGACCGTTCCGGCGGAGGCTGCGGGTGAGCGCGTTTCCAATGAGCCCTGAAGCACCTGAAATGACTATCTGCATGTGCAATCTCACCACGGGAAGACGTGGGCCGGATGCGTGTCAGTCCATGACAGTTGAGCGCAGGACTTTGACTATGATCAACTGATGACCTCTTCGAGCTATTTACGTTTCCCGCATCTGCACGGCGACCTGATCACCTTTGTGGCCGAGGACGACGTCTGGATTGCACCTCTGGGAGGAGGCCGCGCCTGGCGGGTCTCATCTCTTCAGTTGCCCGCCCGCAATCCCCGGTTCACTCCGGACGGCAAGCGGTTGGTCTGGACAGTGGTGCAGGGTACCAACCCGGAAGTGGTCACGTCCGATGTCGACGGCGGCGGTTACCGCCAATTGACGTACTTCGGACACGCCACTACGCGCGTCAAAGGATTTACGGCAGCCGGTGACGTCGTCGTCACGAGCGCTTTCCGCCAGGCTGAAGGGCGCCATACCCACGCCTACAGCGTGCCCGTGGAGGGCGGCTGGGCGGAGGAGCTTCCGTTCGGGCCAGTAGAGTCCGTGGCCTTTGGCCCGGAAATCGGTGACGAGCGGCCGGTCGTGCTGGCCAGCGTATTGTCGCGGGAGCCTGCCTGGTGGAAACGCTACCGGGGCGGAACGGCCGGCAAACTGTGGATCGATGATGACGGAAACGGCGAGTTCGAAAGGCTTCTTCCGGAGATTGACGGGAACCTTACTGACCCCATGTGGGTGGAAGGACGGATCGCGTTCCTGTCAGACCACGAAGGGTACGGGAACCTGTATTCAGTGCTCCCCAACGGGGCTGACCTTCGCAGGCACACAGACCACGAGGACTTCTACGCCCGCCACGCGGCTACTGACGGAAAGCGCATCATCTTTGAATCGGCAGGCGAGCTGTGGGTTCTGCCGGACCTTGCCTCGGAGGCCGTGAGGCTGGACATCTCGCTGGGCTCGGCGTCCCAGGCGCGCCGCAGCTCGCTCCTTAAGACAGCGAAGCATCTCGGGGACGTGATCCCGGACCATACGGGAACATCAAGTGCAGTTGAAGCCCATGGAACCATCCACTGGCTTCGGCACAAAGACGGCCCCTCGCGAGTCATTGAAGCCACACCCGGAGTGCGTGGACGGCTTCCGCGGCCGCTGGCGGATGGGCGGATTGCCTATGTTGCTGATCATGGCGGGGTTGAGGCCCTTTACGTTAAGGCCATCGCCGGACTGCTCGTCCCGGCCCCGGCAGGGACTAAGGACGCCAAGGCCAATTCCGGGCAAAGCAAGGGAACCGTGCTGCCCAGCCCCGTGTCCGCTGCGGGGCTGAGCCTCCAGGTTGGGGCGGGCCACGAAAACCCGCCTGCCGGGCACCAGACTGAAGGGCGCCAGCACGACGCTTTTGAGGATGCTGATGTTGCCGGCGGGTTTGCCAGGCCATCGGCTGCTTCCAGTGTCCCTGCATCACAGGCCTTGCGCATGGATTTCCCGAAGCCCACACGCGCCAGCGCCTTGGAGGCCAGCCCGGACGGACGGTGGCTTGCTGTGGGCACCGCCTTTGGCGACGTCTACCTTGCGGACACCCGGGCGGGTTCTTTGACACTCGTCACCAGCATCGGCGAGGGCACGATAGAAGGCCTCTGCTGGTCGCCGGACTCCTCCTGGCTGGGGTGGTCCGAGCCGGTTACGTCCTTTGGATCCCGGAGCCGGATCAGGATTGCCCGCGTTTCGACTGATCGCATGGAAGCCATCAGCGTCACGGATGGGCGCTTCCGGGACGAGTCGCCGTCGTTCACTCCTGACGGTAAATTCCTCGCATTCCTCTCCAACCGCAGTTTTGACCCCGTTTACGATGGACATTCGTTCGACCTGTCCTTCCCCAGTCCCATCAAGCCCTATCTTGTGGCGCTTGCGGCTGACACACCTTCGCCGTTCGGGCCGACGGTGGATCTGCAGGACGGCGGCGAAGCGGCGGATGCAGACGGCGACGATCAGAAGACAGGGGGAGCGGACTCTCCGGAGGTCAGGGTGGACCCGGAAGGGTTGGCCCACCGTGTGATCAGCGTCCCCGTTCCGCAAGGCAACTATTCCGCTCTCTCGGCAACCGCGGGTGCGTTGCTTTGGATGGACAGCCCGCTGGCCGGAGCGACGGGGGATGGCAGGGCAACGCTCGAAGACAAGAAGCCGACGCCTCGGCTGGTGCGTTTTGACCTGAGTACCCGCAAGGACGCCACGATCGTGGATTCGTTGGACCGCTACACTCTGTCAGGGGACCGGAAACAGGTGGTATTCATCCACGAGAAGGCTGTCAAGGTCGCGCCCTCAGGGGCCAAGGCGGATGAAGATTCGGGCAAGCTGGTCTCCGTGGATCTGGGCAGGGTCCGTGTGCTGATGGATCCTGTGAGTATTTGGGCACAGGCGTTTGATGAAGCGTGGCGCCTGCAGCGCGACTTCTTCTGGGCTGAGGACATGGCCGGCCAGGACTGGGATTCCGTGCACAGCCGGTATCGCCCCATTGTGGATCGTCTGGGGTCACACGATGATCTTGTGGACCTCCTGTGGGAACTCCACGGTGAACTTGGCACCTCACATGCCTACGTGCGTCCGGCCGCTGTCACCGAAAACGGCAGCAACGGACAGGGCCGACTCGGCGCCGATCTCGCCTTCACGGGTCAGGGGTGGGAAATAACCCGGATCCTCGCCGGTGAATCTTCGGATCCCCTGGCCACCTCACCACTGACACGTCCAGGAGCTGATGCCAAAGCCGGCGATGTGATCCTGGCCATAGACGGTGTGGAGCTTTCAGAAACTCTCACGCCGGCCATTCAGCTGGTGGGCGCCGCCGGACGAGCCGTGGAACTCACCCTTCTCAACGGCGCCGGTCACGGCGATGCCGCCGGTAGCCAGCGGCGGATTGCTGTTGTTCCGGTGAAGGACGAGGAGCGGCTGCGCTACCAGGAATGGGTGGCAGCAAACCGGCGGACAGTCAGGGAGGCATCAGACGCTACCTTTGGGTACCTTCATATTCCCGACATGATGCCGAATGGATGGGCACAGTTGCACCGGGACCTGGACACTGAGACCGCTCTTGACGGGCTGATAGTGGATGTTCGCCGGAACCGGGGCGGACACACATCGCAACTGGTCGCTGAACTCATCGGGCGAAAGGTGACGGGGTGGAGCATGCCTCGTGGAGAGAAACCCCGCACTTACCCCCACCATGCACCGCGGGGGCCGGTGGTGATCCTCGCCGATGAATTTGCCGGTTCCGACGGCGACATCATCACCCAGGTTTCGAAGCTGCGGGGAATAGGGCCGGTTATCGGCACCCGGACCTGGGGCGGCGTCGTGGGCATCGACAACCGCTTTACCCTCGCCGACGGCACCGGAGTGACGCAGCCCCGGTATGCCACCTGGTTCAGCGGGGGAGTCGGGTGGGATATAGAGAACTTCGGTGTCACCCCTGACATCGAGGTAACGTTCCCGCCCCATGCCTACGCGGCCGGACGCGATCCCCAGTTGGAATATGGGATCGGGGCACTGAAAGAAATGATCCAGGAGCTCCCCACGGACCGTCCCCCGCTCCGCGAAGGCTACCGTCGGGTGGTCCCTGCTCCCTTGCCTGCACGGAAGCACACAGACTGACTGCCGGCCAACGCTAAAGGCCCCGTTGGGCTGGTGTCAGGCTTTCCTGACTATCAGTTCAACGGGGCCTTTGAGCTGTCCCGACCCGATGCGTCACCGTTGCGCCGCTCGGATCAGGATTCTTCGTGATGCCTTGCGATCAGGAAGAGGCGAGCGTCGCCTCCAGGGAGATATCGATACTGGCCAACGCGCCGGAAACGGGGCAGCCCGTCTTGGCTTCCTCGGCGATCTTCTGGAACTCTTCTTCGGAAATGCCCGGAATCTTGGCGCTCACGGTGAGGTGGCTTCCCGTGATTCCGGTACCGGGAACGAACGTCACGGCAGCAGTCGTGTACAGCTCATCGGGTGTGTGCCCCGCCTTGGCCAGCATGTTGCTGAAGGCCATGGAGAAACATGACGAGTGGGCTGCAGCAATCAGTTCCTCGGGGCTGGTCTTGCCCGCGGCTTCTTCGGTGCGGGCCTTCCAGGTCACATCGAAAGTGCCCAGTCCGGAACTGTCCAGGGTGGTTGCACCCGAACCCTCCATCAGATCGCCATTCCATACAGTGTGTGCGTTGCGTGTTGCTGCCATGTCCGCTCCTCAGCTTGAATTTGGTACCGGGTCAGGCCTGGGCCTTTTCCCTCCGGGTCAATCCTATGGATTCCGGAGTTGAAGTGCACCAGTGTCCGCTGTCAGAGGATTATGGATCAATAAGCAGTGAACATGAATCAGAAGCAGCTTGAGCAGCAGAGTCACCACGATCCGCCAGTTGCGCGTATCGCCTCGATTATGGTCAGCGCTGTGGACGCGGAGAGTCTTGCCGCGTTCTGGTCCAGGTTCCTGGCAGTAGAGGTGGCCAGTCGCTTCGATCAGTTCATCTGGCTTAATCTGCCGGACCTATTCCCGGGCAGCCCTGAACGGAGGACAGGCGCGGGAGACATGCTTTAGTTCCAGAGAGTAGCAATGGCAACGTTCAGGAGGGCAAGTCCGCCCACGCTGTGTGCCAGTCCCTTGCCGACTGGTTCGCCTTTCTTGTACTTACGGCTGCCGATAAAGGCGAGGACGGCGACCACAAGGGCGATCACGATCTTGACGCCGAGCTTCATGTAGTTGGCATCCCTGTCCAATGCGGGGATCAGGCCCATCATCGCGATGCCTGTGAGGAGCTGCAGTGCGGCGCCGTCGAACTGCCGGGGGTGGACCGTTGGCTTTTTCATGTTGCCGATCCAGATGCCGACGATCATTGCGGCGCCAACGATGTGAAGGAAGACCATGATGTCAAAGACGATATTCATGGCATCAGTCTAGTCAGAGAGTTCTACAGCCTGTAGTAAGGTGGCCGCGCGTTTCGCTACCGGAAACCAGGGCAAACGACGACGGCGGCCCGGGCTTCCGGTGGATGTTCCACCGTTGCCCGCGCCGCCGTCGTTGAAATGTCAGCCCTGCTGAGGGTTAGAGCCCCAGGTCCGACTCGAAGGCACCTGATTCGAGGCGTGCCTTCAGGGTCTGCAGGAAACGACCTGCATCTGCTCCATCGACCAGTCGGTGATCGTACGTCAGGGAGAGGTACATCATGGAGCGGATGGCCAGTGAGTCATCGCCGTTCTCATCAGTGACGACCACAGGCCGCTTGACGATAGCGCCTGTTCCCAGGATGCCAACCTGCGGCTGGTTGATGATCGGAGTGTCGAACAGTGCGCCGACGGATCCGATGTTCGTGATGCTGAACGTTCCGCCGGAGAGCTCGTCCGGGCCGATCTTGCCGTTGCGGGTACGGTCGGCGACGTCGGCAATCTTGCCGGCAAGGCCGGCGAGGTTCAGGTTGCCGGCGTCGGAGATAACAGGAACAAGGAGGCCCTTGTCGGTGTCCACGGCGATCGCCAGGTGCTCGGCGTTGTGGTACGTGATTTCCTGCTTTTCCTCGTCGTAGGCGGCATTCAGCTTCGGGTGCTGCTTCAGCGCCTCGGCAACAGCCTTGGCGATAAAGGGCAGGAACGTCAGCTTCACACCGTTCTGCGCCTGGAAGGAATTCTTGGCCTTGAGCCGGAGCTTTGCAACCTTCGTCATGTCCACTTCATGGACCTGGGTCAGCTGGGTCGAAACATCAAGTGACTCGCGCATGCGCCGGGCGATTACCTGACGGATCCGGGGCGCCTTCTGTACAGTACCGCGGAGGGAAGCAGCGGCAGCTGACGGGGCAGATGCGGCAGGAGCGGCCTGTGCAGCCGCCGCAGGAGCAGCAGCAGGAGCTGCACTGGCTGCCTTGGCTTCTGCTGCATCCAGCACGTCCTGCTTGCGGATCCGGCCTCCGACGCCTGTTCCTGTGAGCGAGGAGATGTCCACACCCTGCTGGTTGGCCAGTTTACGGACCAGGGGAGTTACGTAGCCGGACTCTGCAGCCGGCTCGGTAGCCGCAGCAGGGGCCTGAGTTGGTGCAGGTGCGGCAGCGGGTGCCTCCTGCTTGGCTTCGACAAAGGGTGCCGGTGCAGCAGCAGGTGCGGGTGCCTCCTGCTTTGCTTCGGGGGCGGTTGCCGGTTCCTGTGCCGGGGCCGCAGGTGCGGGTTCCTGTGCCGGAGCCGCGGCTCCGGAACCGATGACAGCCAGGACGGCGCCGACCTCGGCGGTCTCGTCCTCGTTAACACGGATTTCCTGAAGGGTTCCCGCCACCGGCGACGGAATTTCCGTGTCCACCTTGTCGGTCGAGACCTCGAGAAGTGGCTCGTCAACTTCGACGCTGTCACCAATAGCCTTGAGCCAGCGGGTCACTGTACCTTCAGTGACGCTTTCGCCCAGAGCCGGAAGTGTGACTTCGTGGCCCTCGCCGCCAGATGCCGGTGCAGCTCCAGCTTCCGGTGCCTGAGCCGCCGGGGCTGATTCAGCGGCCGGCGCCTCTGCGGCAGGTGCTGCCGGTGCTTCAGCGGCAGGTGCCTCAGCCTCAGCAGCGGGTGCTTCCTCTGCGGGGGCCGGAGCCACCGCGCCGTTCGAAGAAGAGCCGTCCCCGATTCGGACCAAGGGCGCACCTACTTCGGCGGTCTCGTCTTCGGCAACGAGGATTTCCTCGATCACACCGGCGATCGGAGAGGGGATTTCGGTGTCTACTTTGTCAGTGGAAACTTCGAGCAGCGGCTCGTCCACTTCTACCCGGTCACCTACCTGCTTAAGCCAGCGCGTAACGGTTCCTTCAGTGACGCTCTCACCGAGGGCGGGCAAGTTAACGGATTCAGACATATCGTCCCCGTTCTCCTTATTGATCTTTAGTGCGGATGGTTGCTGCTGCGTTGTTCGAGCTTAGTGCACGCAGCAGTTACTGCCGGGTGCACTAAACCCTGTTGCCTTGCGGAATGACTAGCCGTGAAGGGGCTTGCCTGCCAGAGCAAGATGGGCCTCGCCCAGTGACTCATTCTGCGTCGGGTGGGCGTGTACCAGCTGGGCCACGTCCTCCGGGTAGGCTTCCCAGTTCACGATCAGCTGGGCCTCGCCGACCTGCTCGCCCATGCGCGCACCGATCATGTGGACACCGACGACGGGGCCGTCCTTCTGGCGGACCAGCTTGACGATGCCGCTGGTGCCCAGAATGGAGCTCTTGCCGTTACCGGCAAGGTTGTATTCCTGGGTCTGGACCTGGTCGTCGCCGAACTTCTCCTTGGCGGCCTTTTCCGTGTAGCCCACCGTCGCGATTTCGGGATCGCAGTAGGTGACCTTGGGGATGTTGACATCCTCGACGATCACCGGCTTCAATCCAGCGATTTCCTCGGCCACGAAAATGCCCTGCTGGTAACCGCGGTGGGCCAGCTGGACGCCCGGGACGATGTCGCCGATGGCATAGATGTTGCCCACGCCGGTGTGCAGGCGCTCGTTGGTGATGACAAAACCGCGATCAATGGTGACGCCGGCGTCTTCGTAGCCGAGGTTGGCAGTAACCGGTCCGCGACCGACTGCTACGAGGAGCAGTTCGGCCTCGAAGGTTTTGCCATCGACCAGCGTGACCTTGACACCGTTTTCGTCCTGCTCGACTCCCTGGAAGAAGGTGCCGGTGGAGAACTTGATGCCGCGCTTCTTGAAGGCACGCTCAAGGTGCTTGACGATGGCGGCGTCCTCGTTGGGAACCAGTGAAGGCAAGCCTTCGACGATGGTGACGTCAACTCCGAACGACTTCCAGACTGAGGCGAATTCGACGCCGATGACGCCGCCGCCCAGAACGATGACGCTCTTGGGGATGTAGTCCATGGTCAAAGCTTCGTCCGAGGTGATGACGCGTCCGCCGATTTCCAGCCCCGGCAGGGAGCGGGAGTACGAGCCTGTCGCCAGCACGATGTTCTTGCCCTTGTAGGCTGTTCCGTTCACGACGATGGTGTCGGTGCCCTGGAGCTTGCCTTCACCCTCGATAACGGTGATGCCTTTGGACTTGATGAGTCCCTGCAGGCCCTTGAATTTTCCGGCGATGATGCCGTCTTTGTATGCGTTGACCGCAGTCATGTCGATGCTGTCAAGGGTCACGTTGACCCCGTACTTCGAGGCATCGCGGGCATGATCTGCCAATTCAGCGGAGTGCAGCAGTGCCTTGGTGGGAATACAGCCGTTGTGGAGGCAGGTTCCGCCAAGCTTGGCTTTTTCAACCAGCCCAACAGTGAAGCCGAGCTGAACAGCACGCAGGGCGGTGGCGTATCCGCCGCTGCCGCCACCGAGTACCAGGATGTCGAATTCTTGCGCAGTTGCCTGATCGGCCACTAAAACGCTCCCTCGCGTGAACGATGACGCGAGAGTACGCATCATCTGGTCTTGGAACTTGTTCTGCCGTGATTATGCCAGCAGGCAGGTTCTCTTGCATTTGTGACTACCAAAGTTCACCTTAGCGAACCACTTATCCATGCTCCACCTTGGAGCAGCGTTTGTGGAGCGCTTGTGGTCAGAGTCACGCAGCTTTGTGTCGAAGAGATCAGAGAGCGGGGATGTTCAACACCGGCGAGCGCAAGGGGTCGATGGCACACCTGTCGCGGGCCTGCTGAGGTTGAGCCATCAATGGCTTGCCGCCAGCGGACCCGCGACGAAGGCGGATCGCGGTACAGCCCGGCTTGATCCAGGCGTTGCCGACGCCCCCCAAAGCTTGCGCCGGCACACAGACTTCGTTCCAGGCCCCCATTATGGCTGGCCGGGAATCATTGGTACCTAGATGAGGATATGTGCATCCGGCACCTAAAACAATATGGTTGACCGGTTTACGCGCGGATCGTTATTCAGCTGAGATAAGAGCCGCGAGAGCCATGGGGTCTTCCTGATAGTCCTCGTGCATAATTCCGGGCAAAAGGATGGACCACATCTCTTCGATGCGTTGCATGACGTCCCGTCTGTCGGTCAGGATCCCGGACACCATCTGGACCCCTGTGAAGGAAGCGACCAAGTAGCGTGCAAAGGCGGCAGCAGTAACGGAGGACCGTATGTGCTTCTCCTCCCGGGCCTGTTCTGCCAGATGTCCCATGGCGTCGATCCAGTCTTCATAGGGCCCGCGCACGGGTTGCCCGAAAGCCGTCGCTTCCAGGGTGAGCCGGATGCCCGCCCTGACTACTGGTTCGTGGATGAGCTTCAGTCCGAACGCGCGGCACATCAGGATCATCGTTGTCAGTGCCGGACGGCTTTCCGCCAGGATGGCCTGGCCCTCCGCGAGAACTATCCGGTGCTGTTCTTCAATCACTGCACGGGCAAGGTCTTCCTTGCTTTGGAAATGAAAGTAGAGGGCTCCCTTAGTTACCTTGGCCGCCTGGGACACCTGGGTCAGGCTGGCGTTGCCGTAGCCATGCTCTTCAAAGACGGCAGCCGCCCCTGCAATGATCGCCTCGCGGGTTGCTTTGGCGCGATCCTGAAGGACCATTTATTGACCTCAACTCTGTACGAAGCGTTTTTCCGGGGAAGTTACCCGCCCCGTGCCTGCCGGCGGACTTCTGATCCTAACAACATGAATGTTTTAGCTTGGACCCTCAGTTTTAGAGACGCTCAAGCGGTTTCTGGCCGGTGCCTCATCAAGAGGACCAGCCCGGTTGGCAGTCGGGTGTGCCGGTTGCAGTCATTCCCGGAAACCGGCACACCCGGATCAGTAGTCCAACTAGGCCGACGCGGCCAGGAGATCCTCGGCATAGGCAACCAAAGTCCGGACGGTGCAGCCGGTGCCCTGTTTGGGGGTATAGCCATAGGGACTGCCGTTGTTAAAGGACGGGCCGGCAATGTCGATGTGGGCCCACGGAATGGGCTCGCCGTCCTTGCCCTTGCCCACGAACTCCTGCAGGAAAACCGCCGCGGTCATCATGCCACCGTGGCGTTCACCGATATTGGCGAGGTCGGCAACCTGGGAGTCCAGGCTGGGGCGCAGTTCTTCGGGCAGCGGCATCGGCCAGACCAGCTCGCCGGCGCGGTCGGCGGCGGCCTTCAGCGGCGCGGTGACACTGTCCGCCCCCATGACGCCGGCCGTCCGGTTACCGAGGGCGATCAGTTGCGCGCCAGTCAGCGTTGCAACATCAATGATCGCGTCCGGGTACTCCTGGCTTGCCGCGACAATGCCGTCGGCCATTACCAGGCGGCCCTCGGCATCGGTGTTCAGGACTTCGACGGTCTTGCCGCCAAACATCTTCAGGACGTCAGCGGGACGGGAGGCAGCGCCTGAGGGCATGTTCTCGGCGATGCACAGCCAGGCGGTTGCCTTGACAGGCAGGCCCAGCCCTGCGAGCGCCAGGACTGTGTTGAGTACGACGGCGGCGCCGGCCATATCGCTCTTCATGTCACCCATGCCAAGGGCCGGCTTGATGGAGATTCCGCCGGTGTCGAATGTGATGCCTTTGCCTACCAAGGCAATTTTCGCCGTCGCCTTCGCGGGCGAATATTCAACCTTGACCAGGCGCGGTTGACGGGCAGAGCCCTTGCCTACGCCCATGATGCCGCCGAAGCCTTCCTTCTCCAGACGCTTTTCGTCCCACACAGTCACCTTGACAGGCAAACCCTTGGACAGCTCCTTCGCCGCCTCTGCGAAAGACTCCGGGTAGAGGTGGCTTGGAGGCTCGTTGACCAGGGACCGGGTTGCATTGACTGCCTTCCCGATGAGAGATGCCCGTTCCAACGCCTGGGGGAGCTCCTTGTCGCCAGCGAGGTCGGTGAAGATGACGGCGGCCTTCACCGGGTCCTTGAGTCCATTTTTCTCGGAACGGTGATCGGTGAAGGAGTAGGCGCCGAAAGAGGCACCTTCGGCGATGGCAGCGACGTCGGCCAGGGCCGCCGTCGGGAACGCAATAGTGACGCTGGAGAGCCCGGCGAGCTGGCGGACAGCTGATCCGGCCGCCCGGCGCAGTGACTCCTCGGAAATCTTCTGGCCGTCGCGCACCTTGCCCAGGCCTGTCAATACCAGCACAGAGGCACCTGTCTCCGGAAGGCCCGGAAGGCGAATCAGCTGGTCTGCGGCTCCGGTGACCCCAAGAACCTTCAGCGATTCGGCGAGGGTCTCGGCTGACTTGGCCGTCAAGGGGTTCTCCAGCAGGACGGGACCGTCCGGTCCCTGACCCACGCCGATGACAAGGGCTTCGCTGGGAAATTTTTTCAGGTCCCGGGCGATGGCGGTAAGTTTGATCTCAGTATTCTTGACCACGAGGATCAGTCCTCAATTCTCTGTGATTTCTTGGCAGGGGCGCATGTTGGGCGCCCCTGCCGGGGGACCGGCCAGCATCGGTTTGTGACGCAATCCGGAGTCTTCCGGCCGGATATTGGGCCAGTTCCGATCGTAGCCTCTCACCGGGGTTGGTACTGAACTCCGCGAGATGTGCGGCACATCGGACGGGAGGAATGCGTGGCGCTTCTTCGACGTTGTAAAGATTAGTCCGGCGTGCCGGTCCTCCGGCCCGCCGCGTGCGGTGTCATCCTCCTCCCCACCGCAACCGTGAAAGGAACATGCCATGCTTGAACGGATATCCGGCTCGCTGCTGGACCCCCATGCGCTTTATGCAAGCGACAGCGAACTGTTCCACGACCCCGCCAACCGCGGGCTGGACATGGTAATGGGGTTTACCGGCTTTGCCGATGCCGGTCATGTGGTCAAGCAGATCACCACCGAACTCCTCGAAACGTTGGAATCGGAACTCGTAGCAGTCTTCGACGCAGACCAGCTCATCGACTACAGGTCCAGGCGCCCCCACGTCAGCTTCGTCGAGGACCATTTGCAGGATTACCAGGCTCCGGGCCTCTCGCTGTACAGGCTTGTTGATGGTCTTGGAAAGCCGTTCCTCTTGCTGGCAGGGTTCGAACCCGACCTTCAGTGGGAGAGGTTCGCCCGCGCAGTCCTGCACATTGTGGAGCAACTTGAGGTAAACCTCGTCACCTGGATCCACTCCATTCCCATGCCGGTACCGCACACCCGGCCCGTAGGAGTAACGGTTCACGGCAACAGGCCGGAACTCATCGAGGGCATTTCCGTCTGGAAACCCACAGTTGAGGTGCCCGCCGCAGTTGGTCACATTCTCGAACTCAGGCTGACAGAGGCCGGGCGGAAGGTGGCCGGATACGTTATCCATGTTCCGCACTATCTGGCCGAGGCGGAGTACCCTCCCGCGGCTGTCGCAGGATTTGAATACCTCGGCGCAGCGATGTCGCTGATGCTTCCGGCGGACCGTCTTCGTGAAGCGGGCCGTGAGGTCGGGAGGCAGATTGCCGAGCAGATTGAGGCCTCTGAAGAAGTGCAGAATGTCGTGTCGCGTCTGGAGTCACGGTATGACGAGAAGGCCGAAGGCACGGTCCGCCGGTCGCTGCTGGCCGACGAAAACGACCAACTGCCGAACGCCGATGATCTTGGCGCGGCAGTCGAGGCCTATCTGGCCAGCAAAGAAGCAGGTCAATAAATACGACTTATCCGGCCCGCAGGCATAATGGAGTGGTGACTGCACCCCGCGCCTGGCTCATCTGGACCATTGGTGTCTTCGCGTATCTGGTAGCTGTCAGCCAACGGACGTCCTTCGGCGTGGTTGGCCTGGAGGCAACAGAACGTTTCCATGCCAGCGCAGCGGAGATTTCCTTCTTCACAGTCCTGCAGCTGCTCGTATACGCCGGCCTGCAGATCCCGGTCGGGATTTTGGTGGACAGGTTCGGGTCGAGGGCAATGATTGCAGGCGGCGCCATCCTGATGTGTCTGGGTCAGCTGCAGCTGGCATTTGCCGTCAACATTCCCGGGGGTGTCCTCGGTCGTGTCCTGGTGGGTGCCGGAGACGCCATGACCTTTATCTCGGTGATCCGGCTGATTCCGCTGTGGTTCGCGCCGGCGCGGGTTCCCCTTATTACCCAACTCACCGGGATGTCAGGGCAGCTCGGCCAGTTATTCAGTGTTGTGCCGTTCGCCCTGATACTTCATTTGGCAGGCTGGACCCCCGCATTTCTGACCTTGGCGGGAATGTCCGGAGTCGCCGTCGTCATGGCACTGGTCCTGTTGAGGGATCTGCCCCCTGGACATCCGCGCTCCGACAAAGTCCAGGGACTCCGCGCCACCGGTGCGTCCTTATCGCGGGCCTGGCGTCAACCGGGCACCCGGCTGGGGCTCTGGAGCCACTTCACTATTCAGTTCAGCGGCACGGTATTTGCCATGACCTGGGGTTACCCGTTCCTCATCTCGGCCCAAGGCCTGGACACAGGCGTGGTCTCCGTCCTGATGGCCGTCTATGTTGCCGCGGCAATGGCTACCGGCCCGCTCATCGGCAGGTTCGTCTCGCGGCATCCCTTGCGCCGGTCAACCATGGTGCTCCTGATTGCGGGGGCCACAGCGGTCGCGTGGGGGGCCGTGCTGCTGATGCCCGGCAGGTCTCCGCTATGGCTCCTGGCTGGATTGGTGGTGGTGTTGGCGATCGGCGGACCTGGCTCCATGATCGGCTTCGATTTTGCCCGCACGTTCAATCCTGCTCACAGGATAGGAACGGCAACAGGCATTGTTAATGTGGGTGGATTCATTGCAGCCCTTGTCTGCATCTACCTTGTCGGGCTGGTCCTCGACCTCCTTTACTCCACCGGATTTTCGCGGGGTGAACTGTACGGCCTTGAGCCCTTCAGGATCGCACTCAGCGTCCATTTCCTGATACTGGCGTTCGGTGTCAGCGCGGTCCTCGTGTGCCGGCGCAAGGTCCGGCGTCAGCTGGCCGCTCAAGGCGTGGTTGTTCCGCCGCTCCTTAGGTCCATGGCGCAGCAGCGGCTGCTGAATGCGGAAAAGCGGCGCACACCTGGCTAAGGTGTCTGCTGCCGGCCGTCCATTCCTCCACAAGGCGGTGCTGTCCACATAGCCGAAGGCAGGTCTCCCGGAGTTGGCGGTTGCTTCGTCAAGCTGGAGGCATGACAAAAGACCATCTCACTATCAGCGGTCCTGAAGATATCCTTGGCTTCATTCCCCACACCCTGGGTTATTGGCCGAGTAACAGCCTGGTGGCCATGACCATGCAGGGCAAACGCCTGGGGGCGACGCTTCGGGTGGATCTTCCGCCGAAGGATCAGGTGGAGTTCGGGCACTACGCCCAGACTGTGGGCAGCTACCTTGAGGCTGACGAGGCCGCAGACGGGTCTTTGCTCATCATCTTCAGCAACGACGGTTGGGGTCAGGTCACCGGGGAGACGCGGCACGATGTGTCCACCGCGCCCTATCAGAGTCCGGCTGTCCCGCACTCCGGGCTCCTTGCTGCAGTGGAAGAAGTCCTTGACTGCTCAGGCATGCCCGTCAGGGACGTGTGGCTGGTCGGCGAGGATTACTGGCGGAACGCCGACTGCGCTGACGATTCCTGCTGCCCGGAGCCGGGCCGGTCCCTGGATGAGATCCGCGACAGCCGGTTGAACGCTGAAATGGTCTTCCGGGGGAGCAGTATCGGCCCAAACCCGGACACTCAGGCGGGACGCATTTCCCAGGTCAAGCAGGGCCCTCCGGATCCGGCAACGGCAGCGGCCCAACTGGCATGGGCCGGCACGTTCGCCCGCCGCAGCGCCAGCCGACAGCAATTCGACGCCGTCCTGGGGACCTGGAATTCGGTTCTGGCCGAAGTGCCGGCACAGCCGCCGCCACCGGAGGTATCAGGCTTCCTTCGCGCTTCGCTCTGCATCCCGGCCTGGCGCGATGCCGTGCTCGTTATGGCCGCGGCAGGAACCGAGGCGGCAATTCACGGTGCTGCGGAATTCGGCGTTTTCCAGTCCGATGACGATGAACACTCAGACGGACCCTACAGCCCCCATGCAACCGGCTCACTTCCCGGCACCACTCCCGCGGCCGGACAAGGCCCGAGCGCAGAGGCAGCCCCACCATATGCAGGAGCGTCTGTTCCAAACTACGGCGAAGTGCTCCTGGGTTTGGCTCCGCGACTTCCGGACTGGACATCGATGGACAGGCTGGAAAGGCTGCTGGTGCACCTGGATGAACCGAACGGCGGGGAGGCTAGCGCGGCTGCCCTCACAGCGCGGGGGTGGATCGAATGGTGCCGGGGGCGGGGCTCATATGCCCATTCGCTGCTTGGGCAGGCAGCAGACATCCTCCCTGGCTACAGGCTCGCGGATCTGTTGAACGAAGTGGTGCAGCGGGGCACGGTCTGCGGGTGGGCGGCAAGGAGAGAGGCCGCCTGGCAGAAGATCTGTTCGGAGGCCGCCTGAGCAGTTGAGCTGTTTGCCTGCGAGCTTGCCTCCGAGCGGCTGCGGAAAATGCGGTAACAAGGGATTCATGAGGGGCCGATTCGGAAATCCGTGAGACAATGGTTGCCGAGACCCGGTTGGGTCCGTGAATCAGGTGCGAGCGGTGTACCCCGAAACGGGAACATTGCAGCCGCCCCGGCAGTTCTACTTAGTGGCCCTGCCGGCCGTGGTTGCGCCTGATGTGAATCACGGACTTGACAGGGTCATAGTGGTGTTGCCCGTATGGTGATTCCACAGACCGCCGCTAGAAAGGTTTTCTGTGACCCCGTCTTCCGCGAAGAAGGAACCCGCCGACCAGGCCGAATTGTCTCCAGAGGAGAAGAAGGCGGCCACGAGCGCGAAGCGTGCCGCCACCCGAGCAGCCAACAAGGCTGTCAGAGGCGGCGATGACACCGTGTCCGCAGCCGAACCCAAGAAGCGCGGGCCAAAGCCCGGCGCAAAAGCGGCAGCGGAAGCTGCCGGTAAGTCGCATGACGACGATTCCGATGACGTGGACGTCGAGGAAGACCTCGACGACGTAGTTCCTGATCCCTCGGAACTCACCGAAGAAGGCGAAGAGGGTGTCAAGGCTGCCGGTACCGCCACCGGTTCCGGATTTGTGTATTCGGACGCCGATGACGACGACGCCCCCGTCCAGCAGGTCATGTCCGCCGGCGCTACAGCTGACCCCGTCAAGGACTACCTGAAGCAGATCGGCAAGGTGGCGCTGCTGAATGCAGAGCAGGAAGTCGACCTTGCGCTGCGCATCGAAGCCGGACTCTTTGCCGAAGAGAAGATCAACGCCGATGACGGCAGCATGGATCCGAAGTTCAAGCGTGAGCTTGAGTTCGTGATCCACGATGGAAAGCGGGCCAAGAATCACCTGCTGGAGGCCAACCTCCGTCTGGTTGTTTCGCTGGCCAAGCGCTACACAGGCCGCGGCATGCTGTTCCTGGACCTTATCCAGGAAGGCAACCTGGGCCTGATCCGTGCTGTCGAGAAGTTCGACTACACCAAGGGCTTCAAATTTTCCACGTATGCCACATGGTGGATCCGCCAGGCCATCACCCGTGCCATGGCTGACCAGGCCCGTACCATCCGCATTCCCGTGCACATGGTTGAAGTCATCAACAAGCTTGCCCGTGTGCAGCGGCAGATGCTCCAGGACCTCGGGCGCGAACCCACGCCGGAGGAACTGGCCCTTGAACTGGACATGACCCCCGAAAAGGTCGTTGAAGTCCAGAAGTATGGCCGCGAACCCATCTCGCTGCACACACCCCTCGGTGAAGACGGCGATTCCGAGTTCGGTGACTTGATCGAAGACTCCGAAGCGGTGGTTCCTGCTGACGCTGTGAGCTTCACGCTGCTGCAGGAACAGCTCCACTCCGTTCTGGACACCTTGTCTGAGCGGGAAGCCGGCGTTGTAGCCATGCGCTTTGGCCTGACCGACGGCCAGCCGAAGACTTTAGACGAAATCGGTAAGGTCTATGGCGTCACGCGGGAACGTATCCGCCAGATAGAGTCCAAGACGATGTCGAAGCTTCGCCACCCGTCGCGGTCGCAGGTCCTGCGCGACTACCTCGACTAAACGCGGCGCCTAACGCAGCCAGCCTTCACGCTAATGGCCTCCGTCGGTATCACCGATGGAGGCCATTGCTGTTCCCGGTTGTTTCCACCCTGCTGTTTCGGCCACTCTGATTGGATGAGTCCCGCCTACCTTGGCCGGACCAAAAAAATCAGGGCCCCTCCACGATGGAGGAGCCCTGACGTGATCAGTGGAGCTGCTAGTCGACTGGAACCGGTTCCTTCTCGTGAAGCCGGCTCGTTTCGTCGTGCCAGTCGGAGCTCAGGGGCTTCAGGGTGGCTTCGACCGCGCGGGCGTGGTGGCCGCAGAACAGCAACTCACCGCCGGAGGAACCGAGAACAACCCGGACGTATGCCTGTGCCCCGCAACGATCGCACCGGTCCAGTGCGTTTAGCGTGCGGTCCGCTACTGCTGTTGTCATTTCGGCCTCCTTAGTAGATCGGTAACTCTATATAACCAGCATTCGTTGCTGATCCACGGCAAGGATTGATCAAGTTCGCTGTCCGCGTATCACAGGTGCGTAACGAGTCGTAGCGTTACGAGGCCTCAGGGGAGTGGCAAACAGGGGCAGGCGGGCGGGGCGACTACCCTAGAGAGAGCATTTCCACCCCTAGCTATTCCGTCACTGAAGGAGTTCACCACCCGTGACACCCAGTTCTGATTACACTGCCCGGCACCTCTCCGTCCTGGAAGGCCTGGAAGCCGTCCGGAAGCGTCCCGGCATGTACATCGGCTCAACTGACTCCCGCGGACTGATGCATTGCCTCTGGGAGATCATCGATAACTCAGTCGACGAAGCCCTGGCCGGTTTTGGCCATGACATCAAGGTCATCCTTCACGCCGACAATTCAGTGGAAATCCACGACGACGGCCGCGGTATCCCCGTCGACGTGGAACCTAAAACAGGGCTCAGCGGCATCGAGGTGGTTTTCACGAAGCTCCACGCAGGCGGAAAGTTTGGTGGCGGCTCCTACACCGCATCGGGCGGCCTTCACGGAGTCGGCGCGTCAGTGGTGAACGCACTGTCAGCCAGGCTGGACGCCGAAGTGGACAGAGGCGGCAAAACCTACCGCATGTCGTTCCGTCGGGGCGAGCCTGGCCGGTTCCGGGATGTTGGAACAAAGCCGGACCCGTCGGCCGTGTTCGAACCTTTCGTCGAAGACTCAGTGCTGGACATCATCGGCAAGGCCAAGCGCGGAGTTACCGGGACGCGGATCCGCTACTGGGCCGACCGTCAGATCTTTACCCCGGATGCTCGTTTTTCCTATGACGAACTCGCTTCACGCGCCCGCCAGACGTCATTCCTTGTCCCCGGACTGAAACTGACAGTCCGGGACGAGCGGCGCCTTCCCGGTACCCCTGGTGAATCCGGGGCACACGAGGAAGTGTTCCACCACGACGGCGGCATTTCGGAGTTTGTGGAGTTCCTCGCTGCTGATCCAGGCGTGACAGATGTCTGGCGCCTCCACGGCTCGGGCAAGTTCAAGGAGACAGTTCCGGTCCTGGATGAACGTGGCCACAGCCAGCTCGCAGAAGTGGAGCGGGAATGCGAAGTGGACGTTGCCTTGCGCTGGGGCATTGGCTACGACAGCACCGTCCGCAGCTTCGTGAACATCATTTCCACGCCAAAGGGCGGAACCCACCAGTCAGGCTTCGAGCAAGCCCTGGTGAAGACGTTCCGCAAGGCTGTTGAAACAAATGCCCGCAAGCTCAAGGCGGGGAACGACAAGATCGAGAAAGACGACATCTTCGCAGGACTGACGGCCGTCCTGACGGTACGCCTGGCTGAGCCGCAGTTTGAAGGCCAGACCAAGGAGATACTGGGTACCTCCGCAGTCAGGGCGATTGTGGCCAAGGTAGTGGAGAGGGAAGTGACGGCGCGCCTCAACTCCGCCAACCGCAACGACAAAGCCCAATCGGCGCTGCTGCTGGAGAAGATCGTCAGTGAGATGAAGTCGCGGATCTCGGCCAGGGTGCACAAGGAGACCCAACGACGCAAGAATGCGCTGGAGACATCCTCGATGCCGACGAAACTCGCTGACTGCCGGACGGACGACGTCGAACGCTCGGAACTGTTCATCGTGGAAGGTGACTCGGCCCTCGGAACGGCCAAACTGGCTCGTTCCTCTGACTTTCAGGCCCTTCTGCCGATCCGCGGCAAGATCCTGAACGTACAGAAAGCTTCCGTGGGCGACATGCTCTCCAATGCCGAGTGCGCTGCCCTCATCCAGGTTGTGGGGGCCGGGTCAGGCCGCAGCTTCGACATCAGTGCTGCCCGTTACGGGAAAGTCATCCTGATGACCGACGCCGACGTCGACGGTGCCCACATCCGCACCCTCCTGTTGACGCTGTTTTTCCGGTACATGCGGCCGATGGTGGATGAAGGCAGGGTCTTTGCCGCTGTTCCGCCGCTGCATCGTGTGGAAGTCATCAGCGCCGGCCAAAAGGCCAACGAAATGATCTACACATATTCCGAAGCCGAGCTTCACGGGCTGCTGGCGAGGTTGGCGAAGGAAGGCAAGCGCTACAAAGAGCCCATCCAGCGTTACAAGGGTCTGGGCGAAATGGATGCCGAGCAGCTCGCTGAAACCACCATGGATCCGCGGCACCGCACTCTGCGCAAGGTGGGGATCGAGAATGCCAAGCACGCCGAGGAGACATTCGACCTTCTGATGGGATCTGATGTGGCTCCGCGGAAAGACTTCATCATCGCCGGGGCGGCAAGCCTGGACCGCGAACGCATCGACGCCTGAGTCCACCGGGGCGGCAAGCCTGGACCGCGAACGCATCGACGCCTGAGTCCGCCGGGGGTCTAAGCAAGGCCGGCCACTGGCCGCGTGTCGTGGCGGATGAGGTACTCCTCGTACAGCCGCGTATCCGATAGGGTCATCTCACCGCTCCGTGCAATGATGCCCGGACCCGGATTCCGCCTCAGAAATTCAGGAGACCCCTATGAAGAAGACACGGAATATGCGTCGCGCGGCTACAGCCGCAACGATCCTGGTGGCGGTGGGCTTTTCGCCGCCGGCCGTTGCCGACAACGGTACGGACACCGCGGCACTCCGCGACGCCGTATCTGCAGTGGCCATCATGGACCACCTGCAAGAGCTCCAAACCATAGCCGATGCCAACGGCGGCACGCGCGCGGCTGGGACGGCAGGGTACGAGGCCTCGGCGGTGTATGCGGAGGAGCAGCTGCGGGCGGCAGGGTATGAGCCTGTGCGGCAGCACTTCTCCTATGACCAGTTCAACGTGGATCCGGCGGGTACGGTGCTGGAGCGAATCCTGCCCACTTCGGAAACGTACACTGACGAAGGCGACGACCCGGATTTCGTCGTCATGACGTACTCGGGGGCGGGCGACGTGAGGGCTCCGCTCACCGCCGTCGATATAAACCTGGCAGGAGACCGCGCCGCAACCAGCGGTTGCGAGGGTGAGGACTTCGCAGGCTTCCCGGTGGGCAATATCGCCTTGATTCAGCGCGGTTCCTGTGACTTCCGGGTCAAGGTGGACAACGCGGCCGCAGCTGGTGCAGCGGGTGTCATCGTCTTCAACCAAGGCAATGACGTTCCTGACGATGATCGATTTGGTGCCTTCAACGGAACGCTCAATGCCCCTCAGGCCACCATCCCTGCTGTGGGTACGACATTTGCCCTTGGAGAAGAACTGGCCGGACTGACCGGCGTGACCATAATGCGGCTCGCGGTTGACTCGGCCCTGACCACCATCAACTCCTTCAACATCCTGGCGGACACGACGGGCCGGGCGGACCGCACGGTGGTCGTGGGAGCGCACCTGGACTCCGTTGCAGAAGGCGCAGGCATCAATGACAACGGAACAGGATCCGCTGCCATTCTTGAAACAGCCCTCCAGCTGGCTGAGTCGGGGGATCCCGAGAACAGGGTCCGCTTTGCCTTCTGGGGCGGAGAAGAGGACGGGCTCGTCGGATCGGACTTCTATGTCTCCCAGCTCTCGGCGCGCCAACTGAAGGGGCACGCTGTAAACCTGAACTTTGACATGGTGGGTTCCCCTAACTATGTGCGCTTTGTCTACGACGGCGACGGATCGGCATTCGGGGAAACGGGGCCTAACGGGTCCGCCCGCGTGGAGCAGGTATTCCTGGATTACTTCGCATCGCAGGGTCTTGCTACGGAACCGACGGAGTTCGACGGCCGCTCGGATTACTTCGGCTTCATCGAAAACGGCATCCCTGCCGGAGGCCTCTTTACCGGCGCCGAGGGAATCAAGTCAGCCGAAGAAGCGGTAGTATACGGCGGCGTCGCCGGTGCGCCATATGATCCCTGCTACCACAGTGCCTGCGATACGCTCAGCAATGTCGGTAAGACGGTCCTCGAAGAGATGGCTGATGCGATTGCCCACGCCACTCTGACCTTCGCCGAGACCTCCTCGGCGATCAACGGCACGTCCAAAGGCCAGGGCCAGGGCAATGTGGACCTGCGGTTCAAAGGGGACGCTGCGCTGAAGTAGGGGTTGCCTGCTTCCGCCCTGAAGACGTTCCCGGCCTGCCGGCGCTAGCCGAGCAGTCCGGGAACAATCAGTAAAGCCGTGGGAACAGCAAGGAGCAGCACGCAGGCTGCGAGAACCAGGCCCCGGAATGCAGCGGAAAGCGGTGGTTCGGCGGACAGCAGCCGGCTGACGCGCGTTGCCGTGGTCCGTGCCGACCCTGCACCGCCGGTGGTGCCCTCAGGCTGGGATTCGCCGTCGGACACAATCTGTCCGGTGAACCCGGAACCGGCGTTCGGGGCAGGAGCCGGTCCGCTTGCCACAATGGCGATTGCCTTGATGAGCGTGGCTTTGCTCTCCGTCTTAAGGGCGACGTCGTCGGCCAGCATTTCAATGAGTGAGTTGACTGCTTCCTGGGCCAGCCGAGTGGTGGGAAGCCAGGGGAGGGCCTGGCGCCACGCGGCGAAAGCCCACAACAGAAGGTGGTGCCGCTGGTTCAGATGCGCGTTCTCATGGTTGAGGACGGCTCGAAGCTCCGCAGGCTCCAGTGCGGACATCAGCCCGTCTGACAGGACGGTGACCGATCGCGCCCCGCCCGGAAGGCAATAGGCCACAGGGGAATCGTGACTGATCACCACTGTTCGGGGCCCATCCGCCGAGGGAGACGCAAGAAGCGCAAGGAGCTCCCGATGCCTGCGGCGCTGGCGTTCGATCCGGTAGTACGTGAGCAACAGGGTAAAAACCAGGTGCGCAGTCAGCAGGGCCGCAGCGGACAACGCGAAAATGTGCCAGAAGCCCAGCTGGGTGGTGGGAGCGTTGTGCAGGACCATGGCCGCCAGGGCGCCCAGTCCCGCCAGGAGATTGTCCCCAAGGGGTTCCAGGCCGTAAACCAGCATTGCGCCGATCATGGAGAGGCCGCCGGCCAAGGCTATTGCCTGCCACAACAGCATGGCGGTAAACGGCGAACGGGCAGGCCATCGCGCACGGGAAAGAAGGATAGGCACCGGCCACGCCAGCGCTATCGCCAGGACCGCCAGAAAATACGAGGTCCAGAACATGTACTGCTAAATGTGGCCGAGCAACTTGCGGAGCGTTTCAGCTTCACTTTCAGTGACCGATCCAATGAAGCGGGCGAGGACTGCTTCGCGGTCCGGCGCGGAGCCAAGGACCTCATGCATGAGTTCGGCCGTATGGTCCTCCCTGCTGGAGACCGCCTGGTAGCGGTGCGGGCGTGTGCCGCGTTCGCGCTCCACAAGCCCCTTCTTCTCCAAGCGGGAGAGCACAGTCAGCACGGTGGTCACGGCGAGATCCTTGCCCACATGGCCGGCTGATCCGCCCTGCGCCTGTGTGCTCTGCGCCAGCAGATCACGAAGCCTGTTTGCAGTGGCTGCCTCCTGGCCCGCCCAGAGCAGGTCCATCACTGCCCGTTCCAGTTCCCCAAGACTTGCCATTCGTACATCCTTCTGGTCCCGCCGGCGCCCGGGGCGGGTTTCCGACCAGGGCGCGTTTCTTAAAAAGCTCCAGCTCCAAATCTACCCGGTTTCCGGCTTTCTTTCTACATGAGGTAGAACACTACTCCAGCGTGTCGCCGCCATTCTTTGCTGTACGAAAGCGCAGCTTCCGGACTTCCCGGATTTGTTCTACACTTTGTAGAAGTTGAATGTTCTACGCCTTGTAGAAGTTTCAACGTTGATAGCCCGGCCAACAGTAGGGACCGCCTTGGACGCCTTGGAAATCGCACGCTGGCAATTCGGAATCACCACCGTCTACCACTTCATGATGGTGCCCCTCACGATCGGTCTTGGTCTCGTGGTGGCGCTGATGCAGACGCTGTGGCATCGCACGGGAAAACCCGAGTACCTCCGGATGACCAAGTTCTGGGGCAAGCTCTTCCTGATCAACTTCATCATGGGGGTTGCAACCGGCATTGTGCAGGAATTCCAGTTCGGAATGGCATGGAGCGAGTACAGCCGGTTTGTCGGAGATGTGTTCGGCGCCCCGCTGGCCATGGAAGCCCTCCTCGCCTTCTTCGTTGAATCCACGTTCCTGGGTCTATGGATCTTTGGCTGGAAACAGCTCAAGCCGGCCGTGCACCTTGCCTGCCTCTGGATTGCCGTGGTGGGCTCCGTTTTCTCGGCGTACTTCATCATCGTCGCCAACAGCTGGATGCAACATCCGGTTGGTGTGGAGATGATCAACGGCAGGCCTGTGATGACGGACGCGTGGGCCGTTTTTACGAACAACACAGCCCTGGTTGCAGTTCCCCACACCATCTTTGGTGCCCTTGCAGTGGCAGGAGCTTTCCTGCTGGGGATCGCCTGGTACCATCTTTGGCGGCGCAGGCATGACGGTATCGACGTCGTAGGGCCTGACGGGAAGGTCATCCCCGGTCAGGCAGACATTCCCGGCCGCGATCTGACCGACCACACCGTTTGGATCCGCTCGCTGCGGATTGGTGCCGTCGTCGCGATGATTTCGTTCGCCGGAACTGCCGTGACGGGGGACCTGCAAGGCAAGCTGATGTTTGAGCAGCAGCCCATGAAAATGGCAGCGGCCGAAGCAGCATGCCATGACGGGACCGGCTTCTCAGTCCTCAGCGTAGGGAACGTCGGCTCCCAGGACTGTGACGATATTGTCGCCGTCATCGAAGTTCCCGGCATCCTTTCCTTCCTGGCCAAGGGCGATTTCACCACAGAGGTCAAGGGCGTCAACACACTCCTCCCTGAATATCAGGCCAAGTACGGCACCAACCTTCCCGACAACCCTATTTACGGCGACCGGGCGGGCCAGGAAATCGAGTATGTGCCCGTGATGGAGGTGACGTACTGGGGCTTCCGCATGATGATCGGCTTTGGCGGCATCGCGGCCTTCGCAGCGCTCCTTGCGCTGTGGGCCACCCGTAAGGGAACGGTTCCGGCCTCCCGGGGCCTGATGCGCCTTGCCGTCTTCGGGATCCTGGCACCGTTCGGAGCCAACGCCGCAGGCTGGATCTTCACGGAAATGGGCCGCCAGCCATTCGTTGTGGCACCCAATCCCGATCCCAGTGGCATCGATCAGGTATTTATGTTCACTGCCGCTGCTGTCTCGCCCGGGGTTTCCGCCGGGGAGCTCCTGACATCCCTTGTGGTCCTGGCCTCGATCTACGCTGTGCTGCTCGTGGTGGAGGTGAAGTTGCTGGTCAAGTACATCCGCGGCGGTGTGGCTTCAGCCATGCCGGAGCTTGCGGATGGACAGACCCACGGAAAAGAGCCAGCCGACGACGATGAAGGACCGGGGACGTCCGGTTCCACCAAAGCCGGCGGGCCCGGCGCTGCGGACGATGTCCTGGCCTTCGCGTACTAGGAAAAGCAGAGGAATTTGAGCATGGAACTGCTACCCACCATCTGGTTCATCGCCATTGCTTTGCTGTGGACCGGCTACCTCTTTCTCGAAGGCTTCGACCTCGGCGTCGGCATGCTGATGAAGCTCTTCGCCCGCAACAACACGGATCGGCGCGTGCTGCTCAATACGATCGGGCCGGTCTGGGACGGCAACGAGGTGTGGCTCCTGACAGCGGCAGGTGCAACATTCGCGGCCTTCCCGCTCTGGTACGCCTCCCTTTTCTCTGCCCTCTACCTGCCGCTTCTGTTGGTTCTTGTGGCCCTTATCTTCCGCGCTGTCGCCTTTGAATACCGTGGAAAAGTGGACACTGAACGTTGGCGTGCCCGCTGGGACCTGGCGATTGCCGCCGGTTCCTTCCTGGCCGCCTTTGGCGTCGGTGCGACCTTGGCCCTGACCACCACAGGCCTTCCGCTCAACGCCAACGGGGACCGGGAAGGCGGCCCGTTTGCGTGGTTCAGCGGCTACGCACTGCTGGGGGGATTCGCCGTCGTGGGCTTCGCGATAGTGCACGGCCTCGCCTTCCTGGCCCTGAAGACCGACGGCGATGTCAGGCATCGCGCGCGGCGCTGGTTTGTCCGGCTGTTGCCTGTTCTGCTGCTGCCCATGGCTGCATGGGCGGTAAGTGTCCAGCTGCTCAGCGGCGAACCCTGGACGTGGGGTGCCGTTCTCGTCGCGGTGGTGGCGGCGGTCATGACATGGAGGTTCGCCCGACGCGGCTCGGAAGGCAAGGCCTTCCTGGCCCTTGGCGTCTTCCTCGTCGCGGGCACGGCCTCGATCTTCGGTGCTGCGTTCCCTGTAGTACTCCCGTCCACCATCAGTCCGGACTTCAGCCTCACGGTGTTCAATGCCTCCTCATCCGACTACACGCTGGGGCTGATGAGCATTGTTGCCGCGGTCGGGCTTCCCCTGGTTCTCGCATACCAGGCATGGACCTACTGGGTATTCCGGCGCCGTGTCAGCGCCAACCACATTCCGGAGGCGCACAGCTTCCTTCCCGCGATTGCTGCCAAATCATTGTCCACCAAGGACTGATCCCCTGTGAGACCAACGTTCCCCTCGGGGCCGGCCACCAGATCCGCGATCTATCTCCTGGGGCTCGTCGCCGCCCTGAAGGCACTGTCCCTTGTGCTTATGGCCCAGGCAGTTGCCTCTGTGCTTGCCGGACTGATGGCCCATGACCCCGCCTGGGGCCAGCAGCTGACCTGGGGAATGGCCGGGGTAGTGCTGCGCTCGCTCACTACGTGGGCCCAGTCAGTCGCGGCCCGCAGGGCGGCCTTGGGCGTCAAGGAACAACTGCGGTCAGAACTTCTGGAGCGGGCCCTCCGGACCGGGACCCGCGGTGCCGGCCCCTCAGACGGAGGACTCGCCATTCTGGCCACCCGGGGACTGGACGCCCTGGACAGCTACTACACCCAGTTCCTGCCCGCGCTGGTCAATTGCGCCGCGGTTCCCCTCTTGCTGGGGGCGCGCATCCTCTTTGCCGACTGGATCAGCGCAGCAGTCATTGTGCTCACAGTCCCGCTCGTGCCCGTGTTTATGGTCCTGATCGGCCGGTATACGGAAGATCGCGTCAGGGAAGCCCAAACGGCACTCGCTCGACTGTCGGGGCACATGCTCGAACTTGCAAAGGGCCTGCCCGTGCTGGTTGGCCTGGGACGTGCCACTGCCCAGAGGAAAGCGCTCGAAGACATCTCGGATGAATACCGCATCCGCACCATGGGGACACTGCGCACCGCGTTCCTTTCAGCTCTGGCACTTGAACTGATTGCGACCATCTCCGTAGCTGTCGTGGCCGTGTTTATCGGTGTGCGCCTGGTCCACGGGGAGATGCCGCTGGAGGCGGGGCTTCTCGCACTGATCCTGGCCCCGGACTGCTATCTTCCCCTGCGGGAGCTGGGCACTGCCCATCATGCCAGCGACGACGGCCGTGCAGCGCTCGCGGAGGCCACGCTGGTCCTTGACACGCCGCAAGCCGTGCCGCTTGATGCGGACCACCATAGGACCGACGACGACGGCGCTCCGCCAACCGTCGTCGTCCGTGACCTGGAGGTGGTGTTCAGCGGAAGAGACACTCCGGCCGTTGCGCCACTGAGCTTTGAAGCGGCAGCCGGAAGCATCACTGCCTTGGACGGAGTAAGCGGCGCAGGAAAAAGCACTGTGCTTGGGGTGCTGGCAGGAATGGTCGGAAACAGTGGTTCCACCAGAGTCCTTGGCGAAATTGCAGGCTTTGATCGTGCAGGCGTGGCATGGGTGCCCCAGCACCCTGTCATGGTCGCACCGACGGTGCAGGATGAAGTGGAGCTTTATCTGACTGCCGCACACAAGGGGGTCCTGCCCGACCCTGACGCTGTTACAGAATCTGCGGAGCGCTGCCTCGCTGACGTGGCGGCGGCCCACCTTGCAGACAAGCATCCGGCCGAGTTGAGCCCCGGAGAGTTGCGGCGCGTTGCGCTGGCCCGCGGACTGGCCAGAATTGAGGCCGGAGCCACCCTGCTGCTGCTGGATGAGCCCACAGCCCACGTGGATCCCGAGACAGCTTCCGTCATCAACTGCACCATCCTCGCACTGCGCGGCCGGGTGACAGTGGTCCTTGTCGCCCATGATCCGACCACCCGACAGTTGGCCGACAAGATTGTTCAGGTGGCACATGAGCCTGGTGTCCGAGCGGATTCACGCAAAGCCGAGGCTCCGGTTGCGGAGCGGCCGGGAGGTGGGCTCAGTTCCGGCACAGTCTCCTCCGCTGCCTCTTCTGCGTCGTCCATCGGTTCTCTAAAGCGCACCAGCCCCATCCCCGCAGTCACAGAGGGCGCAGGGAGAGGGAGTACCTTCCAGGCATTGCGAAGCCTGCTCGCCCCCGAAGCCCTGAAGTTCACCTCATCGACGATGGTCGGAGTGCTTGCCTCGCTCTTCGCCGTCGCGCTGGCAGGGCTGTCCGGCTGGTTGATCATCCGGGCGAGTGAGCAACCACCCATCCTGTACCTGCTCACGGCCATCGTCGGCGTCCGGTTCTTCGGCATCGGCCGCGCCGTCCTGCGTTACTGTGAGCGGCTGCTCTTGCACGATGCCGTCTTCGCCGCTTTGACCTCCCTCCGGGGACGGTTGTGGGAGTCGCTGAGCAGGCGGGCGCTGGCGGTCCGGAAACTGCTGCAGGGCGGACATGTGCTCGGATCTGTCATCGACGACGTCGATACGGTGCGCGATCTGCTGCCCAGAGTTGTGCTGCCCCCGTTGACCGCAATCGCTGTGGCCGCAGCGGCTGTCCTGTCTACCGGACTCCTGCTGCCGGCGGCACTTCCTGCCACGGCGGCTACGGCCTTGGTGTCGCTGGTGGCTTCTCCGATTCTGGCGCTCCTTGCCGACAGGATGTCCTCCCGCACGGAACAGCAGCTTCGCACCGGGGTGCTTCGGGATGTGGCGGCAGCGCTGGATGCCCGATTGGAGCTGCAGGCAAACCACGCCGCCGGGCTTGTTCTTTCGGCGATCCGGGACGCTGACCGTGCTGCCACCGCGGCGTCCCTGCGCTCGGCCTGGGCGGAGGGCCTCGGGCAGGCCCTCACCGTTCTGGCCTGCGGGGGAGCGGCCCTGATTTCTGCCGTGCTCGCGGCACCGGTTGTGATGGCGGGGGCTGTAGAACCTGCGACGGCGGCAGTAGTTGTTCTGCTTCAGCTGGCGCTCCTGGAGCCATACTCCGCCATGGCAAGCTCAGTCCGGCAGTATCCCGCCTTCCGCTCGGTACTGCAGCGCATCAGCGGAGCCGGGGTTTTGGCGGGTTCCGATAAGGAAGATCCTGCCGGCGAGGACACACCTGGAGTGAACCGTGCCGGGGCGGCAAAGACCAATGATGGCCTGTTTCCGGTCCCCGGGCGGGCAGGGGACCGGCCCGGAGTTGAATTGGACGGACTTACTGCAGCCTGGCCGGGAGGGCCGTCGGTTTTTGAGGAGTTGTCCGCCGTTGCCGAACCGGGGACTTGGCTGGCTGTCACCGGGGCGTCGGGATCCGGTAAATCCACGCTGTTGTCCGTCATCCTTGGCTTCCTGCCGGCGGGGCAGGGGCACGTTCTCGTCACGGGGAAAGTAGCGTGGTGCCCCCAGGAGGCGCATCTTTTTGATTCCACCATCAGGGGAAACCTCATGCTGGGCCTGCCTGGTTCTGAAAACAACCGCTCGAAGGGTGAAGAGGCTCAGGGGCAGATTGCTGAAACTGCGATGAAGGCCGCCCTTACCGCGGCAGGCCTGGCTCCGCTGATGGACAGGCTGGCCGAGGGTCTGGACACCAGGATCGGGCCATCCGGGTCCTTCCTGAGTGGTGGCGAACGTCAGAGGCTTGCGGTCGCCCGAACGCTGATGGCCGGGGCGGACGTCATTCTGTTGGATGAACCCACGGCACACCTGGATGCGGCAGCGGGACGGGCCATGCTGGCCGACCTTCGCAGCGGACTGAAGGAAAAGACAGTTGTTTTGGTGAGCCACAACCCGGCCGACATCCACTCGACTGACCACGTCATCCGTCTTGAGGAGCACGCGGGCCGTACCACCAAGCCTATTCTGGCGCGGGCAGGAGCAGGAGGCTAGCCTGTTGCCATGGATCACGACCCTGGCATTTGCCGCAGTCCACCCCAGCAGGCCGAAATGCTGCCACAACTGCTGTCATGGCGTCCGGCCACGCTCCAGGACCTTGCTTCCTGGGCCGGACTGATTGAACGGACTGCAGCGGTGGAACAGCCCGTCTGGTTCGAACGGCGGGAGGACCTGATCCAGATACTGCAGTCAAAGAAGAACCACCCTGCAGCGAACACCATCATCGGTGTGGACGAAGAGGGGATTCCTCGAGCGTACGCACGCATCACCAAGAACCCCGAAGGGGACAAGGCCTACGGTTTCGGCTGTGTGGACCCGGAGTGGCAGCGAAGGGGGATAGGACGGGCTCTGCTTGGCTGGCTGGAGTCGCGGACCGTGGCCAGGTTCGCGGAGGACCTGGCTGCCAACAAAGGTGGCCCGGACCAAAGCCGCGCAGCTCCGCGCGCGCGTCTTCGCCTCCACATGGAAGAGCAGCACCGCCACCAGGCCGAACTGTTCGGCCGGTCCGGGTTTGTCGTCGTCCGGTACTACAACGAGATGCACCGGCCCCTGAGCACTCCGCTGCCCGATTTTGCCCTTGCCAGTGGACTGGAGCTTGTGGGGATGGCGCCGCACCTCAACGAGCCAGTGCGGGAGGCCCACAACGATGCCTTTCGGGATCATTGGGGGAGCGAACCCCGGGACGAGGAATCCTGGGCGGATACTGTGAACGATCCGTTGGCGCGTCCGGACCTCAGTGCCGTTGTCCTGGACCGCGTCACCGGGAGGGTTGCGGGCTACCAACTGGCCACGCACGATCCTCACATTGCCGTGATCCGGGGTTACACCGAGGGGTACACGGATTTGCTGGGGGTCAGGCGGGAATACCGCGGCCGGGGCATCGCGAGTGCACTCCTTGCAGACGCTATGCGAAAGTTCGCGGTGGCCGGGATGGATAAAGCTTCCCTGGATGTCGACTCGGAGAACCCGACAGGTGCCCTGGCGCTCTATACGAAGATGGGCTACGCCGTTGTGAACCGAAGTATGGCGTGGGATAAGGAGCTGCAAGAGTAAATCCCTGATACAACGTTGTAATATAGGAGAAACGGCACTTTTCCGGGCACCGAATGAGGGGAACCTTCATGGCAGCGACACTGCACGACGTTGCACGCGTGGCAGGAGTGTCTTTCAAAACTGTCTCAAATGTCATCAATAATCATCCTCACGTACGTCCGGTCACCCGCAGCAAGGTCGAGGCGGCCATCGCAGAACTGGGCTACCGGCCGAACCTGGCGGCGCGGAGCCTGAGGTCCGGACATACGGGTGCCATCACCCTCGCGGTTCCGCAGCTCAAGCTGCCCTACTTCGCCGAGCTTGCCGATGCCGTCATTGCCGCCGCCGAGGCCAGGGGCCTGGTTGTACTGATTGAACAAACAGGTGGGAACCGCGAGCGCGAACTTGAGGTCCTTTCGAGCCCGCGCCTGCAGATGTCGGACGGGCTGCTGTTCAGCCCCCTGGGCCTAGGCGAAGAAGACGCCGCCCTGGTGAAGTCTGAGGTGCCGATGGTCCTCTTGGGCGAGCGGATTTTTTCCGGGGACTGCGACCACGTCACCATGCAGAACGTGGCTGCGGCCCGGGCTGCCACAGATCATTTGCTGGACCTGGGCCGCAACCGCATAGCCGTGGTGGGCGCTCACGACGGTGAAGTCATCGGCTCGGCAGGGTTGCGGCTCCGGGGATACCGTGAAGCCTTGGCGGCACGAGGCATTGCCTATGACGATTCCATCGTGGCCTACATGTGGTCCTGGCATCGTTCCAACGGTGCCGCGGCGATGCGCGAACTCCTGGCCAGGGGAGTCACCTTTGATGCGGTGTTCGGCATGAACGACACCTTGGCGCAGGGTGCAATGCGCGTACTCCAGCAGGCGGGTTACCGCGTGCCCGAGGATGTGGCCGTCATCGGGTTTGATGACCTGGACGAGACACGCTATTCACTGCCAACGCTCAGCACTGTGGACCCGGGCCGTGTGGAAATTGCCGAAACGGCCATCCGGGTGCTCCTGGAGCGGATTATGCACCCGGACGGCTCAGCTCCCCAGGAAATCGAAACCACGTTCAAGGTGGTGGCCAGGGAGTCCACCTTGGGCCAGGCGACGGTTCCGGCACATCCACCTTCGGGGTCCTAGTCCCAGCCGGCAACGGGCCAGCCGTCCACCCACTGCAGCTCGAGCAGGCCAAGGCGGAAAGCGCCGTCGAGCTTGGCATCGTAGAAGTGAAAGGCGAGTGTGTCCCCGGAAACAGACTGTCCGCCGGGTCCCACCTTTTCATCAGCCGTTGCCAGGACAGGGGTGCCGCCGCCGTTAAGCAATGCCACACCATCCTGATCGATATAGGGTCCTGTCACCTCTTCGGATCGCCCCACTGCAATGTTGTAGGTGCTTTCCAGGCCCTGACAACAAAAATCCCTGGAGACGAAAAGGTAGTAATAGCCGTCCCGCGGCAGAATGTACGGCGCTTCGATGGCGTTGGGCGGCGATTTCCTGTCGGCGATGCGAACCGGTTCGGCCGTGTTGGCCCGGAGGCCTCCCGGCCACTTCAGTTCCACGAGCTGTATCCCGGTCCAGAAGGATCCGAAGGCCATCCAGGGAGTGCCGTTGTCATCCTCGACGATGCCGGCGTCGATAGCGTTGAAGTGCTGGCCCGCCGAAGAGATCACTTCACCCTTATCAACCCACTGGTAGCCGGGCTCCTCGGGATCCAGTGTGGTGTTTGTGGCAAGGGCAATAACGGAGTTGTTCTTGCCGAAGGTAGACGCCGAGTAGTAGAGGTACCAGGTGCCGTTGTGCTGGTAGAGCTCGGGGGCCCAAAGGTTGTCCACACCAGGCACGGCCTTCTTCAGCCACTCGGGTTTCTCCTGCCATACCTCGCCCGCGTAGGTCCACTCCCTGCCGTCCCCGGAGCGTCGGATCTGGATGTTTCCGTCGGCCGTCTGACCGTTGCCTGTCGAGTAGACAAACCAGGGACCGCCTTCTTCCCCGGCAACAAGCGCGGGGTCGTGCGTGAAGAAGTCCCCGGTGAGCTCGTTTGTGCTTCCTTGAGCTGCCGCAGCGTCTGTCCCTGCTGTTGCGCAACCGGACAGTCCCACTGCCAAGGCAAGTCCTGCGGCCAGCACCGCGGCCAGCGCCATTTTCGTGCGGCTGGCTGCGGTGCTGGTCCTGCGCAACAACCCCATCAAGCGAGCGCGACGGCGGACCATGACACCGGAGGCAATGTCACCGTGAGCACACCGTTTTCCAGGACAGCGCCGTTGAGCGGTTTGAGACCGACGCGGTTCTGGTCCTGGAGCGTGTTCTTGGCGTAAACGTCCTCATCGTGCAGAGTGACAGCCTCGCTGATGACCGTGGCATTGAGCTCAGCCACCCTGACCGTAATGTCGATCGCTTCCGTCTGGCTTCGGTTTACGAGGAAGAGTGCCGACTGTCCGGTTCCGGCGTCGGCGGTTGCGACAGCATCCACGAGCTGAGCTTCTCCGTATACGGCGGTTGTATAGGTTCCGGCATCGATCCGGGGCCGCAGTACCTCGCCCCGCGCCAACCGGGACGTCACTGAGAAGGGGAAAAACGTCGTCTGCCGCCAGGCGGCCCCACCCGGTTCTGTCATGATGGGGGCGATGACGTTGACCAGTTGGGCCAGAGATGCGGACGCCACCCGGTCATGGTTCTTGAGCAGGGTGATCAGCAGGTTACCGAACACCACGGCGTCGGCCACGGAATAGACGTCCTCCAGCTGGCGTGGCGCGTGGACCCATTCCTCATTCACCTCGTCAGAGGCCTGGTGCTCATCGAGGTACCAGATATTCCACTCATCAAAGGAAAGCTGAATGGTCTTCTTGCTCTTCAGCTTGTGCTTGACGTGGTCGGCGGTAGCCACCACAGTCTCGATGAAGTACTGCATGTCCAGGGAGGATGCCAGGTACGAGCCGAGGTCTCCGTTGCGTTCCTGGTAGTAGGCGTGGCAGGAGATGTAGTCCACATAGTCGTAGCTGTGCTCGAGGACCACGCGCTCCCACTCGCCGAAGGTCGGCATTGAGGAACTCGAAGAGCCGCAGACCACCAGCTCGAGGTTCTTGTCCGCGGTCTTCATGGCCGATGCCGTTCGTGCGGCCAGCTTTCCATAGTTGTCAGCGGACATGTGGCCTATCTGCCACGGTCCGTCCATTTCGTTGCCCAGGCACCACATGCGGATGTTGTAAGGGTCCTTGGCACCATTGGCGATGCGTTGTTCACTCAGGGTGGTGCCGGAGGGGTGATTGGCATACTCGAGCAGGTCCAGCGCGGCATCTATCCCGCGGGTACCGAGGTTGACCGCCATCATCAGCTCTGAATCGGTGAGCGCGCACCAGCGGGCGAACTCGTCGATCCCCACCTGGTTTGTTTCCAGGGAGTGCCACGCGAGGTCCCTCCTGACAGGCCGCTGGTCCCTGGGCCCGACGCCGTCTTCCCAGCGGTAGCCGGAGACGAAGTTGCCGCCGGGGTAGCGGATGGTGCTTGAGCCAAGTTCCCTGACGAGGTCCACAACATCAAGCCGGAAGCCATCGTCGTTGGCGGTATGGTGGCCGGGCTCGTAGATCCCGTCATAGACGCACCGGCCCAAGTGCTCCACGAACGAACCGAAGATACGGCGGCTTACAGGGGCAACGACGGCAGAACGGTCAATGGTAATAACCGTCGGGGCGACTGCGTCCAGATGGACGGTGTCAGGGTTGTCAGTATTGCCGACTTTGGTGCTGGCAGGGGAAGTCAATTGTCTGTTTCCTATTCTGTATAACGTTGTAGACGGTGGTCGGAGCATCCGGGGCCACATGATGTTGCAAATTCGGCTAGTAGGAGGGTTCCAGAGCGCTTAGATGCCGTCCTACGAGCCACCCGGAGAGCAGAAGCGGGAGTGAAGCGCCAATCAGCGGGATCAGAACGTTTATGCCTGCGAAGACAGTGGCCATGCCCACGTAGCTGGCTATCAGGGACAGGCCAAGCAGGGGAGAGGCCAAAGGAAGCATGAACGCCAGGCGCCATGTCCTGAACACGGTATCGCGGTAGCGCGTACAGACGTCGACGGCGGTCCCTGCTGCGGCCAGCGTGGCCGCCCCTGCGACCCCTGAGAGAACCAGCAAGACTGCCCGGACAGGGGAGGAGGCTGCTGTCGGTGCGGTTGGGTCCAGTGCTGCGGCATGGAGCGAAGCGGGGCTCACCAACGACAGTCCGTTCAGCACAAGAACGGCCGCTGCAACCCAGAAGATGCTGCCCACCTTGTTGGCGTGAAGAAACTGGGAGCGATAGGCCGTGATGAAATCCCTGACGGGGTGCTCACCCAGAGTTCCCGTCCGCAGCCGGGCCAGCATGGTGGACGCGGCCACGGCCGAAGGGAAGAGCCCGGGAACAATACCCCCAGCCAGGACTCCTGTCACAAACAGCAGGTTGATCAGGACCAGGTTCACGGCAAAGTCGAGCCAAAGCATCAGCCGGCCAGCCCAACCCAAGGCTTCCTCGTTCACTGTTACGACTCCTTGGTCCCGGACCAGACGACGCCGTCCTTGTCGATCCCACTGAACGAGAGTGCCGCTTGACCCTTGGACCAGTCCCAGGAGGCGAATACCACGGAGTCCACCTCGACGCCGTGCAGTTCAACACCGTCGAGTTCAACGCTGACGCGGACCATCATGTTGGACGGCCACCCATCCAACGCCTCCGTGGCACCGGCGTCCAGTTCGGCCGGTACAGCGTTGACCAGCCCGGTGGAGGATGGATCCAGGCGGATGACGCGCCACTTACCGGAGACCGCCTGGGGTGTCTTGAACACCTCCTCCGCCTCCCCGGCGAAGGGCTGCGGTGATACAACGGGCCAGCCGGCTTCCGTAAAAAACAGCCGTCGGAGCTGTACCGTGTGCTGGGATGGGTCCTCGGTAAAGCGGACATGATGCACCATGAAGTGCTCATAACCTGCTTGCCCGGGGCGCGTGAACACAGAATTGTGGCCCGGCGCGAGCCAGCCGGTGTCGCCGTCGAAACGGTAGCTTCCCAGCACCTTGGTGCCTATGGAACCCGGTTCCTGCTCAAGATCCGTCATGGCAGCGCCGTTGAAGTCCCGATAGGGCCCTGTAACCGAGTCGGCGACGGCGACCCGCACGTTGTAGGTGGCGAAGAGGGAATCATAGGAAGCGAACAGGACATACTTGTCCTCTTCCGGACGGTACATGATGTAGGCGCCCTCGATGGCACCCTCAACCGAAAGCTGGCGGCAGGCAATCAGCGAGCCGAGGTCACCATCTCTGATCGGCCTGCCTGTGGTCCTGTCGAGCGGCAGGGTATAGATCCCGGAAAAGAACGATCCGTAAGTGAGCCAGGCTTCCCCGTCTGCGTCGAAGGTCACTGCGGCGTCAATGGCGTTCTGTGTGTGCTCCCCGCTCCGGGTAGCCACTACAAGGCCAAGGTCCTCCCATGGTCCTGAAGGGTCAGGTGAAACAGCCAGGCCTATGGCTGAGGTATTCGATCCGAAGGTGGAAGCCGAGTAGTACATATGCCACCTGCCGTCATGCCAGCGGACAACGTCGGGAGCCCACAGTCCCTGTGCTCCCGTCCAGTCAAAGGCCGGACCCGGAACGCCGTCGAGCGCTGTGCCGGCATAACTCCAGGTAACTAGGTCCCTCGATGTCCGGATGTGCACCCCCGCGGGAACCGATGCCGAGTTCGCGACAGCGTCGGTGGAGTACATGTAGAACGTTCCGTCATCTGACTGGACCACAGTAGGGTCGTGGGCATGCCGGCCACCCCACGTTGCGGGCGCTCCTGTGGGTTCCGGGCGCATTGGCCGGAGCCGCTGCGGGATGACGCCGGCGCTCACCCTTTGGCTCCCGTCAATGCGATGGATTCAATGATCTGACGCTGGAAGACGACAAAGACGATCAGGACCGGCAGCAGCGCCACGAAGGAAGCAGCCATGATGAGGGGATAGTCCGTCTGGATGGCGTACTGGGCGTTGAAGTTGGCGATGACCAACTGCAGAGTTTGTGTGCCTGGGGAGTTGAGGTAGATGATCGGCGCCAAATAGTCATTCCACATGGCCATAAACCAAAGAATGAACTGTGCAGCAAGGGCAGGCCTCACAGCCGGCAGGATCAGTATCCAGAAAATCTGCAGGTAGGAAGCGCCGTCAATTCTGGCCGCCTCCACGATAGAGTCCGGGACGCTGTTGAGGAATTGACGAAGGAAAAAGATCATGACGATGTTTCCAAACAGACCCGGCACGATCAGGGGAAGCAGCGTGTCCACCCAGCCGATGCTCGCGAATATGGTGAATTGGGGAATCATCAGGGTGGGAAACGGAATCATCAACCCGGCCAGCAGCCCAAGGAAGATGGCGTTTTTGAAAGGCATCCGCAGTTTCGCGAAGGCAAAGGCGGCAAGGGCAGAGGTCAGGGACCCGACGATCGTCACAGAACATGCCACGATCAGGCTGTTTTGGATGCCGCTCAGCAACGGCCCGGCCGTCCAGATTCTGGCGTAGTTTTCCCACACGAAAGGATCGGGGATCCACTGGGGCGGGAGCTCGAATACGCCCTCGCGGGTCTTGAGCGAGGTGGAGAAGGTCCAGGCGAGGGGAGCAATCATCATGACGGCTCCGAGGGACAAGATGATTCCAACCAGGATGTTCCCGGGGTTGGTCCTGCGTTTGCTGCGTTCGGGCACGACGGCGGTTCGGCTACCGTCACCGCTGCCCTTGCCGGAACTCTCGGGGATTCTGTGGACCGGTTTCAGGGGCGCTGGGGTGATGACGCGCTGTGTCGACATGGCTGCCTGCCTCAATCGATCGAGAACTGGTTGCGGCGGTTGAGCCGGAACTGGATGAAAGTGATGATGAACACCAGGAGCCCCAGAACCACGGACATGGCGGAGGCGTAACCCATCTGGAGGTTGTCAAAGGCTTTTTGCCAGATGTACCAGACGATGGAGGCGGACTCGAATTCCGGGCCTCCCGTAGGAGTCATGATGTTGATTTCGACGAAGATCTGGCTGCCTCCGATGATGCTCGTGACAATCAGGAAGAACGTGACCGGCCGGACCATCGGGATGGTGATGTGGCGGAACTGCTGCCATGGGCTGGCTCCGTCCAGGGACGCGGCTTCGTAGAGGTACCGGGGGACAGACTGTAACGCCGCCAGATACAGCAGCATTGAGTAGCCCAAGCCCTTCCAGACGGCCATGATGATGAGGGCAGGCTTGACAGTGGAAGTGTCCTGAAGCCAGTTCGGCCCGTCGATGCCGACCAGGGACAGGCCTTGATTGATCAGTCCAAAGTCTCCGTTGAAGGCCCACTGCCAAAGGATGGCCACTGCCGCGATGGAGGAGATGACCGGCAGGTAGTACACAGTCCGGAAGAAAGTTGTGCCCCGCATCTTGCGGTTCAGGGCCAGCGCCAGGGCGAGGGAGATGGCCAGGCCAACCGGTATGCCGATCATCATGTAGAGCGTGTTCCACAGGGACTTCAGGAAGTAGCGGTCTTCGAACATCTTGACGTAGTTGTCGATGCCCTTGAATTTCGGACTCGAAATGCCGTTCCAGTTGGTGAAGGACGCGTACACAGAGAACAGCAGCGGAAAGAGCGTAAACAACAGGAACCCGATCACCGGGATAGCCACGAAGAGCAGGGCGGCCAGGTGTTCCTTCCGGTGGAGCCTTGAGCGGCGCATGGTCATGGACATCGGCGGATCCTCTTTGATGTGGTGATGGGGCCAGGGCTTCAGTGGCCCTTTGCGTGTCTAGCGGTGGTGAAGGCAAAGGAAGGGGTGCCGCGGCTGCGCTCGGATGCAGCCGCGGCACCAGTCTTGGGGGACCGTGGCTAACGGTCAGCCGATACCGGCCTGCTGGTTTGCTGCATCCAGGAACTGCTGCATCCTGGGCTGCGCTTCCTTCAGGTAGTCCTTGGCCGTCTGTTTGCCGTCCAGTACAGGCTGGATATTGGTGAACAGTTCGTCGTACCACTCTGCGTTATACGTGTTGCCGCCGGGAAGCGCCCGGCCGTAGTCCTTGACGATCTCCAGGAACTCAGCCTTGTTGGCCGGTTTGGTGGTGGTGTCGGCCGCCCAGGTCTCCGCCATATCCTTCAGGTTGGGGATCTGGATGCCTGCCTTCACCAGCGACTCCTGTGCCTCTTTGTTCGCTGTCAGGAATTCAACGAGCTTCACCGCATCCTCGGGATGCTGCGTATTTTCAGAAACTGCGATTCCCAGCGTTCCCGTCCAGGTAGCGGGTTTACCCGTCTTACCGGCTGGGTACGGGATGACGTCCCAGTCGAAGCCGAGCTTCTGGTAGGTGGACAGGTCCCAGGGTGCGATGGGGAAGAACCCGATTTCGCCCTTCATCCATCGCTGGTAGGTGTCAAGGGTCTGTGCCTCGGCCACGGAAGGGGTGACGCCGTGGACGTTCTGGAGGTCGGCGAACCACTGCAGGGTCTCGGCGAATTCAGGGGTGTCTACCGTGACTTTGGTCCGGTCCTCGTTCAGCCAGTCGCCGCCATTGGACCAGACGAAGGGCTGGAGATTCCACTGGACGTTGAGGCCGGTGCCCCACTGATCCAGGCTGCCGTCACCATTTGTGTCGGCCGTGAGCTTTTTGGAGATGTCGACGAATTGGTCAAAGGTGTAGGGCTTGTCCTTGTCCGGCAGCGGAATCCCGGCTTTTTCGAACATGGTCTTGTTGTAGCCAAAGGAAAACGGTCCGACATCCTTGGGCAGGGCGTAGATGGCTCCCTGGCCTGTCAGCTTGCCGTCGAATCGATAGCTGTCTACGCCGTATTCCCAAATGTTGTCCAGGTCAATGGTGTCTGACTTCTCTACATATTCCGTGATGTCTTTGACAATCCCGTTCTGCACGTACGCCTGTACATCGCCAGGACCTATGTAGAACACATCCGGAACCTGCTTGCCGGCAATGGCGGCCTTCAACTTAGTGGTGTACTGATCAGCGGTGGTAACAATAATGTCGACGTCTACGCCGTTGTCCTTTTCGAATTGGGAGACAGCCTGTTCGTACGCCTTCTTTTCGTCCTCCCCGCCTCGGAACATAAATGTGAGCTTCTTTTCGCCGGCTTCTGCGCCGGTTGGGGCGGAGCAACCGCCGAGCATAAGACCGGCCGCGGCAACGAATGCCAGGGTTGCGGCCATGGGACGTGACTTCTTCATCACGTAGTCCTTCCGGTTGGTATTACGACGAGGGCCAGCGGTCGGCGTGAAGGCAGACCGGCATCCGGGCCCGGATGATTTGCAACGTTGTAAGAAATATCACACGGGTCCTGCCTCGGCGTCAAGACTGATACTTCAGGAATTGTTCACGCTAACTATTTTTCGTGTCCGCCTCCACTTGTGCCGGATGTGCCTCCCGCAAGACCCTTGACTCCTCACCACGCCCATGCCATATTCATCTTTACAACGTTGCAATTTCCTCTGTCGTCCAGTGCATCCTGCGTCGCGGAACCTCCCCTCTAAGCCAACCTTCGGAAGGAGCACGTGATAATGAAGTCACGTCTGTCACGTCTTTGGGGTGCGGGGCTGGTCGGCCTGACAGCTCTGCTCAGCCTCTCGCTGACGGCCTCGGCGCTGCCGCCGGAAGCGGTGAAGGCAGTGAACGCAAGTCCGTCGTCGTACCAATCGACCAGCGCACCCATAAGCCGTGAGACTCAACGGCAATCCATTCAGGAGGACTTACCGGGCGGCAAATCCGTCGTCGGAGAGACCTCGCCCATTCATGACCCGGCGCTGATCATTGATAAAGACGGCACCTGGTATGTCTACTCGACAGGACTCCTCAATCGTGAAAGCGGCGGGACCATCCAGATATGGTCCTCGCACGACGCCGGCACAAGCTGGCAGCACGCCGGGTTTGTCTGGGACCGGATTCCACCCTGGATTGATGATCACTTCGCAGACGGCCAGCTCCCGGACAACCTCTGGGCCCCGGAGATCGTAGAAAACGACGGAACGTACTACCTCTACTACTCGGCGTCGCGCTTTGGCGGCAACAAGTCGCTGACTGCGCTGGCAACCAACACCACCCTGGATCCAGCCGACCCGGATTACGAGTGGGTGGACAAGGGGCTGGTTGTGGCATCCCCAGTGACGGGGCTCGATCCCAATAACCCGAACAAGACGTTCAACGCCATCGACGCCGGGATCGTCGAAGATGCTGGCGGTACGCCGTATATGGCGATCGGATCCTTTTGGTACGGCATCTTCCTGGTTCCGATCGAGTGGCCCAGCGGCAAGCCAGTGGCGAACTGGGAGTCGAAGACGGTCAATATTGCAGACCGATTCATGGCCGGCAATCCCATTGAGGCGCCCTACATCACCAAACACGGCGAGTATTTCTATCTCTTCGTTTCTTTCGGCTTCTGCTGCCAAGGGGCCGATTCCACCTACAAGGTGGCTGTGGGAAGATCCACGTCGGTCACCGGCCCGTATCTGGACAAGGATGGCAAAGACATGTTCGGTGGCGGTGGCTCAGCGGTGTTGGACAGCCACGGTGCAGTAACCGGTCCTGGCGGTCAGTCCGTCTTCGGTGACTACCTGGCCTTCCATTACTACGACGCGTCCAACCAGGACATTCCGTATTTCCCCACCTTGGGGATCCAGAAAATTGCCTGGGTGGATGGCTGGCCGGAATTCAACCAGACCGTCGGCCTTCCTGCGATTACTAAGCAGCCGCGGCCTGTCACGGGAAATTCCGGTAAGCCGGCCGCCTTCAAAGCGACAGCGACCGGTGTGCCAGGACCCGTTGCCGTCTGGGAATCGTCTTCGGACAACGGTGTTACGTGGAAACCGGCGGGCGGGAAAGCCGGCACCAAACGAACTGACGAGGGTACGTACGTTTCAATCCTGGATCTTATGCCCGTGACCGGTCGGCAGGACGGACTCCTGATTCGTGCGGTGTTCCAGAATGCCCATGGCAAGGCGGTAACGGAGCCTGCCAGGCTGACTGTAACCGGCTAGCAGCGCTGGGCGTGGACGGCGCTGCCGGGCCGTCCACGCCCACCCATCACACCCACCCATCACACGAGATGGGCTACACGGTTGTGAACCGCAGCATGGCCTGGGATAAGGAACTGCAGGCCCCAACCGTCAAAGCGGCATGACCGTCAGGTCGCACGCCCTGGGCTGATGTTGTGGTTGAGGCGGAAGATGTTCTGTGGGTCATAGCGGTCCTTGATGTCCACAAGCCGCTGATACTTGTCCTGACCATAAGCTTGGCGCGCTGCATCTTCCTCCCCGGTTTGGAGTTCGGCCCCGAGGAAGTTGACGTACTCGCCATGCTCGGCAAAGGGGTGCATGAGTGCGTGTGCCTTACGGGCGAACGCGGTCAGCCGTTCATCCTCCGCCGCATCCCGCCAGAATCCGTAGACGTTGAGCCAGTAGCGCGGGGAGCGGGTGGGGAAAGCCGTGACGCCCTCCGGCACACGCCCGAACGCGCCTTCCATATGGTGGATGTCAATCCCGGTCCCGTGCCACGTCACCTCGGAGGCGAATCCCACCAGGACCTTTATCGCTTCCTCGTCCAGCCGTGAGAAGGACACGTTCTTCCAGTATCCCCGTGAGCCTTTGGGGAAGACGGTGTCCATGGCGCTCTGCCATTCAACCCACCTGACCGGCCCTGCCTCCTGCTCGTCCGGCGGCGCCTCAACCGCGAGTTGCTCGACCAAATCAAGCCCGACCTGATAGTTCTCGCCAACCCAGGCAAATCCGATGATCATCCATGGTTCGTCGCCCATCCCGAACTCAGGCGGAAGCACCAGAAAGGAGATGATCGGGTTCATTTCCTCCGGCAGGCCACGAGTCCACGAACTGAAGGCGGCCAAGGCTTTCTCCCAGTGCCGGGGACGGTAGAAGAGGTTCCCGCCCAGAAGCGAATCAGGAAGCCGGTGGGCGCGGAAGGTGAAGGAGGAGACCACGCCAAAATTCCCGCCGCCGCCCTGCAGTCCCCAGAACAAGTCAGAGTTCTCCTCCCTGCTGGTGTGAACGTGCTCCCCATCGGCGGTGACGACGTCGGCAGATTGCAGGTTATCCAGGGTCAGTCCATAGGAGCGCGTCAGCCAGCCGACACCTCCGCCCAGGGTCAGCCCTGCTACACCGGTGGCGCTGATCACACCGAGAGGAACGGCCAAATCATGCAGAGTTGTCGCCGCGTCTACATCAGCGAGGGTCGCCCCGGGCCCTACGGTCACGAGCTGTTGCTGCGGGTCCACAGTCACGTCGCGCAGTTGACCCAGATCCAGCACGAGGCCCTTATCGACCGTGCCGTGGCCGGCAACGTTGTGCCCGCCGCCGCGGACGGCTAGGGCCAAACCGGATTGCCGGACGGCGTCAAGCACTGCGTCGATGTCTGCCGCTGCTCCGGCGCGGGCGATGGCGCGGGGACGGAGATCGACCATTCCGTTCCACACGTGACGGGCATCCTCGTACTGCGGGTCCTGCGGTTCGATCAGCGATCCGGAGAGCCGGCCACGCAACTGCTGCAGTGCATGATCGACTGTGGATTCCTGGTCGCCTTGGTGAAGTGTTGTCATCGATTTCTGCTTCCGCACGAACGGATGAACCCTCAATCGGACACTGAGGTGATGTGGCTGGCAAAACTTTGGCGCCGGGGCGTTGCCCCGAGTCTAGGATTACCGGCGGAGCCGGTCAACGATTCCGGAAGTCAATCGAGCAACCCGTCCACAAGCTCACCCATCCACGACTCACCCGTCCACATCGTGAAGGTGATGCACCACGTCATGGAGGAAGTACTGCGCCAGTGTCAGCACAGTGAACTCCGAACCGTTGCTGCGGATGCCCCGGCGGCCCCACTGGTCCTGGCGCACCCCCGCAAACGACTCTGCCACTTGGTGCCCCTCGGCTGTGAGCTCCGAGCTGACCACGGCAGGATCTGCGTTGGCATAATCCTTCTCAATGGCCGTCTTGTCCTGGTCCCAGTTCTCGAAGCCGGCGTTGTCCTCCGTCAGCATCTGGTTGAGCCTGCAGTCAAAGAGGCTGAAGACGTCCCGCACATGGGAGGCGTATTCAAGAACAGACCACGTGGCGTCGTCGGGCCGCTCTGCAACGTCCGGACGGCGCAAGGCTGCCCGCCACCGCGGGAGCATGTTGGTCACTGTCCCCGGAACGGTGGAAGGAGTCACCGTTGAAGCATCGAATCCGCACTCGGGGCAGGGCCGGGACAGCACCCAGGTCCAGTCTTTTTCATCGGGGATGATAGGCATGCCAGTAGTCTAGGGCCCAGAATGTGTTGACCTCAGGAAGCAGCCTCAGCGGTGTCGGACCACGTCATGCTTGGGCCGATCGCGTCGATTGCTTGCGACAACGGAATACCTGAACCATCGCGTCGGCCATGCTCCTGGGGAAGTGACCGTGCCACTCCCGCCAGAGATGATGCCCTGGCAGGACCGTGTCCGGCCCACCCAAGCAGCAGCACGTCTTCCCCCTTGAGGAAGCGGTGCGCGCGGACACCTGCCGTGGCACGCCCCTTCAGCGGATATTCAGTCAGGGCTGTGACTTTCGCCGTTCCCGGGGCCGTGCCGGGAAGGGCACCGTTGGTGCCTGCAATGGTCACGACGACGGCGTCATCGTCGTCCGGACGAACGGTGCCGAAGTGCAGGACTTCGTCGCCGTCGGCCAGCTTGATCCCTGCCATACCGCCTGCCGTTCTGCCCTGCGGACGGACAGCACCAGCAGTGAAGCGAAGCAGCTGCGCCTGGCGGGTCACAAAGACGAGATGATCGTCGTCGGCGGCGGACTCCACGCCAACCACGGTGTCCTTGTCCTTCAAAGTGATGACTTCCCAATCCTCGCGGTTCAGAGGGTAATCAGGCTGGACACGTTTGACCACTCCAAGCGCCGTGCCGATGGCAAGCACTTCATCCAAGGGTGCGAACGCCACCAGCGACTCGCCCTTCAACAACGTGATGAAGTCCTTGGCCGGCACCCCGCCTGCGAGGTTGGGAAGGCCTGACGTCGGAGGGAGAACCGGCATATCCATTACCTGGACACGCAACATCCTGCCCAATGATGTAACCGCAGCGACTTCACCCCTGGCGGAAGTTTTGACGACGGAACGGAAGACGTCGTGCTTGGTGCGAGGCCCTGTCTCTGCGAGATCGTCCCGGTTGGACGTCCTGGCGATCTGGCCTGAGGCCGTCAGGATCGCCCAGCAGGGATCGTCGGCAATTTCCAAGGCCAGCGGAACTGCTTTGCCTTTGGCTCCCGGACCGGCGGAAAGGGCTGCCGCAACTGTGGGGGAGACGGCTTCCGATTCCAGCAGCACCGTCCGCCGAGGGGTTCCGTACTTCTCCGCAATCTCCGCCAGCTCGCTGGACACGAGGTCCCGGAGCCGCTCGTCCGAAGCCAGGATCGCCTCGAGCTCCTCAATTTCACGCCGGAGCTGATCCTGCTCTTTTTCGAGTTCGATGCGGGAGTACTTGGTGAGTTGCCGGAGCCTCAGTTCCAGGATGTAATTCGCCTGGATTTCGGAGAGGTCATAAATCGACATGAGGCGCTCACGGGCCGCCGATGCTTCATCCGAGGAACGGATGATCTGGATGACCTCATCGATGTCAACGATGGCAATCAGGAGGCCTTCGACCAGATGCAGCCGGTCCTTCTTCTTCCCGAGTCTGAAGGCGGTGCGCCGCCTGACCACGTTGATGCGGTGGTCAACATACACCGACAGAAGCTGGAGGAGTCCAAGCGTTTGCGGCTGACCGTCCACCAGGGTCACGTTGTTGATACCGAAGGAGTCTTCCATCGGTGAGTAGCGGTAGAGCTGCTGCAGCACGGCGTTGGGGTTAAAGCCGTTCTTGAGCTCGATGACCAGCCGCAGTCCGTGCTTGCGGTCGGTCAGGTCCACAACGTCGCTGATCCCCGTCAGCTTCTTACCGTTGACCGCATCCTTGATCTTTTCGATCACTTTTTCCGGACCCACCATGTACGGCAGTTCGGTGACCACCAGGCCGGTGCGTCGGGCTGAAAGCTGCTCGACCTCTACTTTGGCCCGGGTCTTGAACGAGCCGCGCCCCGTGGCGTAGGCATCCCGTATCCCGTCCAGGCCGACGATCCGTCCACCGGTGGGCAGATCGGGTCCGGGGACGAATTTCATGATGTCAGCGAGGGTGGCGTCAGGGTTGGCTATGAGGTGGCGCGCCGCCGTAATGATTTCCACGAGGTTGTGCGGAGCCATGTTGGTGGCCATGCCGACGGCGATACCGGTGGCACCGTTGACCAGGAGGTTGGGGAAGGCGGCGGGCAGGACTTCCGGCTGGGTCAGCTGGTTATCGTAGTTGGGGATGAAGTTGACCACGTCTTCGTCGAGGTGGTCGGTGAGGGTCAGTGCCGCGGCCGCAAGGCGGGCCTCTGTGTACCGCGGAGCCGCGGGACCGTCGTCGAGCGATCCGAAGTTGCCGTGGCCGTCGATCAGCGGAAGCCGCAGCGAAAAGTCCTGTGCCATACGGACCATGGCGTCGTAAATGGCCGTATCGCCGTGGGGATGGAGCTTGCCCATCACTTCGCCGACGACGCGCGCGCTCTTTACATGGCCTCGGTCGGGACGGAGGCCCATCTCGCTCATCATGAACAGAATCCGCCGCTGAACAGGCTTCAGGCCGTCCCTGGCATCGGGAAGGGCGCGTGAATAGATCACCGAGTAGGCGTACTCAAGGAATGAGCCTTCCATTTCGGAAGTGACGTCAATGTCAACAATGTTCTCGGTGTAGTCCTGCGCTAATGCGGCTGCGGCGGGAGCTTGGCGGCGGGCCATGGGGCTGGAGGTTCCTCTGTATCTTGCGGGGGTAGTACGTGAACAAACTGCGTATGAAGCTGCGGATAAAACTGATTATCAGGCCGTGGCGGTGCGCCTCGGAAGTTTTTGGCTAGGCTAAGCCTATGGTGGATCAGCCCGGGGACGGCGAATATCCGGAATATTGGGAAGCCGATGTCGTCCTCAGGGATGGTGGGACAGCTCATCTGCGCCCAATCCATCCCTCCGACGCGGACGCCGTGCAGACCTTCCATACCGGGCAATCGCAGAATTCAATCTACATGCGTTTCTTCGCGTTCAAATCCCGTCTGAGCGCCAAGGAGCTCAAACGCTTCACAGAAGTCGATTATCAGGACCGGGTGGCGCTGGTCATCACGATTGGCGGCGAAATCATAGGAATCGGCCGGTACGACCGGCTTGATGATCCGGTGGAAGCGGAAGTGGCCTTCAACATCGCCGACGCCCACCAGGGGCGGGGCATCGGTTCAATCCTGCTCGAGCACCTTGCCGCGGCCGCTCGGGAAAAGGGAATCAGACGGTTCAGCGCCGAGGTCCTGCCCGAGAACCGGAAAATGCTGATGGTCTTCTCCGACGCCGGCTATGACGTAAAGCGTCACTTCGACGACGGCGTGGTCAGCCTCGAATTCAACATAGACCCCACTGATAAATCCCGGGCAGTCATGGAATCCCGCGAGCACCGTGCCGAGGCAAGAAGTATCCAGGAACTGCTTGCGCCCTCCTCTGTTGCAGTCATCGGCGCAAGCCGCAAATGGGGCTCCATCGGCTATCAGCTCCTCGAACACATCATCGAAGGCGGGTTTACCGGGCCTGTTTATGCCATCAACCCCGAGGCACTTGAGCTGGCCGGGATGCTCTCATTTGGCAGGCTGTCCGAGGTCTCCGACGCCGTGCGGCTGGCCATTGTGGCCGTTCCCCAGGACGAGGTTCCCAAGGTGGTTGACGAATGCGCCGCTGCTGGCGTCAAGGGGCTCGTGGTGGCGACCGCCGGCTACGCCGAGGCTGGCGAAGCTGGGCTGGCCAGGCAACGCGAACTGGTCCGGCAGGCCAGGGCCAACGGCATGCGGGTTATCGGTCCGGCCTCCTTGGGTATCGTGAACACCAACCCGGCTGTGTCCCTCAACGCTTCGATGGCGCCAAGCCTGTCCCCGCGGGGAGGGCTGGGTCTGTTCAGCCAGTCCGCGGCTATCGGAGTCTCTCTCTACGCCGCCTCCAGCCGCCGGCGGCTGGGAATCTCGACCTTCCTCTCTGCAGGCAATCGGGCGGATGTATCCGGGAACGACATGATGCAGTTCTGGGAGGACGACGCCGATACCGCTGCCGTGGGCCTCTATCTGGAGTCGATCGGCAACCCGCGCAAGTTCTCGCGTCTCGCCCGGCGCCTGGCGCTGACCAAGCCGGTCATTGTGGCCAAGTCCGGTTCGATGGGCCTTCAGCTGCCGCCTGGCCACGCGGTCAGGACCACCCAGGCACCCGCGGGCGCGCTGGATGCGATGATGCGTCAGGCAGGAGTGATTCCGGTGGAAACCATTGAGCAGCTGATGGATGTTGCCCAAGTTGTTTCCCGCCAGCCACTCCCTGCAGGACCGGGCATCGCAGTGGTCAGCAACTCCCAGGCCCTGGGGAAGGTGGTGGCTGACAGCGCGACGGCCCATGGGCTCGCGGTTGAGCACACCGTAACGGACGTGGACCTGGACTCAGGGATGTCTATTGCCCTTCCGGCCCTGCGTCGGACGCTGGCCGAATCGCTGGCTGCAGAGTCCGTTCATGCAGTGCTGGTGGCGTTGCTGCCTGCCCGGGGACTGACGGTGGAGAACATAGCGGAGGTGCTGGCCGAGTGCTCAGCTGCGGCCGCCAAGCCTGTGGTCGCCGCCTTCACGGGCATTCTGGATCCGTCGATTTATGTGGAGGGGATGGTGGCAGCCGAACCGCCGGCCAGCCTTTCCTTGCCGTGCTTTTCCAACCCGGAGGCGGGGGTGGCCGCCTTGGGGGCCGTTGTTCGCTATGTGCAGTGGGTAAACCGCGATCAGGGCCTTTTCGTGGAGCCCGAGGGCTGCGACCCTGAGGCTGCCCGCGCAGTACTGGACGGGTTGCTCGACGGCGTGCGTGGTGAGCAGCTTGTCCGGTTGGATCAGTCCACGGCGGCGCAACTGCTGGGGCACTACGGCATCGGGGTAGTCCCGTCGGAAGGATTTTCCACCCTGGATGAGGCGGTGGAAGCCGCCGGGAAGCTGGGCTGGCCGGTGGCCCTGAAAACAACGGATCCCACCCTTCGGCACAGGCTGGATCTTGGCGGCGTCCGGCTGGACATCCAGGACGCCGAATCGCTCCGCCGGAATATCCAGGAGATGCAGCGGGTGCTGGAACCGTATGGCTCCACAACCCTGGAGGTGCAAACCATGGCGCCGGTGGGCCAGGCGTGTACGTTCCGCGCCATCGAGGATGCATTGCTGGGACCGGTCATTTCGTTTGGCCTCGCGGGCGACGCCGTCAACCTCCTGGATGACTGGGCCCATCGGGTGCCTCCGCTGTCGGCTTCGGACGTTCACGAGTTCATTCGTGCCCCGCGGGCCGCACGGAAACTCTTCGGATACCAGGGACTTCCTGCCGTGGATGTTGCGGCGTTGGAAGACCTGGCCGTTCGCTTGACGATGCTAAAGGACAATCATCCCGAGATTGCCCTCGTGGAGTTCAATCCGGTACTCGCAGGCGCCTCAGGGCTCTCCATCCTGGCTGCAGACGTGCGGATTGCCAACGCTTCCAAGCGCACCGATACCGCCCGCAGGATCATGCTCCGATAGGTACGGCACCGCCGTCCTGCACGCCCGCAGTTAGCAACTCCCCAGCCGATCTGTGAAAATGGGGTCATGAGCTCCCAGCCTCCCACCTCGAAGCCGCAAACGCCCGTGACCGGGAACCAGCCAGGCCAGCAGGTCCCGCATTCCCACAGCTCACACAACCACAGCGTGCAAGGACAGAGCCTGGAGGGAGCGCTTCAGCAGGCCGGTTTTTACCCGCGGCTCGTGGCCGACGTCGTTGATGACGCCCTGGACGGGCGGGACTGCGTGGCGCACCTTGTCCATCTGGAAACGCACTTCGATCGGGCCGAAGTGCGCCGGCACATCACCGTGCTGGTCCTGACTGACGACATGCTGGTCATTACCCATGTGGACGATCAGCAGCTCGACGAAGCCGGCGAGCAGATCGTTGCCCAGATTTCCACAGAGTCCGTGCCCGTTGCGCAGATCCGCTCTGTAGTGCTCAGCTACATGTACGCCCAGCCGCAAAACTACAAGTCGTCGGATCCCGTGCGGGAGGTAACTCTCTCGATTGCCTGGTCCGGGGGCCAGCGCCTGGACGTCGGGCCGGCCAGCTGTGGAGATCCGCAGTGCGAAGCCGATCACGGCTACAGCGGAACCATCGCCCAGGAGGACATTGTCCTTCGGATCAGCGCCGAAGCCGACGGGCTGCAGGCCGTCCAGGATGCGAAGCTTTTTGCCCGTGCCCTGCGAGCAGTGAACACCGGATCTTCCACTCCCACGGCCCATGCAGGCTCGGCTCACCCGCGACCCAGGATGGGCGTTTTCGGCAACCGCCTCAGCCGCGGGCACCAGCGTTAGGATGGTGCCTGCGCAAATTCCTGGCCCGATCCCCACCACAGCGCCGTCGGTTACATCGGGTGCTCTCTCCCTTCCTTCCGCCCCGGCCTTCGGAAGCCGTTCGGTCGCTGAAGTGTTTCCCAGCGCAGCGGCCAGCCTGGGCATTGAGGGCTTTGACAACCGTCTCAACCTTCCACAGGGACAGCGGATCTGCGTCATTGTTGCTGATGGTCTGGGACGCAGCCTGCTGAAGCAAAGACTTGCCCACACACCGTTCCTGCGCAGCCTGGTCCTGGCCGGTCAGGGCTCCGTTCCCGTGGTGCTGGACGCGGCCTTTCCCTCCACCACCGCTGCTTCCCTTGCCAGCCTCGGGACAGGGCTTGAGCCCGGCCAGCACGGCATGGTGGGCTACGACATCCTGGACCCTGACCAGGACAAAGTGGTCAATATGCTCGGAAACTGGGACTCCTGCGTGGACCCGCAGACGTGGCAGCCCTTCCCGACTGTCCTGGAGCGGGCTGCAGAGCATGTGGACGTGGTCACCGTCAGCCTTCCCCAGTTCACCAGCTCGCCAATGACCCAGGCCGCCCTGCGCGGTGGCCGTCACGTCTCGGGAATCACTGCCCATGCAAGGACAGAGGCCGCTGCGGAAGCGATGGAAAGCACAGATCGTGCCCTCATGTACTTCTACGTCAATGAACTCGACAAGGCAGGCCACAGGCATGGCTGCCAGTCCCCGCAGTGGGAACATCAGCTGGAAGAACTGGATGCGACCGTCCGCAGGCTCAGTTCCACCCTTCCGGCCGGCACCACAATGCTCCTCACTGCAGATCACGGAATGCTGGACGTCCCCGAGTCCCAACGGCTCGACTTTTCCGCAGATCCGGCCCTGATTGCAGGCGTACGCCATACAGCGGGCGAGCCCCGGATGCTCCACCTTTACCTCGAGCCGGATCTCGGGCAACAGGGGCGGGACCGGATGCTGGCAGCCTGGCGTTCCAGATTTGGAGAACGCATCTGGGCTTTTACCCGTGAGGAGGCCATCACCGCCGGACTGTTCGGCAGGGTTCGTGAGCAGGTCGTTCCCAGGATCGGCGACGTCATGATCGCCGCAAGGGACGCGCTGGCCCTGTACGACACCCGCAGGGTGCGGCCGACAGCCCTGGAGGTGGTTGGTCAGCACGGTTCTTTGACCAAGGCCGAACGTGAAGTTCCTCTGTTGTGCTTCAAGGCTCAGGGCAGAAAGGGCAGCCGTGGCTGAGCTCGTGTTTTTCTCGGGAACCATGGACTGCGGCAAATCGACGCTGGCCTTGCAGATGGACTACAACCACCGGGCGCGCGGCCGCGGCGGGGTCAGATTCAGCCGTAATGACCGTGCCGGCGGTTCCCGTATCTCGAGCCGGTTGGGTCTTGAAACAGACGCTGTGGAAGTGCTTGACTCCACGGATTTCTGGGACGAGGTGGTGCGGCGCAGAACCAAAGGCGGCCGGGTTGACTATCTGATCTGTGACGAGGCGCAGTTCTATTCGCCTTTGCAGGTGGAACAGCTGGCCCGCGTTGTGGACGAGATGGAGCTCGACGTTTTCGCCTTCGGCATCACTGCAGATTTTCGTACGCGGTTGTTTCCCGGATCCCAGCGGCTCATTGAGCTTGCCGACCGCGTCCAGGTCCTCCAGGTGGAGGCATTGTGCTGGTGCGGGCGGCGAGCCACCCAGAATGCGCGCACTGTTGACGGAGTCATGGTCGTGGAAGGCGAGCAGATAGTGGTCGGCGACGTCGACCGGGGGACAGGCGGCGGAACCGGAAACGCAGAGTCACTCCTGCTTCCGGTGGTGGGGTATGAAACGCTTTGCCGCAGGCACTACATGCGCCGGGTCACTGCCCACGGGGCCAATATCCTGGCCCAACATGACCAGCTTCTGCCGTTTGATACTGATGCCTGTGTCTGGAATGCAACTGGCTTGCCGCCCGCCAAAGATTCCTAGGAGCAAAGCGCTTTCAGGCGGCAGGACCCGTTCAATCCCCGCGGGTTCCGAACACAATCTCATCCCAGCTCGGAACGCTTGACCGCTTGGGTTTGGATGGTTGCCGCTCAGGCTGGTCCCCGTCCCGGTCACGGATTCCGTCCCGCTCCCGGTTCCCTTCCCGTTCCCGGGTGCCGGCGGAATCGCCGGCGGAGCGGCGTCCACCGCGTCCTCCCAGCAGCTCATCGAGCCCGACACTTTGCATGCCGCCGGTATTTCTCGTCCCCTGGCCAGGAACGGGATCACGTGATCCGTCTCCGCCCGATTCAATGCCCGGACGCGAAGGGGCACCGCTTAAGCCCTGACCCCCATTCTTAGCTGCCCCACCAGCACCAGCCTCACTGCCGGAACCACCCGCATTGCCTAAGCTCCCGGCACCACCTGCGCCGGGGCGGCGGGGACCAGGAACGATGGTGATCTCCCGTGTATCCGTACTGACGCCGTCCTGCAGCTTCAGGGAATCTTCGTCGTCGCTCTGCGTGCGCGGGGCGAGGCTGAGCCGCGACAGCATGGACACCCTGGCATCCCGTTTGCGGTCGTGGAAATCTGAACGTGCTGCCGGCGTGGCTGCGTCCTCGTCGACGTCGGGCCCTGCCGGTTCGGGTTCACCGTCAGGTTCAGGAACTATTTCCGAAGGCCTCGGATGGGCTGCCGGAACCCCGTTGGTCAGCAGGAGCGCCAATGCGTCGTCGCTGTCTTCGTCAACTCCAAGCCGTTGTCCCCGGCGGGAGCGCAACATGTCGAGCAGCCCGTCGGAGTCTTTCCCCTGCTTTCCTGAAGCATTCCGGCCAGCGCCGGCATCAGTCTCAAAATCGAACGGCCGGTCTGACACGGCAGTGAGCCTGCGGGCGGGAAGAGGTCCGTCCAACGGCTCCAGTTCGCTCAGTTGCTGGGCCCAGCGGTTGGCATTCTGCAGAGACTTCCTGCTTGGACTGAAGGTCCACATCGCAGGGGGCTCCTCGCCGATGTTCGACGGTCCGCCCGTTCTTGCCTCGAACCTTGCAACGACTGTCCAGGTTCCGTCCGGCCTGCGCCAGGAGTCCCACTCGACAGTGGAAGGCTCGACGCCATAGGCGGTCAAGCGGTGGGCAACCATTTCGCCGAGGGAGGCCGGGTTGTCTCCGAAGGCCGAGCGGTAGATGTCATGGCCGGGAGCCGGAGCTGCAACTTCGATCTTGCGGGCCTGCAGGGCGACGTATTCGCGTTCGGCAAGCACTGGCCCCTCATACCGTTGCACCTTCGCAAGGGGTATTCCGGACAAGTCAGCAACTTCGGCGGCTGTTGAACCGCTCCTGATTTTGGCCTGGATATCACGTGGAGACATGGCAATGGGCGCGGTCGCTGCACGCGCTGCTGCGTTCGCGGAAGTGCGGCTGGCCGCGACACGGAGTGCTTCATCGATCGGCAGCCGGAACATCTCGCCGCCGGTGCCGCTCAACAGGAGATGCTCTCCGTCGTCGTGGACGCCTACAAGCCTTAGATCCTGCATACAAATCCTCCACCCTGGCATTACTAACAATCGAAACTCTGCCACTCGGCAGGACCAATTGCTGTTAGGACGGATGGCGCGCCGCGATATTCCGCGACTTCCCGCCCCCTGCCGGGGTTCGGAAAAACTGCGGCGGGGTTCTGGCATTCCGATTCCTCTTAGGGAAAAATAGCGCGGAAATCGGGCACAAAATCCGATGGCGCAACGTTTACATCGGTGAACCGGCCACAGGCTCCCCTGAAGCCGGGGATCCAACCGAACCAAAGCGGAGTGTGAGCAAACAAATCATGGCGACAGACTACGATGCGCCAAGGAAGACAGAAGAAGACCTCAGCGAAGATTCCCTTGAAGAACTGAAGTCGCGGCGGACGGACAAGCCAACCGCGGTGGTGGACGAGGACGAATCTGATATTGCCGAGGGCTATGAACTCCCCGGTGCGGACCTTTCCGGGGAAGAGCTCCTGGTTCGTGTCCTGCCTCCTCAGGCGGACGAGTTCACGTGTGCGTCCTGTTTCCTCGTCCGGCACCGCTCCCAGGTGGCCCGGGAGAAGGACGGAATGAAGTTCTGCAAGGAATGCGAGGGCTAGGCGGGCCAGTTATCGCTGAAGTGCCGCAAGCAGTTCGTCGGGATGCCTGGTGGATGCAAGCCAGTAGGGAGTGCGGTCTGAGGGATCGGTGATTTCGATCCGCACCACGGGGTCCACCCACCCCCGGATGCAAAGGTAGGCGAGGCCGTTCAGTCGTACGCCGCGTTCCGCAGTAGCTTCCTTGCCACGGAAAGCTGTTGCATCGCCAACGAACTGTCGTTCTATGGTCGCGCGGCCCACTTGGAGGGTTTCAGGCGTAACGGTAATGGTGGGCGTCGACGTCATCAAAAGGACTGCCATGATGACGAACAGGACGGCGGCCGCCGTGAAGCCCGCAGCCAGGCTGATAGGAGCAAACACGAGGATGCCCGCACCGGCCAGTCCCACCGCGATAAGCCAGATCCAAAAGGTGGGCCAAAGTTTTTCCCGGAAAAGTACAGTGGCGCTGGGAGTGCTGTTGGGGGCAGGCGAACCTGCGTTGGATTCCGGCATGAGCCAAGCTTTCCACTTTTCGCAGGCTAATTCATCTTTGCCCCTCCTTCCTGCCACGAGCGGCGGCTAGGTCGATTTCCGGCTCGGACGATAGAGTGAGTGACTGTGACTGATGAACTAGCAGCGGTGCGGACAGTGCCCGAAGATGCGCCGGTGGATCCTTCCTCGTCAACCGGTAAGAGGACTTTGACGGTACAGCTGAAAATGCTCGACGACGGCCTGGATGTTCCGTCGTATGCCCACCCCGGAGACGCCGGCGCAGACCTCCGGTCCCGTGAGGACGTGGTGTTGGCCCCGGGTGAGCGCCGGTTGGTTCCTACGGGAGTGTCAATTGCCTTGCCTGAGGGTTACGTTGCCCTCATTCATCCCCGTTCAGGCCTCGCCACGAAGTACGGCCTGACCATTGTCAACGCCCCCGGGACCGTCGACGCCGGCTACCGGGGCGAGATCTCCGTGACGCTTCTGAATACGGATCGCGAACACGCCATTGAATTGAGCCGCGGCGATAGAATTGCACAGATGGTGATTCAGCGCGTTGAGTATGCGGACTTCGTTGCTGTAGGGGAACTCAGTGATTCTGTCCGCGGCAGCGGCGGCTTCGGCTCAACCGGTGGATTCGGTCAATCCCCGGTGTAATCCCCACCCAGCAGCAGGTTTCAAAGAAGCCGGGCGTCGGCACCGTAACCGGCTCACAGGAGCGCGGACAGGTGTCCTCCCCACGTGGGACAAGAACAACTAAGGAGACAACCCCATGGTTTTTGGGCGTGGCAGGAAAGCCAAGAAGGAACAGGCGGCAGAGTCGGCAGAGTGGCTGGAAACCGACGACGGGACCTCCGAAGGCGACGAGGTGGCCACGGGCCGGCGCGCCAGCGGTCCGTTCGATGCCTCCGAGATTGAGAACCGGGACGGCTACGTAGACCTTGGTGCTCTCCTTATTGCGCCCACAGAAGGGCTTCAGCTTCGGCTCGAGGTGGAAGAGGCCACGCAGCGCGTAGTCGCTGTCACTATGGACCTCCAAGGGTCAAGCCTCCAACTCCAGGCATTTGCCGCCCCCCGTTCGGAGGGGCTGTGGGATGAGATCCGCGAACAGATCAGCCAGTCCGTCAGTGGGCAGGGCGGTCAGGTGGAGGAGGTGCAGGGCAGCTTCGGGACGGAGCTTGTTGCCAAGCTTCCTGCCGGTCAGGCCGATGGCAGCCGCGGCTACCGGGTGGCACGGTTCATCGGTGTGGATGGCCCCCGCTGGTTCCTGCGGGGGGTCCTGGGCGGGGAGGCCGCCGTCGACCGTGAAGCTGCAGCCGCCCTTGAAGGCCTTTTCCGGCAGATCGTCGTCGTTCGCGGTGATAACCCGATGCCGCCGCGGGATCTCCTGCAGTTGCGGTTGCCCAAGGACGCCACCACCACGCCCCAAGGCGCCCCCGAATTCCAGAAGCCTGAACGCGGACCTGAGATCACCCAGATTGGCTGACCACGCGCAAGTACCGGAAGGCCCCGTCCTGTCAGTGAGTGAACTGCCGGAGAGGGGGAGAGTGGTGTGTCACGGCTTCATCGAATCAGTGACCTATGTTCCCGCTTCCGACGTCGCCTCCTTTACAGCAGTGGTCAGGGACCGCCATACCGCTACAAAAAGCGCCGGGCTATTGAGCAGTCGAAAAAAGTCCGTTGATTCCTCAGGGGCAGAAAGAAAGGTCAAGGGGGCCGCGTCTGCACTTCCCGCCAGGTTGCGCGTCACCTGGCTCGGCCGACGCCGGGTCCCCGGCATCGCTGCCGGCGTAGAACTGCAGCTTCAAGGGATGCTGACCCTCCGGGACGGCCTTCCCACCATGTTCAACCCCCGCTATGAAATACTTTCCCGCCAGGAGCACGAATGACCGAGTCCGAAACGCCGCCTCCGGCCCCGAAGCCATCCCCGGCCCCAAAGGCGACGGAGGAGCCGTCGCAGGAGCCGTCCGTGCTCACGCCGGCTTCAGGCAACCCTGCACCTAATTTGGATGGGCCCCCACCGTCACCAACCGTTGCTGCCCTTGCGGAGGGCTATGCGGCAAAGGCCGGACTCCACCGTCACAGCGACGGCCGCATCAACGTACTCAAGACCGCGGGCGGTGTCCAGGGAATTGCCGAGAGCATCCTGCCCGGCCTCGTGTTTCTGGTCTCTTTCACGATCACTGCCAATCTGACGGTTTCCCTTGTCGCGGCCCTGTCAGCAGCCGCCCTCTTTACCGTAGCCAGGCTGATCCAGCGGCGGCCGCTGACCCAGGCCTTCGCCGGCGTCGTGGGCGTAGGAATTTCAGCGTGGTTTGCCAACACCACAGGGAAGGCCGAGGACTTCTACGTCCCTGGCTTCTTCACCAACGCCGCGTATATCGTCGCCATGATCGTTTCCATCGCAGTTAAATGGCCGGTGGCCGGACTGCTGTTTGGATTCATCCGCAACGAAGGCCTCGATTGGCGCAAGGACCCGGTACGGGTCCGGGCTTACTCCTTGGGCACCTGGGTGATTGTCGCCGTCCTCGCGCTTCGGCTGCTGGTTCAGGTTCCCCTGTATTTCATGGGGGGCGAGGGCCTCGCGGCACTGGCCACCATGCGGCTCATCATGGGCGCGCCGCTCTACATCCTCGGCATCTGGGTGGCCTGGCTGATAACAAAGCCTGCCCCATTGCCTGAGGCAGAGAGCGCTCAGCCGTCGAAGCCGTCGTCCTCGGGGGCCTGAACAGCCTCGGACGCCTGATCAGCGCCTGCGGAATATTCTGCCGGACCTTCCTCCTGCTCGTGGTCCGAGTCAGGGGACAACAGGGCACGCAGTTCATCCTCGGCAGCGATGGTGGTGACGAAGAACAGTTCGTCACCGCCGTCAATAACATCATCCCGGGTGGGCGTGATGGGTGCCTGGTCGCGCAAAATAGCCACCAGAGTTGAATCCTCAGGCCAATTGATGTCTCCAACCGTCAGCCCGATGGCATAGGAGTCGTGGGGCACAGTAAATTCAACCAGTGACGACACTCCCGTCTGCAGCGTGAGGAGCCGGACGAGGTCCCCGATCTCCACAGCTTCCTCCACCAGCGCCGTCATGAGCTGCGGGGTGTTGACTGCTACGTCCACTCCCCAGGAATCGTTGAACATCCAGTCGTTCTTGGGGTTGTTGACTCTGCCCACTGTGCGGCCAACACCGAACTCCGTTTTGGCCAGCAGTGATACCACCAGGTTGACCTTGTCATCCCCGGTGGCCGAGACCACGACGTCGGCATCTTCGAGCTTTGCGTCCTGAAGGGTACTGAGCTCGCACGCGTCACCAACGAGCCAGTGCGCCCCGCGCAATCCGCTTCGGCCGATCACCTCCGGCTTCAGGTCCAGAAGAAGGATTTCGTGCTTGTGGGCCAGGAGCTCGCGGGCAATCGAGGAACCAACACTGCCGGCGCCAACAATGACGACTTTCACTCAAGACTCCTTCAGAGGTGCTTTGGCAAGGAGGTGCGCCACTTCGGCGCTGCGCTCCACCCGAAGCATGGCGTGGACGGTATCACCGTCCTGATAGGACATTGCGGGCGTGGGGAGAACACCCTCGCCGAAGCGGGTCAGGTAGGCAATCCTGATGTCGGCGGCCCTTTCGATCTGGGTCAGGGGGTGTCCTACCCACGCGGGGTCCAGTTCGATCTCCGCCAGTACCAGGCGGCCGGAGGGCTCGCGGAAATCTCCTGCGAGGTGCTGTTCGGGGAGAATGCGACGCAACACCTGGTCCGCGCTCCAGCGGACTGCAGCAACCGTGGGGATTCCAAGCCGCTGGTAGATTTCGGCCCGCCCGGGGTCGTAGATCCTCGCCACAACATGGGGAACGTGGAACGTTTCCCTGGCTACCCTGGTAGCCAGGATGTTGGAGTTGTCACCGCTGGAAACGGCTGCAAAAGCATAGGCATCAGCCACTCCGGCCTGTTTGAGGGTCTCCCGGTCGAACCCTACTCCGGTGACTTTGCGTCCGGAGAATCCGCTGCGAAGGCGGCGGAAGGCGCGGTCATCCTGGTCAATGATGGCCACGGAATGGCCGGCATCCTCCAGTGTGTGCGCGAGCGTCGCCCCTACACGTCCGCAACCCATGATGACGAAGTGGGCCACCGGTTCCTCCTCAATGCTGATCCTGCTGCCGGTACGACTCTACCGTCAGCGGGGGCAGAGACCGTCAGCAGGGACGGGCCCGGGGGAGCGGGGCATATCCGCCGTCCAGCCTTGGCCGTCATGACATCACGCCCGAATCCGACTAGCTTTGTCTGGTGCTGACAATTTTGAACGCCGCCAAGAGGGTGCTGGTGGGGAGGCCCTTCCGGAATGACCGGCTGGCCCACACCCTGCTGCCAAAGCGGATCGCTCTTCCCATTTTTGCCTCTGACGCTTTGTCCTCGGTGGCGTATGCCCCGGACGAGATACTCCTCACCCTTGCGCTGGCAGGCGTCAGCGCCGTCGCATTTTCGCCGTGGGTAGGCCTGGCCGTCATGGTGGTCTTGCTGACGGTGGTGGCGTCCTACCGGCAAAACGTCCACGCTTACCCTTCGGGTGGCGGCGACTATGAAATCGCGAACGTCAATCTCGGCAAGTATGCAGGCCTGACGGTGGCCTCGGCCCTGCTGGTGGACTACGTCCTTACTGTGGCCGTTTCGATGTCCTCGGCGGCCGCCTACCTGGCCACGGCAGTGCCCTCCCTGCACGGACAGCAAGCCATGCTGGCCTCGATCGGCGTCGTTATCCTGGCGCTGGTCAATCTGCGCGGCATCAAGGAGGCCGGCACGGTTTTTGCCGTGCCAACCTACATCTTCATGGCCTCCATCCTGGGCATGACCGCCGTCGGTCTGTTCCAGGCCGCCACGGGCCAGCTGGGCGAAGCGCCGTCGGCCAACTTCACCATTATTCCGGAAGAGGGATTCGACGAGGGCCTGGTTGGCCTGGCCGGCGCCTTCCTGCTGTTGCGCGCCTTCTCCTCAGGAGCTGCTGCCCTGACGGGTGTTGAGGCCATCAGCAACGGTGTACCGAACTTCCAGAAACCCAAGAGCAAGAACGCCGCGACCACGCTCCTGCTTCTTGGCGTCATTGCTTCAGCCATGCTCGCCGGCATCATCTATCTGGCCAACGCAACCAAAGTGCATATCGTCCTGGATCCGGCCACCGAGTTCCTGGTGGATGGCAAGGCACCGCCGGCTGACTACATCCAGACACCTGCCATCGGGCAGATTGCCGAGACGATCTTCGGCGACGGGTCCATCTTCTTTTACATCGTGGTGGCTGCCACCGGAGTGATTCTCGTTTTCGCCTCCAACACAGCCTTCAACGGGTTTCCGGTTCTCGGCTCGATCCTTGCCCAGGACGGATACCTGCCGCGGCAGCTGCGGACGCGTGGGGACCGCCTGGCATTCAGCAACGGCGTCCTGGCCCTTGCCGCCGGGGCGCTGGTCCTGATTCTGGCCTTCGATGCCGACGTCACCAAGCTCATCCAGCTCTACATTGTGGGCGTTTTCATCTCCTTCACCATGAGTCAGCTCGGAATGATCAGGCACTGGGGCCGGGAGCTGAAGCTTGTCCGGGACAAGGCTGTCCGCAGGCGGATGATCAAGTCCCGGACCATCAACACCATCGGGTTCGGAATGACGGCGCTCGTCCTGACGATCGTACTGATCACTAAATTCGAGCAGGGAGCATGGATTGCATTGCTTGCGATGTTCGTGCTGTTTCTCGTCATGTGGAGCATCCACGCGCATTACGACAACGTGGCGAAGGAACTGGCAGTCGATGAGGATTCGACGCCGCGAGCACTCCCCACCCGGGTCCATGCTGTCCTGCTGGTCTCGCATGTGCGAAAACCCGTTTTGCGTGCGCTGGCTTACGCCCGTGCCTCTCGGCCCTCGCGCCTGGACGCCGTCACTGTGGACATCAGCCCGGAAGAGACAGCGCAGACACTGGCGGACTGGGAAAAACTCGAGATTCCGGTCCCGTTGACGGTGCTGGCCAGCCCGTACCGGGAAACGGTCACGCCAATTATGGAGTACATCAAGAACATGCGGCGCGATTCACCCCGCGACCTCATCGTGGTGTACATCCCCGAGTATGTCGTAGGTAAATGGTGGGAACAGCTGGTCCACAACCAGACTGCCCTCCGCATCAAGACCCGGTTGCATTTTGAACCGGGGGTCATGGTTGCCAGCGTTCCCTGGCAGCTGAAATCATCCGAGGAAGCCAAGAAACTGCAGGATATCCAATGAGCCACGCTACCCAGACCCGCACCCATGCGGACCTCGTCGTCGACGTCGGACCCGTGGCCCACGGAGGTCATTGCGTCGCCCGGCATGAAGGCCGCGTGGTGTTCGTCCGGCACGGAATCCCCGGTGAAAAGGTCCGGATCCGGCTGACTGACGCAGGGGAGTCCTCCAAATTCTGGCGGGCCGACGTCGTTGAGGTCCTCGAACGGTCCCCTGACCGCGTTCCGCACTTCTGGCATGCGGCAGATTCACTCCGGTCCTGGCCGCACGGACATCCTCCGGTAGGCGGGGCCGAATTCGGCCATGTGTCGCTGGAACGCCAGCGGTTGCTCAAAAGCGAAGTGCTCGCCGAACAGCTCAAGCGCCTCGCCGGCGTCGAGCTTGTCACCGAAGTTGAAGCCGTAGGCAGTGCAGCTGCCCGCGCCGGAACTGCTGCCCACACCGGAGTCCCGGGGCTGGCCTGGCGGACGCGTGCGAGCTTCGCCGTCACCGCAGGGGGCAAGCTCGGCATGCACGCCCATCGGTCAGACCAGGTGATCCCCGTCCAGGACATGCCGTTGGCCGCCGAGGGCATCACTTCGCTCAAACTCTGGGACATCGATCTTCAGGGCATAGAGCGGGTGGAGGTGGCTGCCCCGGCCAACGGATCACGGCGGCTGGTACTGCTGGCACCCGCTCCCGGAACCAAGGCAAAACGGATCAGCGCGATCATTGCGCAACTCCCCGACGACATCTGCGTTGCGTCAATTGACCCCGTCACTGGCGATCTCAAGCAGCTGAAGGGCCGCACGTGGGTGCAGGAGTCTGCCGCTGGCCATGAGTTCAGGGTGACCGGAGACGGGTTCTGGCAGATCCACCGGGATGCACCTGAAACGCTGGTGGGAGCAGTGACCGGGTTCCTGCACGACGGCGGGTTCCTCGAGGCCGGGGCCGTAGTGGCTGATCTTTATGCCGGTGCCGGCCTCTTCACCGCCGCATTGGCGGACGCTGTAGGCACAACGGGCTCCGTACTTTCGGTCGAAGGCGCCCCCGGCACCAGCCGTGACGCGAGAAAGAACCTGCACGGGGCTCCTCAGGTGGAGATCGTTCAGGGAAAGGTGGAGCGCGTGCTTCGCCACAAGCCACGGAATTTCGACGCATTGGTTCTGGACCCTCCCCGTGCCGGGGCAGGTAAGGCCGTGGTCCACCAGTTGGTTGACGCAGCCCCGCGGGCCATCGCGTATGTGTCCTGCGACCCGGCGTCCTTTGCACGTGATCTCGGTTACTTCCAGGACAAGGGCTGGGCCCTGCAGGAGCTACGGGCGTTTGACCTTTACCCCCACACCCATCACTTGGAGACTGCGGCGTTGCTGACCTCGCGGGGATGATGCCACTAGGATGAGCGTAGTAGTCCCGCGTCGCGAGCCGTAATCACGGCTGACCTCCTGCAATTCTTAAGTCCTTGACTAATTAGCAGTAATTAGGAGGACCTAACTAGCAAGCTGTCTACCGCGCGACAAAGATGAAACTGTTGCGAGAGGAGTCCTGCGATGAGCACAGTGGACAGTTTCGGTTCAAAAGGCAAACTTAATGTAGCCGGAACCGAATATGAAATTTTCCGGTTGAACTCCGTTGAAGGTGCAGAAAACCTTCCGTTCAGCCTCAAGGTATTGCTAGAGAACCTGTTGAGGACCGAGGACGGCGCGAACATCACTGCCGATCACGTCCGCGCCTTGGCGGGTTGGGATCCTGACGCCCAGCCCGATACAGAGATCCAATTCACACCGGCCCGAGTCATTATGCAGGACTTCACCGGTGTGCCCTGCGTAGTCGACCTCGCCACCATGCGCGAGGCCGTAAAGGAGCTGGGCGGTGACCCGAAGAGGGTGAACCCGCTTGCTCCCGCGGAAATGGTTATTGACCACTCCGTGCAGATCGATGCTTTCGGCAACTCCGGCGCCCTCGAGCGCAACATGGAGATCGAGTACCAGCGCAACGGCGAGCGGTACCAGTTCCTTCGCTGGGGCCAGACCGCGTTTGATGACTTCAAGGTGGTTCCGCCGGGCACCGGCATCGTCCACCAGGTCAACATCGAATACCTCGCACGGACTGTAATGACCCGCGAAGTCGCAGGCGTCCTTCGTGCTTACCCGGACACCTGCGTCGGTACCGACTCGCACACCACCATGGTCAACGGCCTGGGGGTACTGGGTTGGGGCGTTGGCGGCATTGAGGCCGAAGCAGCGATGCTCGGCCAGCCTGTCTCGATGCTGATCCCGCGGGTTGTGGGCTTCAAGCTGACGGGTTCCATTCCCGCCGGTGCCACCGCCACGGACGTCGTGCTGACCATCACCGAACAGCTGCGCAAGCACGGTGTTGTTGGCAAGTTCGTGGAGTTCTACGGCGAAGGTGTGGCCGCGGTGCCCCTGGCCAACCGCGCCACCATCGGAAACATGAGCCCGGAATTCGGTTCCACGGCCGCAATGTTCCCGATCGACGACGTAACACTCGACTACCTGCGCCTCACCGGCCGCTCGGACGAGAACGTGGCGCTTGTGGAGTCCTACGCGAAGGAACAGGGCCTCTGGCACGACCCTTCGAAGGAAATCCGTTTCTCGGAGTACCTTGAGCTGGACCTGTCCACCGTTGTTCCCTCGATCTCGGGTCCGAAGCGCCCACAGGACCGTATCGAGCTGACGGATGCCAAGGAGCAGTTCCGCAAGGACATCCACAACTACGTCGCCATTGAAGACGGAAGCGTCGACGAATCGCTGGAGGAGTCCTTCCCGGCTTCGGATCCGCCCTCCTTCACCCACGCCGATTCCCACACCACGGAAAGCGCGCGTGTAATATCGGCCGCGAACGGCTCCCACGGACGCCCGTCCAGCCCGGTGCATGTGGTAACTGAAGACGGCCGCGAGTTTGAACTGGACCACGGCGCGGTTTCCATCGCCTCGATCACATCCTGTACCAACACGTCCAACCCTTCGGTGATGCTTGCCGCCGCGCTGCTGGCGCGCAACGCCGTCGAAAAGGGCCTCGTGGCCAAGCCGTGGGTCAAGACCTCCGTTGCCCCGGGTTCCAAGGTTGTCACCGACTACTACGAGAAGTCCGGCCTGACCCCGTACCTGGAGAAGCTTGGCTTCTACATCGTCGGCTATGGCTGTGCTACCTGCATCGGCAATTCGGGCCCGCTGGACGCCGAGATCTCCGAGGCCATCCAGGCCAACGACCTGTCGGTCACCGCGGTGCTTTCCGGTAACCGTAACTTCGAAGGCCGCATCAACCCGGACGTCAAGATGAACTACCTGGCCTCACCGCCGCTGGTCATCGCCTACGCCCTGGCCGGCACCATGGACTTCGACTTCGACAATGACTCCCTGGGCAAGGACGAAGCCGGCAACGACGTCTTCCTGAAGGACATCTGGCCGAACCCGGTTGAGGTCCAGCAGGTTATTGACTCCTCGATCGACAAGGACATGTTCGCCCGCGGCTACGAGGGCGTTTTCGACGGCGACGAGCGCTGGAAGGCTCTCGACACCCCTGCCGGCGACACCTTCGCTTGGGACCCGAGCTCCACGTATGTCCGGAAGCCCCCGTACTTCGAGGGCATGAAGGCGCAGCCGGAACCCGTGCAGGACATTTCCGGCGCCCGCGTCCTGCTGAAGCTGGGCGATTCTGTCACCACCGACCACATCTCCCCGGCCGGCTCGTTCAAGTCGGACACCCCGGCTGGACAATACCTGCTGGCCAACGGTGTGGAGCGCAAAGACTTCAACTCCTATGGCTCGCGCCGCGGAAACCACGAAGTCATGATCCGCGGAACGTTCGCCAACATCCGCATCAAGAACCAGATACTGGACGGGGTTGAGGGTGGCTTCACCCGCGACTTCACGCAGACTGATGGCCCGCAGGCCTACGTCTACGACGCCGCGCAGAACTACCAGGCCGCCGGTACTCCGCTGGTGGTCCTGGCAGGCAAGGAATACGGTTCAGGCTCCTCGCGTGACTGGGCAGCAAAGGGCACCGCGTTGCTGGGTGTCAAGGCAGTCGTTGCCGAGAGCTACGAGCGCATCCACCGCTCCAACCTCATTGGAATGGGCGTCCTGCCGCTGCAGTACCCTGCAGGGGAGTCAGCGGCGACGCTGGGCCTGACGGGCACGGAGGTCTTCGCGGTTGAAGGTGTAACTGCCCTCAACGAAGGCACGACGCCCAGGACTTTGAAGGTCACAGCCACCGCTGAAGACGGTTCAGTGAAGTCCTTCGACGCCGTCCTCCGCATCGATACCCCGGGTGAAGCGGACTACTACCGCAACGGTGGCATCCTGCAGTACGTGCTGCGCCAGATCTCCTCCAACTGATCAGCACACATTGAGTTGTACGAGGTGAGCGCACCAAGCTGAGCCCCCAAAGGGCGGAAACAGCGTGAGCGCAGAGCCGCACCACCGAAGGCCCCGGCCGGTCCAAGACCGCCGGGGCCTTCGGCTGCCCCGGCACGCCGCTTGAGTCCGAGGCGTTAGAGTTAAACGGCATGTCTATCATCCGAAGGAGGGGCCGTTGGGAATTTTGGAAACCATCCGGGATCCGCACGACCTGAGTAAGTTCTCCGACGAGCAGTTGGAACAACTGGCGTCAGAAGTCAGGAGTTTCCTGATCGGCAGCGTCTCACAGACCGGCGGCCATCTGGGTCCCAATCTGGGGGTCGTGGAGCTCACCATTGCCGTGCACCGGATTTTCGACTCCCCCCGCGACAGCATTGTTTTTGATACCGGACACCAGTCCTATGTCCACAAGCTGCTGACCGGACGCCAGGATTTCACCACACTGCGCCAGGAGGGCGGTCTCTCCGGCTACCCGGACCGCGCTGAATCCGAGCACGACATCGTCGAAAGCTCGCACGCATCTTCCTCGTTGTCCTGGGCCGACGGAATCTCCCGCGCCCGGCAATTGACAGGCCAAGGCGACCGTTACGTCGTCGCGGTGGTGGGCGACGGAGCCCTCACCGGCGGTATGGCGTGGGAAGCCATCAACAACATTGCAGCCGATAAGCGCCGCCGCGTGGTGATTGTTGTCAACGACAACGGCCGTTCCTATGCAGCTACCGTCGGCGGCTTCGCGGACTACCTCGCCTCGTTGCGTCCCACCATCGATTCCTTCCGCGCTGCGCCCGCCTACGAAGGCGCCATGGACTGGTGGAAGAAAAGGCTGCAGAACGGCGGCACGCTGGGCCAGTTCACGTACCGGAGCCTTCACGCCATGAAGAAAGGCGTCAAGGACTGGTGGGCCCCGCAGGGCATGTTTGAAGACCTCGGCATGAAGTACATCGGCCCTGTTGACGGCCACAACCTCCAGGCCATGGAGCACGCCCTCTCGACAGCCAAGAACTATGGGGGACCGGTCATTGTGCACGCCATGACCGAGAAAGGCCACGGCTACGCGCCCGCCCGCGCCCACGAGGCTGACCAGTTCCATGCCGTCGGGATTATCGACCCTGAAACAGGGGAGCCCACGGATCCCGTCGGAGCCAAGTCGTGGACCTCCGTTTTTGCCGACGAAATTGCCGATATCGCCGATGAGAGGCCGGACCTCGTCGGCATCACCGGCGCCATGCTCATTCCTGTCGGGCTGCACAAGTTCGCCGAGCGGCACCCGGAGCGGGTCTTCGACGTCGGCATTGCTGAACAGCATGCCCTGACATCTGCTGCCGGAATGGCCTTCGGTGGGCTGCATCCTGTTGTGGCGGTCTACGCCACCTTCCTCAACCGTGCCTTTGACCAACTGCTGATGGACGTTGCCCTGCACAAGGCAGGCGTCACCATCGTGTTGGATCGCGCCGGAGTCACCGGCCCCGACGGGGCAAGCCACCACGGTATGTGGGACATGGCCATGGTGCAGATCGTTCCCGGACTGCACCTGGCTGCCCCCAGGGACGCCACCCGGCTGCGGGAGGAGCTCCGTGAGGCGGTGGCCATCGACGACGCCCCAACTGTGGTCCGCTACTCCAAGGGCAGCGTGGGTGCTGAGGTCGAGGCTATTGAGCGGCTCAGCGACGGCGTGGATGTCCTGGCCCGCCGGCCGTCCGGCTCCACAGAGAACGACGTCCTGATTGTCAGCGTTGGCGCCATGTCCGAACTTGCACTCGATGTCTCCAACAGGCTCGGCGCCCAAGGTATCAGTACGACTGTTGTGGATCCCCGCTGGGTGCTTCCCGTCCGCCGGTCCATCGTGGCCTTGGCGGCACGGCACCGGCTGGTGATCTGCATTGAGGACGGCGTCCGCGCCGGCGGTGTGGGTTCGCGGATCCGGCAGGAGATGCGCGCGGCCGGGGTGGACACTGCCCTGAACGAGGTTGGCTTGCCTGTCGAGTTCCTGGATCATGGCTCACGGAGCCAGGTCCTGGCCCGCGTGGGGTTGACTTCCCAGCAGATAACGCACGACGTCGTGGCCCAGGTCCTGGGGACAAAAGTGCCTTTCGCCCGTCCCCTTCCAGGTCAGCAACACCCCACTACCGGCAGCCTGCCGAAACTGTGACACTCCACGAGCGCATCCCCCCGGAGAGCGTCCAGCGGGGGGACCTGGTGGTGGCCAGGAACCGCAAGTGGGACGGCGGTGCCCACTGGGTGGTTCCAGGCACCTATCTGGGCGAGGACCCGCATGGCTGGTGGATCTTCCAGCCCGCCGGTTCCTTCTGCTCGCGCCCCGGTGCCGCTTTCCATGCACAGTCTGATGCCGTGCTGCTGGTTCCCCGTGCAGGCGAGTATGTGGCCACATTTTATGACGACACGTACCCTGGGGACTTCAGGGTGTACGTGGACCTCGCGCTGGAGCATGGATGGACCAGCATCCGGCCCGGGACGGTTGAGTTCCACGTTATCGACATGGACCTGGATGTCATCAGGTCAACCAAACGCGGCGTCTACGTGGACGACGAAGACGAATTCGACGAGCACCGCGTCAGGATGGACTACCCGGCCGACGTCGTCGAGCTCCTCCTGCGCGAAACCGAACAGCTTTACCAGGCCGTGAAGGCACACCACGCACCATTCGACGGCTCGGCCGTGGAATGGTTCAAGAAGGGACGGGCATGAACGGAATCATCCGGGTTTATAAGCGCGACGACGAGGGAATCCTGAATTTCAGGGAGGCCTGGTTCGATGAGGACTACAGCCAATTGGTCATGAACTACGGCGTGGTTGGCCACCAGAGCAAAACCGAAGAGACCGACGTCGCCGGTGCCGAGGCAGCAGAGGGACTTATGGCAGCCTTTGCCGCCCAGTGCGCAGAGGACGGTTATGCGGAAATCCCCGATGAGGAGCAGTTTTGGGTGGTGGCACAATATGCCCTCAAAACCAAGGATGGCACCGACCGGGACCGCTATCTGGAGGAAAAGGCCAAGGACGCGCTCATCAGTCACCTGGCCTGGCGGGGGCTTGGCATTGTGGACCGTTCCGAATTCGGGAACTCGAAGCTTAATATTTTCTGCCTGTGTCCTGATGTGAACAAAGCCGTAAATGCCATCAAGGTGTGCATTCGCGGCGAAGATCTGGACTTCACGAAGCTCAGTATCGGGGCCGCCCCGTTCACTGATCCGGAAGCTTTCAGGCTCAAGCACTCGCCCAAACCGGCTTCGGGCTTTACCCTCTAATAGGGGGTATCAAACCACTGGAAGGGATCTGTTATGACGCCAAAATCCATCCAACCAGGCCACACACCACTGCCTCGGGGCATAGGTGCCCCGGCACGAAGGGCCCTCGCCCACGCGGGCGTGGTAACCCTGGAGCAGGTAGTGCAGTTCGGTCAGACGGACCTGACAAAACTGCACGGGATGGGCGTCAAGACTATGGCCCAACTGGAAGACGCAATGGATGAGCACGGCCTGGAGTTCCCTTCCCGCCAAACGGGTTGAGCACCCGCAGCCACACGTTGGGCGGGCGTTCGGGCCGGCGTTATAGGGTGAATGCATGACTGAATATCGCCGGCTTGGAACCTCCGGACTCACTGTCTCCGTTGTGGGACTTGGCTGCAATAATCTGGGCCGGGCAAACACCCTGACGGAATCCCAGGAGGCAACAGACGCCGTCGTTCATGCCGCGCTCGACGCCGGGATCACCCTTTTCGATGTCGCCGACGTCTATGGTCGGGATCCAGGCCTCAGCGAGACGATGTTGGGCAAGGCCCTGGCGGGCCGGCGGAACGACGCCATAGTCGCCACCAAATTCGGTCTGGACATGCGGGGCGCCAACGGCAAGGACTTCGGTGCCCGGGGCTCGCGCCGTTACATCATCCAGGCGGCAGAGGCGTCCCTCCGCAGGCTTGGAACGGACTGGATCGACCTCTACCAGTACCACACCCCGGATCCGCTTACTCCCATCGAGGAGACTCTTGCCGCCTTGGACCACCTCGTCACCAGCGGCAAGGTGCGGTATATCGGCCACTCCAACATGGCCGGCTGGCAGATTGCCCAGGCCGAATACGTGGCACGGAGCCTGGGCGGAGCGCGCTTTATTTCCACCCAGAATCACTACAACCTGCTGGACAGAAGGGCCGAGCTCGAGGTCATCCCGTCCGCGCAGGCCTTGGGCCTCGGCGTATTGCCGTATTTCCCCCTGGCCAATGGGCTACTTACCGGGAAGTACGGTCCAGGCGATGCCCCGGAGGGTTCACGCCTGAGCCATACCCGGACCCATCTGGTTCACGAGGCCGACTGGGACCAGCTCAGCAGGTTCAGCATGTTTGCCGCGGAACGGAACCTCAGCGAAGTCCAGGTTGCTTTCTCATGGCTGGCGGCGCAGCCGGGAGTAGCAAGCGTGATAGCCGGAGCCACCAGGCCTGAACAGGTCCGTGAGAATGCCGAAGCCGTGGCATGGGTGCCCTCGGCCGGGGAACGCGCTGAACTGGACGACATATTCCCGCTCACGCCAAAGGTTGCCCTCTTCTGATGCGGCAGCTCCTGGTTGACGTTGACACCGGCATCGACGACGCATTGGCGCTCGTCTACCTGCTGTCCCGCCCTGAAGTGCACATTCGGGCCATCACCTGCACGGCAGGAAACGTCGGTGCCCGGCAGGTGGCCCTCAACAACCTCGCACTGCTCCAACTTTGCGGCACCGCGGACATCGAGGTTGCCATCGGAGCAGAGGTGCCGCTGGAGATTCCGCTTCGCACTACCGAGGAGACCCATGGTCCGCAGGGGATGGGCTATGCGGTGCTGCCTGCTCCGGCCCGGAAGATCTCCGAACGGCACGCCGTGGACATCTGGGTGGAGGAAGTGCGTGCCCATCCTGGTGAGCTCACCGGCCTTATCACCGGACCACTGACAAACTTCGCGCTGGCCCTGCGCCGCGAGCCGGAGCTGCCTCATTTGCTCAAGGGTCTGGTGATCATGGGCGGATGTTTTAACTATCAGGGAAACACCACGCCCACCGCCGAATGGAACGTCTCGGTGGATCCGCACGCGGCCAAGGAGGTCTTCGCAGCCTACCGGGGCGTCGCCCTGGACAAGCTGCCGATAGTCTGCGCCCTGGAGTCCACGGAACGGATTGAAATGCAGCCCGAGCACGTACGGCGTTTGGGGGAAGCCGCCGGAGTGCCTGAGCCGGAGCTGGTACTGCCGGAGCAGCCGGAGGGCCAGCGCAGCCAGTCAGCCAATCCGCTTGTGGCGTGCCTGTCAGATGCCATCCGCTTCTACATGGAGTTCCACCGCCTTTATGACCAAGGGTTCATCTCCCACATGCACGATGCTTTCGCCGCTGCGGTGGCGGTGGGACGGACAGAGTTCAGCACCAGGCCTGCAACCGTTCATGTCGAAACCGATTCCCCGCTGCTGATGGGCACCACGGTGGCAGATTTCAGGGGCATCTGGGGCGAGCCGCCGAACGCGCGGATCGTCTCGGGCAACAACCCCGGGCAGTGCTTCGATGAGCTGATCAATTCTGTGGGACGGCTGGCGGCGAGCCGGTATCATGGAACCCGCGCCGAGGTGACATAGGCGGATCGTTGTGCCCTGCCAGTACCCGGAAATCCCTGCGTACCGGCCCCAGCCGAAGGAACCACCATGTCGCAGCAGTCCCTTACTCTTCCCGCTCCTGGTGCGGCGGCGGACAAAAAACGCCGCCTGCTTGAGCTTCTGGGTGCCGCTTCCATTGCGGCCACCTTTATTTTCCTGGTCCTGGCCCAGCCGTCGGATATCACCAACGGCGTGGGGAGTGCCTCCACCCTGCTGGCCTTGGGCGGATTCCTCCTCGGGGCGATCCTTCTGATCCTGGGCGTGCTCCCGACCCTGCCCACGTCCACGCTGGTCCTTATTCCTGTTGCGCTGGTCCTGAACATCGCCTTGGGTCAGATCATGGGCACTACCGGCCTGCCCTTCTACTTCGATGCCATCGGCACCGTACTGATCGCTGTCCTGGCCGGACCGGCGGCCGGAGCGGCCACGGGGGCCTTGAGCAGCATCATATGGTCCTTCTTCAACCCGACAGTCCTGCCGTTCGCAGCCGGAGCAGCCCTCATCGGGTTCCTGGCCGGGATGGCGGCCCGTTACGGTTTGTTCCGCCGCTTCTACCTGGCTCCGGTTGCGGGATTCGCCACAGGCATCATCGCGGGCGTGGTCTCGGCGCCCATCGCGGCGTTTGTTTTTGGCGGCACTTCCGGAGCCGGGACCGGTGCCATTGTCAGCGCTTTCCGCGCCATGGGGGACACCCTCCTCGCGGCGATCACCAAGCAGGCCTTGATCTCAGACCCAATGGATAAGGCCATCGTGTTTGCTATCGCTGCCCTCCTGGTTTACGCCCTGCCGCGCCGGGCCACCTTCCGCTTCCCGTTTGTGCGGCGCTTCAACGTCCTTGCCGGCAAGGCCCCGGTAGCCGCTTCCTAGCCGGTGCTTTCCCGCCTCAATCCACTCACCACCCTTGCTGCTTGCGGCGCGGCCGCCACCTTCACGGTGGCGGCGTCAAACTGGCCGGTGTCTGTCGCAGTTGCGGTGGCTGCCCTCGGTGCGGGGGTAGGTGCGGGGGTCCTGCGCCGGGTCCTCGCTGCCTCCGCCGTCATCCTCTTGCCGCTCTGGTTCTCCCTGCTGGTACTGCACGGCCTGTTCTTTCCGGAGGGCCGCACCGTCCTGGCAGGATGGGGACCGGCCCGGATCACAGTTGAGGGGCTGGCGTTCGCCCTTGAGATGGGAACGCGGACTACGGGCTGTGTCCTGGTGCTGTTGCTGTTTTCTTTCGTGGTGAACGTTCCGGATCTTGTTGCGACGATGACCACCCGCCGGATCCCGCCGCAGTTCGGCTATGTCCTTGCATCCACGCTCACGCTGGCCCCGGCCATCACGGAGCAGCTGGCCAGGATCCGGCAGGCCCAGGAAGCCCGCGGACTTGTCCTCGGTGGCAGCCTGGTCCAACGCCTCGCTGCTGCACGTTTGCAGATGGTTCCGTTGGTGCTGGCACTCATCCAGGATGCAGCGGAAAGGGCCCACGCCCTTGATGCGCGCGGATTCAATTCTCCAGGCCCCCACAGCACGTACCGTGAGGTGGCCGATACCCGGGGGCAGCGAACATTCCGCCGTGCAGTTCTGGGGCTGGCTGCTGCCGCAGTAATCCTGAGGCTGAGTGCTTCCTGGTTCGGCGTGCCGGTTCTTCCCTCGCCGTTGGCAGGAAACGAATGACGACGCCGGTTCTGGATGCCCGCATCGAAAGTTTTACTTTCCATGGGGAGACAGCACCTGCTGTACATGGCATAGGCCTTGCGGTGCAGGCAGGGACGCTGACGTCGGTGCTGGGCGGGGCAGGCAGCGGCAAGTCAACACTCGGCAGGCTGCTTGCAGGCTGGCTCAGAAGCGATGGCCAGCTGAGGGGACGGCTGTCACTGAGCGGGGACGGCATCCCCAACGGTGCCCAACGCCTAGACTTCGCCGGTACCGAGGACGACCCCAGGATCAGTCCCGCAGCCTGGTCCCGGCAGGTGGGCTATGTGCCCCAGGATGCCGCTGCAATGCTTTCCCGGATACGGTCCACCGTGGCGGAAGAACTGGCATTCGGGCTGGAAAACCGCGGTATGGATCGCGACAACATGCATCGTCGCGTAGCTGACGTGGCCGCGCAAACAGGTCTTTCCCCCTTGCTCGACAGGGACCCTGGAAGCCTTTCGGGAGGCGAGCTGCGGCGCCTTGCCATCGCCTGCTGCGTGATCCTCGACCCGGTGGTCCTCATGCTGGATGATCCCTTGTCCTCCCTCGATGCGGAGGGGGCCGAACTGATCCTGGACCTCATCACCGGGCTGGTTTCCAAGGGGACCGCCGTCGTCCATCTCGGACAAGTGGCCGGCCGCCTTTTCTCGCAGGCCACCCACTGCCTGGTGCTCGACGGCGGTTCGGTCACCGCCCAAGGGATGCCGGCTGAGGTGCTGCTCAGCGGGGGCCTGGCAGAGTCGGGCGTGGTGGTGTCGTCGGAGGAATTGCATCATGGACATTACGGTCCTGAAGCGGCCGCCCCGGAACCGGCATATGGGAGCCCCGCGGGAGCGAACAGGGTTTCGCCGGGAGCCAGAACTGAAGCGTCCAGCCTGAGCTTCCGGAACGTCACTTATTCCCTGCCCATCGCGCAAGGCGGGCAGCGTGCCGTCCTGACCGAAGTGGATCTGGACGTAGGACCCGGCCAGATTGTGGCCATCACGGGGCCCAATGGAGCCGGAAAATCCACGCTGCTGCGCCATGTCAACGGGCTGCTGCATCCTGACCGCGGGGAAGTGCTGGTGGGAGGGGCTCCCATCCGGGGAAAATCAACAGGGGCCATCGCCGCAGACGTCGGCCTGCTCTTTCAGCATCCGCGGGACCAACTGTTCGAGCGGACCCTGCTGCGTGAAGTAGGTTTTGGGCTTGACCGCCTGTTTGGTGCCGAAGCGGAAGTGCGTGCCATCCAGGCGCTGGAGGACGTGGGCCTGGCAAATGTTGCCTCAGCCCATCCCCACGATCTGCCGGCGTCAGGTCAGCGCCTTCTGGCCCTGGCCACGGTGCTTGCGCGCCAGCCCGCCGTCATCGCCCTGGACGAACCGACGGTGGGGTTGGACCGTCACGGAATTGCGCGCCTCCAAACAGCCTTGGACACGGTCACACTGCGCGGTGCTGCTGTGCTGGTGGTCACGCATGATCTCGCCTATGCCCGAACAGTGAGCCAGCGCGTGCTCAGACTGCGGGGTGGAAGGCTCCACGAACTTTAGGAGCCTCCCACGCTGCAACCACGGTCTTTCGACGGGTTATCCAACGGGTCTTTTAGCCGTCCTCTGACCCTTGCTGTCCCGGGGTATCAGGCGGGACGGGAAGCAACCCCTGGTGCGAGGAAGCGCTTGCCATTGACCCGCTCGGAGGCACCGACCCTGTCAAGGTACGGGGTGATACCGCCCAGGAACATCGGCCAGCCGGCGCCCATGATGACACACAGGTCGATGTCCTCCGGGCCTGCCACCACTCCTTCGGCAAGCATGAGCCCGATTTCCTCGGCAAGCGCGTCCTGGGTGCGGTGCAGGACTTCCACAGCAGTGGAAGGGGAGGAACCAAAGGACATCAGCGCCAGCGTTTCCGCCGGGATGACCGGCTTGCCGTCGGGGCTCGTCTTCTCCGAACCTGGCGCCCAGATGGATTTGATCCCGTTGTCGATGAGCTTCTGCAGGTTCTGCGACACGGCAAAACGGTCACCAAACGCGGCATGCAAAGATTCCTGGACATGTTGCGCAACCGGCAGGCCCACCATGGCCCCCAGGGTGAAGGGAGTCATGGGGAGGCCCATGGGCCGCAAGGCGTTGTCGGCCACTTCGGCAGGCGTTCCCTCGTCGAAGGCGGCGGTGACTTCACCCATGAGGCGCAGGAGTATGCGGTTGACGACGAAGGCAGCGGCGTCCTTGACGAGGACGGCGGTCTTCTTCAGGCCCTTGGCGAGTTCGAAGGCGGTGGCCAGCACGGCGTCGTCGGTCTTGGGGGCGCGGACTATTTCCAGCAGCGGCATAACAGCCACGGGGTTGAAGAAATGAAAACCGACCAGCCGCTCGGGGTGCAGCAGGTCCTCAGCCATGGCCGTTACGGAGAGGGACGACGTGTTTGTGGCAAGGATGCAGTCTGCTGAAACGATGGCCTCCACTTCCGCAAAGACCTGCTTCTTGACGTTGAGTTCCTCAAAGACGGCTTCGATGACGAAATCAGCGTCGGCGAAGGCTTCCTTGGAAACGGAACCGGTTACCAGGGCGCGGGTACGGTTGGCCGCGTCAGGACTGATGCGCTTCTTTTCCAGCAGCTTGTCCACTTCGGCGTGGACGTAGCCCACGCCCTTGTCCACCCTGGCCTGGTCGATATCCGTCATAACAACGGGAACCTTGAGCTGGCGGGCGAAGAGGAGGGCCAGTTGGCTGGCCATCAGCCCTGCACCCACCACGCCGATCTTGGTGACCGGACGGGCCAGTTTCCGGTCGGGAGCGCCTGCGGGGCGCTTGGAACGCTTCTGAACCAGGTCCAGGAATGCGTACACCGTGGACCGGAATTCATCGGTCTGCATGAGATCAGCGAGCGTATCGCATTCCAGCTCCGCCGATTCCTGCTGCCGCATGGTGCGGTTGGCGTCCATGATGTCCAGGACCTTCCCGGGCGCCGGGGAAGCGTTGGAGGTTTTTGCCTCCACAAAAGAACGTCCAGCCGCCACGGCGGCTTCCCAGCGTCGGGCAACCACCGGGTCAGTTGGGTCCACGGCGCTGGACCGTTCAGGAGCGATCTCGCCTGAGATGACTTTCGCTGCCCATGCAATGGACTGTTCCACGAAGTCGGCAGGTTCGAAGATGGCATCCGCGACGCCCAGTTGGAAGGCCTCGGGTCCGGAAAGGCTGCGATTGTTGCTGAGGGGGTTCTCGATCATGACCTTGACGGCATTTTCCGGGCCGATGAGCCGTGGCAGGAGGTAGACCCCTCCCCAGCCGGGGACCAGGCCAATAAAAGCCTCCGGCAGGGCGAGTGCCCCCGCACCGGCGGAAACAGTGCGGTACGTCGATTGCAGGGCAATCTCGAGCCCGCCGCCCAAGGCGACACCATTGATGAAAGCGAAGCTTGGGACGCCCAGATTGGCCAGCGTGGCGTAAACGTCGTGGCCCAGCTGGGCCATCCACAAGCCATGTTCCCGGCTGTCCAAGGATTTGACGGCGGAGAGGTCCGCGCCGGCGACGAGGTAGTACGGCTTTCCGGTAATCCCGACGCCGACGATCTCGCCGCGGGCTGCGCGTTCCCGCAGGCCCTCAAGAACCATGCCGAGTTCCACAAGAGTATTCGGTCCAAGGGTGGTGGGCTTGGAGTGGTCGAGCCCGTTATCGAGGGTCACCAGGGCGAACGTGCCTGGACTTTCGCCTCCGACTTTTCCCGCTGCAGGCGGCAGCTGGATGTCCTGGACGTAGGAGTGGGTGACTGTCTCGTTCGGAAAAAGATCGGCAAGCTTGCGGAAATCTGCGGCGCTCATGCTGCGGCTCCAGTCTCGGTTGTGGTGCTGGTTTCTTCAGTGTTGGCGTCAGTGCCGGGACGCGTTCCGCTGTAGTCCGCGTGATGGGGGTTCTCCCAGATGACTGTCGCCCCCATTCCCAGGCCGATGCACATGGTGGTCATGCCGTAGCGAACAGAGTGGTCTTCCTCGAACTGGCGGGCCAGCTGGTTCATGAGCCGGACCCCGGAGGAGGCCAAGGGGTGGCCCACGGCGATTGCACCGCCATAGCGGTTAACCCGGGGGTCGTCATCGTCGATCCCGAAATGGTCCAGGAAACTGAGGACCTGCACCGCGAAGGCCTCATTGATTTCGAACAGCCCGATATCATCAATGCCCAGTCCGGCGTTCTTGAGGGCCTTTTCAGTGGCAGGAACAGGTCCGATGCCCATAACCTCGGGTTCGACGCCGGCGAATGCAAAGGTAACAAGGCGCATCTTTACCGCCAGGCCCAGTTCCTCAGCCGCATCCGACGAAGCGAGAATTGCTGCAGTTGCGCCGTCATTGAGTCCGGCAGCATTGCCGGCCGTTACCCGCCCGTGGGGACGGAAAGGGGTCCGCAGCGAGGCGAGGTCCTCCAGCGAGGTGCCCGGGCGTGGCGGTTCGTCGGTGGAGTGGAGAGTCCAGCCCTGACCTGGTTTCATCGTTGCTACGGGGACCAGGTCTGGCTGGATCTGACCGCTTCCGTAGGCTGCTGCCAGTTTGTTCTGGGAGGCGACGGCGTAGGCGTCCGTCCTGTCCTTGGTGATGGCGGGGAAGCGGTCATGCAGGTTCTCCGCTGTGTTGCCCATATTGAGTGCAGCCGGATCCACGAGCCGTTCGGACATGAAGCGGGGATTGGGATCAGCCCCTTCACCCATGGGGTGGTTGCCCATGTGCTCCACACCGCCGGCGATCACGACGTCGTATGCGCCGAAACCGATGCCGCTTGCAGTGGTGGTGACTGCCGTCATGGCGCCGGCGCACATGCGGTCAATGGCGAATCCCGGGACCGTCCGCGGCAGGCCGGCGAGCAGGGCAGCTGTCCGGCCGATGGTGAGGCCTTGATCGCCTGTTTGGGTGGTGGCCGCGATCGCCACCTCATCTATGCGTGCTGCCGGGAGCGAAGGGTTACGCCGCATAAGTTCCCGGATGCACTTTACGATCAGGTCGTCCGCGCGGGTGCCGGCGTAGATGCCTTTCTCGCCGGCGCGGCCGAACGGTGTCCGGACACCGTCCACGAACACTATGTCCCTGATGTTCCGGTTGGTCCGCGGATTACCGCTGCTTTGGCTCACGTGCTACTCCTCATCGAGACATGGGTGCCGCGGCACTGGTCCGGGGCCGAAATGACCCTGGGCAGCAGTGAACCGGGCGACAAGTGAAACCCATGTTACTCGTGAGTAACTTAGCTTGCAAGGTCGAGCGGCCGCGGCGGCCGCTGCCCTGAAGACGCAGCCTTCGTCAGGCCACCGCCGGACCGTCTGTGTTGCCTTTTACTGCCGGGTTTTCCTTCGGCTCCTTGAAAGGCAGGGGCTGGGGATTGAGGAATGCTTCAGTGATCAGGGGTGACACGATCCCCACCTGCCATTCACGCGCGCCGAGCCTGCGAAGCTCGTCCGCGATGGAGGACTCATCAATCCCGGCCGGGGGGCGCCATGCCACCCGGCGCAGATAATCCGGAGTCAGCAGATTCTCCACCGGGAGCTTGAGAGTGTCGGCCGCTTCCTGCAGCAGGGGCCGGGCGGTTGCAAGCCGCTGGGCTGCCTCGGGATCCCTGTCTGCCCAAACACGGGGAGGCGGCGGCGCATTGGTGGGCAGGTGCAGGGGAGGGAGTTCCTCGAGGTTCCTGGCAATGCTGATGCAGCGAAGCCAGCGCGGCGCTTCCCGTTGCGCAGCCCGGCCGTGGAAACCCTTGGTTCCCAACAGTTGCGGCACGGTCGACGGCATGGCTTTGGCTGCAGCCACCAGAGCTGAGTCCGGGAGAAGCCGGCCGGGGGCAACATCGCGCTTGCGTGCCAGGGAGTCCCGTTCCACCCACATTTCCCTGACCGCGGCCAGCTGCCGGCGGTCCCTGATCTGGTGAAGGCCGGAGGTTTTGCGCCAAGGGTCAATCCGCGGCGGCGCCTGGCCGTTTTGGAGGATGGCGGCGAATTCCTGTTCCGCGAATCCGAGTTTGCCGTCTGCCTCGAGCAGGTCGATGAGTTCTTCCCGCAACTCCGTGAGTACTTCCACGTCCAGCGCCGCATACCTGAGCCACGGTTCGGGGAGCGGCCGGGTGGACCAGTCCGCGGCCGAGTGTTCCTTGGCGAGGCCAAAGCCCAGCAGCTGCTCGATAACCGCGGCCAGGCCTACCCGTGGGAGGCCTGCCAGCCTGGCCGCCAGTTCAGTGTCAAAGAGTTTGTCGGGCCACATGCCCAGTTCCGCGAGGCAGGGCAGGTCCTGGCTGGCCGCATGCAGGATCCACTCGACCCCCTGCAGTGCGTCATTGATGATCCGCAGGTCCCCAAATGGTTCCGGGTCGATGAGCCAGGTTCCGGAGCCTTCGCGGCGGATCTGGACAAGGAAGGCGCGTTGACCGTAGCGGAAGCCTGAGGCTCGTTCGGCATCGACTCCGGCTGGGCCCGTACCGGCGGCTATCGCAGCGGCACAGCGTTCGAGGCCGGCGGGAGTTTCAATAACGAGCGGCACGCCGTCACGGGGGGAGTCAAGGTCAATGACTTCCGGGACGAGGCTGTCGAAGCCTTCCACCGTGATGTGCGGGTTGATGTCAGCAGCCGGGACGCCGGCTGTGGTGTGTTCCGGAATGTGAGGGGTCATGATTCCAACAGTTTACCGACAACGCACGGCCGGATGTCCTGCGCCCTCTCCATTACTGCCAACGGGTCCGCCTGCGTGGCAGGGCAGACACGCCGTCGGGCAGCGGCGGGAGGCCTGCAAAAGTACACACCATGTCTGACCACGCCTCCAGATGGCTGCGGACGTCCGACGAGGCGGGGGTCCAGGAGGCCCGGAGTTCGATATCGATTGACTCCCGGCGGTCAGCGAGGGTGCCGAAGCTTTCGGAGAGGACCCGGGTGGCTGTTCCCCCGGCAGCACGGTAGGGCGCGCGGTGGTTTTCGAGGGCCTCTACCAGCCACGTCCAGGCGACGGAACCGAGCATTTCGTCGTTGCCCATCTCCGGTTCCAATTGGGCGCGGATATACGTCACGATGCGGAACTCCCCATCCCAGACCGCGGAGCCATCGGGGTCGTACAGGAGGATAAAGCGCCCGGTGGCCAGTTCGTCGTCGGGCTCCTCGCCGCCGGATGCCCTGGAAAGGGCTGCGGCAGCGGGCCCATGGATCGACGCCGGCCCCGGACGATGGCTTGGCGCCATGACTTCGGTTCCCAAGGCAACTGCGTAGGGTGCCAGCCGTGAAGGCGCTGGGATCTCATCGAGCCGAAGTTCACTTCTGCAACGAGCTTTTCTAAGGCTCCCCAGAGCGTGGAGAAACTCTGCAGGAACCTGGGCGAGTGCGTTCACCTTCGCAGGGTACGCAAGGGCCGGAGCATTTTCCTGCAGACTCGCCGTCGTGGTTCTTTGATCAACCGGCAGTCAACTCCCGTTTAATGGCGGCGACGAAGGAGTCCACGTCTTCTTCGGTGGTGTCAAACGAGCACATCCATCGGACCTCGCGGGTTGCCTCGTTCCAGTCATAGAACCTGAACGATTTCCGCAGCCTGTCCGCCACTGCCGCAGGCAGGACGGCAAAGACGCCGTTGGACTCGGTTTTTTGGGTGGGTTCGACGCCGTCAATATCCTCTACCCCAGCGCGCAACCTCGCAGCCATGGCGTTTGCCTGCGCCGCCGACCGTAGCCACAGATCGCCTTCAAGCAGGGCAATGAACTGCGCTGACAAGAAGCGCATCTTGGACGCGAGCTGCATGTTCATTTTGCGGAGATAGATCAGGCCGCTGGAAGCTTCCGGATTCAGTGACACCACTACTTCCCCGAAAAGCAGACCATTCTTGGTTCCGCCAAACGAGAGGATGTCCACCCCGGCGTCGCGCGTAAAGGCCCGCAGCGGAACCTGGAGATGGGCTGCCGCATTGGCAAGGCGGGCTCCGTCCATGTGCAGCTTCATGCCCTTGGCATGGACGTGTTCGGCAATGGCCCGGACTTCCTCAGGGGTGTAGCAGGTCCCCATTTCAGTCGTTTGGGTGATGGACACGGCCAGCGGCTGGGCGCGGTGTTCATCTCCCCAACCCCACGCCTCGCGGTCGATGATCTCGGGAGTCAATTTGCCGTCGGCCGTGGGCACCGCGAGCAGCTTGATGCCGCCCACTCTTTCCGGGGCCCCGTTTTCGTCCATATTGATGTGGGCTGTGGCGGCGCAGATCACTGCGCCCCAGCGGGGCAGGAGAGACTGCAGGGAGAGAACGTTGGCCCCTGTTCCATTGAAAACAGGAAAGCATTCGATGCCCTCACCGAAGTGCTTCTCCATCAGCAGCTGCAGCCTGGCCGTGTAGTCATCCTCACCGTAGGAGACCTGATGGCCGCCGTTTGCCGCTGCCAGCGCTGCCAGAACGTCAGGGTGCACACCGGAGTAGTTGTCCGAGGCGAAACTGCGCACCGACGGATCGTGCAGCTGCATCTGCTCCTGAGCTCCGGTGGAGGTTTCGGCAGCGGCAGAGGCGGGAGAAGTCTCTACTGTGGATGTCATTGCTTTGGTCACACTTTCAGTTTAGGGATGCGCGGGGAGTCTGTCCTCGAAGGTGCCTTCGAGGACAGACTGTGTGCGAAGGGCAGTCAGAAAAGAGCCGCCGAGTCAGGGAAGGACAGCAGTCAGGGAACCAGCAGGAGTTTCTGCCCGTTCAGTTCATGAGCGTTCGTTTGAAACAGGTCAACGGCTGCAGCGCCAAGGTCCCTGACATCGGTGAAGCCGGGGAATTTCCGCTCTGGCGCTTTTTCCCGCATCGCGTCATCGACGAATGCCTTGACCACAAACACGACGGCTGCACTGCGGAGACCCTCGTTCTCGTCCTTGTCTGTCTCGAAGCCCTGAGCCATAGCCATCGTCCAAACCTCAGCCGCCGCTTTGGCTGCCACATAGTTTGCCGTTGCGGCGGTGGGGGAGGTCACGGCCGTGGAGGACACCATCGCGAAGCGCCCGGTGTCCGATGCTGAGAGATCGTTGTAGAACACCCTGGAAACGTTCCGGAGCGTGGTCACCGCATTGCGTTCCAGGAAGTCCCAGTCCTCGTCCGTCTGAGTAGTGATGCCATTGGCGCCGCGCCATCCGCCGACTAGGTGGATAACGCCGTCGATCCCGCCATGGGCCGTCGTGACATCCGAATGCAGTGCCTGGACCTCTGCCAGGTTTGCGAGATCACAGACGAGGGGGGTGACTCCCTCGCCCGCCTGGGCAGCTGCAGCGACAATCCGTTGTTTGTCCGAGCCAACGGTGAGGACCCTGAAGCCGGCGCGCCGCAGGGCCATGGCGGTCGCCACCCCCGAGGCTCCGCTGCCACCAGTGACGAGTACGTTCAGGGTGCGTCCGGATTTCATAGGGCGTTCAAAGCCTCCGTGCTGGATGTGATGGTAAACGTCCCTGTGATTCCGGCAGTGGATTCGATGACGGGCCGCATCTTCTTCTCCAGCGCTTCATAGAACATGGACAGGGGGAATTCGTCGTCCAGCACCTGGTCAGTGAGTCCACGTGGTGGCCCGGCGAGTGGCAAAGCTTCCGGCCCCTTGGCCCAGACGGACGCGGGGTTAGGAGTCACGGTACCGGATACGAGCTCATAGGCTGCCAACCAGTGTGCTGTTTTGGGGCGGTCGATGGAGCGCCAGTACAGTTCCTCGATCCGGAGCCCCAGTTCGATGACCACCTGGGAGACTTCCTCCCAGTCGATGCTGAGGCTGCTGTCGGTCCAGTGCAGCACCCGGTGCTGGTGCATCCAGGCAAAGAGGAGTTGCCCGCCGAGGCCGTCGTAGTTGCGGACACGGCTGCCGGTGATGGCAAAGCGGAAGATCCGGTCGAAGATCACGGCGTACTGCACGAGCTTGGCATGCCGACGGGCTTCGAGGCTGGCTTTTTCGTCCTTTTCAATCTTCACGGACTCGCGGAACGCTGTCAGGTCACAGCGCAGTTCTTCCAAGGAGTACAGGAAAAACGGCATCCGCTGCTTGATCATGAAGGGGTCGAAAGGGAGATCGCCCCTCATATGCGTGCGGTCGTGAATCAGGTCCCACATCACGAAGGTTTCCTGCGTCAGTTGCTGGTCTTCCAACAACTCCCTGGCTTCTGGCGGAAGCTCCAGCGAGGTGATTTGGGCGGCGGCGCGCAACACCTTACGGAACCTGGCGGCTTCCCGGTCGGCGAAAATTGCGCCCCAGGTGAAGGTGGGTGTTTCCCGGACGCCTACTGTTTCCGGGAACAGGACCGCTGAATTGGAGTCGTAGCCGGGGGTGAAATCCAGGAAGCGGATGGGAACAAAGAGCCTGTTTGAGTACTCGCCGCCCTCAAGGTCGGCGATGAATTCAGGCCAGATGACCTCGATCAGCACGGCCTCGACGAGCCGGCTGCTGCTGCCGTTCTGCGTGTACATGGGGAAAACGACCAAATGCTGAAGCCCGTTTTCCCGGTGCTGCTGCGGTTGGAACGCCAGCAGGGAGTCGAGGAAATCAGGTACGCCAAAGCCTCCGTCTGCCCAGGCGTCGAAGTCCTGTACGAGGAGTTCCAGATAGGCGGCGTCGTGAGGGAACGACGGCGCTAAGGCGTTTATTGACCCGACAATAACAGCAACATGAGCTGCCGCTTCAGTATGGTGGACCACTTCGGGAAGTGAGCCGTCCTTTGCCTGCAGAGACTGCAGCGCTGTGGCTGCCGTCTTCAACCGGACCCAGTCGGGATGCGCGGCCGTGACAGGTGCCGGAGACTGGGACGATGCGGTCGCCTGGACTGCGTCTGCTTTTTCCTGGATTGCTTTGTCCTCGGCTTCGCCGGTGCTGGTGATGACGGGAATGCTCATGGTGGCAGTGGCCTTTCTGGTCGCTGGTGCTTCTACGGCGAGCGTAGCAACCAATCAGAGTCCCTAATCCAAAAACCCATCAAGCATAAGAGAGTCTTGGGCAAGGTCTACAGAAAGAGTCATCCAGATCAAGAGGAGTGCTGGGTGAAACCGGACCGGCGCCCTTTAGCCCTCTTCGGTGTTGACCAACCGCAGCGAAACCGAGTTGATGCAGAAGCGCTGGTCTGTGGGGGTTTCATAACCCTCGCCCTCGAAGACGTGCCCGAGGTGCGAATCACAGGTGGCACAGCGCACTTCGACACGGTCCATTCCCATGCTGCGATCGTGGATGTACCGTACTTTTCCCTCCGCCAAGGGCGCCCAGAAGGAGGGCCAGCCGCAGTGTGAATCGAATTTTTCCTTGCTGGTGAACAGTTCCGTCCCGCAAGCCCGGCACTGGTAGACGCCCTCGGTGTGGGTGTCCCAGTATTCGCCGGTGTAGGGCCGCTCGGTTCCGGCCTGGCGCAGCACCCGGTACTCTTCCGGCGAAAGTTCCCGGCGCCATTCCTCGTCGGTCCGGGCCGCAACGGGCGCCTCGCTGTTGCCGTGGTCTCCTTGAATGCTCATACCCTGGTCAACGTCTAGGAGTCGCCGATAAATCCCGAACCTGCGTAGAGATGGAGCACAGGCAGTCCCAGCCTGTCCTGGGCCTTGTTGGCCCAGTCAGTGTGGAAAGTGTCTGCTATTGCATGGGGGCGGGTAATCACCACAGCCTGACTGGCACCGAGTTCCTTGACCTTGGACACAAGTCCGTCGACAGCGCGGCCATCCACCACCTCGCCTGTCACGCCTGCGCCCACTCCGGACAGAGCGGCAAGGGATACAGCAAGGGTCTCAGCGGCCTCAGCACGTTCAGACTCGGGATCGGGAGTGTGTGCTGTCAACTCCCGGAAAGCCTTGGCGATCTCCAGCAACGACAAGTGCTCGAGGAAATCTACGAGCATATGACGCTCGGTATTGGCCGGAACAAGCACCACCAATGGAATATCACCGCCGTCCACAAGGCGTTCAATGTTGACGCGGTCATCCGCACCCAGCGGTTCTTCTGTCATGATGACGATCGGATCGTTCATGACCTCAGCCTAGTCCGGCCACATCATCACTGCAGTACATGCGGCTGCGGCATGTCCGGAATGTGTCAGATGTGAGTTAGCGGTAAGAATGGTTGCATGGCATTTCTGCTGCGCCGCCCCGAGACCCCCCGCGCTTCATTGCGCCCCTTCCCGGGCACTTCAGCAAAAGACCGCTCGACGGCGGGATCGAAGTCCCTGAGTGCCAAGTGGGCACTGAGCGGAGTGATTGCAGGTTCGAGCCTGGCAGGTCTGATGGGGGCTGGTTCCTCTGCCCTCGCCCTGTATTTCGCGCGGAGGGTGATAACCCCTGCCCGTATCCGTGACGAGAACCAGGAAATCCTTGCCGTCATTCGCGAAGGCAACCGGCAGCAGGTCATCCTCGACGCGACTGATGACGCCATTGTGGAAGGGGTCTACGGACTCTTCTTTGACAGCGGCCGCGGCCATGCCCGGATCGGCAGGATCCTGTCGTATTCGCCCGCGGAGCGCACGGTGCTTCGTGAAGTGGAGGCGGTGTACAGCGGTGATCTTGCCACTGCCAGGCGTGGTTGGTGGAGTGGGGTTGCCTACCCCGATCCCGCCGCTATCGGCCTCCCCTCAAAGGAGGTGCTGATTGATGTCGACGGCGGATCAGCGCCGGCCATCACGGTTCCGGCCGGGCCGGCAACGGACATCTGGGCCATCATGGTGCACGGCAGGGGAGCCACCCGCCAGGAGGGATTACGGGCCGTCCACACAGCGAGGGAGCATGGCCTGACCAGCCTCCTGATCTCCTACCGGAATGACGGCCTGGCACCATCTGCACCTGACGGACGGTACGGGCTCGGCTCCACGGAATGGCGCGACGTAGAGGCTGCTATTACTTATGCCCTCTCCAATGGCGCCAAAGAGGTGGTCCTTTTTGGTTGGTCCATGGGCGGGGCGATTTGTCTTCAAGCCGCCGATTTGTCGCGCTACCGGCACCTGATCCGTGCCATGGTCCTGGATGCTCCCGTGATCAACTGGGTGGAGGTTCTGGCGCACCATGCCCAAATTCATCGCATACCGTCTGGCGTCGGCAGGTATGGCCAGCTGATGATGAGCCACCGCTTGGGCCGAAGGCTTACGGGACTCGCGGCTCCCGTGGACCTCAAAGCCATGGACTGGGTGGCGAGGGCTGTCGAGCTGCGGACTCCGACTCTCATTATCCACAGTGTGGACGATGAGTATGTGCCCTACGGACCTTCGGCAGAGCTCGCTGAGAAGAACCCCGAGATGGTCACCTTCGCAAGCTTCAGCCGGGCCAGGCACACCAAGGAATGGAACGTTGATCCCCAGCGCTGGGAGTCGCTGGTTTCGGCATGGCTGCGGCAGCAGCTGGCGCCCAGGACGAACCCGGGAGCAGTGGTTCCGGAGCCGTAGGGCCATAAGGGGGCTGGCCCAAAAGGGGCGGGCCAAGGGTCATGGCCCGGAGGGACTAAAGGCCCTCTTGACAGTGCGCACACGCTGATAGGTATCCTTTTTTCAATCCGCACAATCGATTGCGCTGAGAGAGGGAAGTGAGCATGGAACAGGTCAAACTGGAGGGCGTGGTCACTGCAGTCGTGACGCCTTTTAACGACGACGAATCACTGGATCTCGCTTCGCTGAGGTCATATGTTGACCACGTCGTGAACGTTCCGGGCGTAAACGGGATACTCACCTGTGGGTATTCCGGTGAGGTCACAAGCCTCAACCGCGAGGAGCAGTTGCAAGTTGTCAGTGCAGTTGCCGAGGTGGTCAATGGCAGGATTCCAATCCTGACGGGAGTGGAACCCACATCGACCAAGGACACCATCTCTTTCGGCAATCAGCTCAAGGATGCCGGGGCGACGGTGCTCCAAATCAACACGCCGTTCTACAACATCCTTCGGCGGGGGTTCATCAACAATGAAGACGTCGTCGTGAAGTTCTTCAAGGACCTCGCCGAGGGCATCGACATGCCAATGACAGTGTTCCAGTATCCGGTGTCGTCCGGAGTCAACTACCCGGCAAAGACCATTGCCCGCCTGGCCGAGATCGAGCATGTCATCGGTATCAAGGAAGCAACCTCGATGGAGACCTACGAGGCCGACTACAAGGCTGTGCAAGGCAAGACGGCAGTGTTTGCTGATAACAACACCTACACACTGCTTGGCATGCTGCTGTATGGATCGCAGGGATCCATGGTGGGCATTGGAAACGTTGGCGTTCACTTGTGGACCCAGCTCTACCGACTTGTCTCAAGCGGGGATCACACAGCGGCCGTCGAGCACATGAACTCCAGGATCGTGCCGCTCATCAACACTTTCAGCCGCGACCTGGGGCAAACCAAATTCTCATTCATTGCCCGGGTGAAGGAGGCGCTCGTCCAGATGGCACTCATACCAGGAGGAACCACGCGCGCCCCCGAGCCGGCCGTCACACAACAAGACAAGGAAGAGGTTCGTTCAACGCTGATCGAGGTAGGTCTGCTCACCTGAGCGTCGCGTCCGCCGTCGAAAACAGCCGGCTGGGCGACCCCTCATGAGCACCTGTGAATCGTCTACACGGATCAAGTGCAAGGAGAGGAAAATTGCGTACCAGAAAACACGGCATTGCTACAGCGATGCTCGCGGCCACAGCACTCGTTCTCACGGCATGTCAGGGTGGCGCTCCAGGAGGGGGCAACTCTGAGGAGATTCGTGAGCGGAAGCTCGTCTTCGCCCTGATTACTCCCGAATCGTTCCCCTATTTTGACGGCGCGGAAAAGTTCAAGCAGGTAGTGGAAGAGAAGACCGATGGCAAGATCACCGTTGATGTCTTCGCTGGCGGACAACTGGGCCAGGAACGTGATATCAACGAGTCGATTTTGGACGGTTCGATCCATGTCGGTGTGGGTGCCGGGGCGCTCGCAACTCTCGCGCCGGTGATGAACCTGCTGGAATTGCCGTTCCTCATCCAGGACCAGGCGCACATGCAGCGCATCGTTGACTCGCCGGCAGCCGATCAGCTTGCGGAGCGCATCCGCAACGAAGGCAAATTCCATGTGCTCGACTGGTTCAGCACGGGAGACAGCTCCATTCAGACAGTGGATGTCCCGATCAGTGAACCCTCCGACCTCAACGGACTCAAGCTGCGCTCCATCGAGAATCCCGCGCTGACGGACGCACTCCGGGCCCTGGGCGCGAACCCTACGCCAATGCCCTATGGGGAGGTCTACACCGGGATCCAGACGGGAGTCATCGAGGGTGCAACCCTGGACTGGGGCTCCGTCAACTCACTGAAGCTCTTCGAACTGATCAAGCATGCCACTGCTCCGGAGGCGGCATTCCTTGCGGAGCCCCGGCCGGTCATCGTGTCAGCAGATTTCTGGGACACGCTGAACCAGGCTGAGCAGGAGGCTATCTCCGAGGCCATGACCGAGGCTGCGACGTACGAACGCCAGTTCTTTGTGGACCTGCAGGAGGACGCCATCGCAGCGGTGAAGGGTGCCGGCGTACAGGTATCCGAGATCAATGAGCAGGCCTTCCTGGAGATTCTCGAGCCCGTCTGGAACAAATGGGCAGCCGATCTGGATGCAGAAGAGATGCTGAATACCATCCGGGATTTGAGGGAATGACCTTAGAACCTGCCCGCAAGGCCGAGAGCGGAAGCGACCCACCCTCCCGGTCCACCCCAGGGGCACGTGTGGTGAAGGGGCTGGATCGGGTTCTCGGCCTGGTGGACAAGGTCCTGCTCTGGGTCTGCAGTCTGCTATTCGTCGGCGTCGTGGGAGTGGTGCTCTCATCGGTTTTCTTCCGCTACGTGCTCAATGCCTCACTGAGTTGGGGCGAGGAGCTGGCCCGATACCTGTCAATCTGGCTGGTATTCCTGGGGCTTGCCTGCGCACACCGGCGCAGCGAGCATCCCGCGCTCCAATCCCTGCTTGGCAGGATCCCCGGTTTCAGCCACGAGGTAGCGAGGAGGATCGGCGAATTTATCACGGTCATCGTGAGCGTCGCTGTCGTCTGGTACGGGGCTGAGGGGACAGCTGCCAATTTCGATCGGAATCAGGTGAGCCCGGCGTTGCAGATCCAGATTGCGTGGGCCTATCTGGCAATTCCGGTGGGGTTTGCCCTTATGGGGTTGCAAGGGATTGTCCGCATGTTCTCGACGGTCCCTCCTCCGCCTGCTGACCCTGAACTGGAGGAGATCTGATGCCTGGCATTTTGATTGGCGGATTCGTTGGCCTGATGTCCCTGGGTGTGCCGTTGGCGATAGTCATCATCGGAACCGGGCTTATCTACATCATGCTGGCAACCCCTGCGCCGTTGACTGTAGTTGCCCAGCGGCTGTTCGTGGGAATGGACGATTTCACTCTGATGGCCATTCCGCTGTTCGTCCTCGCAGGTTACCTCATGAACGAAGTCGGGCTTACTGAACGGCTCGTCCGGCTTACGCGGTATCTCCTGCGAAAGATTTACGGGGGGCTGGCCCAGGTCGCCGTACTGGTATCAATGGTCTTCGGCGGAGTCAGCGGTGCTGCTGCAGCCGATCTCGCGGCAGTTGGCATCACCATGATTCCCGAGATGCAACGGGACGGGTACAAGCGGGAGTTCTCGGTGGCAACGATTACGGCCGCTTCGCTCATGGGCGCCGTCATTCCGCCCAGCATCCCCTTTATCATTTACGGTGTTCAAAGCCAGACTTCCATCGGGGACCTGTTCATCGCCGGCATCATCCCTGGAATCCTGATCGGTGTCACCGTCATGATCACCAACTTCGTGCTTCTGAGGCGGCAGGGCTTCGTTACCCCGAAATTGCGTCCTGACCAGGTGCTGGAGGGAAAGGACCTGGCGATTTCCGTCCGGGACGCGCTCATTGCGCTCTTTATGCCGGTACTCATCATCGGCGGTATCCTCGGAGGAATCTTCACTCCAACCGAGGCGGCGGCGGTGGCCGTTTTCTACGCTCTCATCGTGGGCCTGGTGTACCGCACACTGAACGTGGAGAAAGCCCTGCATGTGCTTCGAGCTTCAGTGGTCATGACCGCTACGGTCATGATCATCGTTGCCTCGTCGTCCGTGCTCAACTGGGCGCTGGCTTACTCGCGCCTGCCAGGCCTCGTAGCGGAAGTAATGTTGTCGATCACCGACAGCCAGACCGTGTTCCTGCTGATTGCCCTGATTGTGCTGCTGCTGGTGGGTATGCCGCTCGACCCGGTTCCCGCAATCATCATCGTTACCCCTGTGCTGTTGCCCGCCGCGATCAGTTATGGCGTCGATCCCGTGCACTTCGGAGTCGTCACCGTGCTCGCCCTCACGCTGGGACTGGCCACCCCGCCTGTCGGGGCAAGCCTTTTTGTCGCGATGTCCATCAGCAAAGTGCCGATGGGGCGGCTCTCGGTGGCAGTCACGCCGTTTATCATCGCGCTGCTGGCGCTGACCGTTCTTATTACCTTTGTTCCACAGATTTACAACTGGCTCCTGGTCGGGGGATAGAGCTTGCGTCTATCGGCTCCTCCAGTGTGCCTGGTCACGCTAGGACCGGGAGAACAAGGACGACTCCCGGGGAATAAGCTCGGGAACTTTCACGATCGATTCGACAGGCTTGCCGTTCATCAGAGCCAGGAGAAGGTCGACGGCGGCGCTCCCCATGTCCAACAGGGGAACCCGGACGCTCGTGAGGGGGATGGGAAGGAGCGAACTGACTTCCGAGTCGTTGTAGCCAACCACGGCGACATCCTCAGGGACAGCGAGCCCGCGTTGGCGGGCGGTGGCCATGGCGGCGAGTGCACTGATGTCATTGACCGCAAAGATGGCTGTCGGGCGCTCGGGGAGGCTCAGGAGCGCTTCAGCAGCATCACCAGCCGACCGGGCGTCGAACCGCCCCTCCTGCATCAATTCAGGACCGATGGGCAGGTCTGCTTCCTCGATTGCACGCCGATAGCCACGCGCGCGGCTGTCCGCTGTGCTGACGGTCAGCGGACCGCTGATGTGGCCAATGCGATGATGGCCCTGCTCAATGAGGTGGCGGGTCGCGAGATAGCCGCCAAGTTCGTCGTCGCCGGTCACCGCCGGGTAGGCACCGGACCTGCGGTTGAGCAGCACGAACGGAACACCGCTTCGCTCTATCTCCGCGAGGTATTCGTCATGGATCTTTGCTGTGGCAAGGATCAGACCGTCCGTTCGTCTGTCCATCAAACCCTTGATCGCGGCATTGCCCTTTCCTCCGACCTCCGCTCCCGCCGTCAGTGTGTCATACCCGAATTCCGTCGCCCGGATTTGCGCGGACTCAAACATCTGAGCGAGCACGTAGTCGGTGAAGCGGGGAATCGCCAGTCCGATCATCATGGCCCTCTTGGTACGGAGGCTCTGCGCCCACGGGTTGGGTTCGTACTGAAGCTCAGCCGCGGCTTTGTGGATGCGATCAACCGTTTCCTGCGGTATCCGCGACTCCTGCAGACCGTTGAGGGCACGGGAGACGGTGGAAGGATGCACGCCTGCCGCCTCAGCGATGTGCTTGATTGTCGTCTTGCGATTAGTTGATTCCATGCTCTCTCTTTCGCCCAACTTCATTCGCTTCCACCACATCCAAATGTACTGCTGCCACAGATCTTGACCCCCGGGGTTCTTCGTTTGTATATTAGCGCAAACGATTGTGCACCATGGAAGATCCAGTCCTTGCGGCAGTCATGGAGGAAGCAAAATGCCTTTCGTTATTGGGGTCGACATCGGCGGGACATTTACCGACGTCGTCGTTCTTGACCGGACAACCCAGCGCGAAGTGATCGCTAAGTCGCCCACTACGCCGCCGGACCTGATGGAAGGGCTGCTCGACGGCGTGACGAGGGCCGCGGAACAGTTCGGGCTTTCATTGTCCGAGCTGCTGTCAGAGACCGAGCGCTTCTCGCATGCGACCACACAGACCACGAATGTGATGTTTACCTGGCAGCAGGGCGCCGTGGTCGGCCTTCTTGCAACGAGGGGCTTCGGCGATGAGATCCTGATTATGCGTGCGCGTGGCCGGGTGGCAGGGCTTGGGCTCACTGAGCGCCGCCACTTGCGGGCGACCGATAAACCGCCGCAGATCGTCACACGGGAAAGGATCGTCGAACTTCCCGAACGGGTCGACCGCTCCGGTCGGGTTATCGAGCCTCTTCGGAGAGAGGACGTAGAGTCCGGCGTCCGGAGCCTACTTGACCAAGGAGTCACCTCGTTCGCCGTCACGTTGCTGTGGAGCCATCAAAGGCCAGAGCATGAGCAGCTGGTGCGCGAGGTGATCCGTGACTTAGCCCCTGACGCGCACGTCTCGTTGTCCAGTGAGATCTCGCCGGTTACGGGGGAATACGAGCGCACATCGACGACGGTGGTTAATGCATTCATAGCACCGACGCTGGAGAAGTACCTTGAGCGACTGAATCAGCGCCTCACGGAGGAAGGCCTGCTCGTTCCCATTCTCATTTTCCAGGCAGGCGGAGGAGTGAGCGATATCCCGTCGGTTCTCCCTGTGAGCACCATCGAGTCCGGCCCGGCCGGTGGGATGGTTGCCGTGCAGAAGCTGGCGGCGGCCATGAAGCAGGAGCGCGTCATCGCTACTGACGTGGGTGGTACTACCTTCAAGGTTGGCCTCATCGTTGATGGCCGCTGGTCGATGGCCCCGGAGACCATCATCAACCAATACACGCTGCTCTCGCCCATGATCGACGTCGTGTCCATCGGCGCTGGCGGTGGAAGTATCGCCTGGGAAGACGCCGGGCGCCTGCGGATCGGTCCGGAGTCAGCTGGGGCATCACCTGGGCCGGCCTGTTACGGCTGGGGAGGTACGAGGCCAACGGTCACCGATGCGGACGCCGTGCTCGGCTACCTTGACCCCACACGGTTCCTCGAGGGCCGGATCCAGTTACGGCTCGACCTGGCAGAGACCGCAATCAAGGATTACATCGCCGATCCACTCTTCGATGGGGACGTCGTGGCGGCAGCGGCAGGGATCCGCCGAGTAGTGGACTCGCAGATGGGGGATCTCATCCGCAAGGCAACACTTGAGCGGGGTTATGACCCCCGTCAATTCATACTGGCAGCGTATGGCGGAGCGGGACCTGTGCACGCGGCGTCCTATGCCAGGGCAGCCGGAGTGTCCCGCCTGGTGATTCCGCTCAGCGCTACTGCCTTCTCCGCCTATGGTGTGGTGATCTCGGACACTATCCGCACCGTTCAGCGGTCCATCAGCACTGAAGCCGGACGCGACGACGAGGTACTGGTCAGAAGCTTCGAAGACGTCGCTGAGAACGCCATCGCCGCGCTCAACGCCCAAGGCGTCACCACCGATCGGATCGGCATTACGCGGTGGGCGGATATGCGCTATGAACGGCAACTGCACGACGTCCGTGTGCATCTGCACGGAGACGATGCAGTCAGCGGCTCAATCGTTGATGCCTTCACCAAAGCGTTCGGCGAGCGCTATGAAGTGCTGTTTGGAAAGACAGCCCGGCTGAAGGATGCGGTGCCTCGTATTCTGCGGATAGGGGTCGATGCAACTGCCGCCAGCGGGATCGAGGTGGGGCAAGAGGGGGCCGCTCCCGCCATAACGCAGCTGGACACTCCGATGCACCGCCGCGATGTCTACTGGCCCGAGAAGGGTGGCTGGATTACCACCGCTATCTACTCCGGCAACCAATTGGAGATTGGCCACGACTTTTCGGGACCGGCAATCATCGAACAACCGGGTACCAGCGTCGCAGTTCCCCCAGGAGCGACTGCGCAGGTCGACGAACTGCGCAACCTGATTATTTCCCTCGAGGCTGCAGGAGAAACCGATGACTGAAAAAATCGACCCGGTGCTGTTCGAGGTGGTGTGGCACCGTTTGCTCGATATCACGGAGGAAATGGGCATCAAGTACATGCGCACCTCCGGGTCGCCGATCCTCGTCGGCGCCTATGATGCCAGCACTGGCATCACGTTACCGGACGGGAAGCTGGTTGCCATGGGCCCGTATATCTCGACCCAGGCCCATGTACTAAGGCTCATCGTTGGCTCGGTCATCAAGCAACGCGAGCAGCATCCCGGCATCAACCCGGGGGACATGTTCATCTGCAATGACCCGTACCTGGGGGCGACGCACCAACCGGATGTCGCCACTGTCGCGCCGGTCCACCATTCGGGGGAGCTTCGTGCCTGGGTGGGCTCGTCGGGCCATTGGCTCGACATTGGCGGCAGCGAACCCGGGGGTTTCAACATGACCGCCAGGTCGGTCTTTGACGAGGGGCTCCGCCTTCCGCCGACGAAAATCGTAGAAGCCCACGAGATTCGGGAGGACATCGTCGACCTCATCATGGCCCAGGTGCGCGAACCCCTGGCCGAACTGGACCTGCGGGGGCAGCTTGTGGCCAATGAGGTCGGGCGCACCCGATTGCTGGAGGTTGCCGACGAGGTGGGGCCTTCTGTTGTTGATGAGGTAATGCGTCGCGGCATCGGCCATGTTGCCGGGCGGATGCGTTCCCGGCTCCGGTCGTTGCCGGACGGTCAGTGGCGCGAAGTGCAGTATCTGGACCACGATGGACATAAGCAAAACGTCCGTCAGATCGTTTGCACCCTGACGAAGACAGGCGACCACCTGACCCTCGACTTTGCAGGTTCCGACGCGCAGGTGGAGGGCTTTGCCAACACTGCGTTCGGAGGGCTTCGGGCGGCCGTCTTATCCGGCGTCTGCATCGCGCTTGGGTACGACCTGACATGGAACGACGGCGCTGCCGACTGTGTCGAGATCAAGGCGCCGCCCCGCACCATCGTGACTGCCGAGTTCCCCACCCCGGTGTCGATGTCCACCATCTCCGCAATCATCGTCACATTGAACCTCGTGCTCGTTGTGCTGTCCCGAATGCTTCTGGCCAGCCCAAAGCACCACGAGCAAGCGATGGCCAGCTGGTGTGCCACCTCCCTTGGCGTCTCCATGGTGGGAGTGAACCGGGACGGAACGTTCACAGTCGCCCCCGAAGCGAGCCACTTTGCTGCCGGAACAGGGGCGAGAACGTATGCAGATGGAGTCGATACGGGCGGGATCATCATCAACACCACTGCGAACATCCCCTCGATCGAAGCGACAGAAGACGCCTACCCGCTTCTGTACCTGTTCCGTCGCCAACTGACTGATTCCGGTGGAGCCGGCCGCTTCAGGGGTGGAGTGTCAGGTGAGGTGGCGATTGTTCCCTACGAGGCCAAGGGCCCGCTGTCGACATCTTTCGCCGGAGTGGGATCGCTCACCCCGAACGCCATCGGATTGGCCGGAGGGCTGCCCGGCGCCACCGTACGCTACCTTCGGTTCCTCGACGCTGCCAGGCTTGACCAGGAGACGGAAAACACCGGTCTCGTCGGGACCCTTGGCCAGATCCAGGGCGAACGGACGGTTGGCCCGCTCAACAGTTCGAAGATCGAATTCGGTCCAAACACCGTGGAGTATCACAACTGGCAAGGCGGCGGCGGATTCGGGGATCCGCTGGACCGGGATCCGGACAAAGTGCTCAAAGACGTTCGAACGGGGCTTGTCTCCGCAGATGAGGCAGCCAGGACCTACGGCGTTGTCCTGACCGCCGGAAACACCCCCGAGCCGGACCGCGAGCAGACCGACGTCACGCGACAGGAACTGCGAAAGCAACGTTTGGACAGGGCCATGCCCTTCGTCGAGAAGCATCCGCTCCCGGGGGTGCAATGGATGGCCGCCACTGATCCCGGGAGTGGTGCTGAACGTGAAGCGGTGCACTATTGGGACATTGTTGCCATCGATCACGGGAGGGACACCATGTCTTGTGTCAGATGTGGCACTATTCTCGGCCCGGCCGCCGCCGATCTGCGGCCCGGCTGCGTTTACGAAGAAATGCCCGCATCCATGATTGGCCCCATTCGCGGAGAGGACTACGCCGAGGGGGAGGAGGTCATGGTTGCCATCCGGTACTTCTATTGTCCGGGTTGCGGGCGGCGGCTTGAAGCAGACCTCGTCGTCCCCGGCGGGCCAGGCCCCGCCTCCAACATTGCCCGTGGAGGGGTGATGGATGCATGACTGGGGAAACCATGCCAGAGGAGTGGCTTGCCTTCGGCACGCCTGCAATCTCCGACAGCAATGGGCGCCAGGGGATCATGTCCTCCCGCATCCGTCCCCAAACGGGCAGCGGACTGGTTGGCCGTGCTTTTTGTGTGCGGGTTGTGGTGGGTGACAGCGGTTCCCTGCACCAGGCCCTTGAGGTTGTCCCGTCAGGCGCCGTGCTCGTGGTGGATGCGGGCGGATTCGCTGACCGGGCAGTTTGGGGAGAGGTGCTGACGGTTGCTGCCCAACGTCGGGGAGTGGTGGGGGCCGTTATTGACGGGGCTATCCGTGATGTCGCGGGAATCCGTCGGCGTGGCTTTCCGGTCTACAGCGCGGCGATCTCTGCCGCCGGTCCGCACAAGGCATGCGGGGGCACCTGGGGCGCAGGCGTTTCGTGCGGGGGAGTCAGCGTGAACACAGGCGACCTTGTAGTGGCGGACGAGGACGGTGTGGTTGTTGTTCCGTGGGAGTTGCGGGAAAACGTTGCCGCCTCCACCCGCGCCACCGTCAAACGCGAACAGAAACTCATAGCTCAGGTCCTGGACGGCCTCAGTACGGCCGAGTTCTTCGGCCTGGGGCGTGGTCCCGTGGCTAAGGAAGACGCTGCTGTGATTCAGGTAAATGCAGCAAGCGCCGGACAGTCAGGAGAAACAAGATGAGAATTGCACGAACAATGGTCGACGGCGGCCCGGACTTTATTGTCAGCGATGATTCAGGCAAGTGGACGTCTCTGACCTCACTCGGTCTAAGCTACCCGGACACCCGGGCACTCATTGAAGACATCAACAACGTGCACAACCGCTTGGCCGGGACAGTGCCCACCCTCGAGGTGGCACAAGAAGAGCTTCTCAACCCCGTCGTCCGCCCGGGCAAAATTCTGGCCGTTGGCCTCAACTACGCAAGTCACGCGCAGGAGACGGGAGCCGTTCCGCCCGAGCAGCCCCTCATCTTTGCGAAGTACTCCAGCTCGCTCAACGGACCTTTCGCTGATGTCGTCATCGGTCCGCGGGTAACGGATCAGGCCGACTACGAAGCCGAACTGGCGGTCATCATCGGCAAGCCGGCGAAGCGTGTCAGCCCCGAGGATGCCGCCGCCCACGTTTTTGCCTATGCCGTGGCCAACGACGTCTCCTCCCGTGACGCTCAGAAGTCAGACGGGCAGTTCTCCCGCTCGAAGAGTGCCGACACGTTCTGCCCGATTGGCCCGTGGCTGACGACGGCAGAAGAGATTCCTGATCCCTACGACCTGAGTGTCACCTCCACCGTGAACGGGGAGGCGCGCCAGACTGGTTCCACCGCCGACATGATCTTCAACATCAGTGAGCTGATTTTCTATCTGGCGACCACCATCACTCTTGAAACCGGTGACGTGATTCTTACAGGCACACCACCCGGTGTCGGCCTCGGATTCAAGCCTCCCCGTTTCCTCCAGCCGGGAGACGTTGTGGAATGCGGCATCACGGGGCTCGGCACAATCCGCAACAGGTTCGTCGTCGATTAGGGGACCGGGACCAACCATCGCGGGTGCCTGCTACCGGCCCGTTCTGATCGGTGCCGAGATGGCTCCCGTGAGCCGGATCAGGTCGCGGGGATCCAGTTCGATGTCCAGGCCCCGGCGGCCACCGGAGACGAGCACTGTTTCCTGTTCCAA
>NZ_JAPSHJ010000102.1 GCF_031179985.1 Arthrobacter sp. | reverse complement strand
CCCCCCTTCTGGTTGTCCGAATCCAGGGAATGGATCGTGGAGTCCTCCAGCCCTATCTCCCATCGCTGCCCTTTTACTAGACTGCACGCATAAGCCGCTACCTAGCTCTAGGAGAACAACATGGACTATCTCGGGACCGGCAATGAAAAGGCCCTTACTGCCGCGGAATTGAACCGCACGCATATTGGCCAAACTGTCAGTTTTCAACCGGACGAGTTCACGGTGGTTTTCGGCCGTATCGGAGCGATCGCCCGTAAGGAAGGCGGAGTGACTATTGCTTTGGAAGGGGTCGACGGCGCCGGAGGACTACCGTCCCACTACAGCCTGCCGCCGTCGCAAAATGTCTACCTGCAGCCTGACATGCTGACTAATACTGAATCCACCATCAAGGATCTGTTCGGCAAGGTCCAGGAAAATCTGCGCGGCCATAAGGGAGACCAGAGGCCGGACGCTGAGCCTCCGAACGTATAAAGTGTTGCGGTGAAACTAATTGGCGTGATCCGATCCAAAGAAACCAGCACCATCGAGGTGGAGGCTGACTCCATTCATGAAGGTCGGGAAGAACTCGAGGCCAAAGTGCCCGAGGGCTACGAACTGCTCCTGATCAAGACCGAAAACTGAGCTTTCCGGTCCTTCGCTCGCATCAGCCGTTGTCTGAATACGACAATCCGGGTTCGGGGCCATCTTCAGCCTCTACCCATTCGTTGAAGTCCTTGAGCGACATGCACCAGTAGTAATCGCAGTAACGTAGCTTCTCTTTCTCGGCTTTACTCATTTCCGCACTCCCCCCGGAGTAGCACCAGGTGCGAAAGTGGCTCTCTCACTAATCCTGGTGGAAGCCAGCGGTGCTGGCTTCCACTACCAGTGAACTCCGGAGTCCTGGGTGCCACACGAGTAAGGCGTACTCGACTTTGACCTCCCTTTAGCGCGGGTTTGCACCCCTGTACTTGCTTCTCCCGGCGCCAACTACCCGCTGCCTCTGCCGAGAGATCTGCTCTGCTGCCCACTCCTGCACGCGTTGTTTGCTTTCCTCAGGTGAAAGGTCCACCACGCGTCATGACCGACCAGCGGACGCCAAAAGGGTCAACGATGGAGGCGAACCTGTCACCACTGACGAAAGTCATGGCAGGCTTACGCACCGTGGCCCGGGCGGCCTCCGCTACAGCCAGGGTCTTGTCTGTACTTGGCACATAAACCGCAAGCGAAAACGAGTGCCCGGCGTCGCCGTCGGGCGCTATGAGCCCGTACTCCTCAAGTGGATCGCTCAGCGTCAGAAATCCTGATCCGAAATCCAGGACGGCATGGGCAATCAGGTCGCTGCCGGGAAAACGGGTCACGTCCAGAATCCTCGCGCCAAATACGTCACGATAAAATTCCATCGCCTTCGCAGCCGGTTCCACCGCCAGGTGGGGAGTGACCGAAGTGCCTGAGTCCCGTGTTCAAGTCCAGGAACTGTCAGGCACTTCCTGGGCCGTCGGAGTGTTGTTCCGTCCCGCCGCCGGAAGGCTGCTGGCCGATGCGGAGCCCGCCAATTTGCCCGTGACCGGCGAGCATCTTGACCGGGCTCCCCATCAGTCGCTCGCCGATGTTATGAACGGAACCGTCCCGTTGGCCGAGGCGCGCCTTGCACTGGTGGCAATTCTCAGAGCATGGCTCCTCCCGTACGTTTCGGAACTCGACGAGAGGGCCGCGCTGGTGAACGCAGTGTGCCAATTGGCCGAGGATGACGACGGTATCCTCCGGTCTTCCGAACTCGCGGAGCGGGTAAACGTCCCACTCCGTTCACTGGAGCGATTGGTCTACGCGCATGTCGGGGTGACGCCCAAGTGGCTCAAACCCGCGAGCGGGGGATGGAGCAGCGCCTGGGGCGCGGGACTAAGCCCAGCCGGTAGGCTCAAGGGCATGGATGCTTCCCCGCTTAATTCGATAATCCTGGCTGTGGTTCTGGCCGGGATTTTCTTCTATGTCCTCTACGGCGTTGTTCGGGCGGCCGTACGGGACGGAATCGGGCAGGCTGAGGAACGCCGGGAGAAGACCGGTGAAAACGTCAACGTGGACTGACTGGTAGCCGGACGCCGCTCAACGGGCCATTACATACCAATCGGAGCGGCCCAATCGCCAGACCCGCCACCGCGGGTGTCGTACTTACCGCAGCGGCTGCATCGCCTGTAACGGCCACCATCTTCATTGCTTTCTATGTGCCAAGCGTGGCGCAAATTCAGCTTGCACATCAGGGCCTTGAGCATGATTGCTCTCCGTTCCGAGGGGCACATCAAACACGTAAGCCGTGTTCATTACGTAGCCAGTTCCCAGTTTATGCCCGGCATTTGGTTGGCCACTAGGGCAATTCCCCGCCTATCTGGACAAGCATCGCTGGGGGACTAGGGTCTGAGTAGTGGCAGGCGTGTGCAGTGCGAATAAGCAGGGGGAAACGTGGAGCAGGCAAAAGCTAACCAGGTATCGTTCCGTGAACTGGACCAGAATGGGAATCCGCTGGATCCCGCAAGAACGGGTAAGGCTACAACGGCTTCGGTTGTGGACTCATCCGGCCCGGAGGGGAGGGAACCCAGAAGGGTTTCCATTAATCCATTCATCGTCGCCCTCTGGGTGCTTGCCTGTTTCCTGCTGGTTGGCGGCGTCGGGGTTCATATGGACGTGATCTCGCCTCCCGACGGACCATTCGGCCCTGATGGGGTTTATGGCGTTGCTGGCCCTGTCATCGAAATGCCTCTGACATATGTACTGATGAACTTCACGCCCTACGCGGTATTGAGCGGCACGCTGGGAATCATGGGACTGCTTTTCTGGCACGGGGTGCAGTGGCAGCGGAGGAGGCAGTAGCGAGGGGAAGGCCTTCGGGCCTCGCCCTTTTGGATCGGGGCATGCGCCTGGGGTCAGCCGTTCCCGTTGCCTCGGCGTTGGAGCCAGTGGTCGTACAAGGTGTTGCGATTGACCAGAAGCTTTGTTGTCCGCAGGATGCCCACACCTATCAGTGGTGCCCAGACCGACATCATGGCGGTGATAGGGACGATGTCGGAGGCAGTACCTCTTGGGGTCAGAAAGGTGACCGCCAGAAGGATGACTGCCATAGCGATGTTGGTGAAGGTGACCATGTACTTGTTACTGCGGATCGCTTGCTCGGCACGCCACACGTCCTTGACAGGTTTCGGCAGCTTCCCCGTGAATCTTTTGGGCGCGGAGACCAGCCAACCCAGGGCTGCAAGGGCCGCCCCTAGAAAGAACATGATGACGCCAGTTTCCGGGTGATTGCCAGTCATCAGAGATGCAAGGACATAGGCGGCACCGGCAGCGGCGATCAGGGCGCCGTACAGCCATGACCACATGACCCATGAGCGACGCTGGGCATAGGCGAGGGCGTAGTTGTCGCTAGGAGCTTCGGTGGCGGCGTTCAAATATCCTCGTCCTCGTTCGTGAATTTACGCGTCAGGGCCTTTTGCCCGTGATTGCCGCGTCAACGCGGTCGCTGTGGCAGTCGTTAGCCTAGTATTAGTCAAACGAATTGAAAAATGTGTTCATTGATTCGGACTGTTGAATACACACCCGATGGACATCTGTAGTCTGCTCAATCCAATCAAAGGAAAATTACATGGCTGAGTCTAAACTTGTCCCGCAGAAGCCCACTGGAGCTTTCGTCGGCGCTAGCTGGGTTGCGTTGCTCATCGGTGTGTCGTCCTATCTCATCGGTCTTTGGAACGCAACGAGCATGGAGCTTAACGAGAAGGGATACTACTTCACGATCCTGCTCTTCGGACTGTTCGCGGTAATCTCGCTCCAGAAGACAATTCGAGATCGAACTGAGGATATCCCGGTCACGAATATCTACTACGGCGTGGCATGGTTCTCCGTTATTGCGTCACTTTCGCTCCTGGTAATCGGTCTTTGGAATGCCGATATGCTTCTGTCTGAGAAGGGCTTCTACGGTCTTGCTATGTTGATGTCTCTCTTCGGAGCCATCACCGTTCAGAAGAACGTGCGAGACATGGCGGTGTTTGCCGAGGTCGAGAAAACCGAGAACCCAAAACGAAAGCTCCTCTCGGGTCAGGACATTCCTGTCCCAACGCCTGGTTCTACCAATCGCTCTAGCTCCAATCCGCCCCTCGGCCGACCCGAATGAGTTGAGCCTTCATCCACGGTTGTGGCTGTGTGCTCGGATGCTGACCCTGTCTGGCCCTGGTTGCTGCTGCAAGGACATGAAGAAAGGCCCCCGCTTCCCTTGTAAACAAAGGGAACCAGGGGCCTTGCTATGTGGCGGTGACGGTGGGATTTGAACCCA
>NZ_JAPSHJ010000062.1 GCF_031179985.1 Arthrobacter sp. | reverse complement strand
GTCCAGGCCTTCGATGAGCCTGTGGAGGACAAGTCCACACAGGGCCAGCCGCGATTCGCGCACGGATTCAGCAGCCTTCAAAACAGGGCACTGATCGTAGAACGTGGTGAAAAGCTGGGCCAGCTCAAAAAGATAGGCGCAAAGCCGGTGCGGTTCCAGCAGTTCGCCTACCTTCCGGAGGGTGCTTCCGTACTCAAGAAGATGCAGCGCAAGCGCCCGCTCGGCTGGTTCGACGACGGCGATCCCGGCCAGTGCTGCTCCCTCGCCCACCGCTGCACCCGCACCCGCCCCTCCGTCAGTCGAGCCCTCCAGCGCCTCGGCCTTCCGCAGGATCGACAGGATTCTGGCCGCGGCGTACTGCACATAGGGCCCGGTGTTCCCGTTGAGGGCGAGCATCCGATCAAAGTCGAAGACGTACTCGGTATCGTGCCCCACGGAGAGGTCCGCATATTTCACCGCGCCGATTCCTACTTGCCGGGCCGTCAGCTCGCGCTCCTCCAACGTCAGATCAGGCCGGCTAAGGTCAACGACGGCGCGAGCCCTGTCCACGGCTTCGTCCAGCAGCGCCATGAGCTTCACCGGGGCGCCGGAGCGTGACTTCAGAATCTTTCCGTCCTCCCCCAGCACGTTGCCGATCTGAACATGCGTGGCCTCGACGGTTTCCGGCAGCCAGCCAGCTTCTCGAGCCGTCGCCATGACCATTCGCAGATGAACGTTTTGCGGAGCCCCAACGACATAAAGCACCCGGTCGGCCTGAAGTTCACGGACGCGGTAGCGGATGGTGGCGAGGTCTGTGGTTCCGTAACCGTAGCCGCCGTCGGACTTGCGGATGATGAGCGGCAGGGGCTCGCCGTCGCGCCCGGTGAAGCCTGCCGGGAAAGTGCAGAGAGCGCCGTCGCTGACCCGAGCAATCCCGAGGTCCTCGAGTTCCTGGCACAGGCGTGCTAAATCAGCGTCATAGGAGCTCTCGCCGGCAATGTGGTCGTCAGTCAGGCTCACCCCGAGCTTGGCGTAAATGGCGTTAAAGTACAGTTTCGACTGAGCCACCAGCCGCTTCCACACCTCAAACGTCTCCTGGTCGCCACCCTGCAGGGCAACCACGCGACGTCGTGCCCTTGCGGCAAAGCCGTCCTCATCGTTGACAGAGGCATCAAATTTTGCCCGCGCCGCCTGGTAGAACGCGCTGGGGTCATCCACCAGCAGCGCGGCCTCCTGCGATCCCTCGCCAACCTCCAGCCAATGCTCAATGAGCATGCCGAACGGTGTCCCCCAGTCGCCAATGTGGTTCTGCCGGATCACCGTATGCCCGAGCGCCTCAAGTACGCGCACCAGGCTGTCGCCCACCACGGTGGTCCGCAGGTGACCAACGTGCATTTCTTTGGCCACGTTTGGGGAGGAATAGTCGACGACGACGCGGTGCAGTTCCGCCGTCGGCTCGCCGTCGTGCTGCCTCGCTTGGTTGAGGAGTTCCTCTATCCAAGTGCCGTCGAACGTGAGGTTAATGAAGCCGGGACCGGAGATTTCAACCGAGGTGCAGATGCCGTTCACTTCCAGTGCCTCTACGATCCGCGCTGCGACCTCCCTTGGCGGAAGGCCCACTTTCTTGGCGAGGGCCATGGCGGCGTTGATCTGGATGTCAGCGAATTGCGAGGGCCGGATCACCGGGTCCGTCTGGCGAAAATCCTCGCCGAAAGCTTGGGTAATGGCGGTCTGGACTCTGGGGACGAGCAAGTCGGCTGGGCTGTTCACCCTGTCAAAATATCAGTCGGCCCCAAACGCTCCCTCACCTTTCGCCCCCAAACCCCAAACGCTCCCTCACCTTTCGCGGCCAAACCCACGAAAGGTGAAGGAGCGTCCCCACAAAACCCACGAAACGTGAAGGAGCGTCCCCAAAAAACCGACGAAAGGTGAAGGAGCGTCCCCACAAAACCCACGAAAGGTGAAAGAGCGTCCGAGGAGGGGGGATGGGAAGGTCAGTCCTCGACGCGGAAGACCTGGATCACGGACGGACGGGGAGCCGCTGCCTGGCCAGGCGCAGGGGTGGCTCCGGCAGCGACGTAGTCCGGGAACAGGGACCGGGGTGCGTCAAAAGTGCCGTCTTCGCCAGGGTGCTGGACGGAGACAAACACGTTGCGCTCGGCGTCGTGGATGATGGGACCGCACGTCTCGGCATCCTGCGGAACGGCCAGGAACTGTTCCACCCGGCCGCGTTCGGCTCCTTCCAAGGTGACCTTGAACAGACCGTCAGCTTTGCCGATGCCTGAGGGCGCGCCGTCGGTTGAGATCCACAGGTTTCCGACCGAGTCGAACGCCAGGTTGTCCGGGCAGGAGATCGGCGAGACCTTATCGGAAGGGAAGCCGCTGAAGTACGTGACGTCGCCCTGGGCAGGGTCGCCGCAGACCATCAGCAGGTTCCAGTTGAAGTTCGTGGCCGTCTGGTCGCCGCTCTCAGTGATCTCCACAATGTGGCCGTCGCGGTTCAGGTTGCGCGGATTGACCTCGGTGGCACCTTCCTTGCCGGCTTTGCCGCGGTCCGAGTTGTTGGTGCACGCGACATACACCTTGCCCGTGAACGGGTTCGGCTCCACGTCTTCGCAGCGGTCCATCTTGGTGGGGCCAACCTTGTCGGCGGCGAGGCGGGTATAGACCAGGACTTCGGCCACGGTCATTCCCGCAACCGCGGAGGCGCCGTCGACCACCAGCGGCAGCCACTGCCCGGTGCCGTCGAACTCCCCGTCTGCAGGCAGGGCGCCGGATCCGTCGATTTCAGCGAGGGGCGAGTTGCCCGTGAACTTCGCGACATACAGGTTGCCCGCGGAGAGCAGGGTCATGTTGTGGGCACGGTCGCCTTCGATGTACTTGTCGCGGGAGACGAACTTGTACAGGTAGTCGAAGCGCTCGTCGTCGCCCGAGTAAGCCACCACGTGCCCGGAGTCGGCCACGATCACGTTGGCGCCCTCGTGCTTGAAGCGGCCCAGCGAAGAGTGCTTCTTGGGGGTGGACGTTGGGTCGAAGGGGTCCACCTCGACGATCCAGCCGAAGCGGTTGGACTCGTTCGCGTATCCGGTGTTGCGGGTGTCAAAGCGAGGATCGTCCAGCTCCCAGCCCCTGGCAGTGGACGACGACGTCAGGCCGTACCGTTTGTCAGCAGCCGAAGTGCCGGCGGCAGCGAAGTAACCGTTGAAGTTCTCTTCCCCGGAGAGGATGGTGCCCCAGGGTGTGGTGCCTCCGGCGCAGTTGCCGAGCGTGCCCTTGATGGCCTTGCCGGAGGGGTCGGCCACGGTCTTGACGAGCTCCGAGCCGGCTGCCGGGCCTGTGAGTTCGTAGACCGTCTCGTTGAGGTAGCGGCGGTTGAGCTTGGCGCCCTGAACGTAGGTCCAGGGTTTGCGTGCGTTCTTGCGCTCGAGCTCCACGACGGACAGACCATGGGCAGCTGCACCGACGGCCCGCACCTGATCGGCCGGCATGCTGGGCGGGAACATGATGGCGTCGTTAGTGTACTCGTGGTTCGCGAAGAGCACTGCCCGGCGGCCCTTGCTGCCCGGGATCTCCAGGATGTCCGTGTAGTCGTTGTTGTAGCCGAACTGGCGCTCCTGGGCCGCAGCCGTCTGGTTCGACAGGTCAAAAGCGGGGGCGTCGCTGAAGAGCGGATCGCCCCAGCGGATTACCGGCTTCCACGTGAAACCTTCGGGAACGGTGACGGCATCAATGGCGGCGTCAACGGGAGCGATGGCGGTGAACTGGAGCCGGGAATGCAGGCCCTTCTTCGCTGCGGGCGCGAGGCCTGGACCGCCGTCGGCAACTGCCGTTTCTGCCGAACTCAACGAGCCACCAAGTGCGACGGCGAGGGCACCTGCGGCGCCGAACCCAAGGGCGGCGCGACGGGACATGGTGGCGGAGGCGATGTCCCGGAAGTAGGAGTTGGAGCTGGTGTTGCAGACTTCGCCGGAGCAGGCGTTGTCGCATTTCAGGGCGCAGGTGACGGGGCTGCGCTTTCCTTTCGTGTGGCCGAGCATGGGAAGCACGGGCAAAAAGGGAAATTTGCGCCGGGCAGTATCCGTGGTGGAGATTTCAGGCATGGGGACCTTCCAGGGGGTGAGATGCGGTCCCGCCCACCCTGTCAGCGCGGTGCGACGCCCGGGGGAAGGCCCGGTGAAGCTTCGGTGAACTGAAGGTAGCCGTAGACCCGGCGCAGCCGCTCCATCCACCAGTCCACACGATGGGACGGCGCAGCGAACTCGGCCAGCAGCCCCTGGTCGGCGGCGACGTCGCGGAGCCGGATGGCGCCGTCGTCGGGCACCAGGGAATCCCGCATGACGTCACCGGCGAGCAGCGACACCGTCCCCAAGCCGCAGGCGTAGGGCAGCTCGGGGAGCGCGGCGGCGAGCGCAAGCCCGGCCCGGATACCCACCGAAGTATCGAGGGCGGAACTTACGACGGCGGGAAGTCCGGCCTGGCCCACGATCTCCAGGGCCCGCCGCACTCCGCCCAGCGGTGCCACCTTCACCACAAGCAGGTCGGCGGCTCCGGCCCGGGCAACCTTCAGCGGGTCCTCTTCCTTGCGGACACTTTCATCGGCGGCGATCAGCACAGGAGTTCCGGCTGCCCGAAGGCGGCGGCGGACTTCGGCAAGGCCGTCTATGTCCGGCACTGGCTGCTCGGCGTACTCAAGCCCCACGTCGGCGAGCCGGGTCAGGGTGCGAACCGCCTCGGCAACGTCCCAGCCGCCGTTCGCGTCCACGCGGATGGCCGCCTTGGGGAGGGCGGTGCGGACGGCAGCGACCCTCTCGACGTCGTCCGTCAATGACTGCCCGCGCTCGGCGACCTTAATCTTGACCGCGTCCACACGGCCGAAGCGCGCCAGGACCTCGGGCACCTGGCTGGCGGGAACTGCCGGCACGGTGGCGTTGACGGGAATGCTGGTTCGCAGAGGCTTGGGGAAGCCGTGCCAGCCGGCTTCGATGGCTGAGGCGAGCCAGCGGGAGGCTTCAGCGTCGGCATATTCCGGAAAGGGGCCAAACTCACCCCAGCCCCTTGGACCCTCGAGCAGGAGCGCTTCCCGGTGCAGGATCCCGCGGAACTTCACGCGCATCGGCAGGCTGACAACGCGGGCGCCGTGCCGGATTTCTAGCCACGGAGGGAGTCTGCGGTCATTCGGCAGGGAGGCGGCTGGGGACTCGGACACAGCGCCACTCTACCTTCAGGCAGTTCGCAGGCTTTTGTGGCAATCTGGGAAGGATGACACACAGCGGCCAGCCCTTCAGCGTTCAAGCGTCCCCAGACGCTGAGCATCAGGCTGCCGGACTCCATGAAGCAGCCACTGGGCTCCACCGTGGGGGCAGCAGCACGCAGGGCAACATGCAAAAGAGCAGCGACTACAGCCGGGGCGGCTTCGCTTCCGGGTTCCTCTTCCTGCTGGCAACACTCACCTGCGCCGCTGGCATTGCCGGGACCTACTACTTCTTTGTCCGCACCACCACTGGCCAGTACATCGACGAATCGGCCTTGGTTGAGGCCGTAGCCATCCACGGACCGGCAGGCAAGGCAGCCACCCAGTTGCTGGACTGGCTTCCCACGCTCTCCCTGGTGATGGCCATCATTGTGGTCATTTTTGTGTGCGTCATCCGGCAGCGGTGGGTGGCAGCCGGCATCACCGTGACAGCATGTGTGGCCGCGAACCTTGCCACACAGGTCATCAAGGATCTGGTTCCCGTCCGGCCGTTCCGTGGCGTCACCACCCTGGACCTGAATTCACTTCCCTCCGGGCACACCACCCTGGCAGCATCCGCCGCAGCAGCGGTTTTCATCATGGCCTCCCCGCGCTGGCGTCCGCTCGCAGGGTTCCTGGGCGGCAGCTTCGCCGTCGCGAGCGGGGTTTCCACCCTCATCAACCAGTGGCACCGCCCCGCTGACGTGGTTGCGGCGTTCCTGGTGGTGGGGGTGTTCATGTTCCCCGCAGGCTGGCTGGTGATCCGGACCGGCCCGAAATGGAATGTATGGGAGGGCTACGGGCGGCACTTGGGGTCCCTGCGGCTGTGGGTGATCCTACCAGTGCTGACGTGCCTGGCATCCGCGGGAGTGGCAGCCTACTCCCTGCTGGGCATCGCACCCGGAGCGGGCCTGGCCGGCAGCACCGTCAGCTACTTTTGGGCGGGGGTCGCGCTCATTGTGATTGCGGGGTATGTGGCCACTCTGGCGGGAGTATGGCTTTTCGGGCATGCGGTACGACGGCGGCACGCGCCTGCGCGGTAGGCCCGCCGGCAGTCAGTAGTTCCGGCGGTGCCTGAGCCGGGGAATGGTCACCGCGAACACGGTGGCCGCGGCGAAACCCAGAAGTCCGGTTGCCCGCACTCCCACGCCCAACGAGGTAAGCGCAGTGACAGCTGAAAGCAGCACAGGCCCTCCCGTGGAGCCGGCGTCGGCGATAAACCGCCACAGGCCCAGGAACTGCCCGCGGCCGTGCTCGGGCGAGAAGTCCGCTCCCAGGGTCATATTGAGGCCCGAGCTGATGCCGTTGCCGAATCCCACCAGCATGGCGACGAGCATGAGGCCCAGGAATCCGGACGTCAGCGGAATCAGCATCAGGGCGACTCCCATGATGAGCGTGGCAGGAAGCGCAACCCAGAGCCGGCCTTTGCGGTCCATCAGTTTGCCGGCAGGATAGAACACCAGCATGTCTACGGCGCCGGACAACCCGTAGATCAGCGAGGCCTGGGTGGGATCCATCCCCAGATGGTCGGCCCAGAGCGGGATCACCACCTGGCGGGAGGCACGCAGGGCGTTGAGCAGCAGGATCCCGAAGCCAACAGTGAGGAACACTCCTGCATGGGAGGAGCCAACGCTGCGGAGGGTAGGTTCCGGTCCGGTCTGTGAACCAGCCGTGTCCGGCGGTGCCAACTCCCTGATGGTCAGGGCAATGACGGCTGCAGCCAGCATCGCCGCCACCCCTACCCAGTAGGCGCCGCTGATTCCAGCTAACTGCATCACGCCCGCACCGATGAAGGGCCCCAGGAAGATCCCTATTCTGCTGATTCCCCCAAGCGTGGACAAGGCCCTCGCCCTGAACTTCACCGGCACAGCTTCCGTAAGGTACTTCTGGCGCGCCAGGCTGAAAACGCTTGAGGCCATCCCGACGACGATCATCGCCGCTGCGAGCAGCCAGACTCCATCGGGGACCTGCAGGGACAGCCCAGCGGCGGTCAGTGCAAGTGCTCCCGCTGCTCCAGCGCCCACGATGGACCACTTCTCGCCGAACTTCAGCGTGATCAGCGAAGCCGGCAGGTTGAAGAACCAGGATCCGAGCCCGATCAGCGTGACAATAAGCGCGGCTGCAGCCACGGAGGCGCCAAGGTCCCGGGCGGTCAAGGCCACCACAGGGAGTACGGCCCCCTCCCCCAAACTGAACAGCAGGCTGGGACCGAAAGCGGGAACGGCGATACCCCGGAGGCTGAACGGAGGGGCTGCGCGCTGGGTGGTCATCCCTTTTATCCTAGGTGTCCCGCATCCTAGGTGTCGCTCGGCACCGCCCCCGAAACACGTCCAGCAGACCCCGCCGGACTGGACCGTTGGAGCAGCCAGCCGGTCAGGACCAGGATGGCGCCGAAGAGCAGGAAGAGGAGGTCGGCAACGGTTTGCCAAGGGCCGCTGATCACATGGTGAATGGCCAGGACATGGTGATTCACTACGCCCTCCACCAGGTTGAAGGCTCCCCATCCCACCAGGACCCAACCCCAGAGGACCCTTGAAGCCCAGACCCTCACTCCGGCTTTTGCCACCCGGGAATACAGCATGGCCAAGCCAACCACCACGGCCAGCCAGGTAAACGAGTGGAAGAGGCCGTCCCACAGCGTATTCATTTCCAGGCCCTCCACGGTATCCACGGGATGGGCGCCGACGGGGATATTCGCGGTGTCCGCGCTGCTCAGCATGTGGTGCCATTGCAGGATCTGATGCAGCACGATGCCATCCACAAACCCGCCAAGGCCAATCCCCAGGAGGATCCCCGGCAGCCGGATCGCCGATGCTCCGCCCCTCCGCGCCGGCGCTCCGCCCGGCCGCCCGTGACCCTCCGAAGCCAACTCCTCAGTCATCCGCAACCCCGTTCCCGCTCGGCACAGCCATTTAGACAGTAAGCTTACTATCCATGAAGTCCATTGACGAAGACGCCCGCGCCCCGCATCCGGCACCTGCTCCCGATAAAGGACCACGAAACGACAACGCGGGACGGCGATATCCTCAAGCCATGGACCGTTCCGCACAGCCTGACGTCACCGACGTCGAGTACGGGGGCCTCCGCGGGCGCATCTATGCGTCCAAAACCAACGGCGGAAATCCCGACGGCGGGCCCACCTTCCTGCTGGTGCACGGCATTGGCGTCTCCCACCGCTACCTTGCACGGCTGCATAAAGCACTGGCCTTGTCTGCTGACACCTACTCCATCGACCTCCCGGGTTTCGGCTCGATGCCCAAGCCGAAGCGGCAACTGAGCGTGGAGGAGTACGCCTCCTTCATCCGGGCGGCCCTGACAGACCTTGGCATCACAGAGAACTGCGTCGTCATCGGTCACTCCATGGGAACGCAGTTCGGGGTGGAGGCGGCCCTCCAGGATCCGGGGCAGTTTTCGCGCGTAGTGCTGATGGGCCCTGTAGTGGATCCCAAGCGGAGGCATGTACTCAAGCAGGCCTGGGATCTCACCCGGGACGGTGTGGGCTCCGAATCCTGGAGCTCCAACTGGATCGTGTTTACGGACTACTTGAGGTGCGGGCCGCGCTGGTACCTGAAGGAACTGCCTGTGATGATGGACTACCCCATGGAAGAACGCGTGGCACAGGTGAAGGCGCCGGTCCTTGTGATCAGGGGTGAACGGGACCCCGTAGCCAAAGGGGATTGGGCCCGCAGGCTTGCAACGCGGGCGGGCGGCCAGCTCGCCGAATTCCCAGGATGCGGACACGTGGTGCAGCACTTGGCCGCGGAAAAGGTCGCCGAGGTGATCAGGACGTTCGCAGGCCTTCCCGCTGTGGCCTCCAAGGAAGGCCCGAGGTGACTGGCGACGCCGGGCGGGCAGAGAAAGCCCGGCGGGCCATACAGAAAGCAGTCTGGTGGACGGAGGACTACGCCTATGCCACCGGCCGGCAGCTCCGCAGCTTCTTTGACCGCACCCAGCCCGACGGCTTCCTCAGCGGTACCGGACGTCCCGTCGTCGTGATTCCGGGTGTGTACGAAAACTGGCAGTTCATGCTGCCCCTGATCACTGCCCTGCATAAGGCCGGGCACCCTGTGCACGTGGTCACCGTGCTGCAGCGGAACCGGCTCGCCATACCGGCGGCGGCCAAGCTGGTGGCCAAGCACCTGGCTGCCGCTGACGTGATGAACGCCGCCATTGTGGCGCACAGCAAGGGCGGCCTGATCGGCAAGTACCTCATGATGACGCACGACGGCGAAAAACGGGTCGAGCGGATGGTTGCGGTCTGTTCGCCGTTCTCGGGATCCAGGTACGCCCGTTTTATGTTGGCGCCGAATCTGCGGGCATTCTCCCCGCGGAACGCGCTGACCCTGCAGCTGGCCCGGGAAGAACGCATCAATCACCGCATCACATCAGTGTTCGGGCCGTTCGATCCTCACATTCCGGAGGGCAGCATCCTCCCCGGGGCGCGGAACATCAAGCTGGACGTCCCTGGGCACTTTCGGATCCTGGGGCACCAGGACACCGTCCGCACCATCTTGGAAGAGATTCCGCTGTAGGCCGCGGAGCCCTGGATTCCGCTTTAGTGGCGTCGCCGGACCTTCGTGGCAACCAAAGTCGCTACGCCAAGCATCAGAACAGCCAGAGCGCCTAATACGATCGGCACTGCCTCCAGCCCGGTCCGAGGCAATGACCCCGTCCGAGCCAGATTCGCCCCGCCGAGGCCGCGGGACTCCGTTGCTGTCACGTCTGTTGTCGGACCATCTGTGGTCGGGACATCAGTGGCCGGGACATCAGTGGCAGGGACATCAGTCGTGGGAACGCCCGACGTCGGGACACCTGTCGTTGCTGGCGCACTCGTCGTTGCTGGCGCACTCGTCGTCGCCGGGGCACTCGTCGTCGCCGGGGCACTGGTCGTCGCCGGGGCGGTCGTCGTCGCCGGCGCACTCGTCGTCGGGACATCAGTCGTGGGAACGCCCGAGGTCGGAACGGCTGCACAGCCAAGCGTGGTGAAAGTGTTGTTGTCCAACGTAACGGCACCGTTGCGTGCCAGTGCCCTGCCCTCGACCGTTGTGCGGTTGGTGACGGTTATTGAAGTCAAGGCGAGGATAGAGCCCTTGAAGGATGAATTCGTGCCCAGCGTGGCCGAACTGCCGACTTGCCAGAATATGTTGCAGGCCTGGGCTCCCCCAATAAGGCTGATGCTGCTGGCGCTGGCCGTAGTCAGGGTTGACGCTACCTGGAAGATGAACACTGAGGCGGGATCGCCCTTCCCGTCAAGCGTGAGGGTGCCGCTAACGTCAATTGGCCCTGTGGACTTGTAGACGCCGGGAGCCAGCGTCTGGCCCACAAGATCCCCGGCCATGTCGCCGGTTGGGGCCCGCCCCGCAGCCTCGTCGTAAGCAATGACGACATCCGCTTGAGCCTTCGCGGCTACAGCGTTGCCGGCGTTGGTGGCTCCGCCCGCAAGCCCCGGCGGGAAGCCAGTGATGGCGGTGCCTGGACTCACGCCCAAGTCAGCGTTCAGGATGGTCGGTCCCGTATTTGTAACCGTTTCTCCGCCCAGGACTGAATAGCTGCCTGCTGTGCCCAGGCCAATCGGCGCTTCTGCGGCAAAGGCCGGCGGGAGGCCAAAGAGAATTCCTGACAGCGCCAGCACAGCTGAGCCGGCAGTGATTGTCGCGATGATCCTCCGGTCGAGTGAATTGCGGATTTTGTTGCGATTAGAGGACGTGCGTGAGTTGGTCATTGTGGTGCCTCTCAGCATGGAAAAGCAGCCAAAGCGCGATCCCCCCGCTGACGATCCAGAGTGAACGACCTCGATCAGGTCACCAATGGAAAATGATTCGGCAGCAGCGCTTGACGAGAGCTTGAGACGTGCTGCCCACCTGTGCACACACTAAACCTCCAGGGCGCAGAAAAGTAGTAAGCCTGGTTACTTTAATTCCCGGGCGTCCTTTTTCTGATCCGAAGCAGGAAAGAAAATTGCCGTGATACCGGCGACCGAGCTGCTGCTTCAGCCCGCCGGGTGGTCAGCAAGGAGTTCGGCCAGCGACTCCAGGTTGGCGCGGATTGTCCTGCCCTGAGCGCGTTCGATAAGTGGATCGGCCATTTTGCCGAAGACGCCGCCGAGGCCTGATTCGGCGTCAACGCGGTAGGTCAGCTTTGTCCCGCCGTCGATGGGTTCCAGAATGAGGGCCACCTGGAATTTCATGGGGCCGTCCACCGCAGTATTGACCAAACGGTTGGGCGGCTCGAATTCAGTGGCTTCAGTTGTCCAATGGAAGCGGCGGCCCATGATCTTGCTGGTTCCGCGTGCGCGTGTCCCGAGGCGTGGCGGGCCATCGCTGACCTGCTCGGCGTCGACCACTGAACTGTCCCACACAGGGAGATTCGAGGGGTCGGCGATGAAGTCGAAAACTACGTTAGGCTCCCGATGAAGCACAACACTTTCTTCTATGACAGGCATGACTGTCCCTTCAGATGGTCCCGACGAACTCGTCAGGTGGCACAAATTCTCCGCCGCCGTCTTTAAGGGGTCAAGATGCTGGAACTGCCTGTTTGGCTAGACGTAGCCGTCCACAATCGCGGCAGCAATTTCACGGTAGGCCCGCCGGGTTTCGGGCCGCAAAGCCTCAAGGGTGACCAGGTCGCCGTCGGCCACTCCCCTGTCGTGGGGAACGGCAATCAGTTGCCGGCAGATGCCTGACAGGTGCTCCTCGATGGCGTCCTTATCCACACGGGTGGAGACCTCGTCCTTGTCGGTGATCACCACAATGGCGTTGCGGGCCAGCTCCTCGTAGCCGTGGTGGGCCAGCCACTGCAGGGTGCTGCGGGCCCGTTTGGCGCCGCTGACGGCGTAGCCTGCGGCGATGATGAGGTTGTCAGCGGATTGCAGGATACCGCTCATCGCGTTGTGGGTGACGCCGGTGCCGCAGTCGGTCAGGGCGATCGAGTAGTAGCTGGAAATGAGCTTGCGGATGCGCAGGTATTCCTCGGCTGTGAGGGAATCCGAGACTTCCGGATCCTGCTCGCCGGCGATAAGGTGCAGCCGGCCTGCATGGTGCATGTAGCGTGCCAGTGCCGTGAGCGAATCGATGGATTCGATGTTCTTGAGCAGATCCGTGATGGTGCGCGGGGTGGCCTGCTGGTAGATCCCTTCGCCGAGGGCGCGCTCCACGAGGTCGCCGGAATCAGGGTTGGCGTCGATGGCGCACGGCGGGTCGCCGCGGAATTCGGCGAGAGTGAGGCCGACGCCAACTGTGGTGGAGGTCTTGCCGATGCCGCCCTTGAGGCTGAGGACCGCGGTGTTGTAGCTTCCCTGCAGCTGCCGTGAGATGCGGCGGCCGAGTTCGTCTTCCTCGCGCTGGCGGGCGCTGGGGCCAAGATTCAGGGCACCGCCGGTGACGGCATAGAGGACGCCGCGGAAGCCTCCGATGGGACGGGGCTTCTGCTCGCGGACAAAGAGTCCCGGTGAGCTGATGAAGTCCGGCATCGGGGCATCGGCCAGTGCCTCGCGGGCGGCGTTCCGGCTTTTTCCGCGCTTTGGAACGGCCTCGGCATCAGGGGCCGGGCGGTTATCTATGGGTGAATCCGGCACTACGGACGCGGAGGGTTCCCGTTCGGGCGGGCCGGGGATCTCCGCCTCGAGGGTTGTGACGGAGCCGGTTGCGCTGGGTACCGTTGGTATCGTTCCTGTGGCGTCGCTGCCATCAGTGCGACGGCGGTCGCGGCGGCGCACCAGCGGCTCTTCCTGGCCTGGCGCTGCATCAGTGCGGTCTTCCAAAGAATCGGACATTTCTGATCTCCCATAACTCGCAAGTTGAGACCTGCGGAGGCCGTAAAACTTCGTCCAGCTAGCAATTCTAGGTGGTTAGCCTGCGGTTCCTGATTCTGGCTCGGGGTGGGGCTGCTCCCGGCTTCTGGTTGTGCACATGGGCGGCACAATTTACATTGAAGAATGACCACTTCCTCGGAACGTGAGCGCGTTCTTGAACTGCAGGACCTCATCATCAGCAGCGAAAGCGTTGCCGAGTTTTTGGGGCACCTCTCCTCATTGGCTGCTACCGCCCTCAGCCGCGCAAGCGGCTCCACTGTGGAAGTCGGTGTCACGCTGAAACGGCGACGGCGGACGGACACCGTAGCGGGCAGCAGCCCGCATGCGATCAAGCTGGACAGGATCGAGCAGCAGCTGGGCGACGGTCCCTGCATTCAAGCATTGCGGGTAAAAAGTACCGTCCTGCTGGGCGACGTCCGCAGCGATCCCCGCTGGCCGGATTACCAGGCGGAGCTGGAGAAAGTCGGCTGTTACAGCACTCTGGGCGTACCGCTGGACATCGGCGAGGACTCCCAAGCGGCCCTGAACTTCTTCGCCAGCGAAACCAACGTCTTCACTGACGGCGTGGTTCGGGAAGCAGAGGACTTCGCTGACATCGCTGGCCGGGCTTTGCGCCTGGCGGTCCGCTTGGGTTCTGTCCAAAATCTGGCTGACGATCTCAAGTCAGCAATGCAGAGCCGGACATCCATTGATCTGGCTTGCGGCGTGATCATGGGCCAGAACCGCTGCTCGCAGGAGGAGGCCATGGCCATCCTTGGAAAGGTATCGAGCCACCGCAACCAGAAACTGCGGGTTGTGGCCGAGGAAATGCTGGGCAACATTTCGGGAGCGAAGGTCAGTACGCACTTCGACGGGTAAGTGCCGTTCTCACCGTGAACGCGGTTAGCCGATGGCTTTCAGATCGTCCCGGCTCAGCGACGTTGAACCGCCGCAGTTGGAGCACACCATCTGGTAACGGCGGGAAGTGGTGAAAACGGGGATGAAAAAGAGAGTGAATTTGTTTGCTTGTTCTTCCAGGCGTTGCAGCGCCGTGATTCCGCAATACCTGCACGTCAGCATGCGTCCCGGCAGGACCCGGAAGACTGTTTTGAATCCGAAGACGATGAGCACGTGATCCCTTCCGTAGCCTCCGTGCTGTCCGCTCTTCCTAGTGCGCGGTCAGAGCCAGGACGACGACGGCGACCGTCACCAATGAGAGGACTGCAACTACCAGTAGACCTACCCATTTAGGGCGCTGCTTATGCGGGTTGATGTCGACGTACGGCACGGGGACCCTTTCCTTGGGAAACTCACGTGATCGTAGCCCAGATGATCTCGTTGCCCTAGTCCATAGGAAATCGTTTACTTCGGCTGCTCATGCTACCCGCCCCACTTGGTGGTCGCAGCTAGTGGTGGCCACGGGTCTCCTGGAGCCGCTTAATGAACCAGCGGGACTGTTCCGGGCCGTAAGGAAGAACGGGGATGGCCTTCGTGGCATCCGACGGCGTGTCCCGGATGGACTGCAGGGCCTGGCGTACTGCTGTACTCATGGTGTTGGCCATGGTCTTCACGAACTGGTCACTGCAAGGCCCGCCATGGCCTGGAATGAGGAATTCGTAGCGGTGCCTGAGCGCCGAGATATGGCGCAGGACGTCCGCCCAATCCTCAGGGTAAGAGTCTTCGAAGGAGGGGTGGGAGCCTTGTTCCAACAGATCGCCGGCATACAGGGTGGTGGGAGTACCCACCAGCAAATCGCCGTCAGTGTGGCCCCTGCCGAGCCAGAAGAGGGTTGCGGCCATTCCGCCCAGGTCGACCAGAACCGGCTGGTCTTTGACGATGGCGTTCGGCGCCACCAGTTCCACGTTTTCGCCTTCGCCAGCGGCCATTTCCGGTTCAGTGGAAGCAACGAATCGGCGCTGGGCGTCGCCGTTTTCCTCAATTTCCGCAGCGCAGTTCTCGTGTGCCCAGAACTCTGTAACCCCGGCGTCCGCGAAAACGGAGTTACCAAAGAAGTGATCGTAATGGGCATGGGTATTCACCACTACAAGGGGAAGCTGGGTCTTTTCGCGGACAGCGCCAAGGATTTCCCGGGCTTGCCGTGGGCCGCAGCCGGTATCAATCACCATGGCCCGTTCCGTACCGACCACCAAGCCAGTGTTCAGCAGTGAACCCTGGGTTGCGAGCACATAGTTTTCCGAGCCAACTTCTTGCCATGGTGACATTACTTCTCCGTACTTCCGGCGCGTACCTGCGTTGTTCAGGCCTCGATTCTACGGGGTGAGGCCAGGGAAGGTCGGGATTGTGTGGCGCGCAACGGTGCCTGCTTCAGCCGGTTATGGCCTTACCCAGGGCCTCCCCGATCACCTGAGCAGCTGCCTCCGTGGGGTGGACACCGTCGGTTGTCATGCCCGAGGCAAAGCGGTCGCCCTCGCGAACTCCTGCCATAGGGTCTACAAAAAGCCAGCCACGAGACTGCGCAAACTGTCTCAGCTGGTGGTTGAATCGGACGGATGATTCGGGATCGTAGTCGATAGGAGGAATGGCGGAAACGAGCACCTTGGGTGCCCCCACCTTCTCGGCGATGCGAACCAGGTTCCCGGCGCTTTGCTCAAACGGCACATCGTTGTAGACGTCGTTAGTCCCCGCCAAGATCACAAGCACGTCCGCCTCAATGTCCTTTACGTTTTCAGCCATGGCCGCAGAACGAGCGCCGCCTAGGGCCCAGCCTCCGGCGAACTTCGCCCCCGACCCTACATGCGACACCCATGAACGTGACCCGATCTTGCCGGGGGCAAATTCGCTGCTGTTGGCTGCTGTAATCGAATCGCCGACCGCGGCGAAAGTTACCGGCTTTGAGGTTGGGGCGGGGGCAGCGCTGCTGCCCGGGTTCTCGTCGATTGACTGTTCCGGGCTGCTGGAAGGTGTGGCACCGGACGTAAGGGGGGCCACGGGTGCCGGATTGGCTGAGCAGCCGGCGGAGACAACAACGGCGGCCGATGCCATCAGTACCGACGTGAAGCGTTGGGCTTGGGCATGCATAGACATCCTGGAGCTAGGGTTCAAGTACAGCCCAGTCTATTGCGGACTCAGCAGCAAATGCATTGTTCAGAGGATTTTTCCAGCTCATTCTCCGAATAGGGTGTTACTCAATTTATGATCATCATTCGATTAGTATTCGATCAAGATCTGGATATTACTGCCACCATGCCGTAAGTGCTTGGTGCAAATAACTGCGTACCCGGTACTTTGAGCAGGTATATACGATAAATAAAACACGTAGTCACCACGGTGGTTTGTCATTTTCGACGGAATTAGCTTCTAAGTACAGCAATCTATGAGTTTGGGAGGCTCAAAGTGTTGATATTTAGAACGGCTAGCCCCTGTGTCGCGCGTCTCTGCACCAAAGCGAACAGCTTCTTCTCGGCCCCGGGGTCGGGTGTGGTCTGTCGGCGCTCGACTGAGCACGTCGTCCCTATGCGGTCAGTTATTTCGCAGTGCAGCCATGGCTGACGGGGCTGGAAAGAAATCCTCACCCGAAGCCGTTTCTGGAATTAAGCGCCGCGGGCTCCTCCGGTTTGGAACCTTAGTGACTGCCTTTACCGGCGCCTCCGCAATCTCAGCCCTCGGAGCGAAAAATGCCGAAGCCGCACCAGGGGACAAGAATCCGCCAAATACTTATGTCCCGCTTGCGGAAAAAGGTGTTGCGTCAGGCGTTGCGACCCTGGATGTTGAATCAAA
>NZ_JAPSHJ010000023.1:43847-58354 GCF_031179985.1 Arthrobacter sp. | reverse complement strand
CTTTGAGGTGGTTGGAGATGGCCCAGACCTTCAGGTTGTACTTTTCCAGGACCGCGAGTTTGGACTCGACGTAGCCGGGCTCATCCCAGCGCCACGCATCAAGGTGGTCCCCCGAAACGGCGATTTCCAAGCCGTCATAGCCCCAGCCGGACGCCAGCTTCGCGACCTCTTCGAACGGAAGGTCGGCCCACTGGCCGGTAAAGAGGGTGTAAGGGCGGGACATGTCAGGCTCCTTCAAGGGTGGTGTTGCCGGCCGGCGGTCCGGTCAGATGGATGATTGAACTTTTTGCTGCGGAGCTCTCCTCCACAGCGCTCAGGACCTGTTGAACGGCCAGGCCTTCCTCGAACGACGGCGACGGCTCGGTTCCGCTGCCGATCGCCAGGAGGAAATCGCGGATCTGGTGCGTAAACGAATGCTCCCACCCGAGCACGTGGCCCTGCGGCCACCACGCTTCGAGGTAGGGATGCTCAGGTTCATTAACGAGGATCCTGCGGAAGCCCTGCTCCCGGACGGGCACTGTGGAATCCAGGAAGCCGAGTTCATTGAGGGATTCAAGGTCGAACAGCAGCGCACCCTTCTCTCCATAGATCTCCAGCTTCAGGGAGTTCTTCTGGCCAGTAGCCACCCGGGAGACCTCCACCGAGGCGATTGCTCCCGAGGCGAGGTTCAGCGTGGCCCAAGCGGCGTCGTCCACCGTCACTTCTTCCAATGCGCCGTCCAGACAGGCGGCTCCCGGCCGGTGAGTGGTGAAGGTATGGGTGCGGCCGGAGACTTCGGTGACCTGGTCCCCGAGGAGGAACAGCACCTGGTCGATGGCGTGGGAGGCGATATCGCCCAAAGCCCCCGATCCGGCCCTGTCCTTCCGCAGCCGCCACGTCATGGGTGCCTCAGGATCCGCCAGCCAGTCCTGAAGGTAGGCAGCACGGACGTGCCTGATGCTTCCCAGCCTGCCCTCGGCGATCAGCTCCCGCGCCAGGGCCAGGGCCGGGATACGGCGGTAGTTGAAGCCGATCATCGACTGCACGCCCTGGGCACGGGCTGCCTGCGCTGCTTCCGTCATGGCCTGGGCCTCACCGAGAGTGTTGGCGAGGGGCTTTTCGACGAGAACATGCTTGCCCGCCTCCAGCGCCGCCACCGCGATCTCTGCATGCATAAAACCAGGGGCGCAGATATCCACAATGTCGATGTCATCCCGATCCAGAACGGCACGCCAGTCAGTTTCCGATCCCGCCCAGCCGTATGCGGCAGCAGCCGCAGCCACTCCCTCGGCGTCCCGGCCCACCAGCACCTTGCGCTCGAAGGCGGGGACGTCGAAGTAGCTGGCCACATTACGCCAGGCGTTCGAATGGGCCTTACCCATAAACGCATAGCCGATCATTGCCACCCCCAGCGTTTTCGATTCCGGGCGGGTGCCGCTGTGCGGCGGCGTAAGAGCCTGTGCCGTGGTCATTCTGGTACTCCTCAAAGGGATTATGAGTGGTTGTCTATTTCACTGCGCCGGCTGAGAGGCCCGCAACCAGGTGTTTCTGAACCAGGATGAAGCCGATGAGAACGGGCAGGCTGACCACCACGGAGGCGGCCATGAGCTGGTTCCAGAACACATCGGATTCGCTGGCATAGGACTTGAGCCCCAGCGAAAGCGTCTTGGTGGCCTCGTTTGTCAGGACGGAGGCAAACAGGACCTCGCCCCAGGCGGAGATGAACGAATACACCGCTACGGCAATGATCCCCGGTTTGGCGACGGGAAGCACCACCCGGAAGAGGGCGCCCATCCGGCCCGTGCCGTCGATCATCGACGCTTCTTCAAGCTCCTTGGGGATCGACGCGAAATATCCGGACAGCATCCAGATGGCGAAGGGCAAGGTGAACGTCATGTAGGTGATGATCAGGCCGGGATAGGATCCCTGAAGCTGGATCCCCGTGATGTTCCTGATCTGCGTAAAGATCAGGTACAGCGGAAGCAGGAACAGGATTCCCGGGAACATCTGCGTGGACAGGACGGTGAGGCTGAACACCCGCTTTCCCTTGAACTGCAAACGAGCGACGGCGTACGCGGCCAGGACAGCCACAGTCACCGAGCATGCGGTGGCGCTGACTGTAATGATGAGGCTGTTCTGGAAGTACTTGCCCAGGGGAACCGTGGTCCAGATGTCAAAGTAGGGGGCCAGGGTAATCTCCCGCGGGAGCCACTGGAAGAGCCCGGAGACGTCCTTGAGCGGTTTCATCGAGGTGGAGGCGACCACGTAAAGGGGGATGGCCACCCACAGGGCCAGAATGCTCAGCACCACGTTTCTCAGGATGCGGAAGTTGCGGGTCTCAATCATTGTCGCCTCCCTTGGGCAGCACCATACGGATGTAGAAAATGGAAGCGATGAACAGGGCGATGAGCAGCAGCACACTCATGGCTCCGCCCAGGCCGAAGTTCCAGCTGCCGAACGAGTTCTGGTAGATCAATGGCGAAACGAGGGTGGCTTCCTTGGGAGAGGCCGCACCGAACAGCACAAAGGGAATGTTGAACTGGTTGAACGTCCACAACGACATCACCAGCAGCAAAACCCCGTTGGCCGGCTGGACCATGGGCAGGGTGATCGTGCGGAACTGCTGCCACAGGGTGGCGCCGTCGATGGCGGCGGCCTCATACACATCGTTCGGAACGTTCTGCAGTGCCGCCATGAGCATCAGGAAGGCAAAGGGCCACAGCTGCCAGATGTTTACCATGATCATGGCGCCGAACGAGTTTCCTCCGAGGAGCCAGAAGGGGCGTTCATCACCGAAGAGGTGCAGGGTATCCACCAGGATCTGGTTAACCGCGCCGTCGCGCTGGTTGAACATAAACGCCCAAGCGATGGTGCCCACGTAGGCCGGGAGGGCGTAGGGAACCAGGAAGAACGTCCGCAGAATGGCCCTTCCTTTGAAGTTCGAGGACAGGAAGACCGCGCCTGCCATGCCGAGGATCCAGGAGAAGCCGACCACCGTGACGGTATAAAGCATGGTCCGGCCGACGGTGCTGAAGAACGCCTGGCCGATAGTGCTTTCCGGGTTGAGGCCGTTGACGAAGTTCTGGAGGCCTACGAACGGCGCGTTGAGCCAGTTGGTGAGGTTTAGTTGATTGAGGGAGATAAAGGCGATCCAGACGCCCAGGATCATGGGACCGATGTGGATCAGGACTTCGAGGATGACCGCGGGCATGATCAACCCGTACGGCAGGAAGGACCGACGGGGCTTACGGGCCGGAAGCTCGGGACCCTTCCCGGACTGCTCCGGAGCGGGCATAGTGGCGGTTTCGGCGGCATTTGCCGGGCTGTTTTGGATGGCTGAGTGGGACATAAAGGAACTCCTAAGCCGGGGTGCGGGACAGCTCCAGCTGCCCCGCACCGGTCGGGCCTGCTACTGGGCCGCGGCCATCTGGTTGTTGGCGTCCTTGAGGGCCGCCTGGATATCCGACTCGGAAACGGTTCCGGTAGCTGCCTTGGCGAAGAGGTTCTTGATGGCAGTCCCCGTCAGGGTTTCCATCTGGCCTTCTTTGGCAATGAGCGGCATGGGCAGGGCATGATTGGCCAGGGCATCCCGCTTGGCTTTGACTTCCTCGGTCTGGAACGCGGCGTCCGAGGATGCGCCGTTGACCACGGGCAATGAACGGTAGGCCTTGTTCAGCGCGACCTGCTCTTCATCGCTGGTGAGGAAGCCGGCGAGCTTGATGGCATTTTCCTTGTTCTTGCTGTTTTTGAAGACACTCAGGTTGATGCCTGCAACATGGCTCTGGGTGCTGACATCGCCGGTTGCTCCGGCTTCCATCATGGGGATGGAGGCGACGCCCCAATCCGTGAAACCGCGAGCCTCAAAGTTCTTCACCGGGCTCTGGTCAAACAGCATCGCGGCCTTGCCGTTGATGAGGTTGTCGATTTTCTGGCTGCCTTGGCTGATTTCGGCGTCCGACGGCGACATCACCTTGTCAGTGGCCATCAGATCGATGAACTGCTTGACACCCGCTACCTGCGCTTCGCTGTCAAACGTCGGTTTGCCGTCGGCGTCGAAGAGCGTCCCGCCGTTTTGCAGGCCACGAATGAAGGCCTGGTGTGAGTTGGCTGAAACCGAAGCTCCTGCGGCAGTGAAACCCCACTGGTCAGGTTTGCCATCGCCGTTGGTGTCCTTGGTGAGCTTCTTGGCAGTCTCGACGAATTCCTGCCATGTGACGGGAGCCTTTTCGATCCCCGCTTCCTTGAACATCTTGGTGTTGTAATACATGTTGTACGCCAGCCCGTAAAGCGGCACCGACGTCGGGGTCTTCCCTTCGGCGCCGCCGGTCGCCCAGCTGGTCTGGAGGAAGCGGTCCTTGCCGCCCACCGCCTCCAGGAGGGCACCTTCCACCGGTTCGAAGGCGCCGGTCTCCTGCAGCGTCACGGCCCAGGTATTGCCGATGTTCAAGACATCCGGACCGTCGCCGCTTGTGACGGCAGTGAGGATTCTGTTGTAGAGGTCTGTCCAGCCGATAACTTCGAGCTGGACCTTGATTCCGGTCTTCTCTGTGAAGCGGTCCAGTGACGGTTTCAGCTTGGCCGCGGTGTCATCCAGGCTGTTGCCCTGGTCGGAGGCCCAGTAGGTGATGGTGTCGGTGGTGGCCTGGGGGCTGCCGCCGCCGCAGGCGCTGAGTCCAAGCGCCATTGTTGCCGTGGCGGCAAGGGCCGTCAGGACTTTCAGGGGATTTTTCATGGTTGCTCCGGTTCTTCTCGTCGTCGAGCTGGTACCTGATGTTTTAGAGCTGAGGATGTTTTAGGGCGTGAGGCAGCACAAAAAGTGCGTCTCGTGAGAATTTGCGGTGACTGGCGCTTAGAGCGTCGCGGCGGCCGGGTCCCAGTCCTCCGGCAAAGCGGGCACCGGGGCAGCGGAACTTTCGACGTCGATGAAGCTCCGCGTCTCGATGGATTCGGCGATCGAGGCCATGGTGTCCAGCACGTGGAAAGCCAGCTCGCCCTGGGCGCGGTGCGGCCGTCCTTCGCGGATTGCCCGCGCCATCTCAAGGACGCCGGCGCCCCGGCTGGCCGTGGAACCGACCGAGGGCACGGTGATCCAGTCGTCCGAGCCCGCAGGGCAGATCCTGACATCGCCGTCGAACCTGTTGGGATCAGGGAAGGCGATGGTTGCCTCCGTTCCCGTGATTTCCACGAACCCGGCCCGCGGGTATGGCGAATCAAAGCTGAAGATGCTCTGTGCAGATTCTCCGCCGCCGAATTCGAGGATGGAACTAACGTGCGTTGGAACCGTCACGGCGAACTCCTCACCAGCCTTCGGACCGGATCCGATCACGCGGGTTTCCCGTGACTTCGAGCCGAAGGCGGCCACTCGGCGGACACTGCCGAAGGTCTGCACGAGGGTGGTGAGGTAGTAGGGGCCGATGTCGAAGAGTGGCCCCGCGCCGTCCTGAAACAGGAAAGCGGGGTTGGGATGCCACGATTCCGGTCCGGGGGACTGCATCAGTGTCAGGGCAGTGAGGGGCACTCCGATATCCCCGCGCTCGATCATCCGGCGGGCGGTCTGCAGCCCGGCACCCAGGAAAGTGTCTGGGGCACAACCAAGCCTCAGGCCTGCAGCATCGGCAACCTTCAGCAGTCCTCTGCCGGTTTCACGGTCCAGCGAGAACGGCTTCTCGCTCCAGACGTGCTTGCCTGCCGCTACGGCCTGCGTCGCCACCTCCACATGGGCGGCGGGAATGGTCAGGTTGATGACTATTTCGACGTCGGCGTTGCCTAAAACAGTCTCCACGCCACCATGCACCGGGATGCCATACTCGGCAGCCCGCGCCGCGGCCGCAGTCTCAAACAAGTCGCCGATCGCAATTACATTCACATCGGCGAAGCTGGTGAGGTTGTCCAGATACTCCTTGCTGATGGTGCCGGCGCCGATGATGCCGACGCCTACTGGCCCGGTATTGAAGTTGCTGCTCATGCGGACACCTTCCCGGTGCTGAGGTAGTTGTAGCTGTCACGGACGGCATCAAACATCTCGCCCTGGAAATCGTCGAGCTCGATGACGGCGGTTTCAAGGGAACCGGCAGCTTCCAGGACGTCCCAGATGGCCATCTTGCCCTCGCCAACGGCGGTCTGGCTGGATGGATCGGACGTTAGCGGGCCGTCCTTGATATGGATGAATTTCACGCGGTCGCCCAGCCTGGCCAGGAGCTCGGCAGGGTTCTGGCCGCCAACGGCTGCCCAGTAGGTGTCCACTTCCAGGACCACATCGGGGTTGAGGTGATCGGCCAGGTGTTCCAGTGCGGTCTTTCCCTCAAGAACGGACTCCAGCTCCCACCAATGGTTGTGGTAGCCAACCCGGACGCCGTAGTCAGCTCCCTTGGCCGCAGCTGCATTGAGCTGTTCTGCTGTTTGTTTGATGTCTTCGAGGGAGTTCCAGCGCTCCTGGGGTACGTGCGGGTCAATGACGGTTCCAATGCCCAGCTCCCGGGCGGCCGAGAAAATTTCGTCCTGGTCGTCACTGAGCAGGGGGGCGTGCCCGGAGGGGGCAGTGATGTTGTTCTCGGCCATGGCCAGCTTCAACTCAGCGGCTTTTGCAACGAAACGGTAGGGCTCAACCTTGGTGAAGCCTATGGCGGCCAGTCGCTGGATGGTTCCAGCCAGATCCTCTTCAAGGGCCTTGCGGACCGTGTAGAGCTGGATCGAGTATGACACTGTCTCTCCTCGTCTTCGGGGGTCGTTGGGCTGCTGTCACAAACCGGGGAAGAACATCCGGCAGTGAGCGGCCTCACAGATCAAGCTAGAGGGACTTTTGTCGAACGTCAAGCAAAAGTTGCACAGCACTTTTCATTCTTTCTTCAGAGTGACACTCATAACCATTCGTGCTATCACTGATCCATGACATCAACTGCCAGCCGGGCCCAAGGCCGGGAGCCTGCTGACGCCACTGCAACGGAACCAGCAGGGGGCTTTGGACGGGCCGGGGACCTTTTCCAGCTCCTGCGTGACGGCAAGCCCCGCACTCGGGCTGAACTGGCGCTGACCACTGGCCTGGCGCGCTCCACCATTGCCTCCCGTATTGACGCTTTGATGCTTTCCGGCTTAGTAGGGCCCGCGGGTGAGGCCAGTTCCAGCGGCGGCAGGCCGCCGTCGCGCTTTGCGTTCAACCCGTCCGCGCGCTCCATTCTGGCCGCCGATATCGGCGCCACCCACGTCATCGTTGCAGTGACCGACCTCGCCGGGACCATCCTTGCCGAACGCCGGCTGTCCCTGGAGGTTTCCGAGGGGCCGGAACTCGTCCTTGGCCGGGTTGTGGAGGAAGGGAAACTGCTGTTGGCCGAAGCCGGTGTTGGGACGGCGCACCTGGCCGGCATAGGGATAGGCCTGCCCGGACCCGTCGAACATGCCACCGGAAAGCCGGTCAAGCCGCCTATCATGCCCGGGTGGGACGGGTTCGACGTCGTCCGTTATGTTCAGCGCTCGCTGGCGGTACCGGTCCTGGTGGACAACGACGTCAACATCATGGCCCTGGGGGAGCGGAACGCTTACTGGCCGGAGCAGGAGAACTTTCTCTTCGTCAAGGTGGCCACCGGCATCGGTGCAGGGATTATCAGCAGCGGAACCCTCCAGCGTGGCGCCGACGGAACGGCCGGCGATCTTGGCCACGTCCGCGTGCCGCGGGGCGATACGGTGCTCTGCCGCTGCGGAAACTACGGCTGCCTGGAAGCCCTCGCTTCCGGTCCAGCGGTTGCGGGGGAGCTCAGGGCCCAGGGCCTGACTGCTCAAAAAGGCAGCGACGTTCTTGGGCTCGTGAATCAGGGCAACCCCCAGGCCATTCAGGCTTTGCGCCAGGCCGGCAGGGATGTCGGTGACGTGCTCGCTACCGTGGTTAACCTGCTCAACCCTTCGCTGATAGTCATCGGCGGGAGCATGGGCCAGACCGGAGACCACCTGATGGCCGGGGTGCGCGAGGTGGTTTATAGGCGTTCGCTTCCGCTGGCCACGAGCCACTTACGGATCGCCTCGTCTATGGCGGGGGACCAGGCTGCGGTACTCGGTGCCAGCCAGATGGTGACGCAGCACGTGCTGTCTCCATCCGTGGTCGAGGCAACGCTTCAAGCTGTCGGCTAAGCTCGCCCGCTGCCCGCTGCCCGCTGCCCGCTGCCCGCTGCCCGCTGGAAGCGGCTGCAAGCTGTCAGGCGTGATAGCAATGGAAGTGATGAAATCGATGACCCGTTCCCCGGCTCGGACCCCATGAGGGCGTCACTCCTGCCGAAAGTACCTGTTCTGTCCAGGATTCCGCAGGGGCTGATACTGCTGGCCTGCATCGGCCTGATTGCCCTCAACATGCGAGGCCCGTTTGTCGCCGTCGCACCCGTGGTCGGCGCCATGCAGCGGGAGTTGGGGTTCTCCGCCGTCGAACTCGGCCTCCTGACAGGTATCCCGGTACTGTGCTTTTCGCTGGCTTCACCCCTTGCATCATTTGCCGCGCGCAGGTTTGGGGCCGAGTTCGCCATCACCTTGACCCTGCTGGGAGTCCTGGCCGGCGTCGTCCTTCGCTCGGCAGGAAGCGGCGTTCTGGTGATGGCCGGAACGGCCATCATCGGCATTGCCATCACCATCGGCAACATCGCCGTGCCGCTGATCATCCGCCGCGACTTTTCCCCCCGCCGTCAGAGTTCGGCCATGGGCATTTACACGGCGGCCCTCAACATTGGGTCATTCCTCACCTCCGTGGTGACGGCTCCCATCGCCGAAGCAGTGGGGTGGAGGTTCGCGCTGGCTGCGACGGGGCTGTTCGCGGTGGTGGCGGTGGTGATCTGGATTCTGGCGGTTGGGCCGGGCGACGCGTTCCGTCCGCGTCTGGCTGACGCCGGTGTCAGGCTGCCGGCAACGGGACGGCCGGCGTCGCGCTGGATCACTGTGGGACTGACTCTTGGCTTCGCCGGGCAGGCCTTCTCGTACTACGGGGTGACGGCGTGGCTGCCGACCCTGCTGGCGGACGAGCTGGGGATGGCCCCGTCAGCGGCCGGTGCCGGCTCCTCGCTGTTCCAGATCCTCGCCATCGTGGGCGGACTGGGAGTCCCGCTCGCGGCCAGGATTGCCAGTACGACGGCGGTGGCTGTCACCTTGGGATTGCTCTGGCTGGCCGTGCCCCTGGGTTTGCTGCTTGCCCCGGAACTGTGGTGGCTCTGGTGCTCGTTCGGGGGTATCGCCCAGGGCGGCGGTATCACCATCATCTTCATCGCCATCATCAGGCTGGCACGGGATCAGGCATCGGCCGGAAGGATGTCGGCTGTGGTCCAGGGCACCGGCTACTGTTTTGCTGCCGTGGCCCCCACCCTTCTGGGCTTCGTGCACGGACTTACGGACTCCTGGACAGTGCCGCTCCTGATGATTCTCGGATCGGTATTGGCGTTCTTCCTTGGCACCACCCTTTCGGTACGAAAGGCGCCGAAATAGCGTTCAGCCGGCCGGCGCCGTCGTCCGCTTAAACCGCTCCTTGGAGGTGCTTCCGCTGCTGGGCTGCCTCCCGGCCATCGGGATGCCTGTTGCGAAGGGCGTGGCAGCCCAGCAGACGGAAAATCAGGCGGCGGAGAGTTCCTCTTCGCTCGCTTCTTCGCGGGCTTCGGTCAGGAAGCGGGCGTAGGCAGGCAGGGTCAGGAACGTGGGGAACTGGTCGCTGAGCGTGACTTCTTCGAAGATGTCACGGGCATCAGTGAAGCGGTCGCCATCGAAGCGCTCAAGCTTGGCGAACTCCTCATCGAGCAGATCCTCCACCCACTGGCGGGTGATGATTTCGCCGTGGTCCGTGATCGCATGCGCGTAGATCCACTGCCAGAGCTGGGAGCGGGAAATTTCCGCCGTCGCCGCATCCTCCATGAGGTTGTGGATGGCGACTGCCCCGTTACCGCGGAGCCAGGATTCGATGTAGCGGATGCCCACTTCGATGTTGTTCCTGATGCCGGTTTCGGTGATGGTCCCTTCAGTGGCTGCCACATTGATGAGCGCGCGGTCGTCCGGGATCACGTCTTCGCGGAGGCGGTCCAGCTGGTTGCGGCGCTCGCCGAGTACGCCGTCGAATACTTCGCGGCAGACCGGAACGAGGTCCGGGTGGGCCACCCAGGAACCGTCGAACCCGTCGTTGGCTTCGCGGGTTTTGTCGGCGCGGACCTTTTCCAAGGCGTTGGCGTTCGCAACTTCGTCCTTGCGGTTGGGAACTGCCGCTGCCATCCCGCCGATCGCCATGGCGCCGCGCTTGTGGCAGGCACGGACGAGCTGCTCGGTGTAGGCGCGCATGAACGGTTGTGTCATGGTCACCTGTGCCCGGTCAGGCAACACGAAGCGGGGACCGCGGGTACGGAAATTCTTGATGAGCGAGAAGATGTAGTCCCACCGTCCGGCGTTCAGGCCTGCGGCGTGATCGCGCAGTTCGTAGAGGATTTCCTCCATTTCGAAGGCCGCAGTGATGGTTTCAATGAGGACGGTGGCGCGGATGGTTCCCTGTGGGATGTCCAGGAAATCCTGCGCCAGGATGAAGATGTCATTCCACAGACGGGCTTCGAGCCGGTTTTCGATCTTGGGCAGGTAGAAGTACGGTCCCTTGCCCTGAGCCAGGAGGCGGCGGGCGTTGTGGAAGAAGTACAGTCCGAAATCCACGATGCCCCCGGCGATAGGGACGCCGTCGATCAGCAGGTGCTTCTCCGGCAGGTGCCAGCCCCGGGGGCGGACAACGATGGTTGGCAGTTCCTCGGCAGGGCGGAGCTTGTACTCCTTACTGCGTCCGTCGGAGGTGCTCGTGAAGTCGATGCGGCGTTCCATCGCATCCGTCAGGTTCAGCTGGCCCTGGATGACATTGCGCCACGTCGGCGTTGACGAGTCCTCCATGTCGGCCAGCCACACTTTAGCGCCGGAATTCAGCGCGTTGATGGTCATCTTCTTGTCCACCGGCCCGGTGATTTCCACCCTCCGGTCCTCCAACCCCGGGGCCGGGGGAGCGACACGCCAGTTGGGATCATTCCTGATTTCTTCGGTCTCCTTCAGGAACCGCGGGTCCTGCCCCTTGGCAATCTGTCCCCGCCGGTCACGACGAGCCTGCAGCAACTCCTGCCGCCGCTCAGCCGTCGCCCGGTGCAGCTTTGCAACGAAGGCCAAAGCATCGGGAGTAAGAACCTCGTTCTGCCGGCAAATAGGTTGCGCGGTCAGTGTGATCCCGTTGATCGTGAAGTTATCGGTAAAGCTGTTCATTTCTGTCTCCTTAAAGACGAGAAGGGAGTTCGACGGCGGTTGTCGGTGAGCGAGGCACAAAGACGGCGGTCCGGGCCTCCGTCAGCCTGCGTAAAAGGGGCCCTGTGTCCACCCCCGACCGAGTTCTACGAGGTCATGGGGCGGACATGGGGAATAGCAGGCAGAGGATTGTCCGGTCCGCCGGCGTACGCAACCGCCGTCGGAAGTGGAGGGGGCGGCTGGGGATTAGTGGAACTGGCCCTCTTCGGTCGATCCGACCAGGGCGAGGGTGGATGCGTTCGGGTTGAGCGCAGTGGCGATGTCGTCGAAGTAGCCGGTGCCGACTTCGCGCTGGTGCTTGGTTGCGGTGTAGCCGCGGGATTCGGAGGCGAATTCCTTTTCCTGGAGCTCGACGTAGGCGCTCATGCCTTCACGGGCGTAGCCGTGGGCGAGGTCGAACATCGAGTAGTTCAGGGCATGGAAGCCGGCCAGGGTGATGAACTGGAACGTAAAGCCCATCGCGCCGAGTTCACGCTGGAACCTGGCGATGGTGGCGTCGTCCAGGTGCTTACGCCAGTTGAACGACGGCGAGCAATTGTACGAGAGCATCTGGTCCGGGAACTCTGCCTTGACGGCCTCGGCAAACTTACGGGCGAGCTCAAGGTCCGGGGTGCCGGTCTCCATCCAGATGAGGTCGGAGTACGGGGCGTAGGCCTTGGCTCGGGCGATGCAGGGTTCGATGCCGTTGCGGACCTTGTAGAAGCCTTCCGGGGTGCGGACCGGCTGGCCGCCTTCGCGGAGGATGAATTCCTGGTCGCGCTCGTCGACGTCGGACGTGATCAGGGTGGCTGCCTCGGCGTCGGTCCGGGCGATGACAACGCTCGGGGTGCCGGCGACGTCGGCGGCAAGGCGGGCAGCGTTCAGGGTGCGGACATGCTGCTGGGTCGGGATAAGGACCTTGCCGCCGAGGTGGCCGCACTTCTTCTCCGATGCGAGCTGATCTTCCCAGTGCACCCCTGACGCGCCGGCCTGGATCATGGATTTCATGAGCTCGTAGGCGTTCAGCGGGCCACCGAAGCCGGCCTCGGCATCGGCGACGATCGGCACCATCCAGTCCTCAACGGTCTGGATGCCCTCGGAGAACTCGATCTGGTCTGCGCGGAGCAGGGCGTTGTTGATGCGGCGGACCACAGTGGGTACTGAGTTGGCCGGGTAGAGGGACTGGTCCGGGTACGTGTGGCCCGAGTTGTTGGCATCGGCAGCCACCTGCCAGCCGGAGAGGTAGATCGCCCGAAGGCCCGCTTTGACCTGCTGCACTGCCTGGTTGCCGGTGAGGGCGCCCAGGGCATTGGTGTACTGGCCGGTTTTGTGCTCCTCGGTCAGCTGCTTCCAGAGCTTCTCCGAACCGCGGCGGGCAAGCGTGTGCTCTTCGGAGACACGGCCGCGGAGTCGGACGACGTCGGAGGCCTTGTAATCCCGGGTCACACCTTCCCAGCGCGGGTTGGCGGCCCACTCGAGCTCCAGGGCGGCAGCCTGCTCGCTTGCCATGTCCTGGGCGGACGGCTGGGTGGGCTCAAATGCTGCAGTCATCTTTGTCTCCTTGTTTATCCGGTTGTCCGGGTTAGCGCCGGGATTGGTTCCGCGGCCGGCCCGTTCTGCTCCGTTGCAGTCCAGGCCGGCCTTTCCGGTGCGGCGTTTCTTTCCGTGAGACCTACTTTTCTGCACTTACAAGACGCTTACTAGGTGTAATTGCTGGAAAGAAATGCAGTTCTTGCCGTATTCTTCAGAAATGCCTACTCCAAGCTGGAACCGGAAAGCCGCGCCGCCGTCGTCGTCCTCTTCTTCCGGCGAACTGGACGTCATCAGCCTTGGGCGCCGCGTGCGCCATCTGCGTAAAGCGGCAGGTATGACGCTCGACGACGTCAGTGCCGCCGTCGGTACCGCCCCAAGCCAGCTCAGCCTGATTGAGAACGGCAAACGTGAGCCCAAACTCGGGCTGCTGCAGCAGCTCGCGGCGGCGTTCAATGTGGGCATCGAGCAGCTGCTGGGAGCAGAGCCGCCCAACCGGCGGGCGGCCCTGGAAATCGAGCTGGAACGCTACCAGCGCAGCCCCATTTACGAGTCCCTCAACCTGCCTAAAATCCGTATCAGCTCGCGGCTCCCCATGGACGTGCTGGAGTCCATGGTTGGCCTGCAGCAGGAGCTGGAACGCAAGCTCAATGAGCAGATAGCGACGCCGGAAGAAGCCCGCCGCGCCAACGTTGAACTGCGTGCCATGATGCGTGAGCGGAACAACTATTTCCCGGAGTACGAGGCCGAGGCCCAGAAGGTGCTGGCGAACGTGGGGCACACCAGCGGTCCGCTGTCCCAGCACGTCATTGCCGACATCGCCGCACACCTTGGATTCAGCCTTCACCATGTGGGCGATTTGCCCCATTCCACACGGTCCGTGACAGATCTTAAGAACCGCCGAATTTATCTCACCCAGAACCAGCGGACGGATCACGATCCCCGCTCGGTGCTTCTCCAGGCGTTGGGGCATTACGTGCTGGGCCATCAGACACCGTCCAATTACGGGGATTTTCTGATGCAGCGGGTGGCCACCAACTACTTTGCTGCCGCCCTTATGCTCCCCGAGCAGGCCACCGTCGAGTTCCTGCAGAAGGCCAAGCAGGCCAAGGAAATAGCCGTCGAGGACATCAGGGACGCTTTTGCCGTTTCCTATGAAACAGCCGCACATCGCTTCACCAACCTCGCCACCGAGCACCTGGGTATCAGGACGCATTTTCAGAAAACGCACCAGAGCGGCATCATCTACAAGGCTTACGAGAACGATGGCGTGACCTTCCCCCAGGATCACACGGGCGCCATCGAGGGGCAGCCGTCCTGCAAATACTGGACGTCGCGCGTGGTGTTCGACGTACCGGACAAGTTCCGCGCGTACAACCAATACACCGACACTCCGGCCGGAACATACTGGTGCACCGCCCGGACCGAGCGCTCCGCAGCTGGTGAGTTTTCGCTGTCTGTGGGTGTGCCCTATGCCCACGTGAAATGGTTCCGGGGACGGGACACCACCGAGCGCTCCAAGTCGGCCTGCCCGGATGAAGGCTGCTGCAAGCGTCCGCCGGCGTCGCTGGCTTCGGAGTGGGCCGGCAACGCCTGGCCCTCGGCCCGCGCCCACTCGCACCTGCTGGCGGCCATGCCTCCCGGCGCCTTCCCCGGCGTCGACGAAACCGAGGTCTATAGCTTCCTGCAGGCGCACTCGGGAAGCTAGTTCCGCACGACCGCCCCGCCCCGACCCCTCCGCCCCT
>NZ_JAPSHJ010000023.1:13586-43747 GCF_031179985.1 Arthrobacter sp. | reverse complement strand
TGGTGTTTGAGTTGCGAGAGGTGAGGGAGGGTCGATACCAAAACGACAGCAAACCGTGACCCCTCCGGCATCGTTCTCTGAAGCCCGAACTGCTTGACTGAAAATCCAAGGTGTCTGAGGGGGCAGCAGTGAGAAATTTCAGAGCGCAGGTTGTTGCTGTGAGTGCAGCGCTGGCACTTACCGCGTGTTCGTCGTCGGCGGCTCCCGAACTGTTGAAAGCCGACGGCGTCTCGCAGGTCACTGTGGAACGGGCAGACTATGAAACCCAGCTGTTGCAGTACCGGAATTCAGCCTTGGCACTCGGGACGGCCCTCCTGGACAACGGTGGGGAGGGTGGCAACGGCAATGTGATCTCTTCGCCCGGTAGCCTGCTGATCGCCCTGTCAATGCTGCGTGCAGGCGCATCAGGGGAGACGGCGGCAGAACTTGATCGCGTCCTGGGCCTTCCGGAGGAGGGCCGGGACGAGGGCATGAACGCCCTGCTTCAGTCGTTGCAGAAGTTCGACGGCGATCCTGGGTCGGTGGATGAAGACAACCCGCCCCGGACTCCTGTCATGCATGTTGCCAACGGACTCTTTGTCGACAAGAACGTTCCCACCGGTCCCGACTACCTCAAGACGTTGGGGTTGCATTACGGCACGGGTGTCTACCCCGTGGAATTCCGTGACGAAGCAGCCACGGGTCCGGCCCTCGATGCTTGGGTGGACAAGAACACAGGTGGACGGATCAAGAAGGCCCCCGCCGGCTATGATCCGGAGAATACGTTCAGCCTGCTGAATGCACTGTACTTTGCCTCGGCCTGGGAAGTGCCGTTTGACCCCGCCGGAACCGCAGACTCACCGTTCACCAAGGCTGATGGCGAGGAGATCACCGTGGCCACCATGAACAATCTTGCAGAAATGGTGTACTCCGAAGGCCCTGGCTGGCAGGCCGTCGATCTGCCCTATGCCGAGGGGTTCGTGATGCGGCTCGTCCTTCCTGCGACGACCTCGACCGGGAATTCTTGGAACATCGGAGCTGCGGAACTTTCAGAGGTTGCCGATTCCCTGGACGGTGGAGTGCCTGAAATGGTAGAGATTTCATTGCCCAAATGGGATCACAAGAGCAGTTTTGACCTCCGCAAGGTCTTCGAATCGCTCGGCTTGCAGGAGACTCTCAGTACGGACAAGGACTTCGACAACATTCAGCCCGGGATGGTCATCACCCAGGCTGCTCAGGCCGCAAACATCACCGTGGCCGAAAAAGGCACGGTGGCGGCTGCCGTCACTCAGATCAATGGCGAGGCCTCGAGCGCCCCGCCCATGCCGGACCACGAGATCCATTTTGACCGGCCCTTCCACTACCAGATCGTCCACGCCGAGACAGGCCTGTCGCTCTTTATGGGCAAGGTTGCGGACCCCCGCTGAGGGTGAGCCTGACGGCCGTCCCGTTGACGGAAATTACCTGGACGTCCGACGCCGACGCAACATTCCATAGCCCTTGAACAGCCGCGGCACTACGAAGTACACAGCAAGCTGCTGCAGGCGGCCACGGCCGAATTCAGCGAGAGAGGCCTTGCTGGCGCCCGGATCGACAGGATTGCCGCTGCCGCCGGGGTTAACAAGGAACGCATCTACCAGTACTTCGGCAAAAAGGATGAACTCTTCGATGCGGTGCTGGCCACCGAACTGGTCAGGGTGGTAGCGGAAGTTCCCCTTGAGGGCAAGGGGCCGGCCGCGCTGGGGGACTAAGCCGGCAGACTGTTCGATCGTCACAGCCTGGACGGTATCTTGCCGCGCCTGCAGTTCTGGGAGGGGCTCGAGCGTGGTGACTACGTGGTGAACAGGGAAGCGCGCGCCAGCCACTGTGCAGCGAAGATCGACACAATGCTCCACGTCCTGCCGGGAATCGACAGGGCAGACGCCGCTGATCTCTTGCTGACTGTGGTGACGTTGTGTGATGGCTGGACTGTCCTTCCCCAGCTGGATGCGCTGATGGCGGGTTCCGTTCCGGGACGCCTGGCCCGCCGTCGTGATTTTGTGGTCCGCACGGTGACGCTGCTGGCCGAGTCGCTGTTGGCTGACGCTGCCTGACGGTTGCCGCTTAGCGGCACTCGATTAAGCACGACGCCGGGTGGCCGGGCAAGTGGCAGAATTACCTGACAGTGCTAATACAGCCGGTGGACGCAACACGTTCCGCCGAGCGAACCACTACGAACGGACACTCCCATGCCTTCCACCCCGGGCCCCAACGCCCTGCCCCGGACCGGTTCCGCCCGAACCGTCCCAAAGTTCGCCTCCATCGGTTCGCCATACTTCGGGATCCTGCTCGCGTTTATGGCGGTAGTGCTCATCCTGTCCAACATCGGAGCGTCCAAAGGCGTGGCCATAGGCCCCATCATCACCGACGGCGGCTTCTTCCTGTTCCCACTGGCCTACATCCTTGGCGACGTCATCAGTGAGGTCTACGGATTCAAGGTGGCGCGCAAAGCCATCATCACCACGTTTGCCCTGTCTGTCTTCGCGTCGCTCTGCTACTGGATAATCATTGCGCTCCCCGGTTTCGACGACGAATTCGGCTCAACCAAGCAATCCGCCCTCGAAGGCGCTCTGGGCCCTGTTCCGCAAATCGTCCTTGCCTCGCTGCTGGCATTCCTCGCCGGTCAGACCATCAACTCCTGGATCCTTGTGAAGATGAAGGCACGAACCGGCGAGAAATCGCTGTGGGCCCGCATCATGAGTTCCTCTGTAGCCGGTGAATTTGTGGACACCCTGATCTTCTGCAGCATTGCCGCTTCTGTCATCGGCATCAACGACTTTGCCGGGTTCGTGAACTACGTGGTGGTGGGCTTCGTCTACAAGACCCTCGTTGAGTTCCTCTTTGTTCCCGTGACCTCCTTGGTGATCGGCTACATCAAGAAGCGTGAGCCAAGCTACACCGCGTGAGGCCCCCGCCGGCGTCGTACTTCACTGGCGGTTCGAAATCGCCGGAAACATCCGAGTTCGCCGTAAACTACCGGCGACTGGGCAGGTTTCCGGCGAAGCCGGGGTTAGCGCGGAGGGCTAACCAAGGCGCCCAACACCCGGTTCTTGAACTCTTGTTCCCGGAAGAGGTCCTTCCATTCGACCCGGATGATGCGCCAGCCTGCCTCGACCAGGGCCTTCTCCCTTCGCCGCTCCTCGAAGAGCACCTCGGCCGTGGGTTTATAGTCGAAATACTTTGTCTTCCCATCGAATTCCAGGGCCAGCTTTTCCTCCTTCCACCCGAAATCGAGGCGATGCCTGCCGATGCGGGTTACGACCTCGAACTGCGGCTCGGGTGGTTTGATCTTGAGCCGCAGAATCAGCTCCCGCGAGAGCGTTTCACCGGGGGATTCGGAACGACGATCGGCCGTCTCCAGTACCCGGCGGAATGTCCGGATCCCACGGCGCCCATCCAATGACAGTGACATAGCTTGCAGCACTTGAGTATCTGCGCCCAGACGAAGGGCATGATCCATCACGATCAACGCCTGCCGATAGTTCAGCATCATGGCGCAGTCCGCGGCCGTACGCTCCAGGGATGTAGTGCGTAAGCCGCCCAAGGTAATCACCTCGTGCTCGGCAAAGGGACGCGTGTGACATCGGACGTCTTTGCCATGGCGTTCATTCGATGGCCGAACCTGTTGCAGGAGATGGACGAGATCATCGACGTCCCATAGAAACAGGCGATGCAGGCGGGCCGAAGAAGTGTGGCTGTAAACAAAGCCTCCAGTCGACGTCGTACGTGTTCCGTGCGCGTGTGCATAGATCAGCTGCCTGCTCCGGACGACCGGGGACTGCTCGTTCCAGATGCTGGCGCGAAGATAGCAGCCGTGGCGTAACCGAATAAGGGAGCCCGAATCCAGGAGTGCTCTGATGGCACGGGAACCGTAACCGAGATCCAGTAGCTGCTCTGTGCGCCAGATGTTGCCGTTGGCAGGCAGTGAATGGGTTTCATGTTGGCTCATGGAACAAGCTACCGAGCAGAGCAAGGCCACCGGGAGGGCCGCCGTCGTTATGTGGAAAACGCGAAGTCGCCCGAACGCTGCCCAGTCGCCGGAAACTTCCGGCGATCTCGCAACCTTCCGGCGATTTCGATGGCGATGGCGATGGGGGGATCGAAGGCCCACGTCAGGAGTAGTACTGCCCCAGGGTCTGCTCCTTGAAAGCGAAGAAGTCGCCTGATTCGATGGCCAGGCGGGCGTCGTCCACCATCTTCACCACGAAGCGCTCGTTGTGGATGGAGATAAGCGTGGCCGAAAGCATCTCCTTGGCCTTGTACAGGTGGTGGATGTACGCGCGGGAGTAATTGGCGCAGGCGTAGCAGTCGCAGCCTTCCTGCAGGGGGCCGAAATCGCGCTTGTACTTGGCACCCGACAGGTTGTAGCGGCCCGTTGGTGTGTAAAAGGCGGAGTTGCGGGCCACCCGGGTGGGGGAGACGCAGTCGAAGGTGTCGGCGCCGTTTTCGATTGCCGTGAAGATGTCGTCTGGTTCCGAGATGCCCAGGAGGTGCCGGGGTTTGTTCTCCGGCAGTTCCTCATTGCACCAGCGCACAATCGTGCCCAGATTCTCCTTCTCCAGGGCGCCGCCGATGCCGAATCCATCAAACGGCATCGCACCAAGGTCGCTGCAGGCTTTCCGGCGGAGGTCCTCGTACTGCGCGCCCTGGATCACGCCGAAAAGGGCCTGATACGGCTTGCCCACGCGCTCCTCGGTCAGCCGGAAATGCTCATCGATGCACCGCAGCGCCCAGCGTCGGGTCCGCTCCAACGACTCCTCCTGGTAGCCGCGGGAATTCTGCAATGTGGTCAGTTCGTCGAACGCAAACATGATGTCCGCGCCGATCCGGTGCTGCACCTGCATGGAGATCTCCGGGGAAAACCTGTGCCTGTCTCCATTGAGGTGGCTCTTGAACCACACACCGTCCTCGTCGACATGGGCGAGGCGTTCCTTGCCCGCGGCAACGGCGTCATCAGACAAAGCCTGATCAGGCAGGGGAGTCGTCTTCATGTCGATGACCTTCTTGAAGCCTGATCCGAGGCTCATCACCTGAAAGCCGCCGGAATCGGTGAAGGTAGGGCCGGGCCAGTTCATGAAAGCGCCCAACCCGCCGGCCTCATCAAGGATTTCCGCGCCGGGCTGAAGGTAGAGGTGGTAGGCATTGGCAAGCAGGGCCTGTGCTCCGAGGTCCGCCATCGCTTCCGGGAGCACGGATTTAACCGTTGCTTTGGTGCCGACGGCGATGAACGCCGGCGTCTGGATGTCACCGTGCGGTGTGGTGATGGTTCCGGTGCGGCCGAGGAACTCCCCGCCGTTGGCGGCTACCTGTTCCGCACTCGGCTGGCTGGTGTCACTGAGCCTCTTGCCCACTGTGAACGCGAAGCCGCTTCCACCCGCAGGCGCAGCACGCGCTGGCACAACTGCCGCAGGCAGAGCTGCGGCAGTTACAGACGGAGCGGGGGAGGACTCCGGGGACTCGACAGACATTTTGGAGCGGTTGGCTGGCACGGTTCAAGTGTGCCAGCTTGTACGCGGAAAACCGTTATGAGGGCCGCAAGAGGGAACCTGCGATGCAGAACCCCGGCAGTCCAGAACCCCGGCAGTCCAGAACCCCGGCAGTCTACCCAGGACCCCGACCAGCGCAGGCACGCTAGTGCAGCGGCTCCGACGAAGGGTAGTTCTCACCGCGCCATTCGTCCCACAGTGCCCGAATGGACTCAAGCTTGTGCGCACCAAGCCCGTAAGTGGAAATGATCACCAGCGATCCGCCGTCGGGCCTGAGATCCTCGATGGCCGGCTGGTCGGCGACGATCAACAGGCCGTCGTTGTGCTCCGCATAGCTGTGCACGGTGAGCCCCACCTGGTGATTGCTCTTGAACCACACCCGCCCGGAGATTTCCTCGCCGGTCCCCAAGGTCAGCGAGTACTCCTCGCCCGGCGCCGGCACGTCCTTAACTCCGAGTTTCTCAATGGCCGAACCGGAGGTCCCAGGAACAGAGAAAAAAGAAGTTCTCCGCTTGTCGTGGGGATGGCGTTCCAAGGCGAAACGCAGTTGCTGCAGGAACGTCAGCCAGCCCTGGGTGATGTCCTCGTCCCAGGCCGCCCATTCGGAATTGTGGTCCAACGCTGACCGGGTCACGCTGACCAGGGTTCCGTTGGGTACCGGCTTGAGGGTAAAGATGTCCCCGCCATCAACAGTCAATGAGGTGTGGTCAGGACTTTCGACCACAGTGTCCTTGAAGTAGATCTCGTTGATTTCCTCGGCTTGGTCATCAGCCTCCCAGCCGTGCCACTGGGCGATCTTGGCGGGCTCCCGCAACATGGTCCACACCTGGGGTGCATCGGCATTAATGACAACGCTCAGATTGTTCGTCATGCGCTTGAATCTACAATGCCTGCCAGCGGCGGTACAGGGGTAATTCGCTACCGACAACAGGTAGTTTCAGGCCCGCACTGCCTCGAGTTCGTTGTTGATCCTGCGATTCAGTTCGGGGCCGCCGATTGTTTCGGAGCCGCCGTGGGCGCGGAGGAAAAGCAGCGCCTGAAGCCTGAGGAACCGCCACTCACGCTCGGCATCCCGGTTGGAGTTATCGATGGAACGGAAAATTTCCTTGTCGTACAGGTTCGGTTCGTTGAGGGAGCGCTGCCGCACCCGCGCGTTGACCCGTGCCTTGAACGGATCCGACTCCTGTGAATCCGGTGCGCGCAGGAGTTTCTCGTAAATCTCAGCCCGCTCTTCCAGCCCGGTCTGACGGCAGATATAGCTGGACAGGGCCAGCGCCGCCTCCACTGAACTCCAGCGGCCCGGATTGCCGTCGTACGGCAGGACGTTCAGCAAATCTGCCACGGCAAGGGCGTTTTTTGAGTCCTTGAGCAGGATAAAAAGCTCGTGGGCAAGGTCGCTGAGGTCCTTCAGGCAGCTTCCGGACTTGGTGTTGATGCCTTTGATCAGCCGTTCACTAAGCAACAGGACGCCCTCCGCATCCGGGTGCGCTTCAGCGGCCATCTGCACGACAGCCTCGGGGGTGCCCTCCGGCTCGGGAATGAGTGCAAGTTCCTCGTCTGTTGCGGGACTGGCGTCAGCTTCAGCGGCCCCAGGGACGGTGGCCGGGCGCGTGGGCGGCAGCGGAGGTACGACGACGGCGGGAGCCGCCGTGACGTCGTCGTCCTCCTCGTCGGGGTGCTGAACGAGGTGAAGGGACGCTGCGGGAGGGTCGGCAACCAGGACCGAAGAGCCCACCGCTATACGGAGGGTGATGCCGTCCGACAGGGTTGCGATGATGAGGGCCGGGGCACCAAAGTCGTCTTTTTCGAGGTCCACTGCCTGCAGCTCAGCCGAGCTGTCACCGCCCGGCAGGATCAGGTGGTCTCCGGATTGCAGGGCTCCAGCCTGGCGTTCGCTGTAGTGCTGGGCGGCTGGGGGCTGGGTCATCGGGAGTCCTTAAGTTCTCTTGCGGTCCGCCCTACAGTCTACAAAGGAGCCGGTCCCATGTCCGGGATGCGCCGGAACCGCGAGAGTCCCCGGCCAGGGAAAAAGGAACCAGTGCCGGGTCACTTCAGACTCCGGGCACCAAAAGGAATGCGCACTTCGGAGGAACCTAGTTGCCCACGCCTGCGAAGGCCAGCGCCTGCCTGATCAAGGCTCCCCGGCCGCCGCTGAATTCGAGCTGGACTCCCGGGCTAAGCACTTCTTCGGGGGTCATCCAGGTGAGTTCCAGGGCGTCCTGGCGGGGTTCGCATTCCCCGGTCACCGGAATAACGTAGGCGAGCGCGACGGCGTGCTGACGGTCGTCCGTGAAGCCGGTCTGAGACGGAGCGGGGAAGTATTCGGCCACGGTGAACGGCACGGGGCTGATGGGAAGCTGCGGAAACGCCAGGGGGCCCAGATCCTTCTCCATGTGACGCAACAATGCTGCCCGAATGGTTTCGCGGTACAGAACGCGGCCCGAGACCAGGGAACGGATCATGGTTCCGTCCTCGTCAGCCTGCAGCAGCGTGCCGACCTCATTCACGAATCCCAGCGGGTCCAAACGGACGGGAACAGCTTCCACGTAAACCATGGGGAGGCGCCCACGGGCCTCGAACAGGTCCTCGGGGGACAGCCAGCCGGGATTCGGGTCAGGGGTGCGAACGTTCATGGTTAAGTTCTACCGCATCCCTGCCCGAACTCCTTGCCGACTCCTGTGGGGCCCGTAAGAACGCGAGCCTCAGATGCCGGGCCTCTGCCCCGAAATCCAGAGGGCCGGATGATGCGCCGCTGTGCCCGCATCGGGGCTTGGCACCTGAAGCGTCCGGCCAAAGGCTTCCTCGGTGGCGGCAACGTCCCAACCTGCCGACTCGATCTGTGTCCGCAGCGAGTCCAGGTTACCGCTGTATTCGAAACCCAAACCTGCCCTTCCTGGAGCAGCCCCGGGCCGCACCATCAGTACGCCGCCGTTTTTGGCCGTGAAATCAGCTGTCTCATCATTGTCCGGGACGGGTCGCGGCCGCGCGCCGATGCTCCGCAAGGTGGACGCCGCTCCTGCCGTGTCCTCCGTAAACCAGACCGCGACGACGCTGAGTGCCGGATCCGCGTCGGCGCAGTTGGCGCCATGGGCTGCGGGGTCGGCGAGGAAACTGAAGCCGTCCCTGGCACGTATCCGGCAGGTCCTGCCGCGGTCAGCATCGACCACGGCAGCCGCAGCCCCTTCTGCTCCCGCAGCCCCTTCTGCTCCCGCGGCCCCTTCTGCTTCCAACGCGGCCTCGTTAGTCCGGCGGGCAAACTCGTCCAGGTCGCCCACTTCGACGCCGAAAAGAGTGTTTCCGTCCTGAGCCGAGCCCGGATCGGCCCGCCGAAGGGCAAGCCGGCCGGAACCGGCGTCGAACTCCTGCCATTCGCCGTCGTCGACGGTTTTGACCATTCCCAAAACGGTGAGCAATCGCGACCACTGATCCAGGTGCGATGTGACGTGGATGGGGCGCACGCGCAACATAGAAGCCTCCTCGGGCTGGCGCCGAATGTCGGATAGGGCCATCATGGCATGCACAATGGAGCCATGGCCGTTGAACTCGAGGAACTCCTGGTAAAGGATGCCACCGAATGGCGCCGATGGCTGGAGGACCATCATGGTTCCAGCCCAGGGGTCTGGCTGGTGCTGCATAAGAAGGGCGGCTCGGTCACTGAATTGGATTACGACGCCGCCTTGGACGAGGCGTTGTGCTTCGGCTGGATCGATGGCCAGGTCAAGCGGCGCGACGACGCGAGCTACATTCAGAGGATGACCCCGCGGGGGCCGAAGAGCCGCTGGTCGCTCCGGAACGTCGGCCACGTTGAACGGTTGGAGGCGGAAGGCAGGATGACTGCGGCAGGACGCGACGCCGTCGATGCAGCCAAGGCCGATGGACGCTGGGACGCCGCCTATCCAGGGCAGGCTTCAGCAGTGATTCCAGAGGACCTCGCGGCCGCTATCGCTGCGGTCCCCGAAGCTCAGGCCATGTTCGATGTCCTGACCTCGGTCAACCGGTATGCGCTGTTCTACCGCACCACCTCCGTGAAACAGCCCGAAACCCGTGCGAAGAGGATCGAGGATTTCGTGGCGATGCTCGCCCGCCATGAAAGCCCCTTTCCCCAGAAGAAGAGGCCGGCCAGCACAAGCAACAAACGCTAGCCCCAGGCGGGCGTATGCCAAGAGGCGCAGGCGGGCTCAGGCCTATCCGAGCTCCAGACGCATGGAGATCTGGTACCGGTCGGAGCGATATGTAGAGGTGGAGTATTCAATCGGTGTGCCCGGATCGTCGGGTCCGGTGAATGAACGGCGCCGGAAAAGCAGGACAGGTGCGCCGGGCTCGATATCCAGCAGGGCGGCGGCGGTTTCCGATGCCGCTGCGGCTTCGACAGTTTGTTCGGCATGCTGTACGGGATAGCCGGAGGCTGACAGGATCCGGTAGAGGGATCCGGTGAGGTCCTCTTCAAGCAATCCGGGCAGCAGCCGGGGTGGCAGCCAGGACTCGTCCACGCTTACGGGCGCGCCGTTGGCCAACCGGACCCGGCTGACCTGGTAAGCCTCCTTGCCCGTTGCCAACCCCAGATGCTCGGCTGCCGGGTCCGGCGGCACTGCAGATGCCGCAGTGATGACGCGGGTGCTGGGCTCGAAACCGGCGGCCCGCATGTCCTCGTTGAACGAGGCCAGATGCAACGTGGATCGCACCAGCCCGTGCGAGACGAACGTTCCTTTGCCTTTGACGCGAACCAGGGCTCCGTCCTGGACGAGGTCGGAGATGGCCCGGCGCACCGTAATGCGGGAGACTCCGAACTGCTCTTCCAGCTGGCGCTCGCCCAGCAGTGCGTCTCCTGGCCTCAGTTCAGTGGCAACCAGTTCCTGCAGTTGTTTGCGCACCCACACATGCTTCAGCTCGCCGGCGGTATCCATCTTTTACTTTCCCGGCAGTGCGAAGAGGTATCCGCCGGCTTCGACGTGGGCACCGGTCGTGGGGACGTCCGCGGCATCGGGTGTGGTATCCAGCACTACAACGGGGCTGCACAAGCTGAGGTTCTTTGATCGCACGAAGGTGGCGTCCACGCTGATCAGGGGATCGCCGGTGCGGACGTGGTCGCCCTTTTGTGCATGCACGGTGAAACCTTCCCCCTGCAGTTTGACGGTGTCGATTCCCACGTGCACCAGCACAGCTGGGCCGGAGGGGTGCTGCACGATGTAGGCGTGGGGCATGACCTTGATAACGATGCCGTCGACAGGGGCGACGGCTGTGAGCGTGCCGGCGTGCTCATCAGGCATGATGGCGGCCCCACCGCCGACAAGACCTTTGGCGAAGACAGGGTCCGGCACCTCGCTGAGCGGGATGAGAAGACCGGGCAGGGGTGCCGCTACTGTGAGCGCGTCCGTCTGTGCGGCGGTGCTCACATCAGGTCCTGGATGTCTTCAGCAAGGCTCTCGGCCTCGGGGCCGACGACCACTTGCACCACGGTACCCGCCATCATGACCCCATGCGCGCCGGCGGCCTTGAGTGCCGCCTGGTCAACACGGGCAGCGTCAACGACTTCGGTCCGTAGCCGTGTGATGCACCCTTCGATTTCTTCCACGTTGTCCGCTCCGCCCAGGGCGGCGAGGATGATTTCTGCTTTCGACATGTCCACTCCTTTGGTCCAGTTCAGATTTCGTCTCCACAATGATTTGGCTGGCGAGTCATGATGATGCCCGTTCCGGGATCGTGGTTGACAACTTAGCCCTGCACACCTCAAAGTGATGAATGCCACTGGTTATAACCAGCTGGAATGACTCTACTGAATCCCGCACTTCCGCACAAGCTTCATCGAACCGCATTGAAATGAGGATCCTCATGAGCCCAGAAAACACCGCCCCTCCCAGCGGGAGCAGCGCGCTGGCCGACCCGGCACCTGCGCCGGGAAAAGCCGCCAAGGGCAGCGGCAAGGCCCTACAGAACCTGCAGCGGTTCGGGCGCAGTCTCATGCTCCCCATTGCAGCCCTTCCGGCCGCTGCGCTTCTTTTGCGCCTGGGGCAGGACGATCTCCTCGGACGGTTCGAATCCCTCAGCACAGTTGCCCAGGTCATCGGTGCAGCAGGTGGCGCCCTCTTTGAGAACCTTCCGCTGCTCTTCGCCGTCGGCATTTCCTTTGGCTTCGCCAAGAAGGGTGACGGGTCCACGGCGCTGGCCGCCGTCGTCGGCTTCCTGGTTCTGACGAACGTGTTCAAAGTAATGGCCCCGCTGGTGCTTGGCACTGCGCCCGAGGGCGGCAAAGATCCGGTCATCAATTACGGCGTGCTGGCCGGCATCGTGATGGGTCTCACGACGGCATGGCTGTGGCAGCGGTTCCACCGCACCGCCCTGCCTGACTGGCTGGGATTCTTTGCGGGGCGTCGTCTGGTACCCATCCTTACGTCCTTTGCGGCCATCGTGATCGGCGTGGTTATGGCTCTCCTCTACCCGTTGTTCAATACGGGATTGACGGCTGTCGGGAATACCGTGGCCGACAACACGGTGGTGGGAAGCGGAGTTTACGGCACGCTCAACCGGCTGCTCATCCCGCTGGGACTGCACCACATCCTGAACTCCATTGTCTGGTTCATCATCGGTGACTACGACGGCGCCCACGGCGATTTGAACCGGTTCTTCGCCGGCGACCCAACTGCGGGTGTCTTCATGACCGGATTCTTCCCCATCATGATGTTCGCACTGCCGGCGGCCGCACTGGCAATCTGGCAGGAAGCAAAGCCAGGCCAGAAGAAGATTGTCGGCGGCGTGATGCTGTCCACCGGTCTCACCGCCTTTCTCACCGGTATTACGGAACCTTTGGAATTCTCTTTCATGTTCGTGGCCTGGCCCCTGTACCTCGTTCACGCCGTACTGACCGGGACATCGATGATGCTGGTCAATTTCCTCGGCATCCATCATGGTTTCGGGTTCTCCGCCGGAGCCATTGACTACGTCCTCAACTTCGGCATCGCCCGGAATCCGCTGTGGCTGATCCCCATCGGGTTGGGCTACGCCGCCGTCTATTATGTGGTTTTCCGGTTCGTCATCAGGCGCTGGAACCTGCGCACCATGGGACGCGAAGACGAAACTGACGAGAACGGCTCGATGGCCAAAGCCGATGCCAGCTGACAGTTCGTTGACTTTGGAAAAGAACGACGGCGGCGGGCTGGGGCTGCGGGGGCGCCTCATCACCGGCCTGCCGGGCGACGAAGTGATCGACGACGGCACGGTGGTGGTCGCAGGTGACCGCATCATGTGGTGCGGCCCGACTGCCGAACTGCCCGCCGGCGTCGACGTTGAAATAACGCGAGTGCCTTTGCTCCTGCCCGGCCTCGTCGACGTGCATTGCCACGGGGGTTTCGGGCACACCTTCTCCGCAGATCACCAGGCAGCCCGCCAGGCCGCCGGTCAGCACGCTGCCAACGGGACGACGTCGCTGCTTGCCTCGCTGGTTTCGGCACCTTCGGCCGTATTGCTTGAACAGATCCTGGTGCTGAGGGAACTGGTGGAGGAAGGGATCCTGGCGGGATTGCACCTGGAAGGGCCCTTCATCACCAAAAGCATGTGCGGGGCCCAGGACCCTGCGGCCATTATTGACGGAGACCCTGCGCTGCTGAAGCAGTGGCTCGACGCCGGCCGCGGCACTGTCCGTTCCCTTACCCTCGCCCCGGAGACTCCGAATTTTGCCGAGCTGGTGGCATTGTGCCGCGAATACGGGGTGGTCCCCTCGCTTGGCCACACGGATGCCACTGCAGCCCGGACACGGGAAGCCCTGGCGGCGACACCTCCGGATGGCAGTCAGCCTTGGTCTGCCACCCACCTGTTCAACCGGATGCCCCCGCTCGGTCACCGCTTGCCCGGACCCGTTGCTGTCCTGCTGCAGGCAGCCCAGCAAAACCCCGAACAGATGGTCCTGGAGCTCATCGCCGACGGAGTACACCTGGACCCTGAGATCGTCCGCATGGTCTTCGCCCTCGTAGGTCCGCGGTCGATCGCGCTTATTACAGATGCCATGGCAGCAGCAGGGATGGCAGATGGCCCGTACACCCTTGGCAGCCTGGAAGTGACGGTCCACGACGGAATAGCCCGGCTGAACCAGATTGGCGGAGAGGGGGTGCCCGGGGCCATAGCAGGCGGGACCAGCAGGCTCCTGGGAAACGTGCGGCGGTGCGTCGAATGGGGAATACCGCTGACTGATGCCGTCACTGCCGCGTCCTTCACCCCGGCCCGCCTTATGAACCTGAACCATGTAGGCGCCCTCCTGAAGGGATACCGGGCAGACCTGCTTGTTGCCAATGACGAACTGGAAGTGCTGCAGGTCTATCGGGCCGGCGAGCAAATTAAACGGGAAGGAAATGACTGTGCAGATAGTGCTGTGTGAATCAGCCGAACAGGTGGGTGCGCGGGCTGCCGACATTATTGAAGCCCGCATCCGGCGCGGCCCGGCAGTCCTTGGGCTGGCTACCGGCGGCAGCCCCAGGACGACGTACCTGGAACTCATCCGGCGTCACCGCGAGGAGCAACTCAGTTTCAGCCAGGCGAGGGCCTTCACGCTCGACGAGTATGCCGGGCTTCCGGCCGAACATGAACAGTCCTATTGGTCGACCATACGGCGGGAATTCGTGGATCACGTGGACCTGCCGCTCGAACACCTTTTCACCCCTCGCGGAGACGCCCCCAACCTGAGGGGAGAGGCCGAGCGCTACGATGCCGCCATTGTGTCCTCCGGAGGGGTGGACGTCCAGATCCTGGGTATCGGCGCGAATGGACACATCGGCTTCAACGAACCGACGTCGTCGCTGGAATCCCGCACCAGGGTGAAAACCCTGGCGGGAGCGACGCGGGAGGACAACGCCCGCTTCTTTCCGGAGGGAAACGTCCCGCGACTTTGCCTGACCCAGGGGCTGGGGACCATCCGGGAAGCCCGGCAGGCCGTGCTCGTAGCGATGGGCGCTAATAAAGCCAACGCCGTCCGTGGGATGGTCGAAGGGCCGGTGAGCGCCCATTGCCCTGCTTCAGTGCTGCAACTGCATCCTCGGGCCGTCGTCATCCTGGACCCAGCCGCGGCGGCAGAGCTGACCTTACTGGATTACTACCGGGAGGCACAGGAGCTCAACGAGCAGCTGATTTCTTACCCTTAAGCCTAGCCGCCAACGGGAAAAGCCACGGCCTCGCCCACCACGCGAAGGCAGAGTTCCATCCCGGGCCGGGCGATGGAGGCATTCCAATGGCGGATGGTAATGATTTCGCCTCCACCCGGGTACCGGTGATCGGCCGCCGTCCCTGCCGCAAGTTTCGGTGGAATGGCGAGCTGCAGCCGCACTGTGGTCTCGGGTCCAAAATAGTCGGTGTCCACAACTACGCCGCGGATGGGCCCGTCTTCGGCAATGCGGATCTGTTCGGGCCTGAGCATGAGCTGGACCAGGCCCTGGGCGGGGGGCCTCCGGACAGGAATTCCGCCGAGCGAGCATGTGGCCAATGACCCTTCCATCCACGCGTCCAGGATGACGGCGTCACCCAGGAACTCGGCCGTGGCGCGGTCAGTGGGACGTGTGTACACCACAAAGGGGTTGCCGATCTGGGCAAGCTTGCCGCCCCGCATCACGGCCACCTGGTCCGCGAAGGAAAGTGCTTCGGCCTGGTCGTGGGTGACCAGGATGGTGGTAACCCCGGCTTCGTTGAGAACTTTGGCTACGGCGCGTCGCGTGGCCACGCGGAGGCCGGCGTCGAGTGCTGAAAAGGGCTCATCGAGGAGCATCAGTTCCGGCTCCCGCGCCAAGGCACGGGCCAGGGCCACCCGCTGTTGCTGCCCGCCGGAGAGCTGGTGTGGCCGGCGTTTGGCCATCGAGCCGTCCAGGGAGACCATGTCCAGGAGTTCCCCGACCCGCGCCGAGACACCCTTCCGGCCTCCAGCCAGCTTCCCATGGTCGAGTCCGAACGCAATGTTCTGTCCCACTGTCAGGTGCGGGAACAGTGCTCCGTCCTGGGCCACATACCCGACGTGGCGCTTGTGCGCTGGGATCCAGACGCCGTCGCCCGCCACAGGTTTCCGGTTTAGCTCGATGGTCCCCGTCCCGGGGTGCTCGAAGCCTGCGATGAGGCGGAGGAGCGTCGTCTTACCCGAGCCGGAAGGTCCCACTATGGCAGTAGTTCCACCTTTGGCCACCGAGAGGTTGACGCCCTTGAGGACCGCCTGGGAACCAAAGTTCTTCGTGACTGACTCGATCACCAGGTGACTGTTTGTAGTCGGCTCCACCGAGGCGGAGATGCGGGGTTCGGGAAGCCGTGAGGGCTCTTGTTCTGTCACTGTCCCGCTGCTTTCTTGGACTGCTGGAAGAGAAGGTAGGTCATGGGTGCGGACAGCAGGATCATGAGCAGCGCGTAGGGTGCTGCGCCTGCATAGTCGATCTCGCTGCTCTTGTTCCAAAATGATGTTGCCAGGGTTGTGGTGCCGTTGGGGGACAGCAGCAATGTCGCTGTCAGTTCCGTCACGACGGCGAGGAAGACCAGCGCGGCTCCACCGGCAGCCGCCGGGGCGCTCAAGCGGAGCGTAACCCTGACAAAGGCCATGAACGGCGACTTGCCGAGGGCCCGGGCCGCCTCGTCCAGCTCCTTGGGGGCCTGCGCCAACCCGGCCCGGAGATTTACCAGGGCGCGCGGGATAAACAGCAGGACGTAGGCTGCCACCAACAGACCGGTGGTTTGATAAAGGTCGGGCATGACATTGATGGCAACTGTCACGAACGCCAGGCCCACCACGATTCCGGGCATTGAGCTGGTGATGTAGTTGGAAAGCTCGAGGGACTTGCTGAACCAGCCGGGGTGGCGGACGGCCAGGTACGCCATGGGAAATGCGACGACGGTGGCAGCCACTGCCCCGGCCAGCCCCAGTCCCAGGGTCTGCAGAAGCGCCGGGAGCAGTTCATCAAGGTCCCAGATTTCGGCCCCGCCAGCCACGATCCAGCGCATCACGAACCACAACGGCAGGCCGAGCGACAGCGCCGTCAGCGCCGTCATGGCCAGCTGACCCGGCACGTGGTAACTGCCAAGGGCGAGCCTGTACGGCTTGGCCTGGGCACCTGAGCCGATCCTGGCGTAGCGCGCGGTGCCGCGGCTCCGGGCTTCAAGCACCAGCAGAATCAGGCAGAAGAATACCAGGACGCTTGCAAGCATGTTTCCCGCGGTGCCGTTGAAAGTGGACGCGTACTGCTGCATGATCGCCGTCGTGAAGGTCTCGAAGCGGATCATGGCAAAGGCGCCGTATTCGGCCAGCAGGTGGAGCCCCACAAGCAGTCCTCCGCCGGTGATGGCCAGCCGCAGCTGGGGGAGGATCACCCGGAAAAACACCTGCCATGGCCCCAGCCCAAGGGCAGCGGCGGATTGCTCTATCGCAGGATCAAGGCGGGTTAGCGTGGCTGCGGCCGGAATGTAGACCAGGGGGAAGTAGGACAGTACTGCGATCAGGGAGCCGGACCAGACGCCCTCCAGGGAAGGGACGGCGGATACCCAGGAGTAGCTGTTGACGAATGCCGGAATTGCGAGCGGTGCGGCCAACAGCACCGCCCAGACCTTGTGGCCGCTGAGCGTGGTGCGCTCTACGAGCCAGGCGCTGCCCACCCCCACCACCAGGGTTGCCGGAACTACGATCAGCATCAGCAGCAGGGTATTGGCGAGCAGCTCACCAACCTTGGGCCGGAAAACCAGCTCGATGCTGGTTTCCCAGCCGGTGACCGCTGTCATGTAGATGACATAGCCGAGCGGAAGCAAGGCAAAAAGGGCCAAAAATATGGCCAGTAATGCAACGACCAATGGCGGGCGAGGGCTGCTACCCTTGCCCGCCACTGGTTTTGCCGCCTTGCCGGCGACTGTTGGCGATGCGATCACTGCGGAGAAATGATTACTAGAGAAGCCCGGCCTTGGTCATCAGCTCGGTGACCTTCTTGGAGTTGAGCTTGGACGCATCCACCGTGGGAGGATCCAGCTCTGCCAGCGGAGTGAGCTTCTCGTTGGAAGGAACGTCAGAGCCAACCGTGTACTCGAAGTCCTTGCCGGTTTGGAGGAGCTCCTGGCCCTTCTTGCCGGTGATGAACGCGAGGAACTTTTCAGCGTTTGCCTTGTTCTTGGAGGAATTGAGCACGCCACCGCCGGAGATTGAGACGAACGCCCCTGGATCCTGGTTCTTGAAGTAGTGACTGGCAATGTTCTTGGAGTTTTCGCCGGTCTTGGCCTGGTCGCCGAAGTAGTAGTAGTGGTAAATCACGCCACCCTCGATCTCGCCGGCGTTGACTGCCTTCATGACGGCGCCGTTGCCCTGATAGCCCTTGAAGTTTTCCTTCATGGCCGTCAGCCACTTCTCGGTCTCAGCCTCGCCCTTGAGCTCAAGGTAGGCGGAAACGATGGCCTGGAAGTCAGCACCTGAAGGGGAGGCTCCCCAGCGGCCCTTCCATTCAGGATTGGCCAGATCCGCGAGGGACTTGGGCAGCTTGTCTTCCGTCAGCTTTTCCTTGTTGTACACGAACACGGTGGCGCGTGCGGCGACGCCGGTCCACTTGTTGGTGGAGGGACGGTACTCCTCAGGAACCTGCTTCTTGACCTCGTCGGTCAGGTCAGCGAACAGCCCGGCGTTCTCCACCTGCGTCATTGCGGGGGAGTTCTCGGTGATGAACACATCGGCGGGGGACTTGTCGCCCTCCTGGATGATCTGGTTGGACATCTCGCTGTCCTTGCCTTGGCGCAGGGTGACCTTGATGCCGGTCTCCTTGGTGAATTCCTCGGCCCAGGCCTTGGTCATCGATTCGTGCTGCGCGTTGTAGACGGTGATCTCGCCAGAGCCTGCTGCACCAGCGGTTGCTGCGGGAGTGGCCGAACCGGAGCCACAGGCTGCCAGGCCGAGAGTGGCGGTGGCGAGGAGTGCGATTCCAGCCAGCGCGTTAGTGCGGATCTTCATGGGGGCTTCTTTCTGGGGATGCGTCAGCGGACCGGAGTCCTGTGAGCCAAGGAAAGTCAGGGGTGCTCACGGGGAAACTGTAGGTTAGCCAAACCTTACTTCCAAGCCGCAATCCGATTAAGTGACCAGTATCACAATAATTACCGCAATGTTGCGTGCCCTAATTAGCAGTGGGTACTGCTGACGGCATCCTCGAGGGTCGCGGCGGCCTCCAAAATCATCCACGACTGCAGTTGCGTGGAAAGCTCGACGGCGGCACCCGGCGGGTAGGTGACGGTCGCCGGAATGTCCGGGTTCAGAGAAAAAATCATCCTCCCTCCGTACCTGGCCAATGGTTCTCCGGCTGCGATGAGGCGTCGGCCTTCCCACAGCGAACCGGCAGTGTCTGTGACCAGTTGGGAGGCAATTGTGCGGCTGGATGCCGGAAGACGTGGATCGACGGCTGCCAACGCCAGGTATCTTGTCAGGATTCCTGTGAAGAGGCCGCCATCGCCAGTGCCCTCCCCGCGGAGTACGCGGAGGTCCTTGCCCCCTCCTGTGTGCGCAGGTCGAGCGAGCTCTCGATCGACTGCTTCAATCAAAGCGGCCGCGCGCTTCAGGTTCGGGACGCCACCCACTTCCAGCAAGGCTCCCAGTACGGGGCCCTGGTTGTAGGTGTAAACGGCGCCCACCAGCTCCTCGCTGCCGTCCGGACGTATTCGCAGCCCATCGAGATACAGGCCTTTGGCGGGGTCCAACAGTCTTGCAGCCAGCCAGTCCAACAGTTCTTGCGCCTTGACTGTGTTCCCGTTCCGTGCGTAGAAGAGGGCCACTGGCGCCGTGGCGGGAGTGTTCTTGAAGTCGCGCGTGGTGTTCCAGAAAGTGCCCCCGCCCAAGTGGTGGGTGGAGGCGGAATCAAATTGCAGCTCGAGAGCTTTCAGTGCCCTTTCATTCCTGCGGCGACGCACTCTCCGGGTTTCCTCCGCCAGCTTCTGGAGGCGCTGCGCAGCCAAAGCAAGCCAGGCCATGTCGTCGTAGTAACTGTTGACGAACGTCAGAAGGTTTCGGAGCCTGATGCCAGTGACCAGGCGTGAAGCCAGCTTCCCGGCACTCGGCCGTCCATCGCCGTCGAACGGGCGTTTTTGGGTCAGCTCCCGGCGGCCCGTATCCACCAGGCAATCGAGGTAATGGGCCTGCCACCAGTAATGCCAGGGTTTGCTGGGGCTCGGCAGGCGCCCGGAGGGACGCTGTACGGCGGCAAGATGCGTTCCGGGAAGGAAGCACACGCGATGCCCAAACATCCGGTTGACCGACCTGGCGGCCTCGTCCGCCCGGGAAGCCCAAAGTGAATCCCTCACAGAATCCTTGGCGTACGGAGGCAATGGAGCGTTGGGATCACCCATGGTGCCAGCCTAGCGGGCCCCGGAGACAACAGGCGGAGGTGCGTTCTCCGGGAATTCCAGTTAACATGCATTAACTAACGGTCGAGGCAGGCCGGGTTCCACATCAAGGAGGATGCATGGATATCAGCGGGGCTGTCGCGCTAATTACAGGGGGAGCTTCCGGGCTGGGGGCAGCGACGGCCAGGCGTCTTTTTCAGGCGGGAGCTTCCGTGGTCCTGCTGGATCTGGCTTCCTCCTCCGGTGCCGCCTACGCCGCTGGGCTCAACGAAGCCGGCCGGGCGAACGCCGCCATCGCGACCCCCGGGCTTGCCACTGCGGACACCGCGAACGCCGGGAGCCCGCCGTCGAACTCTGCCGTCTTTGCAGCAGCAGACGTGACCGACGAACGTGACGTTCAAGCCGCCGTCAACGCCGCCACGGCGCTGGGGCCGCTGCGGATAGTGGTGAACTGTGCGGGCATCGCCACACCGGGTAAAGTCCTTGGCCGCGATGGTGTGCTCCCGTTGGAGGCCTTCAACCGCGTGATCCAGATCAATCTCGTGGGCACCTTCAATGTGGTCAGGCTCGCTGCGGCAGCCATGGCCTCCACTGAGCCGGTGATCACTGAACTCGGTGGACCCGAACGCGGAGTCATTATCAACACGGCTTCGGTGGCCGCCTTTGAGGGGCAGATCGGCCAGCCTGCCTATGCTGCGTCCAAGGGTGCTGTCGCCGCCATGACCCTTCCACTGGCCCGCGAACTGGCGAGGTCCCTGATCCGGGTGAACACCATCGCCCCAGGAATCTTCGAAACGCCGATGATGGCCGGGCTGCCCCAGGAAGCCCAGGAATCGCTGGGCCGGCAGGTGCCGCACCCCGCGCGTCTGGGCCGCCCGGAGGAGTATGCCAACCTGGCTGCCCACCTCGTTGAGAACGCCATGATCAACGGCGAAACCATTCGCCTCGACGGTGCCATCCGTATGGGTCCCAAATGACGGCGGAACGGTTGTCACCTGACGCTTCACCGGTGGAATCGCTGCCGACGGCGGACTTCTTCCAGTTCGAGTCGCTGCTGAACCCCGCCGAACAGGCCAAGCTGAACCAGTTGCGGGAGTTCCTGGCTGAGGAAATCGCACCGTATGCAACGCAGTGGTGGAACGACGCCGAATTCCCGGCGCACATCCTGCCCAAGCTGGCGGAACTCCAGTTGAGCACCCCTGCGCAGCGCGGTTACAGCCACCTTTTCGCGGGCCTTGTTATTGCGGAAATGACCCGGGTTGACACATCGATCGCCACGTTTTTCCTCGTGCATCACGACCTTTTCGTGGAGGCGCTGTACGGGTTCGGCTCTGAAGAGCAAAGGGCGCGGCTGCTCCTTGATGCCGCTAACCTCCGCACCACGGGGGCCTTCGCCCTGACCGAGCCGCAGCACGGCTCCGATGTGGCCGGCGGAATGGAGACGCGGGCCCGGCGGATCTCCTCCGTCACGGGAGAGGCCGACGAGGGCGGCGACAGCTGGGTGCTTAACGGCGCAAAGCGGTGGATCGGCAACGGGACGTTCTGCGATTACCTGCTGGTCTGGGCCCGGGACGAATCCAACGGCGCCGTCAGGGGCTTCATCGTGGATGCAACACTTCCGGGCCTCACCAGAAGCCGCATCGAGAATAAGATCGCCCTGCGCACGGTTCAGAACGCCGACATTGTCTTCCAGAACGTCATGGTTGCCGAGGCCGACCGTTTTTCCGGCATCGGCAGTTTCGAAGACACCAAGGAATTGCTGCGGGGTTCCCGGATCATGGTGGCCTGGCAGGCGGTGGGTCAGCAGCTGGCGGCGTTCGACGTCGCCCGTCAGTACGCACTGGAGCGTGAACAGTTCGGCAGGCCGCTGGCGAAGTTCCAGCTCATCCAGCAGCAACTGGTGACAATGCTCGGCAACGCCGTCGCAAGCCTGGGCATGATGGTGCGGATCGCCCAACTCCAGGAGGAGGGCAGCGCAGACATGGCGCAGGTGGCCCTGGCCAAGTCGTACACAAGTGCCAGGATGCGGGAAACCGTTGCCCTGGGGCGGTCCATTCTGGGCGGCAACGGGATTGTCACGGACTACCGGATGGCCAAGATCTTCGCCGACGCCGAAGCCATTTACACCTACGAGGGCTCGTTCGAGATCAACTCGCTCATTGTGGGCCGGGCTGTTACCGGGGTGTCTGCCATCGCCTAGTAGTTCGCCCCCCCAACTAGCCCAGGCTTCCCGCCGGCAGTTTCTCGCCTGCTGTCACCTCGACGTCGATCGAATTTCCCTTGACCGGCATGGGGCAGGTGCCGTACGGAGTGAAGGCGCTGGGGTAGTTGATGGCACGGTTGAAGTCGATCACCACAGAGCCGTCCGGGCGTGGGCGCGGGATGAAGACCTTGCGCCATTCATCCGTGGACATGCCGTTCGTTTCGTCATGGAAGGTGACTGTGAGGGCCCCAAGTTTCTCTTCCTCGGCATGGAGGCGTATTTCATGCGGAATCCCAGGAGCCCGGAACACCACTTCCCCCACTGAGCGGTGAACGCCGTCCACCAAGGGATTAGCAGTGGCGATCGGCACGTCCACGGGCTCCGGGTAGGACTCGAACCTTCCTTGGATCACCCAGCCGGGATCGTAATCAAAGGTGGGCACGCCGTCGAACTCCGTGAACACCGGCGAGCGTGAATCCCGGGTGCGGATGGCGTATTTGTGGGCGCGCCTGACGAGTTCCACTATCACCTGCTTGCCGTCCCCGCCGCCGAACTGCACCCACATCAGCGATTCCTCGTTCGCCAAAGAGGCAGAAATTGTGCCGTCAACGGGCTCCCCGGTCTCCACAAGCGTGAGTCCGTCTTTCGCCGCAGCGGTGAGGAACGCCGTCGCGCCCTTGGCTGAGCCCGTACCGTCTGTTGACCAGAGTCCGGGCACAAGGTCCACCCGGGCCGGCCGGTTCTCCAGCCATTGGAAGGATGTCAGTGTCAGCCAGCCGTGTTCGCTGGCAAGGGCCGTATTCCGGCTCTTCCGGAAGCGCTGCCAACGCTCCACTTGGGCATCAGGCGTGGTGCTCATGGTTCCTCACGTTCTGCGTTGGCTCCTGCATGCTCCTGCGTTGGCATCAACAGCAGTCCACCATGGTCCATTCCCCGCTTCCAGGCGTAGGCTCAGGATATGGCGGCGGAGGCGTTGATCACGGTCTTGGTATGCGTGGCTCTGGTGGTGCTGTTTACCCTGGGTGGCATGTCGATGCTGAAACACGGTGTGAGTACCAAGGGCGCGGCTGGAACGCTGGGCAGTGCTCTAGGCGTTATCGACCCCTACACCGGCGCGCCCACCTACGCTCCGGGTGCTGCCCGGGAGGAAATGAAACAACACAAGCACGAGGCGCCGTCGTCGGGGAATGGGCTGGATCCCTCCACCGTGTACTCGGGAAAGATTTCCTTCCCGGACCCCTCGGCTTCCAGCCGCGCTTGAACGACTCCAGGCACGCCCGCAGGCCGCCTGTAATGCTGACATTTTCTGAGACAAATTCCCGTCACTAAGGGTGCTGCGGGTAACATCCCCTAGGAACAAGTAACCCGGCTCACAGTATCCAGCGCAGTGTACGAGCCAAGTCCGAACCCTTTCCAATCCCCCGAAAGATAGCTTCCATGGCTGACACTGCATTGAATTCCAGCACCGATCTCGCCAGCACAGACCTGGCTTCCGAACTGCGCGCGGACGTCCGGCGCGTGTCCACGCTCCTGGGCGAATCCCTGGTCCGCCAGCACGGCCCTGAGCTGCTGGACCTTGTTGAGCAGGTCCGCCTCCTGACCAAGGAATCCAAGGAAGCGGCCCGCGGCGGGGCCCAGGCGACAGGCCCGTGGAGCGCGCACGACGTCGTCGCCCAGGTCCGCGAGCTGCTCGGCTCCCTGCCGCTTGAGCAGGCAACAGATCTGGTGCGCGCCTTCGCTTTTTACTTCCACCTCGCCAACGCGGCCGAGCAGGTTCACCGTGTCCGCGGACTCCGCACCCGGCAGGAGAAGGATGGCTGGCTGGCCAAGGCCGTGGCCGACATCGCCAGCCAGGCAGGTCCCGCTGTCCTGCAGACCGTGGTGAATGAGCTTGACGTCCGCCCCATCTTCACTGCCCATCCCACTGAGGCATCCCGGCGGTCAGTGCTGGATAAGATCCGGCGATTGTCGGACATCCTTGCCGAATCCACGGAAGAAGGAACGTCGGCCCGCCGTCGGCAGGACAGGCAGCTCTCCGAAGTTATTGACCAGATGTGGCAGACGGACGAGCTCCGCCAGGTCCGTCCCACTCCTGTGGATGAGGCCCGGAACGCCATCTACTACCTGAACAGCATCCTCACCGACGCGATGCCGGAAATGCTGACTGATCTCTCCGAGCTCCTGGCCGAACAGGGTGTGACGCTGCCGGCTCAGAACGCGCCCATCCGTTTCGGTTCCTGGATCGGCGGGGACCGCGACGGCAACCCCAACGTGACAGCCTCCGTAACGCGGGAGATCCTCCAGCTTCAGAACCAGCACGCTGTCCGGATCAGCATCACCATGATCGACGAGCTGATTTCCATCCTGTCCAACTCCACAGCCCTCGCCGGCGCCGACCAGGAACTGCTCGACTCCATCGAGGCGGATCTCGCCAAGCTGCCCGGGCTGGACCGGCGCGTCCTGGAACTCAACGCGCAGGAACCGTACCGGCTCAAGCTGACCTGTATCAAGGCCAAGCTGCTGAACACGGTCAAGCGCGTGGGGGCGGGCTCAGCCCACGAGCATGGCAGGGACTACATCTCCACCGCCGAGCTCATCGAAGACTTCGAGCTCCTGGAAAACTCGCTGCGGCACCATTCTGCATCCCTTGCAGCTGACGGTGCGCTCGCCCGGGTCCGCCGGGCCATCTCATCCTTCGGACTCCACCTCGCCACGCTGGATATCCGCGAACATGCCGACCACCACCATGACGCCGTCGGCCAGCTGATGGACCGTCTGGGCGGACCAGGGATCCGGTACGCCGAACTCAGCCGCCCCGAGCGATTCGACGTGCTGGGCGCTGAACTTGCCTCCCGCCGTCCGCTGTCAGGTCACCCCATTAAGCTCGACGGCGCCGCCGACGGCACGTACGACGTCTTCCGTGAGATCCGCCGTGCCCTGCGCACTTACGGCCCGGATGTCATCGAGACGTACATCATCTCCATGACCCGTGGAGCCGATGACGTGCTGGCTGCGGCTGTGCTTGCGCGTGAAGCCGGCCTCGTTAGCCTCTTCGGTGAGGCGCCGTACGCCAGGATCGGGTTCGCGCCACTGCTGGAAACAGTAGAAGAGCTCCGGGCCTCGGCCGAAATCGTGGACCAGTTGCTTTCCAACGCGTCGTACCGGGAACTGGTCCGGCTGCGCGGCGATATCCAGGAAATCATGCTGGGGTACTCGGACTCCAACAAGGAATCCGGCGTGATGACGAGCCAGTGGGAGATCCACAAGACCCAGCGGAAGCTCCGTGACGTGGCCGCGAAGCACGGTGTCCGTGTGCGTCTTTTCCACGGCCGTGGCGGTTCCGTTGGCCGTGGCGGTGGTCCCACTTACGATGCCATCATGGCGCAGCCCAACGGTGTGCTGGAAGGCGAAATCAAGTTCACTGAGCAGGGCGAGGTCATCTCGGACAAGTACTCACTGCCCGAACTGGCGCGGGAGAACCTCGAACTGTCCCTGGCCGCCGTGATGCAGGGCTCAGCTCTGCACCGCAGCCCGCGTACCTCTGATGACGAGCGTGTCCGCTACGGCCACGTTATGGAGATCATTTCCGACGCCGCGTTTGACCAGTACCGGACTCTTATTGATGATCCCGACCTGCCGGCCTACTTCCTGGCGTCGACGCCGGTGGAGCAACTGGGCTCGCTGAACATCGGCTCCCGCCCGTCCAAACGCCCGGATTCCGGTGCAGGACTGGGCGGCCTGCGTGCCATTCCGTGGGTGTTCGGCTGGACCCAGTCACGGCAGATCGTGCCGGGCTGGTTCGGCGTCGGCTCCGGGTTGAAGGCAGCCAGGGAAGCCGGTCACGCAGGCGAGCTGGTTGAGATGATGGACCGCTGGCACTTTTTCCGCTCGGTCCTGTCCAACGTGGAAATGACGCTGGCCAAGACCGATCTGGACATCGCCGGCTACTACGTTTCATCGCTGGTCCCTGAAGAACTGCACCACCTGTTCCGCACCATCCGGGCGGAGTACGAGCTCACGGTCACCGAGATCCAGAACCTCACCGGCGAAAACGTCCTGCTCGACGCCCAGCCCACGTTGAAGCGGTCCCTGGAAATCCGAGACCAGTACCTTGACCCCATCAGCTACCTGCAGGTGGAGCTGCTGCGCCGCATCCGGGCCGAGGCCACTGAGGGCATTTCCGGTGCCGAGATCGATGAGCGCCTCCAGCGGGCAATGCTCATCACTGTCAACGGCGTGGCAGCAGGGCTCCGCAACACCGGCTAGTCGCCACTCTCCGCCGTCTCCTCCTCCAACCGACGCTCCCTCACGTCCTGCACGTTTTTGGCCCACCCTCCCTCACATCCTGCACGTTTTTGGGTGACGCTCTTTCACGTTTCGCGGGTTTTTGGGTAACGCTCCCTCACGTTCGCAGGTTTTTGGGTAACGCTCCCTCACAACCCGCACCCAATTCCGCCGACCTCACGAAAAGTGAGGGAGGGTTTGGGTTTTGGTTGCGAAAGGTGAGGGAGGGTTAGGGTGGGATTTATGCCGTCGTTCCAGACCAGACTCAAGATCACGGGGCTGCGGCCTGGTAACCCACCGGAAGCGGTGATGGCCGCGGGCGTTGAAGCCTTGGAGACGCGCCATCACGTCGAATCCAACCAGCTGAATATTGCCGCTGGTGTGCCGCAGCTGAACCTCCGCTTTCTTGTGGAGGCGACCGAGTACAGCGGTGAAAACAGCCAGGCGAGATTGTCGGCGTCGATGATGCGCGACGCCGTCGAACGGGTCGCGGTGACCGGCTCCCTGCAGGTGCTTCGCCGGAACCGAGGACGCTGGGCGCCGATTTAGCTTGTGCCAGTCAGGACGGGCTGGGATCTGTCTCAGGTTCCTCGACGGGGGACCGGCTCCCTCGGCGGCGGGTGGCGATCATGCCCACAATCGCGCCGATGACCAGCCCAACCGCGACGCCGATCAGTGAACTCGCCCAAAACGGTAAACCAGTGGCGGTGCCCGTGAAATATCCGAGGCCCACGAGCCAGGCGGCCCAAAGAACAGCGCCGATTCCGGCGCAAAGATTGAAGGAGCGCGTGGTGACGTCGGCAATCCCGGCGGCGGCCGACGTCGCCAGCCGGCCTCCAGGGATAAACCTGACGCCGATGATGGCGCCGTAGGTGGAGGAACGCCCGGCTTTCTCAATGGCGCGATGCATGCCCTGGTGCAGCTTCCGCCCCCACGGCCACCTGTCCAAGACGTGGCTGAGCCGGCGTTTGAAGAGCTGAAACACCACCACGTCGCCAACCCATGATGAGATGGCAGCGACCAGTCCCACCAGGAAGACGCTGGCGCGCCCGTCGGCCGAGAGCGCTCCGCCGGTGATCACCACCATCTCGGAAGGGACAAGGGGAAATACGGCATCGGCCAGGACCAGGGGAATGAGCCAAAAGTAGATGGCGGCTCCCCAGCTGTCCGCATTGCCGATGTCCATGGCCACAAAATACCGTACTTGCCGCGGGTTGAATCCGTGCCGTCCGGAGTCCGGGCGTCACGCTTCCTGATTGGCGGTGGGAAGTTGCGCTTTTACCTGACTGTGGCTCAGATGCCTGCCCGCCCGGAAATACCAGTAGGGCCAGGCAACCCATGCGGTTGCTCCCAAGGCAATTCCCGCACCGCCTGCAGTCCAACGCAGCCACTCAGGCGCCGCTTCCGTAAAGGCGACAGCCGACAACGGGAGGGCAGCGAGCATTGCTCCACCGATGAACACCCCGAGCCTGGCCAGGCTCTTTGGATACCCATTCATCCTGAGCAGCCTCCGATGGACAAGGAAGAACCACGCGCCCTGAATCACAATGGCCGTCACGGAGATACTTGTTGAGGTGGCGAAATCCAGCTGGTCGAAAACCAGCAGGAAGGAGCTGACGGAACCCGCCACACAGGCCGTCACAACAGTCCACTTGCCGACCTGTGTCCAAAGCGAGGGGTCCAGGCGGCGATGCACTTGAAGGATGACGGGAATGACCACCAGGTTGAAGAGGCCCCCGGTGAAATCGTTTATTGTTCCAAAAATGAAGGGGCCGTTCTTAGGCACTTCTATCGCGAACATCAGCCCGAGAGTCGCAACACCGACGACGCCAAGTCCAGCGGCAGTGTAGGCATATTTGGCCGCTGTCCGGTCACCGGGAATTTCCCTCGGGAGGTCCATGACAGGTCCTTTCACCTCATGAGACCCAAGCGGCGTAGGACTGCCACCCGAAGGCAATTCTAATCCTGCTCGAGGCTCTACGGCAGGGCCTGCCTGCCTTCCGTTGGATGCCGGTGCCAGACTTAAGCTATGCGCATCGAGATCCTTGAAGGTGACATCACAACCCGTCCTGTCGACGCCATAGTCAACGCCGCGAACTCGTCATTGCTTGGGGGTGGAGGAGTCGACGGCGCCATTCACCGTGCGGCAGGGCCTCATTTGTTGGAGGCATGCCGTGAAATCCGGGTAACTCTGCTGCCAGGAGGGCTGCCGGTGGGCGGAGCGGTGGTCACCCCCGGATTCCACCTCCCGGCGCGCTGGGTTATCCACACCGTGGGCCCCAACCGGCATGTGGGAGAGACGGATCCGATGCTGCTGAGATCGTGTTTCCGGGAGAGCCTCCGTGCCGCGGATTCGCTGGGTGCTCAATCCATCGCCTTCCCTGCCATCAGCGCAGGAGTTTACGGCTGGGATGCGGGGGAGGTTGCGAAAGCCGCGTCGGCAGCTTTGGATAATTTCGCCGAGGAGACGACCGCAAGCTCACTTGAGGTCGTGGAGTTTGTCCTCTTCAGCACGCCGACTGCGGACGCGTTCCGGCGCATTTTTGGCTAAGTTTTTTGGTGTGTGTGGGGAGCGTGGCTCAATTGCAGCCTGCTGCGGTACTCCACGGGTTCCTGGGTGATGGGGTCCACGAACCGCACGCCGCGTGCCAACAACTGCAGGGGCTTGTTGTAATCGTCCGGGGCTTTGTCCAGCAGGTCAGGATAGAAGGCGTCGTTAAGGATGCCGAGCCCGAGCGAGGCCATGTGCACCCGGAGCTGGTGGGTCTTGCCTGAATGCGGTTCCAGGCGATAGAGCGCGCGCTGCCGGCCGCCGTCGTCGTACGTTGTGATCCTTTCAATGCGGGTTTCCGCATTGGGTTCACCGACGATGACTTCAGCCAGCAGATAGCTGCGGGACTTGGTCATGCGGTTTCGCACGACGACTGGGTACTCGACGGCGGCGTACCCGGCCGCCGGCTCAGCGGCGGCTACGCACTCGTACTCCTTCTGCAGCTGGCGCTTCTCGAACAGCACCTGGTACTTTCCGCGGGTCTCAGGATTGGTGGAGAGGAGCAGAAGCCCCGCTGTCATCCTGTCCAGGCGGTGCATGGGAATCAGATCGGGAAGGTTGAGCTGGTTCCGGAGCCGCACGAGGGCCGATTCCTGGATGTAGGTTCCGCCGGGAGTCGTGGGGAGGAAATGCGGCTTGTCCACTACGAGGAGGTGCTCGTCCTGATGCAGGATGTTCAGTTCCACGGGGATGCGCGTTTCCGGCGGCAACGTCCGGTAGTACCAAATGAAGGTGTGGTCCTCCAGTTTTGTGGTCCGGCTAAGAGGGATTCCGCCTTCTCCAACGATCTCCCCGGCGTCGAACCTGTCCTCAATTCCCTGCGGATCGATGTGGCCCCAGCGGTGCATCATGTAATCCATCGCCGTCGTCCACGGACCCTCGACCGGCAGGCGCAGGCGGGTCGCGTTCACGCCGTCGCGTACGGGGAGGGGGGATTGCATCACGGGTCCATTCTACGTGGGGCCCAGGATGCCGAATTCGCCGCCAACCCGCTCGGCTTCGGACCCCTCTCCGGCCAACCACTCACCCCTGTCAGCCTCCCGCCGGTTCGGCGGTTCCCTGCGCGCTCGACGTTCGGCAGCATCGACCCAGCAGGGAACCATCGAACTGGGGCACCGTCACGGAGTGCGTGCTTCAGGCGACGCCGGCGTCATACCTGATCTCGCCGGTGGTGCTTGCGTCGGTAGCTCCCGATCCTCACCGGTTCTCGGACCGGTTCTCTGCCTTCTGGCTGCTGGCGCTCGCCGTCCGGACAGTCCAGGCGTGGAATTGGAGCTCGACGGCGTCGGGCGGCTTGCGGCGGCCTGGG
>NZ_JAPSHJ010000023.1:0-13486 GCF_031179985.1 Arthrobacter sp. | reverse complement strand
GGTAGCTCCCGATCCTCACCGGTTCTCGGACCGGTTCTCTGCCTTCTGGCTGCTGGCGCTCGCCGTCCGGACAGTCCAGGCGTGGAATTGGAGCTCGACGGCGTCGGGCGGCTTGCGGCGGCCTGGGGACTCTTCCTCGAGAGGGTGTACGCCTGCCGCACAGGCCACGATGACGCACCTTCGGTCTGGGGACGCGCAAACGGTCGGAGGACACCCGGATCCGGGTGTCCTTGGGCCGTTTGGCTGACCCGGGGGCATATCGGTGTCCCTGGGCACTCTTGCGCGTCCGGGGCTGGCGGCTAGACGATGGCTGCTTGCCTGGGTTCCTTCAGGGTTCGTCTGAGCTGTGGGGCGGCATTGAGCCGGTCCTGGGCTGAACGGAGTGCATGGACCGCGGTTTCGAGCTGTTCAGGCGGGAGGGTAAAGGGAACACGCAGGTAGTGCTCGAAGGCTCCGCCGACGCCGAACCGCGGCCCGGCAGCGAGCCTGATGCCGAAGTCCGGAGCGATCACTGTCAGGGCGGTGCTGGCTGGGGTAGGCAGTCGGCACCAGACGGAGAGGCCGCCGCTCGGCCGCTCCACCTGCCACTGCGGGAGGTGCTCCTGGAGGAGTTCCAGCAGCACCGACCGGTTGTTCCGCAAAGCTGAGAGCCGGGCAGGCAACGGTTCGCTCAGCGCGCGCACCAGATGGGCCGAAGCCAGTTGCTCCACCACCGGGCCGCCGAGGTCAAGGGTGCTCCTTGCGGCGGCAAACCTCTGGATCAAAGCCCTGTCTGCACGGATCCACCCTGAACGCAGACCGGCCCAATGGGATTTGCTGAGTGAACCGATGGAAACGACGGCGGAGCTGAACGCGGCCACGGGGGTGCTGGCCACGCCGTCGAGATTCAGTTCCCGCAGGGTCTCATCCACGACCAGAACGGTGTCGGACGCTGCTGCCGCCTTCACCAGTTGGCGTCGCTGGGAGTCGGGCATGAGCCTGCCGGTGGGGTTGTGGAAATCAGCGACGACGTAGGCCATCTTGGGGCGCAGCTGCATCATGCTGGAACCCAGGGCATCGAGATCCCAGCCCAAACCGGCAATGGGAGCAGCCCCGCCAGGTTCCAAGCCGGGTCCTGAACCAGAACCCCCACCCGCGCCAGCAGAAGGCAAGGGAACGGGAACCGGGCGGCAGCCGGCGGCACGAATAGCGTCGAGGGCGTTGGGGTACGTGGGCTGCTCCACGAGTACCCGGTCCCGCCGGCCTGCCAAGGAGCGCAACACAATGTTCAGGGCGTGCTGGGCTCCGGATGTGACCAGGATTTGCTCTTCATCAGTCGGAACACCTGCCCTGCTGTAATGGGCTGCTATGGCCTGGCGGAGAGCCGACACGCCCAGGGTGTCATACCCAAACCCAGGCAGCAGCGCAGGCAACTCAGTGATTGCGGCGGCGAACGCCCGGTGGACCACCTCGCCACTGGCCGGCAGCGAGGCGTAGGCGAGGTCAAGAAGCCCCTCGGGTACCGCCAGGCCCGGGCTGGCGGTTAGGACGCCGGTGGCTCCTGCCGGATTCTCGCCCGGAAGTGTGCGTTGCGGGATACAGGTGCGGCCGCGGCTGCCTTGCCGGCTGCTGAGGAACCCCTGCTCCCGCAGGCTTCCGTAAGCGGCGGTGACAGTGGTCCTGCTGATGTCCAAAGTGGATGCCAGCGTCCGCTCACTCGGAAGGGCCACGTCAAGCGGCACCCTCCCGTCAAGGATCAGGAGGCGGACGACGTCGGCCAGTTCGCGATAGGCAGGAGCGGCACCAAGGTTCCATTCTCCGAGGAGACGTGACAGTGCAATGGGATTCAAGGAGCCAGCCATAAGGCCAGTATTTCAGACTGGCTATGGATTACAAGGCCAGTTGCAGAGAATATGGTTCAGTGATGACGCGACGATTGACTCAGCTTTTTATTGGCCTTGCCTTGTATGGATTCTCCTTGGCCATGTTTATCCGGGCAGCCCTCGGGTTGGATCCTTGGGACGTATTCCACCAAGGCCTTGCCGGCAAGGTGGGCTGGAGCATCGGCATGGTTGTGGTGGTGGTGAGCTTCCTTGTATTGCTCCTGTGGATCCCCCTCCGGCAGCGGCCCGGGATCGGCACGCTCAGCAACGCGGTGCTGGTGGGCGTATTTGCCGACGTAGGTCTACTCCTGATTCCGGAGTTCTCCCACCTTGGCGGGCAGATCGCGCTGCTGGTGGGTGCTGTGCTCCTGAACGGTATCGCCTCTGCCTGCTACATCGGTGCGCGCCTGGGCCCAGGTCCCAGGGACGGGCTGATGACCGGTTTGGCCCGCAGGACGGGCTGGTCGGTCCGTCTGTCAAGGACGGGGATCGAAATTGTGGTGCTGGCGGCCGGGTGGTTGCTGGGCGGTTCTATCGGCGTGGGCACGGTGGTGTACGCACTGGCGATCGGGCCTCTGGTGCAGCTCCTCCTGCCGAAGTTCATGGTTCCCGAACCTCCTGCGGTGGCCCTGGCCACAGCGGACGACAAGGAGCAGGTGCCCGTCCAGGCTGCCTGAATGCCGCAACATCCCCGGCGCCGTAGCGCCGCAGTACTCATCGTCAGGAGGTTACGGGCTCCGGCTGGCAGCTAGGGCAGAAGTAGATGTCCCGCTCCTCGATGGCCCGGGTTCTTCCTTGGGCCTTGTTTCCGAGGACGCCGTAGCGGATGGGCGTCCCGCAGCGCAGGCAGGGTTGGTGTTCCCTGCCGTACACCCAGTAGCCGGGACGCCCTCCGCTGCGGCCTGCGGGTCTTCCCTGCGGGTTCATTACAGTGGTTCTGCGGGCGGACCCGATGTTGGCTTGCAGTAATTGCTTGGCGTCCGTCAGGAGGGCGGGGAGGTCTGCCACGGCAGAGACGGGCGCAGCAGGGTGGATGCGCGAAAGGAAGCACACCTCACAGCGGTAAACGTTGCCGATTCCGGCGAGGTTCCGCTGGTCTAGAAGTGCCACTCCGATGGATACCTCAGGGTGGGCGAGTATGCGGCGCTGGGCCTCGTCGGCATCCCAGTCCGGACCCAGGAGGTCCGGTCCCAGGTGGCCCACAACAGAGTCTTCGTCCGCGGTTTTGATCACGTCCAGTATTCCCAGGGAGAACCCGACGGCGTCTGCCGCAGCCGTGCGCAGAACGCACCTCGCCGTGAACCCCGGTTTACGCCACCGGCCACCTGGCGGGTACACCTGCCAGGCGCCCTCCATTTTGAGATGGGAGTGGATGGTGAGCCGTTCCTGCGCAGGACCCTGGAGCCTCATGAGCAAATGTTTGCCCCGGGGCACCACCTCGCTGACCGTCCACCCGTCGAGCTTGAGCGTAGCGAACCGTGGGACCCGGAAGTCTGAGGACAGGAGTTTCTGGCCGGCCAAGGCGGAGTGCAATTGTGCAGCCGCCCGCCACACTGAATCACCCTCGGGCACGGATCCACCCCTCAGGCACGGATCCTCAGTCCCTTAGGGGTGGTGTAGGCGCCAGCCTGGGTCAGTGCAACGGCGGCCGGGGTCTCCGGAATGTCGTGGCCGTTGACCTTCTCCATCACGAGCTTGTCCACGGCACCGCGGCGTACCACTCCCACCAACGCCGCTGCGGCAGAGGCCAGGATCGTGGTGTCCTCGCTGAAGGCGAGCAGGGTCTTGCCTCCGCGCTCCACATAAAACACCAGCGCGCCGTCGACCATCACCACCAGCGCTCCAGCCTTCCTTCCCGGGCGGTGCCCGCTGCCGGCTTCAACGCTAAGCACCGGCCACGGAAGAGCCGCGCCGTAGGGATTGGCAGGATCGGTGGCTGCAAGGGCCATGGCAACGGGTTCCGTTTTGGCCAGTTGAGTGTCCTCGGCGAACGACCGGAGCCGGTCCACTGTGGCCGGGACTGCGAACTGGGCAGCCCCAAGGTGCTCGATGAAGTAGCCGCGCCGGCAACGTCCCGCCTCCTCCAGCCTCGCCAGGACTTTGTACATCAGTCCGAAGCCACCCAGAATGTTCTCGGCCATGACCGAACCGCGCGTTACCACCCCATACCTGTCCAGCAGGAGCTCGGCGGTGGCCCGGGCATGAATGGTGGGGTCAAGTTCCGGTGCCGGCAGCGCCGACCAGCGCCCGGCGGCCAGAGGGGGAGTGGGCGCTGCCCCGCCAAGCGTGCCATACCTGCCGCCGGTCAGCCCCGGAGATCCACGCAGGCCGGTTCCATGGGCACGGCCCAAGCGGCTCATTCTCGGAGCGCGGGCACGTGGCGCCCGGGCTACCTGCCTGTGGGCGGTGTGGCCACCGGCAATCAAGGCGCGCACCGGAGCGAAGGTATCGCCCGTAACGCGACCGGCCCAAGCCAGATCCCATAGTGCCGTGACCACATCGGAATCGCTCAAGACGGAATCCATTCCGCCTGCGATATCCGTCAGCTGGCGGAAGAAGTATCCGCCACCGTTGTTTTGGAGGTGTTCGAGCAGGCGGAGCTGGGCGTCGCCGGGTTGGTAGTCAGGGTTCGGATTCAGGGTCAGCTCCGCAGAATCTGCCACGTGGAGGCTCACCCAGCCGTCGTTGCCGGGCAGCGCCCCGGCCCCGGACCAGAGGACTTCCCCGGCAGCCATGAGCTCGTCGAGCATCGCCGGCTGGTAATCGGCGACGCGGCCTGCCAGAACCAGTGGCTCCCAGGCCGAGGCGGGTACGGGCACACCGGACAGCTGATCAACGGCAGTGATGATCCCGTCCATGCCGCGCAGCACAGACTGGCCACGCCGGCCACCCGGCGTCAGCACATTCTGCCAGGCGGGAAGGAACCTGCCGTAGGCTGTGCCATCAACTGGCTCCACTTCAGCGCGGAGGGCAGCCAAGGACCTGCGGCGGAGCTTGCGGAGGACTTCGGCGTCGCACCATTCACTCGTGCCGGCCAATGCAGTGGATACCGGAGCAGACGAACCCAACGGAGGTGAGGGTGCCGAGGCCGCTCCGGAAGAAGCTTCCCCGGGAGGCACTTCCGGCGTTTCCTCAGGTGCAACATGGGGACGGAACTCCCCTTCGACAACGCGTCCGTCCCCCGCCAGACGCTTCAGGGCGGAATTGACGACGGCGACGCCAAGTCCCAGCCGGTTGGCTGCTTCGGCAGAGGTGAACGGCCCATGCGTTCTGGCGTAGCGGGACACAAGGTCGCCCAAGGGGTCGGCCACAGGTTCGATGAAGGCCAGGGGGACACCCATGGGGAGCGGCACGCCGAGAGCATCCCGCAGCCTGGCGGCGTCTTCCACGGCCGCGAAGCGTTCAAAGCCGCCGATGTTGACCTTGAGAGCCCGGTTGGCGCGCTGCAGGGCGGCAAGGTGCACGGCGGCGTCGGCGGGTGTGGCATGCGCGGCCCCGGCCGCCTCGAGGCGGACGGAGACTTCCTCAGGCGTGAGAGGGCCCAGCAGCCGCAGCAGGTCGGCCACACCCTCCATGCCCCGGACCCGCCGATCAGGTGCAAGGCGCTGGAGTTCCCGCTCGGTTGCCTCGATGACCTTGGCGTCCAGGAGTTCCCGGAGTTCCACCCGGCCCAGGAGCTCGTTGAGGAGCGTGGAGTCCAGGGCGAGCGCGGCTGCCCGGCGTTCGGCGAGCGGGGAGTCACCCTCATAAAGGAACTGGGCGACGTACCCAAAAAGCAGGGACTTGGCGAACGGTGACGGCTGCTGCGTGGTGGTCTCGACGATTCTGAGTTCGCGGCGCTCAATGGATGCTGCGATCTCCTTGAGAGCCGGGAGGTCGTAGACGTCCTGGAGACACTCGCGGACGGTCTCCAGCACAATCGGAAACGACGGGTATTTCCTGGCGACATCGAGCAACTGGGCCGATCTTTGCCTTTGCTGCCAGAGCGGCTGCCTCTTCCCGGGATTTTGCCGGGGAAGCAGCAGCGCACGGGCCGAGCATTCCCTGAACCGTGAGGCAAACAGGGCGCTGCCGCCTACCTCGGCCGTCACGATCTGTTCCAGTTCCTCTGGATCGAACAGGAACAGTTCGGCCCCCGGGGGCTCGTCTTCCATCATGGGCACACGCAGCACAATTCCGTCGTCAGCCGCCATGGCAGAGCCGTCCAACCCGTAGCGCTGCTGGAGTCGCTGCCCGACGGCCAGGGCCCAGGGGGCGTGGACGGGCATACCGAAGGGACTATGCAGGATGACTCTCCAATCGCCCAGCTCGTCGTGGAACCGCTCCACCACCAGCGTGGTGTCGCTCGGTACCACTTCGGTGGCTTGCCGCTGCTCAGCGAGGTACTGCAGAAGATTGTTGGCCGCGAAGTCGTCCAGCCCGCTGGCTTTGCACCGCTCAGTGGCAGGCCCGACGTCGGACGCGGAGAGCTCACGGACGAACGCGCCCAGCGCGCGGCCCAGATCGACCGGGCGGCCCAGGGAATCGCCCTTCCAGAAGGGAAGCTTTCCGGGCTGGCCAAAAGCCGGAGAAACCAGGACACGATCGTGGGTAATGTCCTCTATTTTCCAACTGGTGGCACCGAGCGCGAAGATATCCCCAACGCGGGACTCATAGACCATTTCCTCATCGAGTTCACCCACGCGGCGGCCGCCCTTCGCCGCCGAGCCCGCTGGTGCCGGGCTTCCTGGGGCGGAAGCGGCAGAAGAACCGGAGGAGCCCGTCCCCTCGAGTTCGGTTCCGATGATGTAGACCCCAAACAGCCCGCGGTCCGGAATGGTGCCGCCGGACGTCACTGCCAGACGCTGGGCGCCGGGTCGCCCCTCGATGGTGCCGGCGTTCCGGTCCCAGATGATCCGCGGGCGGAGTTCAGCGAACTCGTCGGAGGGATACCGGCCGGCCAGCAGATCCAGCGTAGCGTCGAAAGCTGAGCGCGGCAGGCTCGAGAATGGAGCGGAACGACGGACGGTCGAAAACCATTCCTCGACGTCGATGCTGCCCAGGGCGGTGGCAGCAACAGTCTGCTGGGCCAGGATATCCAAGGGGTTGGCAGGCACACTGAGGCGTTCGATCTTTCCCCCGAGCATCCGCTCAACGGTGATAGCTGTGTGGACGAGATCGGCGCGGTGTTTAGGGAACAGGACACCCTGGGAGATTTCACCCACTTGGTGCCCTGCCCGGCCTACACGCTGCAGGCCGCTGGCCACGGAGGGCGGGGACTCCACCTGCACCACCAGGTCAACGGCGCCCATATCGATGCCGAGCTCCAGGGAGGACGTGGCCACTACGCAGCGGAGTCGTCCGGACTTGAGGTCGTCTTCGATGAGGGCACGCTGGTCCTTGGATACCGAACCGTGATGGGCCCTGGCCAGGACAGGATCGGCGCCCGAGGTGCTGCCGGCCTGGGCCATCATGTGAGCGGGGGTGGCCGTGGAAGTAGGGGTGGCCGTGAAAGAAGGCGCGGCCGGCGCAGGGGACGGGCCGACCGCAGAAGGGGATGAAGAAGAGGATGGGGCCGGGGCATCGAAAATTGTCGGCGCGCCCTCCCATCCTCCACCCGCAGCTACCAGTTGGCGCTCAGCATGGATCTCGTTCAGCCGGGCGGTAAGCCGTTCGGCCAGTCGCCGGGAGTTGGCGAACACGATGGTGGACTGGTTGGCCAGCACCAGGTCCACGATCTTTTCTTCAACGTGGGGCCAGATGGAGGCCTGCGGCTGGAGCCCGGAAGCTGGGCCTGAATCAAAGGCCCCGGCCGCCCCGGGCAGGTCAGACATGTCCTCCACCGGAACGGAGACGGTCAGGTCCCAGTTCTTTTCCGACGAAGGCGCCACAATCTCGCATGGTGCCGAACCTGCCAGGAACTGTGCCACGAGTTCCCGGGGTTCCACGGTTGCAGAGAGCCCGATCCGCTGGGCGGGCTTGGGCAGAAGTGCATCAAGACGCTCCAGCGAGACAGCAAGGTGGGCGCCGCGTTTTGTTCCGGCCACCGCGTGGACTTCGTCGACGATGATGGTATCCACCTCAGCCAGGGTTTCCCGCGCCCGGGATGTGAGCATGAGGAAGAGAGATTCCGGCGTGGTGATCAGGATGTCAGGCGGATTGGTCAGCAATGCGCGCCGGTCCGCCGTCGTGGTGTCTCCTGAGCGGACCCCCACGGTGATCAGCGGGGCAGGCAGCCCCAGCTTCTTTGCAGTCTGGGTAATGCCGATCAGGGGCGCACGGAGGTTGCGTTCGACGTCGACGCCAAGGGCCTTGAGCGGGGAAATGTACAGGACCCGTGTTTTCCGCTTGGGGGCCTTGTTCCCTCTGCCTTTGCCCCGGCCCTCCCTGCCGGGCACCACGGCTTCAACCGCAGAAGCATCGTCCAGGGGAGTATCAGTCAGGACCCTGTCGGCAGCAAGAAGCCGGTCCAGGGCCCAGAGGAACGCCGCGAGAGTCTTTCCGGATCCGGTTGGAGCCACCACCAAGGCGTGGGAACCTGAGGAAATAGCGTTCCAGGCGCCTTCCTGAGCGGGAGTGGGCGTAGAAAAGGCACCCAGGAACCACTCGCGCGTGGACTGGCTGAACCGTTCCATGGTTCCGGCCCGTCTGTTTCTATGGATCTCCTGGTTCTCCCGATTCCCTTGCCCGGCTTCCTGACCATCCATTTCTCCATCATGCCTTAAGGCACTGACAGAAATGCCGGCTCAATCAAGCTGTGCCAGAGGATGCGTAGCCGGTCCTTCAAGCACCTGGCCCTCATTGGTAAAACGGGACCCGTGCAGCGGGCAATCCCAGGATTTTTCGGCGTCGTTCCAGCGCACAATTCCGCCCATGTGCGTGCATACTGCGGAAAGCTTGCAGGTGCTGCCGTTCACGGTGGAGGCCGCGACCGGCTTGCGGCCTTGCCTGGACACCACTCCCATTCCTTCCGTTGGAACCTGGGTGGTTTCATCGGGCCGTTTCAGCCCGACTTTGCTCCAGTCCTTGAAAACGGTCGCAGCGACGTCGGCATTAAGAGAGGCGGCAGATGCGGCACCGGGGGGAGAAGTAACCCTGTGGTGGATGGTGTCGGCCCAGGGAATCTGGCCGCCAAGGATATCCGCCGATATCCCCAAGGCTGCGGCAACAGCATTCGTCATGCCCCATTTGTTGTAGCCTGTGCCAAGGAAAATCCTGCCGCTGCCCCGCGGCATTTTGCCGAAGAAGGGCATCAGGCTCACGGGCTGATAGTCCTGGGCAGACCAGGTGTGAGTTGTTTCCGCTCCCGGATAATGGCCCTGCGCCCACTCCACGAGCCCGTCCAGGTGCGCCTTCGCCGACTGCATCCGGCCCCCCGCGTGGCCGTTTCCGCCGACCAGTAAAAGCCGTTCCCCGTCGACCGGGTAATCGCGCAGGGAGCGGGTGGGCTGTTCAACGGAGATATACATGCCGTTGGGCGGTGTCGTCGAACCAGGCAGCCGGAGAGCCGCTGCATATGAGCGCCCTGGCTTGAGCTTTGCGAAGTAGAGCCCCCGGTCCAGCACGGGCGTACCCGTGGCCAGGACAAGTTCCTCGGCCCGGATCTTTCCGCGGGTGGTTTGGATGTCGAGTGGCCCCGTGCCCTGGGCCCCGGTCAGCCGGACCCCCGAAATAATCTTTCCGCCGTGGCTACGTACGTCAGCGATCAACGTATCCAAAACGTCCATGGGGTGAATCTGCGCCTGACCGGTCAAAGCAACTGCACCCCTGACGGGATACGGCAGGCCGGGATCCTTGGTGTAGTCCACGTCCAGGCCGGCAGCAAGAGCCACGGTGAATTCCTCGCGAAGCTTCTCGACACCGTCAAGAGTTGCTGCATAGGTGTAGGCGTCCCTGGTCTGGTAAGGCACGTTGTTCGAGTCCAAGTACCGCAGGAGCCAGGCCTGGCCTTCGCGGTTGGCTTCGACGTAGGCATCGACCAGCTTTTGAGAGTATTGGCCCCGAAGCTTCGAAAGCGTTGTGCCTTGCAGGAGGGTTACTTTCGCCGTCGTATTTCCAGTGGTGACCGCGCCCGGAGTACGTGCCTCCAAAATGACAACGTTTTTCCCGGATCGGGCCAGAAGGAGCGCGGTGACGAGGCCGGTCAGTCCGGCGCCTGCAACTGCCGTGTCATAGGAGGTTTCCGGCACAAACTCATCGCTTGTGAAAGTGTCCGGCCTGTCCAGCCACAGTGAAGTCATCGGTTCACGCCTGCCTCTCGGCTCGTGCCCCGATTTCCTTCAGCGGGGCGTCGGAAGATTTCATAAGTATACTTACCATGTACCTGTGAAGGAACAGCCGCCAAGGAGCAGGAGCGCAACCATGAACGCAGTCCACGTTTCCGGTCGGAGCACAGGCAAGCGGACTGCTCTTCAGAAATCGGCTGTGGCGGCTGGCATCCTATTCGTCCTTGTGGGAGGCCTGGGGTTCGTTCCGGGGACCACCAGCGGCACTGACGCGATGGCGTTCTGGGGGCATCAGTCCGGCGCGATGCTCTTCGGTGTCTTCCAGGTTTCGGTGTTGCACAACCTGGTGCACCTTGCCACAGGAGTGGTTGGACTGTTCATGTCGCGGCTGGCGATGCAGTCCCGTACCTTCCTGATCGGCGCGGGCGTGGCTTATTTGGCAATGTGGATTTTGGGGCTGATAATTCCCCATGACTCCCCGCTCAACGTGGTTCCGTTTAGCAGCGCCGATAACTGGCTGCATGTGGCCTTCGGCCTGGGCCTTATCGGATTGGGCGTCGCTTTTGCCCGCGATGCTGTGAGTCCGCCGAAAACGGCCCACGCTTCGGTGGACGCTTCCGCTGACGCAATACGTGACGCCTCACCTGACGATTCAACCGCCGGATGAATCAGCCGGGGCCAGCTCAAACACCGGTAATGGGAAGGCGCTACTGGGCCCGGAAGGCTCCCACACTCAGCAAAGTGACGGCGGCATTGCCGCACGCATCTGTGGGCTGCGGGATAAAAAGGGAGGCCTTGTCTTCGGGGGGATAAATCCGGTAGCCGGCCGCCGGCGTCAGGGTGCAGTCCTGGAAGTTTCCGGCCTGGGTGTAGCGCAAAGGGGCCGTTCCGGCTGCCCCCGGTGCCAGCACGACGTCGGCTGCGCGCGTGGACTCGTCCCTTGTGGCCGGCGCCCCGATAGGCTCGCCACCCGCGTCAGCGGTCAGCGAGACGCCGGGAAAACCCCGAAGCATACAAGGGGTTGAGCCTGAGTTCTTGAGCACCAGCTGCATATTGATGCTGCCGGCTGCCCCTCCGCCTGATGAATCAGTGCTGGCTGTGAGGTTCGAGGCCTGGCACAGCGGCGTTTCCCCCGCCGTGGGCGTCGACGCCGCCGGGGGACTGCTGGGAGGGGATGTTTCGCTTGGAGCAGCTGACGAGGAGCTGCTGGAGGGGGAAGCTGCCGGGGTTGTTTGCTGCGACTGCGGTTGGCTGGGACCGCAGGCTGTCAGAAGGAGAACGGCCCCCGCCGCCGTCATGACTGCAGACACAATGCTGATTCTCTGAGACCTCATGGCTACACCTTTACGGGAGAGGTCCTGGGAGTCAACGATGCCACGACGACGGCGGGGAATTGACGCCCGGATTGTAATTCCAGGCATCGAACTGATGCTGCTAGCTTGAAGAACCTGCAGACTGGAGCGGATCCTTCTTGGTGCCCCGGCTGCGCACGAAGGCCACGCCACCCATCGCGAGTCCTCCCACGCCTGCCGCCAGCCCGGCCCAGCTTCTCGCTTCCACACCCTGATCGACGGCGGCGCCATCAACAACGGAGGCAGTGTCACTGGCGTGGGATCCCTCTCCTTGCGGGGAACCATCCGAAATAGTCACTGAGGGAGCGGGTGCCTCAAGTGAATGCGGGTCCTGGCCGTCCTTGGGTATTTCGGCCCAGTCGGTCTGGCCCACCTGACAGTTCTGAAGCGTCGGAAAGTAGAGGGTTGTGCCGGCAGCGTCGGGCAGCTTCATGGACAACACGAGGGCGTCCCGCAGTTTGGGATCCAGCGGTGTCTTAGCGGTGTAAACGATTTTGCTGGTGCGTTTGGTGATGGTTGCCCCGTCGGCCGTCTTCTTCGGCGAGGCCAGCTCTTCTTCGACCTTTTCAACGATCCAGTTGGGATTCACGGTTGGCTGGGCGTCGTTGAGTTCCTCCGGCAGGGTGATGGTCACCTTGGTAGTTCCTGAGGTGTCGCAGCCGTGCGGGATGCCGAACGTGAGGAGGGCATACGAATTGGCGGTGGTCTTGTCCGGGCTGATACCCACGTGGGCAGACGCCCCCGCGGACCCCGCCATCATCAGGGCCGCTGTTCCGGCAATGGCACCGGTCACGGAGGTGGCGCGGCGAAGGATGGACTTGTTCATGGAAATGCCTTTCGGGGTGCGCTCCCGTTGGGGCGCACTGAAGTGAGGGAAGGAACCCGTCACTTGACCGCCGGGCGATGGAAAGGAGCGCAGGGGTCGGCAGTGCCGGGCTGAGTCAGGAAAGTACGACGGCGGCGGGCGGTCCGCGTCGGCAGTCTTGCCTGAGGTTCCGCCAGGGAAGGGGAGTGAAGTCCCTGCCGGCACTGTTGGCGGCGGGTACTGTTCCGGCGTCGAGCGTCACCGGAGACGGTAACTGAACGAGCGGGCGGAGCCAGGTTGCCAGGAACCACAGCGCTCCCTCGCCCCGGGCAAGTAACGCGGCGCAGACGAGGGTGGCCACCACGTGGCCCGTCAGCATCAGCGCCGTTAAGGGGGAATCAACCTGGTGCGCATGCCCGGCACCCTGGGCCGCGGCCTCCGTCAACGACAACCCTGCCTCATGAGCAAAGCCCGCCTGACCTGCCGCGTGATGACTTTCCCGGACGACCGAAGCTGCCCCTGATGGCGGAACGCTGAGTGCGGTGAAGACCTCATGGAGGGCCAATTGCCCGGCACCGAGGACTGCTGTCATGGCCGGTAGCCTGAGTTGCCGCCTGGTGGCCAGCGTCGAAGCCAGGCCGGTCATGGCCAGGATGGCTGCCATGATCCCGGCTCCGGGAAGAGAGCCGCCGCCGAGGATATGGGCAAGGGCTGCGAGCAGCACCATGGTTGCAGCGACGGTGGTGGAGCGCAGCAGATGGAAGGGAATCCGGGCGGAAACGGGTGCCACGGAAACCTCCTCACGGCTCATCACTCGCTGGACACGTGATTTCGATTCTAGCGGGATTTGGTGAAGCGGAAAGTCGCTGCCGGGGGAGGGGGAACATGATCGAAGGTCCCTGCCTCGGCATGGCGGCGGCGCCGCAATTCCAGGATCAGGCTTTCCTCGCCACGTGCCATGGCCCAGCGGTGGTTCGCGCTGAAAACTGGTTTCATCAGCCAGCCCAGCCGCCGAAGCAGCGGCTTTCCGGCGTTGACCTGCCAACAGTAGGTGACAACAGTTTCGGGCCCGTCCTGGCTAAAGGACCATCGGCCGGTTCCTGTCAGGTCACCCGCGGCGCTGAGGGCAAAACCTTCCCCCCTTCTGGTTGTCCGAATCCAGGGAATGGATCGTGGAGTCCTCCAGCCCTATCTCCCATCGCTGCCCTTTTACTAGACTGCACGCATAAGCCGCTACCTAGCTCTAGGAGAACAACATGGACT
>NZ_JAPSHJ010000101.1 GCF_031179985.1 Arthrobacter sp. | reverse complement strand
ATGAGGATGGTCGAAGCCGTTCATCATGGCAGCACGTGTGCTGGGTATGGTTCCGCTTGGATTGCGATGCCCGCCGCCATCGGCGGGCAGCAGGCACCGCGGACAGCACTTATTCGAAGCACCCTGCATATCGGATGGGTTGCGCAGCCTCGGAACCCTGAAACTGCTCCGGAACTTACCATCGCTCTCGCAAATACTGGACGGCCGCGCTCCGACGGGCCAGAGGCGGGGATCGCTACGCTCCCCGCCCGGGCCGGCGCCGCCGTTTCATTCCGCGATGCCCAATGGATCGGGGCGGGTATGATCGCGGAGGGCATCACAATAGACCGGGGGTTTCATGGCAGGGGCAGCAGAACGGCTGATATTCAATGATGACGTCAGCCGGGACCTTGAACTGCTGGAGTACGGACTCGATCCGTCCCTTGACTCACCGTTGCTGCCCAACGCCGCCGTAATGACTGCGCTGCAGAACCTGGTCCGGCTGGCCACCCAGCTCTGCGGTGCGCCGTTCGGTGTCGTCAACATCATCAGCGCCGGGCACCAGCACCAGATTGGGGCATGGGGCGTGGATCCCGGGGTTTGCTCCCGCGAGGATTCAATGTGCGCCAAAGTCTTCCTGTCCCGGGAAAAGACCGTAGTTCCCGATGCCTCCCAGGATCCCCGTTTCGCCAGCAGCCCTTTTGTCACCGGTGAGATCGGCAGGGTCCGTTTCTACGCCTCAGTTCCGCTGGAAGCGGCCTCCGGATTCGTGCCCGGCACGTTGTGTGTCTTCTCGGAAACTGCCCAGGTGCTCAGCCCCGGACAGGTGGACATGCTGGAGGTCCTCGCCAAGCAGGTCGTGGAGCTGTTGGAGCTCCAGCACCGGACGGCCCAGCTCGACAGGACACACGCCGAGCTGAAGGAAAGCAACGCCCGGCTCGCCGCATTCGCCGGCCGTGTCAGCCATGACCTGCGCACCCCGTTGACCACGATGCTGGGCTATTTGGAACTGCTGCAGGACGACCCCAAGATCCAAACTGTCCCCGGTGCCGCCGATGACCTGGAGAAGATCGACGCGTCCGGGCGCCGCATGCTCGGGATGCTCGACGACGTCCTGAACTACTCCCGTATCGGTGGCGGCATCCAGCCCCAGTACGCATCGCTCCGGACGGCGGTCAGCGAAGCGATGTGGGATCTAGGGATGAATGACCAGAACATGGTGGAAGTACAGGACCTGACAGTCCACGCCGACCGGGGACAGCTGCGCACTTTACTGCAGAACCTGCTCTCCAATGCCAGGAACTACCCCAGCCCCCACCGGGACCTTCACATCCGTATCAGCGGCACCTCCAACTACCACGGTTCTACTGTCTTCATAGCGGACAACGGTAAGGGCATCGCCCCCGAAGACCGGGCGAAGGTCCTGGAGCCGCTGGTGCGGCTACACCGTGAAGGCGACGGCGCGGGCACAGGCCTGGGCCTGGCCACCTGCAGCAGCATCGCCAAAGCCCATGGCGGCGAGCTCACCCTTTCAGAAACTCCTGGAGGCGGAACCACCGTCGCGGTCAGCTTCCCTGCAGGCTAACCAGCCAAGCCTCCCGGTAGTCGAAGAGCCAGCAGACAAAAGGACACGGGGTTTTCACTCGGATAAAGCTCCCCCTGCATGTTTTCAAGGCCGATTCCTGCTCATAGCACCGTCCATGAAGACGCGGTCCAGAACCTGGCCTTCTAGTCAGCGTTTCTCGTGTGTTCCCGCGTGCACTTTGACGTTGCGAGCGGACGACGGCGGCTGGCACCGCGTGGTTGGGCTTGCTTTTCCTGCCCCCCGATCACACGGGCGCCTTCCCTGCGCTCGAGGCCAGGTGGGTGCCTGATGATTCCTTAGGACTTCGTGTTCGGCATGAACGCGCGACCGAGCGCTGCGGAGACGGCGATGAGGATTCGGCCTGCTGGGTCGATGCACGGCAGCTGTGTCGGGTTGCCCGGGAGAGTGGGCGACTGGGTGCAATTTCCGGAGAGGATGTCGCTGTTGGCCAGAATGGCCACGGTCGTGTCCGAACGGGTGTCGTAGTACAGGGCCGTGTTGAACCCGGGGATCTCGCCCGAATGCCCGAACCAGCCGTCGATGCAGCCGACGGCGAGTCCGTAACCTGCGGGACCAGGGATCGAGGCGAACCGCAGTGCCTGGGTCTCAGGGTCCAGGAGTCCTTGGCCGGTCCCGAGTGCCCGCCCGTAGGTGAGCATGTCTGCCGCCGTGGAGCTCAGCGCCCCGGCAGTCCAACCCCAGGAAGGGTTCCACGCAGTCGCGTCCTGCGGCGTCGTCTGCCCGTCCGGGAGCCCCTGAAGGGTGAGCCCGGTTGGGTGGGGGACAGGCAGTGCGCCGTCGCTCCCGGGCATTGACGTGCCGCTGAGGCTGAGGGGGTCAAAGATGTGGGTCTGGAGAGCATCGGCATAGGTGGTTCCGGTGACTTTTTCGATGAGCCTGCCCAGGATGAGGGTGTTGGTGTTGGAGTAGTCGAACTTCGCCCCGGGCTCGAACGGCCGGGGGAGGGCCAAACCCTTGGCGATGAGGTCGTCCGGGTTCCACTGCTTGGACGGGTTGGAAAAGATTTCCTGCTGGAAGGTGGGATCGATGGAGTAGCTGGCGATCCCGCTCGTCATGTTCAGCAGCATGCGGATTGTGACGTCATTCCCACGCGGAATGTCGGGGAGGTACTTCCCGATCGGGTCCTCAACCGAGAGCCTGCCTTCCTGAGCGAGTTGGAGGACAAGCGTGCCCGTGAACGTCTTGGTGACCGAGCCGATGCGCAGGTACATGTCCGGCGTCATGGGCGTGTCCGTGGCCTTGTCCGCGAGCCCGAGCGCCTTGATCCACGTGCCCTCGGGACTGCGGACCGCCACGATCGCGCCCGGGGAGGACGCATTCGAAAGCCCGTCCTGGGCCGCCTTGTCCAGTGCAGCCGCTGTGCCCGCAGGCATCGCCCCGGACGCTGCACTTGGCAGGACGCGGTCAATCACCGACGCGGGGTCCGCAACACATGCCGCCTCTAACGCCGGCGCCGATGATGTTGGTGGAGGTGTCACCGTGCCGCCCGCCGTCCCGGTCGGCGTGCTTCCTGGCTGCGCAGCTGTGCAGCCGCTTAGCGCCAGTGCCAACGTAACCGCCGACGCGGCTGCCGACGCCCTGGCCAACCATCCTCGTGCCATGTCCGACCCCTCCCGTAGCGGAGCGTCCGGAACGCCCCAACCATCCTGTTTAGCCTGACGACGGGGACCACCGACCCGGGTCCAGTTCAGCATCGCCACGCGGGTCCCCGACGAATCCTCCTCTAGGCCGTGGCGTCAAGGAACGCCCGGTCTTTGACCAACCGCGGTACAGATGCACTGGAAGCAAGTGCCGTTGAGACACAACCGCTTCTGCAGCCGGTTTCGGGGATGGTTAGCTGGGGGGCGACAACGACTGGGGAGTGAACCCTGTTCGCAGAGAGTTCATATCGCCGCCGACCCAGCTCCTGACAGCCCCGTGACCGAAGTTTCCACCATTCCCGATGCTGAGATTAAACCCGGCTCGTCATTCCGCTGTCACTAGGCCGGACTACCTAATTCCGCAGAGGGTAGCGCGGCCAGCAGGAAGGTCTCAACCGAACTACAGATGCACTCGAAAGTGTGGGCCGGCCGTCGGCGCCAGAAAAACCGGAGGCGGAGCACCCGCAGGCTACTTCTGGTTCAACGGCTGCTGCTTGCGGGCCTTCGGTTAAGACCGGGAAACGAAGCTGGTATTCGATCAGTTTGCGGGGTGCCGGGGATTGCTCCATGATTTGCAGTGGGCTTCTCTTTGTCCTTGTGAGGGGAGGATGTGAGTCTTCGCCTCGGGAGTAGCTGCTAGGGGGTGGGGCTGGCTCCCGGTCTCAGCACGTCTGGAGCCAGCACCCATTAAAACCTTTCGAGGTGTTTTAGCTTGCACGGGTCAGGTGCCACTGGCTGAACGTCCTCCGGACGGAGAAGTTTCAGGAACGGTCGGGTTCACGATGATGGCGATCGTCTGTAGGAGCAACCTCGCCGGCCTACTTGGATGTCCTGCCCAGGATCTGGCGGGCGACGATCCGGTCAATTCCCGGAAGGTGGCTTGCCCTTATGATCCATCTGCGCAGGAGTAGCTGGGTTTTGTTAGAGGGCAGGAACGATGATGCAGTGCGCCGCCCGGCGGCTTGGGCCACTTCCACCACGGGTCTCCAACGTCGCTCGAATGCGGTGAGCGCTGGGCGGATTCCTTCAGGTGAGGCGATGGGGCCGAGAAGATCACCCAGGAGAGCGGCACCGGCAATGGCGAGCGAGCCGCCCTGGCCGGCAAGGAGCGATACTGCTCCGGAGGCGTCTCCGACGAGAATAGTTCGATCACTTTGCCAGCACGGCATGACGATCTGCGCAACGACATCGTCGTACGGGTCCTCGGGGCACAGTTCCAGGAGGCGGTCGATCTCGCCACCGAGTCCGGTGAACTCCCGGCGCAGCCGCTGTCTGGCGCTCTCGGCCCGCAGATGCCCTGTGGCGCCCGGGGTATCCCTGTAGACCAGGAACGCCGCGACTTTATCTCCGCGGAGGCTGTAGAACCCGGCGATCCGGTCGATGCTGTCGGTGAGGACAAACCGGTTCTGAAAACGGGCATGCAGGAGCGGTTCGGTCACGATGAATGCAGCAGCACGCATGCCCAGTGGACGCAGGTAATCCTCATTGCCACCGAAGA
>NZ_JAPSHJ010000061.1 GCF_031179985.1 Arthrobacter sp. | reverse complement strand
AGCTGGGCAACGCTTCGCTGCTGACATGGAAGGGCGAAGGCCACACGGCCTACGGCCGGGCCAACAGCTGCATTGGAGACGCCGTTGACTCCTACCTGGTCGATGGCAAGAAACCCGCCGACAACACTGTCTGCTGACGAACTCCTCCGGCCATTTTGACCCGGACGCAGGGACTCTATTACAGTTGACTCTTGCATGAACCAGCCGGGTTTTCCCGGTCAGTCACGCGGTGCTTCCTTAGCTCAGTCGGTAGAGCGTTTCACTCGTAATGAAAAGGTCATCAGTTCGATTCTGATAGGAAGCTCGGGATAAACCCCGGACAGCCCCTTGTTCTAGGGGTTTCCGGGGTTTTTCGCTGGTTAAGCCCGCGCCTCTGTTAGAGGCCAGGACGCACTTACGACACACTTTGAACTCCTTGCCTGGTTTTCCGTGCCCTCAACGACACTGTCCGTGAAGGCATTGCATATGGCGGACCGGACACGGCTCCTATGACTTTGCTGAGGACGACGACCCTGTGGCCGAGCTGGTGCAGCTGTGCTCGGAGAGCGGCTGGAGTCCGAGGACTTCGGTCCCTAGGACGCGCCCGGGGAGAAGCCCTTCGCGGCCAGCACCGTCCTGGACGTCTCGGCCCAGGTCCAGATCACCGTATGGTCTGACTCCGATGGCATGGACTGGATCGATGTTGCCGGACGTGTGCAGCGGTTGGACGCACCGAAACTGGCAGTGCCGGCCGAGGACGAGGACGAAGCGGACATGATCGCGGAACGGCGGGATGGAAGAATCCGACCCCAACGCCCGGCCGTGGTACGTGTTGGCCGACCAGTTCAGCGCCCACTGCCGGCTCGGGTTCCTGGCCGGGGTGATGCTCGAGGAGAGCCCGTTCGGGAACCTGAACATCAGGGTGACCACCATGGACCCGGAACACGGACCACCACAGACCTGCAGGTGTACTGGAAGCAGGACGACGAAGGGGAAGACGGAAGACGCCGAGCACTGGCTCTCGGTCGGAACCGCTACCTGCCCGGCCCACGACGTCGACCCGGAGTACCCGGACCTACTGGCCGACGTCCCCGAGGGCGCACGGCCCGGCGGATCAGGTGCCCGCGATCGATGTCGTTCGGGCGTAGACCCGCTCCCCCGTCTGCTGGTCCTCCCGCAGCCGCGGGTCCAGCCGCCAGTTGATCGCGACCCGGTCCATCAGCTTCGCCCCGTCGATTCCGACTCCTGTGACAGCGGCGAGGCCCTTGTCCAGGCGCATCAGCACCGAGCAGTGCATGTACGGCAGCAGGACAGTCTCCGCCCCGGCGAGGGCAGGCAGCGGCACGCGCTGACCAAGGAAGTTCTCGTCGAAGCCTTCCTAGAGCTTCACGCGGGAAGCGTGAAGAAGCTTTTCGGGTCGTCGGCACCGAGCAAATCATGGTGAAACACGACGGCGTCCACCGGCTGGGTGTCCACGAAGGGGACCGCCACCTCCGGCCGTCCCCACGGGTTACGCGGTGGCAGTGTTAGGAGTAACTTGGGTATCCACCGGCGTCCGAGCGCCCGGCCCCTGCCGCACACGAGGGATGTTATGACCAAGAAATCCGCCAGCAACCCCGCGAAACTGTACCGGCCGATCGGGCTGGTTTCAGGAATGGTCGGCGGCATCATTGCCGGACAGATCTTCAGACAGGTGTGGAAGCACGCCGCCCCAGGCGACCGGGACGAGGCCCCAAACCCCCTAACCACCGACTACGCTCTGAAAGAGATCCTGGTCGCCGCCGCCATCCAGGGCGCCATTTACGCGGTGATAAAGACGCTCATCGACCGCGGCGGAGCGCGGCTCTTCGAGCGCTGGACCGGAGAATGGCCCGGAAAATGAGCACCGATCCCTGGCTTGCAGCCCAACCGTCTCGATGGGCGGGCAATAACCTCGCGAGCGTGGTAGCCGCGGATGGACTTAGGCGTCGGTGCCGGAACGGCGGGTTTCCATGAATTCCTTGAACCTGAGCAGGTATGCCCTGACCTGCATGTTGTCAAACCCCAGGGCTGCCCCGGCCCTCTCTGCAAGGTTTTCCGGGGACCACTCCAGCCTGACCCAGACGCGGGTGGTATTGGAGTTCAGCTGCGTGAATGCCACGGCACCGGCATGGGTGATGCCGTCGGTGCTGCGCCACGCGATGCGTTCGTCCGGCCGGTCTTCTACTATCTCGGCATCGAACTCCCGTTCCACGCCGCCAATGTTTGTCACCCAGTGCGTGATCCGGTCACTGACCCGCCTGACGGACTGAATCCCCGACATGAACTGCGGAAAGGATTCAAACAGCCACCACTGCTCATACGCATCGCGCACAGGAACGGCCACCTCGATCGTCTCTTCGAGAGTCTGCACCCGCCAAGTGTCGTCGGGACGGGCCGAGAGGAAGCGATCAGTGCGGCCAAGCCCTCTTAAAGTGAGGACTATGCAGGCCGGGGCAGCGCGGGGTAGCTTCAATACAATGAGCCCCGCGTGTCGAAGCCATTCCGCGGGCACCACCCTCCAGGGATTGTGCACTCCCTCGAGGAACAGCCGCTGTAGCCGCATGGCGGCCCGTCACGCACATCGAGGAAAGAGCCTGCCATGGCTACCTCACGATTCCGGCTGCTCCTCTCCGACGCCACCTCACCAGCTCCGGGCGCGGGCATTGCCTTGCGGCCGGCCCCCTCGACGGCCTCTCCAGCGGAAAGTGCCTCCTCCAGGGGACCACGCATAAGCCCCACGCGTCTCTCCAGAACGATGTGCGGATCTGCCGCATTGACCACCATAACGGCTGGCGGAGAAGGGCTGCGCCGCAGCGGACTACATTCTCATCAACTACCCGCACAACAGGCTGATCATGGTTTTCGGTTTTCACGTCCGCGATGACGGCGCCGGGCGGCAACGAGTGCTGCCGGTGATGTGCGGCAACTGCGGCACGGACCGCCGTCTCATCATCAGATCCGTCTTCCATCTGCCGGGCGAGCCGCCCGAGGTCGCGCTCGAGTCGTACACATGCAGCCGGTGCGGCACCTTCAACGAGCATCCCGCGCAGGTCGCCGACCTGTCGCAGGTCCTGGCCCGTCCGGAACAGACAAGGGGACGTGCTCATAATCGGCAGCAACTACATGCGCTGCGGACAGCCGATGAAAAAGGCAGGTTTAGACTGCGCAAGCTCGCTGTACCGCTCTCGACCGAAGATGGAGCCGAGGACGCCCTGGGCGTCTATCTCTCCACCCGCGTTCTCACGTGCGTCTGCGGCTTCCAGATGGAACTGCCAGAATGACCCATCCCGCCGCAGGCCCTATGTCCACCCCAGCATCACAGGCAGCAGCCAGGGCCAGCCCGCATGCCGTTTCTACAATCTGCGCTTCCACGCCCAAAAAAAGGAAATCCGTCATGAATGAAGACACCAGCCCCTACAACGGAGCAGCCGCTCCCCGCACCGGGGCCAACGACCACTCCTGGGAACGCGAGCACCGCCACCCCACGCCCGCCCAAGCCCGTGGCATCCTCCAGCGACGAAGGGACGCCGAGGCAAAGCTGGAGCAGCACCAGCAGGAAGCCCGGCGCAGGGCCACGGAATAACCTGGAAGCTCACCCGGAAGATCCCACACTGAATGTTGTGCGCCTTCGGGAGGCCCGGTGGATCGCCGGCCAAGCAGGTCCCGGATTCCTGCGCGGGCGCAGGAACCTACCAACACGCTGCGTCTCTTCGGGTCATCCGCGCCGATGCAGGTCGTGATTGAAGCGGACGGTGTCCACCAGTCGGGCGCCGACGAACAGCACCGCCGCGTTCGAGGGAGTGGACGACCGCGTGCCGGGTGCGGTCCTCCGGCCGGGTACCGGCTCCTAACCTCCAGCCCCTCGTACCGTCACCGTCGTGAACAGCCCTGATCGGATGGCCTGGACCCCATGTGGCAGGCGTTCTGGGATGGGCGTAGATTCGGCTCAGGTTAGTTTGCCGTTTTCGCAAGGAGCCTGAGATGGCTGGATGGAATGCAGACAATGCGGCCGGGCCCATCGGGCAGGGAGCCCTGACCTTGGTGGCAGGATCATCGTTCTGCATATCACTGCAGAACGGTGACATCTTCCCCCATCACCCTCACGGCGTTTTCCATCGGGACACCAGGATCGTGTCACGGTGGTCGCTCACCGTGAACGGACAGCCAGTAGAGCCGCTGGGGGCGTGGAGCCCATCGCCCTACCAGGGCACGTATATGGGGAGGGCCGCGCGGTGCGATGGACGAGCCGACACCCCGCTGACGGTGGAGCGGAACCGCGAGCTGGGTAACGGCATCGTGGAGGACATCACGATCCACAACTATTCCCTTCAGCCCGCCTCCTGCGAGATCGCCCTGGCCGTGGATGCAGACTTCGCGGACCTTTTCGAGGTCAAAGAGGGCCGGTTCCACCGACTGTGGGAGCAGACCCGGCGCGCACGGGCCGGATCGGTGACGATCGAAGCGGCATGGCAGGAGACACGGAAGGGGATCGTCGTGCGGATGCGCGACGCCGAGGCCAGCGCCGAAGGTCTCCTCCTGCGCGTGATCGTCCCGGCCCATGGAAAGTGGAGTGCACGGGCGACCGTGCTGCCGCTGACAGCCGAAACCGAAGTGGACGCGGGCACGCCAACACTGGTCCTCTCGGCCGAAATGATCTCAGCACAGGAGCGGCGTCAGAAAGCATGGGATGCACATGTTCCACTTCCCCGTGTGGGTGATCCAACCGTGGAACGAAGCCTCCGGCGCAGCCATGACGACATCGGGGCCCTGCGGATCGTTGATCCCGACCATCCCTACCGCATGGTTGTCGCCGCCGGCGCGCCATGGTTCATGGCACTGTTCGGGCGGGACTCCCTACTGTCCTCCTTTATGGTCCTGCCCGTCGACGCAACGCTGGCATTAGGCACGCTGCAGACGCTGGCCGACCGGCAAGGCACGAAAGTGGATCCGCTGACCGAAGAGCAGCCCGGCCGAATTCTTCACGAGGTGCGGCTCGACGTCGGAACGAGCCTGGCCCTCGGCGGCAGATCAGCCTACTACGGCACTGCCGACGCCACTCCCCTGTTCGTCACCCTGCTCGGCGAAGCAAGCCGCTGGGGACTCGCTGCCCAGGACATCGCAGCGCTGGTACCACACGCAGACCGTGCCCTTGAGTGGATCCGGACCTACGGGGACCGTGACGGCGACGGGTTCGTTGAGTACAAGCGGCTCAACGACCAGGGCCTGGCCAACCAGGGCTGGAAGGACTCCTGGGACGGGATCAACTTTGCGGATGGCAGGCTTGCCGAGCCGCCCATTGCACTGTGCGAGGTTCAAGGCTATGTCTACGCCGCGTACATGGCACGGGCGTGGATGGCCTACGACGCCGGGGACGAGGCTCTTGCCATGGACCTCCGGGAACGTGCGGAGCAGCTGAAAAAACAGTTCAACGAACAGTTCTGGCTGCCAGACCGCGGGTACTACGCGATCGCCCTCGACCGGGACAAGCGGCCCGTTGACGCCTGCGCCTCCAACATGGGCCACTGCCTGTGGTCAGGCATAGTGGACGACGATAAGGCACCACAAGTTGCCCGCCGACTGATGTCCCCGGAAATGTTCAGCGGCTGGGGCGTGCGCACCCTGGCAACGGACATGGGGGCATACAACCCGGTCAGCTACCACAACGGCTCCGTCTGGCCGCATGACAATGCACTCATAGTCGCAGGCCTCATGCGCTACGGCTTCGTGAAGGAAGCGCGGCAGCTGTCCTCTGCCCTGATGGAAGCCGCCGAATACACCGACAACCGGCTGCCCGAACTGTTCTGCGGCTTCAGCCGTTCGGATTATCCCCAGCCCCTCCCCTACCCCACGGCCTGCTCGCCCCAAGCATGGGCCTCGGCAACCCCCGTAATGCTGGTACGCAGCCTCCTGCGCTACGAGCCTGACGTCCCCCTGGGCGTGCTCTGGATCGATCCCGCATGGCCGGAAAAGTGGGGAAGCCTGCACACCACCAACCTCCCGGTGGCCGGGGCACGAGTCACGCTCGACGTGGCCGCATCCCGTGTGACCGTGGAGGGCCTGCCCCCAGGCATGGTGTTCCGCAGGGGAACACGACCACCCTTAGCCGACCTGATGCGGACCTAACAGGCCGAAGAGGGGCGAAGTGCTACGGACCAATGCATCGCCGAAAAGATTCCGATGATGAGGAGTGCGCCGAGGATCTCGAACACCCAGGTCAGTGCGGATCATGTTGGTCGAACAGCTCCCCCGCGGCCGGCAGGCCGTAACGGACCAGAACTTTGCGGATGGCGATCCGGACGGCCTTGTCGCCCTCTTTGGAGTTGTTCCAGCCGTCCCAGCGCACTTCTTTGACGATCGCGTCAATGTCGGTGACCACCTTGCCGACGATAACGGGTACGCCCTCAGGCTTGTACTCCTCGAAAATTTGCGTCAAGGCGCCGACGTTGGTGTCCGGAAGCAGATCCAGGCCTACAGTTCCAGACTCGTCCTCAGCCTCCTCAGCTGCCGCCAGGTCGCATGCCAGGTCGAGCAGGTCGCGCAGAAAGTCGACCGAGTCGTGGGCTTTGGCCAGTTGGCACCTGGACCTACCAGATCCGAGGCTCGATACAGCGAGTCCCCGCAACATCTGGACCGGTACCCCGTACCAAGGCACAGTGACCTGCTGATTTTACGAATTCATGAATTAATCAATTCGCCAGCGAAACGGGCTACTCTGTAAAAGAGGCTTGGGAGGGGCCCAGGCCAGAGGCTAGAGGGGGGCCAGCTGAATGCCAAGCAGTGCGGCAATGCCGATGACAATCATGCAGGGGAACGACCTGGAGCACAGCTTCCGGGACCCGGTTCAGGCCCCCAGGACAGATGGGCGCGGGGGCAGCGGTTCCGGTGCAAGTGAATCGATGATTCCCAAGCTCTTCCCGGTCTATGCATTCATCTGAGCAGCCCGCGCAGCGGAGGACTGGCCGGCGGCGCAAAGGAGCCGGCCCAGGCCAGGGTGCTTTGAGGGACGGGCGCAACCGCTGGATCGTGCCGGCGGCCCTCATCCTCCTCACCCTCATCCCACTGGTCGCAGGAGGAGTCCGCCTCGCCGAGCTGGCCGGCGGCGCAGACATCACACCCAGGAACGAGAGGTTCTTCGTCTCTCCCATCCCGGTGGTGGCCCACGTCCTTAGCGTCACCGTCTACTCCCTCCTGGGAGCGTTGCAGTTCGTCCCGCCCCTTCGCCGGAGCAGGCGTTCCTGGCACCGGGCGGCCGGGCGGATCCTGATACCGGCCGGGCTGCTCACCGCCCTGACGGGCTTGTGGATGGCGCTTTTCTATGCGCTGCCACCCAGCGACGGGATCATTCTCCTCATCCTGCGGCTGGTCTTTGGCACCGGCATGCTGGCCAGCATTGTCCTGGGAATCCTTGCCATCAGGCGTCGCGACTTCGCCCGGCACGGCGCATGGATGACACGCGCCTACGCCATCGGCGTCGCGGCCGGCACCCAGGCACTCATCCTCATCATCCCCGAACTCGTGACCGGACCGCCCGACGTCACCACCCGGGCTGTCCTCATGGGAGCCGCCTGGGTGATCAACCTGGCGGTGGCAGAATACGTCATCCAGCGCCGCTCCAAGGTCACTGCACACGTGGTATGGACTCAGGAGAGGACGCCCGCTCCCAGCCACACTGGGGGTCAGTAGCCAGCATGTTCAAGTGTTCCGGCGTTTCGCTGGAACGGGCCGGGCCAGGTTCAAGTCGGCTTGAATGCAGAACCGGCTATTCCACTATGACGAGGTCGGCCAAGGCAGGGTGTGGGTCGTCGATCCACGAAATCTCCACGCCGTCGACCCCGGCCTCCTTCATGCCACACCAAAACCCAAGCCATCGCCTCAGAGCCCTTGATGTTCGCACCAAAGCCGAACGGTCGCTCTGTGGCTACCGGGAGCAGCGGCACGTCTGCACCGACTTCGATGTCGAAGCACTCCTCGCAGTGTTCTTTGGGCGTGGTCGTGCAGGAGCTGAACTGTGCCTCCAGAACGGGTGCCACACTGCCGGCGTGCTCGACGATCTGGCGGAAGATGGCCTGCTGGGCATCAGTGGGTGGCTCCATGCCGCCACGTGCAGCGGCCCCTGGTCGGTATCCAGGGCGACGATTCCCAGCCTCGCTGCAATTCTGCTGGCCTCTTGGCCGGGGGTTCGACGATTCCCTTGAGAACGACGGAATTGAACGGCCTGATCACACCGGCGGGCATACCTTCACCGCTCAGGTCCGGCTGGAACCTCACCGCACCCCGGCTCACCTCGGCAAACCCGGGCAAACAACGGTCCCGGAGCGAGCCGGGCTGGGAACCTGGACAGCGGATCGCGCACCGAACAGGTTCGAGGTGAATAGAGGCACAAAGATCAGCCACCCAGACGACCTTGCCGCGATCTTTTCCCACCTGCCCCGAGGTGCAATGTCGAGTCTCTCCCCTGCCATGCCTGAATCCTACGGTCCGGCGCCAGTTATCGGGCCTGCCGGGCGTCGCCGGCAAGCTGTTCGGCCAGCCAGCCGAGCTGCTGCCCGATGCCCAGGCCCTTCATGGGAACCTCGTGCTGCCACTGGGTGCCGTGGAGGGCATACCGGTACTGCTCCCCGGCCAGGACGATGAGCGTGACGCTCGGCGTACGCGGATGCCTTCTTGAACAGCTGGGAGACGTACAGCTCCCGTGCCGGTGCGGGCGACGCAGCTTCTGTGACGCGCAGCCGACCAAGCCGATGCTGAGGGTTTCACTGCCCACTGTTGTCACTCCGCTCTCCGGGGGTTTAGGGGCCGGGGCCCGTCCGTATCCCTGGTCATGCCTAGAGATCACCTGCGGTGCCGGTGCGCCGACTTTGGGTGGATCCTGCGGCGGCGGCCGGTCTTTCTTGATGCGCTTCTGGCAGAGTGGGCGGCGCCGTGCAGCAGTACGGATAGCTACTTTCCGAGGCGGTGCCATCGAATGGAACGTGCAGATGCAGCAGAACCGGAACGCATGCTGCGGCGGAGCGCGGCGCCGGTCGTGGATGAGTCCCTGCCGGTCCTGGATCCCGCCCCGTTGCTGGGGCTTTGTAACGAGGCGGGGGACATTGTGGCCCAGAGGTTTTTTACCGAATACCTGAACCTGCTGCCGACCAGGGTGTCGAGGGTCATTGGCGGCCTGAGCAGCAGCGATCTGGAAGCGTCCAAAGAGGCAGTCGCGAGCTTGAAGGTCAGTTCCGCAATGGCCGGCGCCACCAGGATGGAGCACTACTGCCGGGAACTGGAGGAAGGACTGGCGGCCCGAAGAGTGCCGGATGCAGCGGACTCGCTCCTCAGCATGTCCAGGATCTCGAGACTCATCCTTCAGGATGCCCGCCGGGAGTGGAGGAAACAGGGGGCCGGGTCCGGTGCCATTGGGGGGAATGCGTCCGGACCCGGCGTCGCCCTGAACTGAGGGATTCGCGGCAACCTTCACCATCAGGACACCATCACTCTGGACCGGTCACCTTGGGGAATTCGGGGGCGTCCTGACAGGGCAAGCCCGGGCACCCTCAAAAGTGAGGGACCTTGCTCAATTCCCCGCGGGGCGTCACAGGTTTCCCACAGGGGGTGACGCCTATCTTGGGTGGAGGCCGGCGGCGGAGGGCTTGCGGCTCTGATCACCGCAGCCCACTCAGCCCGCCGTCGGTCCCCACAGATACGAGCCGCTGCTCAGGGTAGCCAGGGGGACACATGGATGCATGGAGGCACGTGACGGCTCTGCCGCAGCCCCAAAAGGCCATCATGATGGTGTATCTGGTAGCTGCCGCGATATTCGGCATCGCCATGCTGGCCGCCCCGATCGTTTTCCCGGGCTTCAAAGAAGAGGCAATGCTTTGGTTGTCGACGGGCATTGGGCTGGTCGCCGCCCTGTTCGGCCTTGTCCTGGCGACCAACTTCCGGGGATCGGCCACCGTCTACGCAGCGATGATGCGAAAGCTCAAGATGTGGGGCCTCGATTATTCGGACACACTCTTCGCCAACCCCCGCTGGCTTCGTCTATTCGGTGCCGGGTTCATGCTGATGGCCGTCTTCGTGACGATGTTGCAATTGGTGGGGAGCGGCTTCTTCTCCGGAAGGATTTGAACCTGCGCCTGTAGGTCTCGGACCGGCCCCTACGGCTGCAGCGGATGGCCGACCCCGGGAAGGCCGTGGCGTTCCGCGTGCCCCACGGCACGACCTGGACTGTCGGCAACGGCTCCGTCGGCGCCTCGGTTACCGCATCGACGAGCGACATGCACCTGGGCCTCTGGGGCCGCGCCAACCTTTCTGCCCTGTCTGCAGTCGACGGCGACGTGGACCTTGCATTGCTTGTCCTTCGTGGTCCGCTCACCCCGTAATTCCATGCCCAGCCCTGGAATGAGAGCCTCAGACGGGCCGATCAAAATTTAGGATGAAGGGCCGAGCAGGCCGCGGCCGAACGCATAGTCGGCGGAAGTTGCAGAATTGATAAATTCGTCAATTTGTGGCCGGAAAGCGCTACTCTGTCAGGGAGGCCTGGGGCGCGTTCCCGAGGCTGAAAGCTAGAGGGGGCCAGCTGGATGCCAGGTATTGCGGCAACGCCGATGACAGCCATGACCAGGAGCGACTCGGAGAACAGGTATTTGGATACTGAACTGGGGGCCAGTTTCGACCCGAAGAAGGATCATGCCCTGGAGGACGGCGGTTCCGGTGCCAGAGAATCGCTGATTCCCATGCTCTCACCGGCCCAGCACTTATCCGAGTACGTGAAGGCTGAGGAACAGCTCCCGCTGCTTTGTCGATAGCTGATGTTAACCTGAAAATTGTATACAGGCTGGGGCCAGCTGGAGGATATTGGGGGCTGCAGCCGCTCGAAGATTGGAGCGTCATGCACCGCCCTGCCAGATTACTGGTGGCACTGTTGTCTGCGACAGTGCTGCTGGCAACATCGGCCTGTTCCCCGGAACAGCCGCTCGCAGAAAACCGGACACTGAAGATCGTCTACCAAAAGACAGACTCCTTTACCGCCCTCGACACCCTGTTCAAGGATGCGAAGAAGGACTTTGAATCTGCCAATCAAGGCACCACTGTTGTGCTGCAGCCCATCGAGGCGAACGACGACGATTATGGCACCAAGCTTGCGCTCGCCCTGAGGTCAGAGGAAACCGCACCGGACGTCTTTTACGAGGACACCTTCAAAGTCCGGTCGGACGTCGACGCCGGATACCTCTTGAGGCTGGACAGTTACCTTGAAAAATGGGACGACTGGAAGACCTACAACGAAGCCGCCAAAGCTGCCGGCACCGCTGACGACGGCGGCATCTACGCTGTCCCGCTGGGAACCGACACCCGCGGCATCTGGTACAACAAGAAGGTCCTGCAAAAGGCAGGGATCGCCGTGCCATGGCAACCCCGGACCTGGGACGAAATCCTCGAGGCTGCCCGCAGAATGAAGGCCGCGGACCCGTCCGTGGTCCCCTTCAACATGTACGCCGGCAAAGCGTCCGGTGAGGGCACTGTGATGCAAAGCTTCTACGAGCTGTTGTATGGCACGGACAGTGAGTTGTATGACCAGCAGGAGAAAAAATGGGTGGTCGGCTCGCAGGGCTTCACCGATTCGCTGGCCTTCCTGAAAACCCTCTACGACGAAAAACTCGCTGTTACGCCTGCCGAGGCGCTCGACGCGAATGTCTGGAAGAAAGTCTTCGGGGAATGGTTGCCGCAGGGCAAAATGGGGGCCGTCGTGGAAGGTTCCTACGCGCCGTCGTTCTGGCAGAAGGGCGGCAGTTACGAGTGGGCAGGCTATTCCGAAGATATGGGCGTGGCTAAGTTCCCCACGCAGCGCGGCCAAGAGCCGGGCGGGGTCAGCATGTCGGGCGGCTGGACCCTGGCCATCGGCGCGGACTCCAAGAATCCAGACCAGGCCTTCCAGTTCCTTGCCACGGCCCTGAACAAGAAGAACTCACTGGCGTTCACCGTTGCGAGTTCTCAAATCGCGGTCCGGTCCGACGTTGCCGCCGAACCCGACTATCTGGCGGCCAATCCGTTCGTCAAGGACGTGTCAGACCTCGTTTCCGTCACCCACTACCGGCCCGCAACAGCGGACTACCCCCGGATCTCCGCGGCAGTGCAGGTTGCCACTGAAGCCGTGATCACGGGTAAGCTCTCGCCGCAGGAGGCAGCCGAGCAGTACGACAAGACAATCAGGGACCAGGTGGGTGACGCCAAAGTCCTGCAGAAATAGCGCATGAGTGCACGCAAGCCCGCCCGGCAGCATCTCCGGCTGCTGCCGGTCGTGCCGTCGGTCCTGCTGCTCCTCCTTTTCCTCGCGGCGCCCGTCCTGTGGTCCTTCCACGCGTCCTTCACAAACGCGGCCCTTACCGGCCGGAACGCCAGGAATCCCGTCTGGACGGGCGTCGACAACTACGCGCGGCTGCTGACCGACTCCGCGTTCCCGGCCTCCGTTGTCCTGACGGTTGTTTTCGTGGTGGCGTCCGCGATAGTGGGCCAGAATCTGCTGGGACTACTGATTGCCGGACTGATGACGCGTGCCCGAAAGCCCGTGTCTGCCTTCGTGGGTACCGCCGTGGTGGCGGCCTGGGTGCTTCCCGAAATTGTTGCCGCGTTCGCCGCTTACGCCTATTTCAGCAAGGACGGGACGCTGAACCAGCTGCTCGCCGCTGTGGGCTGGGCCGGTACCGACTGGCTGTACACGTTCCCCATGGTGGCCGTGGTTCTCGCCAACATCTGGCGCGGCACCGCCTTCTCTATGCTGGTGTACCGGGCGGCCCTCGCCGACGTGCCACAGGACATCTCCGAAGCCGCCCTCATGGACGGCGCATCCGGCCGGCAGCGGCTGGTGTTCATCACGCTGCCATTAATCCGGTCCAGCATTGCCACCAACCTGATGCTCGTGACCCTCCAGACCTTGGCGGTCTTCACCCTGATCTGGGTGATGACGGCCGGCGGACCGTCCAATACCAGCACCACCTTGCCGGTTCTTGCCTATCAGGAGGCCTTCAAGTTCGGCGACATCGGCTACGGTACCGCCATCGCCTCCGTGCTCATTGTCCTGGGACTGGTGTTCGGGATTGCCTACGTCCGGCTGCTCAAGGGGGAGCATCGATGACGACGACGGAACGGGCGGCCCGGCGGACCGCTAGCGGGAGTGCAGCCTCGCCAGAGCGCCGCCAGGCCAGTGCTCCGGCAGATGCCGCGCTGCTGCTGATCGGCGCCTGCTTTCTGCTGCCGTTGCTGTGGCTGGTATTCGCTTCGCTGGACACCAACGCCGGTTACCAGACACGGATGCCCGCCAACGCCTCGCTCAGCAACTTTGCAGCGGTCCTCACGCCGGAGTTGCTGCTCAGGCCGCTATGGAACAGCCTGCTGCTCTCCGGAGGGACCGCAATGGTGACCCTGGCGGCTGCCGTGCTGGCCGCCTACCCGCTTTCCCGGTTCCAGTCCAGGTTCAACAAGCCGTTCCTGTATTCGATCCTGTGCGGGACCTGTCTGCCCATCACCGCGATCATGGTTCCGGTCTACGGCCTGTTCGTCCAGTTGCGGCTGCTGGACTCCATGCCGTCAACCGTCCTCTTTATGGCGGCAACGGCGCTGCCGATGGCCGTCTGGATGACCAAGAACTTCATGGACACGGTGCCCGTCTCGCTGGAAGAAGCCGCCTGGATGGATGGTGCCTCCGGGCTGACGGCCCTGCGCACCGTGGTGCTGCCCCTAATGCGCCAGGGGCTGGGCGTGGTATTCATCTTCGTTTTCATTCAGACCTGGGGGAACTTCTTCGTGCCCTTCATACTCCTGCTGTCCCCGTCGAAACAGCCGGCGTCCGTTTCAATCTTCAGCTTCTTCGGCCAGCATGGAGCCATCGCCTACGGCCAGCTGGCCGCGTTCTCCATCCTTTATTCGGTTCCGGTCCTGGTCCTGTACGTTCTGGTTGCTCGCGGGGCCGGGGGATCGTTCGCGTTGTCCGGGGCGGTCAAGGGCTAAGCCCGCGGTCCGTCTTGGTTTTCGACCATCCGGTTGAACGGGACGGTGTCGTCCAGGCGCGCCTGTGAAGCTCCGGTTCGATTCGACGGCGGCGGTCCCCCGGAGGTACCCGCCCAGGACGTCGAGGCTTAGTCGCTGATGCCGGCTTTGGTTCCCGAGAGGGCGCCGAACCAGACCCCGGTCATGACCAGAGCCGCACCGAGCACGGCAGGTAGGGTCAGCGGTTCGTCGATGAGCCATGCCGCCAGCCCCAAGGTGACCAGGGGAAAAAGGACAAACATGTACGAAGTCGCCGAAGATGTCCAGGTACGCACCACAAGCAGGACGAGGACAAACAAGCCGACCGATCCCAGCGTCACTAGGTAGGCCAATGCCACCACCACGTCGGGCTGACCGGGCAGCACCCATGCTTCGCCAGCCATGGCTGACAGCACGATCAGCAGCGGCGCGGCGAACAGCATGGCTACGGCATTGGTCATAGCGGGGTGGTTGGCAGACAGGCGCTTTCCCATAATGATGCTCTGCCCGATAACTACGGTTGCGACGAGCATGGCCAGCACAGCTCCTACCGGAGCGCCGACCCCCTGCGATCCAAGGACCATCCAGACGACACCGCCAATGGCGAGGACAGATCCCCCCACCGACCTCATGGTGAACCGTTCGAGTCGCTGGGTCACAGCCAGGAGCAGCGTCACCAGGGGAACCCCCGCCATGACCACTGTCGCCGTTCCCGCGGTAGCTTGCGTCAGGGCCCAGTACATCAACGCGTAGGGGATGGCGAAGGCGAGGGCACCGTAGACGGCGGTTATCGCCAGTAGCCGGCCTCGCGGCCAAGGGAGACGCAGGACGAGCGCGATAATAACGAACAACACCGCTGCCAAACCAAAGCGCAAGCCGGCGCCCCAGAATGGAGCCAGCTCCTGGTTGCTGAGACGAACCGCAACGAAGTTGGCCCCGCCCAGTACGACTGCGACGCTGAAGGCGGCCAGAGTGAGTCGTGGCACCCGTCGCGAGCGTGTCACTTGATTTGCACTCATTATCCTGAGAGTACCTAACAGGGCGCCTTTTGGCCTGTGTCCGGGGCCACCGGGTCATCCACCTGCCGCCGTCCCACATGGTGACACCAGCACCTTGTCCATGACGGCGACGTCCAGGTCGCGGCCCGACGACAACGAAAACCAAATCACCTTTCAGGCTCTGGACACTAACGCTGAGCATACTTAGCGTTAACGCGTGACCGTTGATGCGCCTGGCTCCCCAACCGAAGTCAGCGGCACGGGCGCGGTCTAAAACACCCAGCCACTCAGTTCAGGAGAGCGCTATGACCAAAGCACGTGAAATTATGACCGGCGGCGTTGAATGCATCGGTGAAAACGAAACCTTGGAAGCAGCTGCGCGGAAAATGAAAGAGCTGGACGTTGGCGCCTTGCCCATTTGCGGAGAGGACAACAGGCTCAAGGGCATGATCACGGACCGCGACATCGTCATCAAGTGCTTCGCGGAAGGTGGGGATCCCAGGACGGCCAAGGCCGGGGACTTTGGTCAAGGCAAGCCCGTGACCATTGGCGCGGACGATTCCATCGAAGAGGCGATCAGGACCATGGAAGAGCACCAGGTCCGTCGGCTGCCGGTCATCGACGGCCATGACCTGGTCGGTATCCTCACGCAGGCAGACATCGCCCGGAACTACCCCGAGGACCGCGTCGGAGAATTAGTGGAACTTATTTCCTTCTACTAGGCTCCGCCACACTGCCATCCGAAGCGGGCGGAGTCCATCATGCTCCTGTAGATCCCGATGTCAGAAACTACAAGGTTCCTCTCATCACGTCCCAGGAAGAGAGGAACCTTGTAGCTTGCGCATCCATAGAAGTGCACAGGCAGCCGCCGGACAGGAACTAGCGAGTCCGTCAGAGCTCCCAGGCCTGCTCTTCGGGCAGCGCCCCTTCGTCTTCCGGGTGCCTCTGAAGGTTTATCAGTGCCAGCGCAAGGCCGCCCCAGACCGTGACGATGGCGACGATCATCATGATGATGGCGATGGGTGTCACAGCGCCGTCTCCTTTGCTTCGTTGGCCACCACAGAGTCGTATTCAGGGTCGTGGTGGGCTTTGGACCGGCTGCTCCATGGAATGAAGGTCAGTACCAGCGCGAGGACGATCAATCCACCGGCCATGCCCCAGCCGAATATTCCCACGAACCAGTCGGGGTAACCCTCATAGGTGGTGGAGATCTTGGTGATGAATTCATTGGCCACCATGTAGATAAGCGCGAGCGGCACGATGCCTGCCACCAGCACCATCCACGTCCGGCGCATCTTGATGGTCGAAATCCGGTTGAGGTGGGCGGACAACAGTGGAAGCTTGCGCAGGAACCAAGCCAACACGACTACGGTCACCAGGGCGCCGAGCGTAATGCCGAAGCTGTTAACGAAAGCATCGGAAGTGTCCAACAGGTACAGGCCTGTCGCCGTCGGGAACAGGCTCAGCGAGACGGCCGCAACCAGGACGCTGACCACCACCGAAGCGTGGACCCGGCCCCAGCCCAGTTTGTCCTGCACGGCGGCGACAATCACTTCCAGCACGGAAATCAACGATGTGACGCCGGCGAACACCAGGGAGCCGAAGAACAGCACCCCCATAAGGGCGCCGAAGGGAGCCTGCGACACGATAGTGGGAAACGCAATGAACGCCAGGCCGATCCCTTGGGTCACCACGTCGCCCACTGCAGCCCCGGAAGCCTGCGCCATGAAACCCAGGGCCGCGAAGACGCCGATGCCCGCCAGGATCTCGAAGCCGGAATTGGAAAAGGCAACCACCATTCCGGACCCGGTCAAGTCCGTCCTGCGCTTGAGGTAGGAGGAGTACGTGACCATGATGCCGTAGCCCACGGAGAGTGAGAAGAAGATGTGTCCATACGCCGCAGCCCATACGGACGGATTGCCGAGAGCGGACCAGTCCGGGGTGAAGAACGCATTCAGGCCGTCCGCCGCCCCGGGAAGGAAGAGCGATTGGACCACCAGAAGGAGAAACATCACCATCAACAGCGGCAGCAGGACAGCGTTCGCGCGCGAGATGCCCTTACGTATACCGGCCACCATGATGGCAATGACAGCAGCCCATGTAAGCAGCAGCGGGAAGAACACCGACGGTACGAATTCGAAGCCCAGGCCTGGCGCTTCGGCAACGGCCAGGAAGTTTCCAAAGAAGAAGCCCTCAGCGTCGTCGCCCCAGGCCTCGGTAAAGGAGAAGATCGTGTACATCAGCGACCAGGCGATGATCACCGCGTAATAGGCAGCGATGACGAAGCAGACCAGCACCTGCCACCAGCCCAGCGGCTCAGCGGCTCTATGCAGGCGACGGTAGGCCAACGGTGCGGAGCCCCGAAACTTGTGCCCAACGGCATAGTCAAGGAACAGCAGCGGGATGCCGGCTGTCAGCAGAGCCGCAAGATAGGGAAGCAGGAAGGCCCCGCCACCGTTGTCGTAGGCGATGTAGGGGAAGCGCCAGATGTTGCCCAGGCCCACTGCGGAGCCGATGGCGGACAGGATGAAAAGCCTTCTCGACGAGAAGGTTTCCCTCTTCACAGGCGCCGAGGGGCGGGCTGAGGATGAAGTGCTCATTCCGGGACTCTACTTCGTGCAGTCACGGCACGAAAGTCCTGCCACCTGTTAGCCCCGAATCGGCGCTTCTCCACCTGCACCGCCGGCGACTCAGCTACGAGGCGTTGACGCTGGACCCCATGATGCCCACGCTGAATGCATGGCCACGAAACTGTCTGAGCTTCTCTTCGGCGCATTTCCGGATCTTCGGTACCAGCCCACATCCAAAAGGGTCCGGGCCGACCTGAACGGAAGTTCCGTCGTCGATACTCAGGAGGCGCTCCTGATTTGGGAACCGAAACGCGTCACGCCTGTTTTCGCTGTTCCCGAGAAAGACCTTCTGGTGCGGCTTGAACCCCCTGCCTCGCAGGGCGAGGACAACGCCGGAGACGAGTATCCGATCCGACTAACGGGTGAAGCGCCACCCGGGCTGGATCCGCGGACGGGTTTCAGGCGGCACACAGCGAAAGGTGAGGAACTCGACGTCGTGTCCGCCACGTTGACCACCCCGCAAGCAGCCTTCCGGCCCTCCGATCCGGACCTGCAGGGATACGTTGTCCTGGATTTCGGCCCTTTTCGTTGGCTCGAGGATGACGAGGAAATCATCGGCCATCCACACGATCCGTT
>NZ_JAPSHJ010000100.1 GCF_031179985.1 Arthrobacter sp. | reverse complement strand
ATAAAACAATTGGTATCAACAAACTTGGCACACTATTGAGTTCTCAAACAACAGACACACCCGGCACCACCACAACACTTCACAGCCGTGGATCGCTCCGGAGCAACTTTTCAAACTTACCCGGTTTCCTAATGCTTTGCAAATCAGCGTTTCCGCGATTTCAGCTTCAGAAAATCGGCCCCGCCTGTATGCGGCACGCAAATAAGCGAACCATTTTTCAGGCTGTTTTCAGGGGGTTGGCCGCTCTCCGGTAACCAGCTCTTCGCTGGTCTCCCTCGCGGCGACTTAGAAAACAATACACGCAGCCAACCCGCAACACAAATCAGCTCCGCACAGGCCCGAGGGGTCCCGGAATCCCCGGAAAACCAAGGATTTGGGACCCCTCTGAAGGCACGGCGGCGGAAATCAGCCGGACGCCGTCTTTATGGCTTGAGTCACATGCGAAGCCTACGTCCCGGCGGTGAGCACCACCGTGAATTCAACATCCCGAGGGGTAAGCTGGTAGGGCTCCAGTACCCCCGGTCCGCAGGCTGCGGTGCCAACGCCATCCCGGGCAGCATCCAGGTAGATGTAGCTCCGGCCATCGCGGCCTAGATCCTCACGATGTGTTGCCGCATCCAGGACCTGCTGGCTGTACGGACGGACGGTAAGCGCAAAGTGATCGCCTGCGATACTGAGCGATCCGGCGTCGAGCCCCAAGGAAGCGGAACGCACGGCCGACCTTGCCCCGGCTTCCTGCGGCCGAACGTACTCCACGTCCATCTCATCCAGGGGAAGTGCGTACCAGCCGAGGCGAGTGCCCTGGCCGGTATCCGGATAGCTTTGGTGCGGACCCTGGCCGAACCACTCGACGTTCTGCGTTTCGGCTTCCAGGACCAGCTCAACTCCAACCCGCGCCCATCGGACTGCCGTCCCGCGGTCTATCCAGTCCCCGTCGGGGCGGACGGAGGTGTTCAGGCTTACGCTGGTGCCGTCACTGGTCCACGTGTAGTCCACCAGCACGCCGTACTGCTTGTCCGCGGGAGCCATCCGGGTACGGACCAACAGCCTTTCCCCGCCGTCTTCACTTGAGACGGCCGAAATGCTGATCAGGCGGGAGTGGAGTCGGTTTAGTCCCGCATCCAACCAGCGCCGTTCCATGCTGCGGGGGTCAGGGTCGCTCCATTCCCTGCCCAAATCGTTGTCGGTGGGGGCACGCCACAACGTAACCTTCATCCCCTCGACGGGCAGGTCGCCCAACCGCCTCAACTCTCCGGTGACGCGGTCAAAAGCGGCCGGGCCGAGCAGAAGTTCGTTGCCTTCTTCCTGAACAAAAGCGTGCGCTGTGAGCGTGCCAGGTCCGTTCAGGTTGGCGGCTGCTTGCCCCCAGGCGATCTCATGACCGGCATCGGCCCAGTCGGTGTCCGCGCCCAGAACAGCGCTGACAGTCAGAACAGCCGGGCCGTCGGCAGCGAGCTGCAGCAAGCCGGCAGGCAGGTCAACAAAAACATCTTCGCCCGGTGCCACCGGCGCCAAGGTGACGCCCCCGGCTTCGAGCGTTACGCCGTCGGCCACCACTGCGTACCGGAAGCTGAAGGCTGATGTGTCAGCGAAGTCGAAGCCGTTGCGCAGGGTGAAGCCGGACCAGTCCGCCACTACAGAAAGCCTGAGGGGTTCGATGACCTTCTTGAAATCCAACAGTCCGGGCCGGGGCTTGCGGTTGGCATCCACGAGTCCGTCGGTCACAAAGTTGCCGTCGTGAATTTCCTCACCAAAGTCACCGCCGTATGCAAACTGCTCCCGGCCGTTGGCTCCAGTAACGGTAATGCCGTGCTCCAGCCATTCCCACACAAAGCCGCCCATGAGACGTGGGTAGCGGTCAAACAGTTCCTGATACTCGGTCATCCCGCCGGGTCCGTTGCCCATGGCATGAACGTACTCACACAGGACGAAGGGCATGGCCCGGCGACGCGCATCGAGGGCAGGATCCTCCAGCGGTTCCTCCACGCCCTGCCCGATCAGCTCCGTCTCCGCGTGGGTCGCGTACATCCGCGAATAGACATCCACATAGGCACAGCTCCAGTCACCTTCATAGTGGATGGGCCGTGACGGATCGCGGTGCTTCGCCCACCGTGACATGGCAGCAAGGTTGCGGCCTGCGCCAGCCTCGTTGCCAAGCGACCACATAATCACCGAGGCGTGGTTCTTGTCCCGTTCCACGGTGCGCCGCATCCTGTCCAGCAGCGCGGCCTCCCACTGAGGATCGTCGCTGGGGTTTTGCTTCCAGCCGCCGCTTTCAAACCCATGGGTCTCGAGGTCGCACTCGAGGACCACATAAAAGCCGAGCTGGTCAGCAAGGGCCAGAAAATCGGGATGAGGCGGGTAGTGGGACGTCCGGATGGCATTGATGTTGTGCTGCTTCATGAGCCGCAGTTCGCTGACCATCAGCTCCCTGGGCACCGCACGTCCGAGCTTGGGGTCGTGCTCATGACGGTTCACGCCGCGCAGCAGGATGCGCTTGCCGTTCACCTTGAACTGGGCGTCCTCAATCGCAATGGAGCGGAATCCCAGCTGAAGCTCGATGGACTCAGCTGCTGTGCTGACGCTGGCCCGGTACAGCTTTGGTGTCTCAGCCGACCACGCTTCGATTCCGGGAATGACGTGCTCTGCGCCGGCACGCAGTTCCAGTCCCAACTCCGGAATACGCACGACGGCGTCAATCGCCTCACCGTCCCGGCTCGCCTCCACACGGAGGATTCCTTCGCCCCGCAGGTGGTCATAGCCGGCATGCACGAAGACATCGTCGATCCCTCCTGCCGGCCGCGCCTGGAGGGTGACGTCCCGGAATATGCCGGGAAGCCACCACATGTCCTGATCCTCAAGGTAGCTTGCTCCCGAGAACTGGGCTACCTCTACGGCAAGGACGTTTGCACCTTCAGCCAGGACGCCCGTGACGTCGAATTCGTGGGCCAGGCGACTGCCGCGCGTGGTGCCAAGGCGTTGGCCGTTCAGCCACACGGTTCCTGCAGACTCAATGCCGTCGAAACGGAGAATGGCCCGGGGGAAAAATTCGGGGCCGGCCGTGAATTCAAAAACGTGCTGCCCGATGGGGTTGGCTTCGGGAATCCGGGGCGGCTCAACGGGGAAGGGGTACTGGACGTTCGTGTATGACGGGCTGCCGTGGCCGTGCATGGACCAGCTTGACGGAACAGGCAGATCCGTGAATTCGGATAGGTCCTGGCCCAATTGCCAGCCATCCTCGGGCGCTGTCCTGATGCCCGGGAACAGCCGGAACTTCCATGTTCCGTTCAGCGACAGCCGGGCAGCATCACTGTCGAGGAACGCTCTGGCGGAAAGTGTCCCTTCAGCCGGGGCAACAGATGCCAGCTCTGCCACGCGTCCCCCACCGAGTTCCAGGTGGCGTTCCACCGTTGAGGTGGTGGGCTGGACCGGTGACTGCTGAAGATCCCGTGCGCCGGGCAATGATTCGACTGACATAAGTGTTCCTCGTCTCGCTGATTCTGCGGGATTCGTTGGTGGGTTGTGAAAACGTGAACGTTCACGAACTGGGTACAACAGTACGGCAGGTGAAGAACTTTGACCATAGTTCGCACGGGATTTCCTGCTCAAGCGGACTGCCTGACCACCAGCCGATGCCGAAGCGTGAGGTGCGCCTCGGCACTCCCGGCGGTCAGGGATCCAGCCAACAATCCGTCAAGGAGTTCGACGGCGGTGCGGCCCACGTCCCGAAGGTCCAACGCAAGTGTGGTCAACTCGGGCGACAATTGTTCTCCGAGTGGAATTCCGTCCATCCCGATGACCAGGCAATCTTCGGGAACCCTCTTCCCGGCATCCGCCAGCGCCTTCAGCACGCCCGACGCCACAAGGTCATTAAAGGCTACGATTCCAGCAATCCCGGGTTGCTGTTCGAGGAGATCCCGCACGGCAGTACGAGCGGCAGATGCCGACTCCTCAACTGCCACAGCCACGCAATCCAAAGCATCAGATTCCGCGAGGACAGCAGCGAACGCCCTGCCCCTGGCTGTGACGAACCCATCACCGCTGCCCGGCCCGTGGGGGAGTAAGTCCGTGCTGCCGGCCATACCCGGGACGTGAGTGTCCGCGTGATTTTCCGCGTCCGGCTTTTCGTGGGCAGGCTTCTCGGGGCCACGGACGGAGTCTAAGTACGCGATGTGGCGGCGACCGGCGCTCCGCAAGCGCCTGATTGCCAGTTCGGCTGCGTGCCGGTAGTCAAAGGTAATGGCGCCGGCGGCTGAACCCGGTTCCTCGTCCAAGACAATCAACGGCCGCCGGCCCAGGATCGCTTGGGCCTGACCTGCATAGCCGCCCAGGTATCCAATAACGGCATCCACATGGGGGGCGAGATGCTCGACGGCGTCAAGGCCGTTACGTCCGCCATGGCCGTAGTCATCCATAACCACCTGCCAGCCACGTTGAGTGGCCTGCTCCACCACGCTGGAGGCGAAAGCAGGAAAGTAGGGGTTGGTGAGATCCGGGATGGCCAGGCCTACCGAAGTCCGCGCGCCTTGCACGAGGCCCTTGGCGAACCGGCTCGGAGTGTAGCCAAGTTCGTTGGCCAGCTCCTGGATTCGTTGACGGGTCTCCGTTTTGATGCCCGGCATGTCGTTCATGGCGCGGGTGACGGTCTGTCGTGAAACACCTGCCGCAGCAGCAACGTCCAGGATGGTGGCTCGCCGGGAGCGGCGGCCAGCAGGGGTTTGGGTCATGCTGGTAAGTCTAGGGGCCTGCGACGGTGGTCCGGCTGTTGCCTGCCTCAACGCTCGCTCACGTTTCGCAGGTCGTGGCCTGACGCTCGCCCACATCCCGCCGGTTTGTTTGGGGGTTTTTAAATGGGGAGAGCCCCAACCGTGTGTGGTTGGGGCTCTCGACCCTTTTT
>NZ_JAPSHJ010000099.1 GCF_031179985.1 Arthrobacter sp. | reverse complement strand
AGGCATCCCACAGGGACCTGTCAACCTGTCCGGACGCAGAGGAAAACGGAGTCGTAACGGCAGAAAAATCCTTGACATTCGCCTGTGACGGAACGCACGCTGTTGCATAAGACGAACCCTGTTGACCGCTTCGAAACAAAGAAGCGGTATTCATGGCCGTGAGTCCACCTTGAATAAAAAAACTCATCCCGTTTGAAATAGAGGTGCTTCATGCACAAGGCCTGCCCGCTCAGTGAACTCGCTCCCGGGGAGGCGCTACGGCTCAATACTGCCCCGCCCATCGCTGTTTTCCACACGGAAGAAGGCGAGCTATTCGCCATCGACGATACGTGCACCCATCAGGATGCCTCCCTGGCCGACGGCTACGTGGAGGACTGCTGGGTCGAGTGCCCGCTGCACGCATCCAAGTTCAACCTCCGTACCGGGTCAGTCGATGCGCCACCAGCCAAACTGCCGGTCCGCCACCATGAGGTCAAGGTTGTTGACGGCGACATTATGATCATCGAATCGGACGAGGCCCCCAACCTTCCTCCCGGTTTGACACCCGAAGGCCATATCTAGGCCTACTCATGACTTCCGCCGAGGAAAGGACCCGCTAATGGCTGTAAATACGACACCTGAAAAGCTGCCGGCCGACGATAATCCGGCAGGCAACACAGACACAGCCCCCAGCAGCAATGAAGCCAAGGGAGCAGTATCGGCAGCTACTGTGGATGCGCCGGAGGAGTCCCCCCTCAACGCGGGAGCCGCGGCGATCAGCCTGCCGGATACGGAAGAAACCGACCAGATCCTCCAAGAGCTGCGGCAGACCGAAGCTGAACAGGCCGCCAGCCTTGGCAGGCGCCAGTCTCTCCCCCTCGATAAAGTGACCTTCGGGATCACCGGGGCATTCGCCGTCGCCTTCGTTATCTGGGGCTTTGCCGGAAGAGACAGTCTGGCAGCAACATCCCAAAACGCCCTCGACTGGGTCATGCAGTACACCGGCTGGCTCTTTATGGGCCTGGCCTCCCTCTTTGTGGTCTTCGTCCTGTGGCTTGCCCTGGGCAAATTCGGGAACATCCCGCTGGCCAAGGACGGCGAAAAGCCGGAATTCCGCACCGTGTCCTGGGTGGCCATGATGTTTGCGGCCGGCATGGGCATCGGCCTCATGTTCTACGGCGTGGCAGAACCGCTCTACCACTACATCTCTCCCCCGCCCGGCACCGTGGACGGCCGCACCCCCGAAGCCATCCAGACCGCCATGGCAACGTCCATCTTCCACTGGACCCTGCACCCCTGGGCAATGTACGCCGTGGTGGGTATTGCCATGGCCTACGGCACCTACCGGCTCGGCCGCAGGCAGCTTATCTCCGCCGCCTTCACCTCGCTCTTTGGCGTCAGGATGGTGGAAGGCCCGGTCGGCAAGTTCATCAACATCCTCGCGATTTTCGCCACCCTCTTCGGCACCGCCGCATCCCTCGGCCTGGGCACCCTGCAAATCGGCAGCGGCCTGACCTCCAACGGCTGGGCAGGGGAAATCGGCACGCCCGTGCTCGTGGTGATCGTCGCCATCCTGACCTCCTGCTTCGTAGCGTCCGCCGTCTCCGGCATCAGCCGCGGCATCCAGTGGCTGTCCAACATCAACATGGTGCTCGCCCTCATCCTGGCCCTCATCGTCTTCGTGGCCGGCCCCACCCTCTTCATCCTCAACCTGCTCCCTGCCGCCGTCGGCAACTACGCCCGGGACCTGGCGGAGATGTCCTCGCGCACCGAGGCTGTCGGAGACGAGGCCCTGCGCACCTGGATGTCGGGCTGGACCATCTTCTACTGGGCCTGGTGGATCTCATGGACGCCGTTCGTGGGACTGTTCATCGCACGCATCAGCCGCGGACGGACCATCCGGCAGTTCGTCACCGGCGTGCTCCTGGTTCCCAGCATCGTCAGCGTCATCTGGTTCTGCATCTTCGGCGGCACTGCCTTCCACGTGCAGCAAGAAGCAGACAAGGCCAACACCCGCGGCCTGGTGACCATGGTCGACGGAGCCCCATCGGTCAACTTTGACGGTGCCCTCTTCGATCTGGTCAAGAACTTGGGTATGCCTGCCTGGGCCATCACAGCAGTGATTGCACTGGCCATGCTGCTCGTGGCGATCTTCTTCATCACCGGAGCCGACGCGGCCTCCATCGTGATGGGATCGCTCAGCTCCAATGGGGCCGAGGAACCGCGCCGCGGAGTCATCATCTTCTGGGGCACGCTCACCGGCGCCGTCGCCGCAGTCATGCTCCTCGCCGGCGGCAATGAGCCTTCGGAAGCCCTGTCCGGCCTGCAACGGATCACCATCGTGGCCGCCCTGCCGTTCGTGCTGGTCATGCTCCTGCTCTGCTTCGCACTAACCCGGGACCTCCGCCGTGACCCTCTCACTCTCCGGCGCCGGCTCGCCACGACGGTCATGGAGCGCGCCATCCGAACCGGCGTCGACCAGCACGGCGGCGCGCAGTTCGAACTTGTGACCAAGCACGAATGCGATGACCGGTGTCCCGACAGCTCTTCGTGCCCTCGCGGAACCAAGCACTAAGCTGCATCTGTCCGTGCTGCGGGCCGGTTAAAACCGCCCGCAGCACGGACAGCGGCCATTAACACCCCGGTCCAAAGAACGATCAAAAAGACAAACAGTGCTTCCGCAGTGAAGGAACAGGTTTCGAAGCTATGACTATTCAGCTCGGCATTCCCCGAATTCCCGCCAAAGGCGGAGGCGGACTGCCGATGCCGCCCAGCAGGCCTGCGGGCGTACCCGTGGGCCTTGCCGACCGGTTCGGACGCCAGGCCACAGATTTACGGTTGTCCGTCATCGACAAGTGCAACCTTCGGTGCACATATTGCATGCCCGCCCAAGGCCTGGAGTGGCTCTCCAAACAATCCCTCATGACGTTGGATGAGATCGTTCGGGTCGTCGGCGTCAGCGTGGAAAAACTGGCCGTCCGCGAACTCCGGTTAACCGGCGGCGAGCCTTTGGTACGCCCTGACCTGGTGGACATCATCCGGGCTCTCCGCCAACGGCACCCCTCCTTGCCTATGTCCATGACCACCAATGGCGTAGGCCTGGACAAGAAGGCCCAGGCCCTCAAAGACGCCGGGCTCACCCGGATCAATGTCTCACTCGATTCCCTCCATGAAGAGACGTTCGAGTTACTGACGAGGCGTCCGTTCCTTACCAAGGTGCTTGCGGGAGTCAAAGCGGCAAGCGCTGCAGGGCTGGGCCCTGTCAAGATTAACGCCGTCCTGATGCGGGGGATTAACGACGTCGAAGCGTCTGGGCTTCTCCGCTGGGCCCTTGAGCACAAATACGAACTCCGCTTCATTGAGCAGATGCCGCTGGATGCCGATCACGGCTGGACTCGGCGGGACATGATCACTGCTGCCGAGATCCGCGAACTGCTTTCCCAGGATTTCGTTCTGACCCCGGACCTTCGGGAACGGGCAGGTGCCCCGGCAGAACGTTTCCAGGTCAGGAAGCGAAACGCTGGAGGCGGCACCCAGGGGCCCGTACTGGGCACGGTGGGCATCATCGCTTCTGTCACGGAACCGTTCTGCGGGGACTGCCGACGCACGCGCATCACTGCGGAAGGCAGGCTCATGAGCTGCCTGTTCTCCAGCGAAGAATTTGACCTGCTGAGCCTCATGCGTTCCGGGGCAGATGACGAAGAGCTGGCACGGCTCTGGCAAGACGCAATGTGGATCAAGCCGCGGGCACACGGAATGGACCACCCGGGCCTCGACTCGCCGGACTTCAAGCAGTCGGGCCGCAGCATGAGCGCCATCGGAGGCTGAAAATTATGTTGGTACGATACTTTGCCGCTGCATGTTCCGCCGCCGGTGTAGAAGAGGAACGTCATGAACTGGCAGACGGCGTGACGCTGAATGAACTCCTGACGGTCATACTTGCGGTTGACCGTCCCGAGCCTCCGGCGGGAACCCCTCCGCTGGCCGGAATCATCGCCCGAAGCAGTTTTCTCCGTAATGAAGTAGCTGTAAGGGACCTTGGTTTGGGCCTTGGCAGGGAGGACGTCATCGATGTCCTTCCGCCTTTCGCCGGTGGATGACCGCTACCCTGCAGGTGTTTTAAGAAGTTGCTGCCCATCGGTGATGGCCGAATGGCCGTGCCTGGCGTGAGCGGCTGTGGACCGCCAGCCTCACCCGACCGTGTCGCTTCCCCTTCCGGCAGCCCGTTTCTCGCACAGCGTGAAGGCGACGTCGGCGGCCCTGACAGTCGCCTCGCTCGCTGTCACTGCGGAACCGGCAAGTCCTTTACTGGCTTCCTGGCCGGCTGCATAACCCACCATGAAGGCGGTCACCGGCGCAGAAGCGTGTATCACCGAGTCTGCGGACCTCCTCGCCAGTTCAAGAAGCAACTCCTGGTCCACCTCCAGATCCGGGATCTGAAGCGCTTGCGCCAGCTGCTCGCTCCATTGGGCCAGAACTTCCGCTTCACTGTTGGCTGCCATGATGTCTCCTAGCTAAGGTGTCTTGTCCATGAGTGCCTGGTGGCTCGACACTACAAGGCTTCCCCGGACAAGTCACCGGTTGTCTAAGTTTCATGGGCAGTCTTAGGACACGGACGGGCGGACAGTCGTTGACACCCTTGCAGCACCCCAACTACCATCGGTCATATATCAGTCACATACCAGAGTCATGTCAGGCTGTCTTCGCTGTGGAGGTGCTCCGGCTGAGGCTTACTCCCGCACCGTAAAGCTCCCGGCCGAGTGTTGTATCCATGGACGGACGTACAACGAATGTCGGCCGCAAAAGAAACAGCCCGCGTAGGAAAATGCCCCAAGTAAAGGCCGCTCTGGCGCACAGCGTGAAAGGAACGCGTAGTTATGGTTCATAAAGTCAAGGCAGTTGTTGCGATGGCGAAGGATGCTCCGGTGTCGTTGGAGACGAT
>NZ_JAPSHJ010000060.1 GCF_031179985.1 Arthrobacter sp. | reverse complement strand
ACACAGGGTTACGGCGGTCATAGCGTGGGGGAAACGCCCGGTCCCATTCCGAACCCGGAAGCTAAGACCCACAGCGCCGATGGTACTGCACCCGGGAGGGTGTGGGAGAGTAGGTCACCGCCGGACACTATTTATGATTCAGGCCCCGACAAGGAATGTCGGGGCCTGAGTCTTTTAAGGGCCTGAGTCTTTTAAGGGCGTGAGCCTTTTTTAGGGCCGGTACAGTTGGTGACCATGAACAACCTCTTCAGCCACGCGCCCTTGGACGATGATCTACCGCCGGCGTCAGAAGCACTCGAACCCGTGGTGAACACTGTGGTGGTACCAGGCGCCGTTTCCCAGGCGTTCATTGGCTTCACCGAGCACACCCACCTGTGGTGGCCTATGGATACCATCAGCGTCTTTGGCGTTGGATCCTATGTGGAGTTCGAAGAGAACCTCATACTTGAAACGGCCGATGATGGCCGAACCTCCATCTGGGGTTCGATTGACGATTGGCAGCCACCGCTCTCCTTCCATGCCAGCTGGCACCCCGACAGCACTGCGGCCTGGTCCACGGAGCTCAGGGTAGCTTTTAAGGCTGTGGATGGCGGTACCGAAGTCAGGCTTGTGCACAGTGGCTGGGAGGGCTCTGACGATCCACTGCAAGCCCGCAGGAAGTGGATTGGGGCCTGGCCCCAGGTCTTGGGCAGGTTCGTCCGCTTCATGGGCGGAGCGGGAGACTAAGAGGATCCCTCGGAACGCGTCAGTGACGGGTGCGGGGAGAATCTTCCGGGGGAACCGCGGTGCTGGACCTGATCAGGAACTTTGCAGGATACTCGGCCTCGGCGGCAACGTGGCCTGCATCGCCTTCGAGCCCCGACAGCAGCATGTTAACAGCAAGGGAACCCTGGTCCCGTGCGCCCTGGTCAATGGTGGTCAGGCCAAACACCTCCCCGAGTTCGTGGCCGTCGAAGCCGATGACGGAAAGGTCATAAGGGATACGGAGGCCGAAATCGCGGGCAGCAAGAATTGCCCCGATAGCCATTTCATCGGACGCGGCAAAAATAGCTGTGGGGCGTTCCGCCGTACTTCCCAGGAGTGCCCGCGCGCTGGCGTAGCCACCTTGGATGGTGAAATCGGCGGGGATATGCCACCCAGGGCGAACAGCGAGGCCGGAATCCCGCATTGCCTTCTCATAACCCCTTTGCCTGGTGCCGGGCAGTTCAAAATCCTGCTCATAAGCGGATCCGCCCGTCAGATGCGCGATCCTGGTATGGCCCAACTGGATCAGGTGATTGGTGGCGTCCGCCGCGAGGTCAAAATCGTTAATCCTGATACTGGCGGCACCGGGCAGTGTTCCGCCGATGCCAACGATCGGTCTGTGGACGGCGAGCAGCTTGCGGATCTCGGCTTCGCTGAGCTTGAGAGCCACCGCAATGACGCCGTCCACACGCTTGCGCAGGAGGAAGTCGTTCAGGACACTGTGGCGATGCTTGGGCCCCTCACTGACGTTGTACAGCGTGAGGTCATAACCGGCGTCGATCAGGGTGGCTGAAATGCCTTCCATTACCGAGGAGAAATACCAGCGGTGAACGGACGGAACCACGACGCCTATATTGTGGTTCCGTCCCGAGGCCAGGCTGGAGGCATGATAGGAAGGCACAAAGCCCAGTTCGGCGGCCGCAGCCCTGGCGCGCTCCCGGCTGCGGGAGGAGACAGGTCCCTTCCCGCTCAGGGCGCGCGAAACGGTGGCGATGGAGAGGCCGGCCCGTTCCGCTACGTCCTTGATGCCGGCCATACTCTAGTTCTCCGCGTCCTCGACTGTGATCTTCATCCAAACAGTTTCATTTGAGCCTAACCGATGTCCGAGCTCGGCAACGGATTGGTCACTTACAGGCGTCGCAGACCCGCTTCGCAGAAGCACCCTTCCCGCCGGCATGTCCAGCGGCTCGTGGTTGAGATTCATAACGACCAGCGTGCTGCCGTTGAGGTAGGCGAGGGATGAGCCAGTGCAGTAATGCTCCAACCAGGACAGGGAACCGGCGCCCAACCCCAGTTCCCGGCGGGTGGAGAGCATGCGGCGGTACAGGTTCAGGTGCGACGACGGCGAGGCAGCCTGAGCATCGCGGGCGAGTTGCTTGAAGCTTTCGGGCTGGGGGAGCCAAGGCTCCTGTCCGTTGCCAAAGCCATTGTGCGGTTCCTCTGCACTCCAAGGCAGAGGTACGCGACAGCCGTCCCTGCCCAGTCTTGCTCCACCAGTCCGGGCAAAGGTGGGATCCTGCCGCTGGCCGTCGGGGATGTCGATGCCGTCGGGGAGTCCGAGTTCCTCACCCTGGTAAAGGTAGGCGCCACCCGGGAGGCCCAGCATGAACATGGATGCTGCGGCCGCACGGCGGCGGCCCAGGGCTTCGTCGGGCTGGTGATCCCAGACCCCTATGCCGTCTCCGTCCCGGGGTCCAGGGCCGTTGTAACCGAAGCGGCTGGCGTGGCGGACGACGTCGTGATTGGAGAGAACCCAGGTGCTGGGTGCACCCACGGCGTCGAGGGTGAGCAGCGAGTCTGTGATGACGCCGCGAAGGCGGTGGACGTCAAGCCCTGCGTGAAGATAGGGGAAGTTGAAGGCCTGGTGCATCTCGTCCGGACGGACCCAGTCAGCCAGACGCGGCAGCGGATCCACATTCGCCTCTGCGCAGAGGATCCTGTCCGGCCCGTAGCTTTCCAGGATCTGGCGCCACTTGCGATAAATGGCGTGTAATGCAGGCTGCCCGAACATCGGGGCTTCATGGCCAGGGAATCCGTCGGAGCTGCCGCCGTCCGCCCTGCCACCCCAATCCGGAAGACCGGGTGCTTTCACGAGCGCGTGGGCAACATCAACGCGGAAGCCTGAGACGCCGCGGTCAAGCCAGAAGCGCAGGACCCGTTCGAACTCTTCATGGACCGCTTGATTGTCCCAGTTGAAGTCCGGTTGCGAGGAGTCGAAGAGGTGGAGGTACCACTGTCCGGGAGTACCGTCCGGCTCCGTGACCCGGGTCCAGGCAGGTCCGCCAAAGTGGGATGCCCAGTTGTTCGGAGCCTCTTCACCCGAAGCGCCCTTTCCGTCCCGGAAGATGAACATGTCCCGCTCCGGGCTTCCGGGAGCGGAAGCAAGCGCGGCCTGAAAGGCCACATGCTGGTCAGAACAGTGATTCGGGACAAGGTCCACGATGACGCGCAGATGCAGACGGTTGGCTTCCGCAATCATGACGTCGAAGTCGGTCAGCGTCCCGAACAGGGGATCCACGTCGCAGTAGTCGCTGACGTCGTATCCGGCATCACGCTGGGGGGACCGGTAAAAGGGTGACAACCACACGGCGTCGACGTCGAGATCGGCGAGCTGCGGGAGCTCTGCGGTGATCCCCGGGATGTCGCCAATTCCGTCGCCGTTCAGGTCCCGGAACGACCTTGGGTATATCTGGTAAATGACGGCGGATCGCCACCACCCCGGAGCCTCGTCTTTCCCATGAATCAGGGTCAGGGGTCCTGCGAGAGGAGTGGGCGTCTGAAGTAGAGAGTCGACTGACATGCATCGATGGTAGACCTCCTCCTGAAAAAAATGAAAACGCTTCCAGTAATCGATGTCACACTAGTGAATGGAATTTGGACGCGAAGCAAACTGACAATTTCCCCGACAACCCGGCAAATACGTAACTGAAGACCGTCAAGGTTCAACTGCAGGAAGAAGCTTATAAACATTCCATTCGACCGGTTTTATGGCGGCGGAGTGGAAACGTTTGCAGCCATAAAGGAGCACTGGATCACACCTGTGACGGGTCTCCCGCTTTCCGGCTTGGCCGCCGGTTTAGACTGAAGTCCGGGTCAAGACAGGAAGCGGAGGCAGTGTGTCCACGATCGTTGAAGGGCTCCGGAACGTGCTGGATCCTCGGAAGGTGGCCTCGGATGACTTGTCCCTTGCTGCAGTTGCGGTGGATCAGGCACCGGTGCTGGATTACCACCTTCCCGTGGCCGTCGTATGGGCGGAATCCATTGAGGACGTCCAAACCGTGGTCCGCCTTTGTGCCAGCCACGGCGTGCCGATCGTTGCCCGCGGGGCAGGCACAGGGGTTTCCGGCGGTGCCCACGCCAGCGAAGGCTGCGTTGTCCTGAGCCTTGAACGGATGGACCGCATCCTGGCTCTGAACCCGGAGGATGAAACGGCCGTGGTGGAGCCGGGCGTGATCAACTCCCGGCTCAACGATGCCGCCGCAGAGCACGGCCTGATGTATGCGCCGGATCCCGCAAGTTACAGGGTCTCCACAATCGGAGGCAATGTTGCGACCAACGCCGGCGGCCTCAGGTGCGCAAAGTACGGCGTGACCAGGGACTCTGTCCTCGCCCTGGATGTCGTTCTGGCAGACGGATCCCTCCTGCACACAGGCCATCAGACATTTAAAGGCGTTGCCGGCTACGACCTCACCGGGCTGTTTGTTGGCTCGGAAGGCACCTTGGGCATCATTGTTGGCGTGACTGTCCGGCTCAGGTACCTTCCCCCTGAGGTTCAAACCATCGCATCTTTTCATCCCGACTTTAGAAGGGCAGCAGCCGGAGTCCTTGCGGTCGGTAAGGCGAGGGTCCAGCCGGCCATCATGGAATTGCTCGACGGCGCCACCCTGCGCCAGCTGGATGCCATTCATGGTTCGGACCTGAGCGCCAGGGGAGGATCCCTGCTCCTGATCCAGACCGACGGATTTGGTGCTGCCGTGGAAGCCGAAATCATCCGGGATGTTCTGACTGCCGGAGGGGCCTTGGTGAGCACAGCCTTCAGTGAGGAAGCGGAGAGGCTGGTGGCCCTGAGGCGCCACAGCCGCGGCGCGGAGGTGGACGACGAATACAGGGTTGGCGAAGACGTGGCCGTTCCACGATCGAGACTGGTGGACTACGTAGCCGCCCTGGAGTTAATGGCCGCTGAGTTCAACGTGATGCTCAAGGTGGTGGCCCACGCAGGTGACGGCAATCTTCACCCGACGTTCTGGGTGGAACGGGCGGATGCCTCCGTAGGCGAGGATGACATGAAGCGGCTGAACGAGGCCTTGGACAAATCCATCTCGGTGGCCTTGGCGATGGGGGGAACCATCACCGGAGAGCACGGGATCGGCCAGTACAAACTGCGCTGGCTCGGACTCGAGCAGCCCGAACCGCTGCGCAAGCTGCAGCACAGCATTAAAGAGCTCTTTGACCCCTTGGGAATCCTCAACCCCGGCAAAGCAATCTAAGCCAACCGACTTAACCCGCTAGTGCTAAAAACATCCTCGAACCGAAAGAGCGTTGCGATCTTGCTCAGTCGTCGACGTCGGGATATTCGTCGATGGATTCGTCGTCGCCATACCGTGATTCTTCCGTTTCCACTTCCAGGATTTTTAGCAGCCCGGTATCCGGATTCAGCATGATGGCTGCCTCGTCGCGGCGATGGCGCAGGATGGAGTCGATATAGGACTGGACGGCTTCGGCCAGCGGTATGTGGCGCTCCTGTTTTTCGGACATGTACCAGCGATGCTCAAGGACTTCGTGAACCGCTTCGGCCGGCTCCAGCTTCCCTGAGAGATCCCGTGGAATGGAGCGGACGATCGGTTCGAAGATCTGGCTGACCCAAAGGTGGGCGCTGTATTCCTCGTCCATTCCGGGATTGTTGTCAGCGCGGAAGGTGTCCATGTCATTGAGGAGCCGGCGGGCCTGATTCTCCTGGGCATCCAGGCCCGTGAGGCGCAGCAGGCGGCGCTGATGGTGGCCGGCGTCCACTACCTTGGGCTGCAGCTGGATGGTTGAGCCGTTCTGGGTGGTCTTGATGGCATATTCCTCCACATCAAAACCAAGTTCATTCAGGCGTCTGATGCGTGCGCCCACCCGCCACCGCTCGCCGAGTTCAAAGGATTCCTTCTCAGTGAGTTCTGCCCAGAGCCGGCGATAGCTGTCCATGATGAGCTCGCTGGTGGCCACCGGATCCACCTTGTCTTCGATGAGGCCCCCATCGAGGAGGTCCATGAGTTCCCCGGCGATATTCACCCTGGCAATTTCGAGATCGTACTCGCGCTGCCCGGTGGAGAGGTCCGGATAGAGTTCCCCGGTTTCAGCATCGACCAGGTAAGCAGCAAAAGCGCCGGCGTCGCGGCGGAACAAGGTGTTCGACAACGAAACGTCGCCCCAATAAAAGCCGATGAGGTGGAGCCGCACCATCAGAAGTGCCTGGGCATCAATGAGGCGGGTGAGGGTGTCTTTTCGGAGCATCTGCGAAAAGAGGGCCCGGTATGGCATGGAGAACTTCAGATGCCGCGTGACAAGCACCGGGTTCAGCGGCCTGCCGTCAGGCGTGGTGCGGCCCGTGATGACCGCAACGGGTTCGACACAAGGGACATCGAGCCGGGCGAGCTTCCGGAGCATGTGATATTCGTGGCGGGCCACGTGTTCCGAGGTCTCCTTGATGGCGATGACCGAATGGCCGAGATGGGCAAAGCGCACAATGTGCCGTGAGATACCGCGGGGGAGGGCGGCCAGGCTCTCCGCCGGCCATTCCTCCAAGGCAATGTGCCACGGCAGGTCCAACAGTTCCGGGTCGGCTGCGGCTGCGGTGATGCTCAGGGAACTCGATACCGCTGACTGTTTTTCATCATTGGCGCTGGCGGCCTGGAACCGAGGCAGCTTCCCGATCTGGCCGTAGTCGGTCGGTTCGTCGTGCCATTGGGCGTTGTTTTCCTCGGTCATGAAGCAATTCTTCCGTAGAGAGGGCCAGTGGGCCTAAATCCTGGTCAGGAACAGGCGTTAACGCCCGACGGCGGCCTTCCGGTGAGGAGGGCCGCCGTCGTCGTTACTTCGATAATGCGGGAGTGCCTAACGGTGACCTTACGAGTCATCCGCCAGCCGATGGGGATTAGTCGCCCAGACGATCGCCTGTCTTGGTGTCGAACAGGTGCACGTGACCCGACTGCGGACGGACGTAGATGACCTCGCCCTTCATCGGAGGGCGACGGCCGTCGACGCGTGCCACGATGTCGTGATCCTTGCCGTCAAGCGTGGTGTGGCCGTAGACGTAAGCGTCGGCACCGAGCTCTTCGACAACGTCAACTTCAACCTTGAGGCCTTCACCGGTGGGGGCGGTCTCAAGGTCTTCGGGACGGGATCCCAGGGTTACGGTGCTGCCGTGTGCCTCTTCCAGGATGTTGCGGGGAACGGGGTAAACCGTACCGCCGAACTGAACGCCGCCGTCTACAACGGGGAGTTCGAGGAGGTTCATGGCCGGGGAACCGATGAAGCCTGCAACGAAAACGTTCTTCGGCTTGTCATAGAGGTTGCGGGGGGTGTCGACCTGCATCAGCAGACCGTCCTTGAGAACAGCAACGCGGTCGCCCATGGTCATGGCCTCAACCTGGTCGTGGGTCACGTATACGGTGGTGACGCCAAGACGGCGGGTCAGGGATGCGATCTGGGTACGGGTCTGGACACGGAGCTTGGCGTCCAGGTTGGAGAGCGGCTCATCCATAAGGAACACCTGCGGGTTACGCACGATGGCGCGGCCCATGGCAACACGCTGGCGCTGACCGCCGGAGAGTGCCTTCGGCTTGCGGTCCAGGTACGGCTCGAGGTCAAGAAGCTTGGCGGCTTCGCGAACGCGCTCGGCACGCTCTTCCTTGGAAACGCCGGCGATCTTCAGTGCGAAGCCCATGTTGTCAGCAACAGTCATGTGCGGGTACAGCGCGTAGTTCTGGAAAACCATCGCGATGTCGCGGTCTTTCGGCGGAACATCGGTGACATCGCGGTCGCCGATGAGGATGCGGCCGGCGTTTACATCTTCCAGTCCCGCAAGCATGCGGAGGGAAGTGGACTTGCCACAGCCGGAGGGTCCAACGAGGACCAGGAACTCGCCATCGGCGATTTCAATGTTGAGCTTGTCAACAGCGGGCTTCTCTGTGCCCGGGTACAGACGCGTAGCGTTATCAAAAGTAACTGTTGCCACAGTTATCAATCCCTTCACCGGCAGGTACGTGCCGGACGATCCGTAGTGAATGGTTCATGTAATTCAGTTATATGCTCCCCGTATTCCGCTAAAGGAAGCCGGGGAGCATCGAATGATGCCGCACGGTTATGTGCGCCACATCACCTTGAAGAGTATGTCAGAAAAAGTGAATTCGGTCATAAATGTTACGAATGTCACGTGTGACGTCCCTTACCCCGCGCTTTCGGGACCGTCCGCGATGGCGTTTTCCGGACTGTCCTGCTTAACGTCCAAGGCCAGGCAGCGGGTCCTTTCGCGAAGGAGGGCCTCAAGGAACTCTCCTACATCGACGGGGGACTCCACACGAAACTCGGCCTGGGTGAAATCGAAGCCGACTTTGAGGCCCAGGTCGCCGGCGACAAGCCGCCCCAAGGCGTCCTCGTCCGTGACGTCGTCCCCGGCAAAGACCACGGCCGTAGCTCCCGAGGACTGCCGCAGGAATTGCACTCCTTCTCCCTTGGAAGCATGAACCACTGAAGATTCAAGAACCCGCTTGCCGTTTTTCAGGAACACACCCTCCCGGTCCTGGAGGGCGGCCCGGGCTGCGGCGACGGCGTCCTCGGCCACGTCGTCGGAGGCGAGCCTTGTGTGGAGGACGACTCCTGCCGGTTTGTCTTCGAGCAGTGTGCCGGGAGCGACGTCGACGATCTCTTTCATGATCCTCCGGACATCTGCGAGGAGATCGCGTTGCTCGGGATCGAGTGTCAGTTGCGCGGAGTTCGGGCCCAGCCACGCCTCTGCCCCATGGCTGCCGACCAAGAGGGTTTCCGCCGGTGGTGATGCCACAGCCCGGAGACTGTCCAAGGCCCGGCCGGAGATCAGGGCAGTACTGGTGCGGGGGAGGGCCGTCAGCGCGGCGAAGGCGGCGGCGGACCGGGGAAGGGCCCGCGCTTCGTCGGCGTGGTCCACCAATGGCGACATGACGCCGTCGAAGTCCATGGCTACCAGGAGGTGTTCGGTGCAGGCGACCCGGCGTATGGCATCCAGGAGTTCGGGGGCCAGGGTGAGCCGCGCCTTGCCCGCGGCTGGGGAGTCGGCGGCATCGGGCTGAATGGGATCAGGAGTCATCGCGGATCACTTTCTCGTTGAGAGCGTGCAGGAAGTCCGCAGACCAATGGTCGACGTCGTGGTCAAGGATCTGGCGGCGCATGGAGCGCATCCGGCGGGCGGCTTCCTTGTCTGTCATGTTCACGGCCCGCATAATGGTGTCTTTAAGCCCGTCAATATCGTGCGGGTTCATCAGGAGGGCCTGCTTCAGTTGGTCGGCTGCGCCGGCAAATTCACTGAGCACCAGGGCGCCGTCATTGTTGGTGCGTGCCGTGACGTATTCCTTGGCCACCAGGTTCATGCCGTCGCGCAGTGCCGTCACAAGCATCACGTCCGCGGCCAGATAGAGCGCCACCATCTCTTCTACCGGGTAGCTGTGGTGGAGGTAGCGGACGGCCGTGTTCTGGATGGTGTCGTAGGTTCCGTTGATGTGGCCAACGGTGCCTTCGACTTCCTCCCTCAGCAGCCTGTAATGCTCCACCCGTTCACGGCTGGGGCTTGCCACCTGGATGAGGGTGGCATCCTCCACCTTCACCTTGCCTTCGTTCAGCAGTTCCTCGTAGGCCTTGAGCCGGTGCCGGATTCCCTTGGTGTAATCCAGCCGGTCGACGCCAAGCATGATGATCTTCGGATTGCCGAGGTCCCGCCGGATCTGGCGGGCACGTTCAATGATCTCCGGCTTGGCCGCCAATTCGCCGATGTGCTTGACATCAATGGAGATGGGAAAGGCCTGGGCACGGGCGATGTGGGTGATTTCGCCGTCGCCGCCCTTTACATGGACTTGCTGCTGCTTGACGCTGGCGCCGAGGAACCGGCGTGCGGACCGCATGAAGTTGCCGGCGTCGCTGTTCCTTTGGAAGCCCACCAGATCCGCACCGAGCAGGCCGTCGATGATCGCACGGCGCCAAGGCAACTGGGCGAAGATCTCGGGCGGGGGGAATGGAATGTGATTGAAAAAGCCGATCCGCAGATCGGGCCGGGCCTCGCGGAGCAGACGCGGAACCAGCTGAAGCTGGTAGTCCTGCACCCAGATAGTGGCGCCGTGTCCGGCATGGCGCACGACGGCGTCGGCGAACCGGCGGTTGACCCTGCGGTAGGCGTCCCACCAGGTGCGGTGGAACTCCGGCGGGGCGATGACGTCGTGGTAAAGCGGCCACAGCGTGGCGTTGGAGAAGCCTTCGTAGTACAGCTCGACGTCGTCCTCGCTGAGCTGGACGGGAACCAGGTCCATGTTGTCGTGGCTGAACGGCTTAACGGTTTCATCAGGTGCGCCGTGCCATCCCACCCAGGCACCTTCGGTCTTGGTCATCATCGGCGCCAAGGCCGTGACAAGTCCACCGGGCGAGCGCCGCCAGCCGTCGCCGTCTTCCTTGGGGCAGCGGTCCACCGGAAGGCGGTTGGACACCACCATGAAGTCGTATTTAGCGGAAGATGCCCGGCCTGTTCCGGACGGCGCGCCACCTGCCGGTGCATGGTCTGTCCCGCGTGCAGGTCTGTGCATTGGTGCTCCCTGGGGTTGTTATGGCTCAAATCCACCCTACTTGCACGGAATCTTCGGAGCTATTCGTCCGTTGGGAACGTGGAGGAGAAACTTGAAAGTGCAAGCTCCCAGCTTTCTCGCCTAAAATGGTGAAGTTGTAACCGGGTGGTCCCCGGGTCCGATCGACACGAGGAACTTAATGAGCCCCGCAAACGAAGTCCGGAAGTCCAAGGCAGAACGCACTGCTGAGGCACGCGAGAATGCCCGCAAGATCCGTGAGGCGCAGCTGGCGAAAGACAAACGCAATCGCCTGCTGATCGGCTGGGGCATTGTCGTTGCCGTTGTGGCCATTCTGGCCGTGGTGGCCCTGGTTATCACAACGTCGATGAGGGACAACACTCCCATTGCCGACCAGGGACCAACCCCTGCCAACGCAAACGTGCATGGCGGCGTTACCCTGCTGGCCAATACAGAAGTTGCCAAGTCAGATCCCGCAACCGTCAACATCGCTGACATCCCTGCCGCCCCGGCAACACCGCCGACGGAAATCAAAGCCCCGGGCGCTGACGCAGAAGCAGGCAAGCCCGTAAAAGTTGTGGTCTACATCGACTTCATCTGCCCGGTCTGCAAGAGGTTTGAGGACACGTACGGTGCCGACCTGACTAACCTCCGGAACGAAGGCAAGATCAGCCTGGAGTACCGTCCCCTGGGCTTCCTGGACAGCAAGTCCACCACCAACTATTCCTCACGCGCTGCCAATGCCGCCGCCTGTGTAGTCAACGAGTCCCCTGAGAAATACGCCGATTTCCTTAACACGCTCTTCGAAAAGCAACCTGCTGAGGGTGGCGCAGGCCTCTCTGACAACGAGCTGAAGAACCTCGCTACCGAGGTAGGGGCTAAGAGCATCGACAGCTGTGTAGATAACAAAGTATTCCGTCCCTATGTGAAGTACGCGACGCAGGCGGCCGCAGCAACAGGCGTGACGGGAACTCCGACGGCCTTTGTTGACGGAAAGCTGTGGGGCAAGGGCGACAGCGCGAATGTCGACTTCATCCCGTTTGTCCAGACAGCGATCGACGCCAAGGGCTAACCCGTCCAGGGCCTGGCCCTGGCAAAGGCCCAGCTTCGGAAGATTCCGGAGCTGGGCCTTTCGTTTCACCCGGGGTTCTCGAAGCTTTGACGGCCCCGTTTTTACCTGCAGCCCGTCCGTGGGATAACCTTGTCTAGCGCCGAATTGACGGACTGTTTCTGACGGCCTGTCGATTATGACGGCGCAACGCCTCCTTAGCTCAGTTGGCCAGAGCACCGCTCTTGTAAAGCGGGGGTCGTCGGTTCGAATCCGACAGGGGGCTCACTTTTTACTCCGCGTCAATCAGCTCAAGCAACTCTTTTGCTGCTTTGGCGATGTCATCATGGTCGTACTGTGCGGCGCGGCTCTCAAGGGAAATGATCGCGCAACGGTGGGCTTTCCTGAAGTCGCCGAACGGAAAGCTGACGCTACCTTTCGTGCCCTCGGATTTCTCGCGGTCAACTCCCAGATGCCATTTCGCGAAATCGTCAAAACCGTGCTTGTCGAGGTACTCGTTTTCGTCATCAGTGGAAGGCGCGTGCTCGCTCCAGTCATCACGGATATCGCGTTCGACTTTCCCCTTCTTGATGAGGCTCCGCGCGTGCTCCAGTGCCTTCCTGTTCAGCTTGACGGCCATGGCTTTGCCTCCAGGCTTCCGTGTAGGTGTACCAGCGGTTTGAGTCCTTCATCCAAGGCTAAACCTGCTGTACGGGGATGTAACCCTGGGGAGATCCGGTGGAAACGTCCCCACAACAACTCGGCCCTAGTTTGTTCAGTATGACGAAATCGACGTTGCCGCGGACGCGGTCATGGTTGCGGTCCCTGGTTGAGCGGGATACAGCTCCGGCTTTGTCCGGCCCCGCGATAGAAGGCAGGTCCTACCCGGAACTGGCCGACGTCACCCGCTGGGCATGGTTGCCGGCGCTCAGTGGTGTATCCCTGGCTGGGGACCATGCGAGGAAGGCCCATGAAACAGCGGTCAACGCTCCTGAGGAGTGACCGTCTGAGGTGAGAGGTGCCACCTTGTTCAGTGCCGGGGCGTTGTTGCTTTAACTGTCTTCTGCCGACGTAATTTGTTGGGTTGAACACACTATTCTTCAACTCACGTGATAATGGCCTAAACTGCTTCACTGAGGTGCCTGAAATGGCGCTGTGCAGCAACGAAAGTGAACCCCGCTATGGCTACCGATTACGACGCCCCACGCAACAAGACAGAAGAAGAATCCCCCGCTGAATCGCTGGAGGCCCTTCAGGCGTCTCGTGGCGGCGGCGCACAGACCGCTGTGATCGACGTCGACGAGAATGACACGGCCGAGGGCATTGACCTTCCCGGCGCTGATCTCTCGGGCGAAGAACTGATGGTCATTGTTGTACCCGAGCAGTCGGACGAATTCACCTGCTCGTCCTGCTTCCTGGTCCGTCACAGGTCCCAGGTTGCCCTTGAAAAGAACGGCATGAAGTACTGCCGCGACTGCGAAGGCTAGAAGCCCGCACCAACGGTCACGGACTGCACGTTCCCCAAACTAACCATAAACAGCACAAGCGCCGGCCGTCCATCGAGGACGCCGGCGCTTCGTCGTCGTTATTCGAGGTAACGAAAACGGTCATAAAGGCAGGCAGGAAAGGGTCATTGGGCCCTCAAACCGCCCCGTTCATCACAGGCTTGTGATCATCAAAACCTGCTGTTAACGGTTAGGTGCCGAAGCGGATACATCCCTCGGCTGGCGCGCTTCCCGCTCCTACGCTTGAGGTATCCAATTCACTCGAGGGGGTGGCCCAAATGAAGAAAATTCACGCGTGGCTCGTTGCCATTCTTATGGCAGCCGGGCTAGGCCTATTGGCACCGGGGCCCGCCTCGGCTGCTGCATACTGCGGGCAGGTGTGGGGGTCAACGACGGAATCCAATCCGGCAATGAGCACCGCGGCTGTCACGAACGTCCGGACGGGACGCCACTATTGCTTTGACCGGCTGGTTGTTGACCTCAACGGCCCGGTCGCCGGCTATACGGTGAGTTACGTCCCAGCAGTTGTTCAAGATGGCTCCGGTTTTACCATTCCGGTAAACGGCGGTGCGAGGATCCAGGCTACGGTCAACGCTCCTGCCTACGACCAGAACAACAACCCAACCTATAGCCCGGCAGCCAAGGCTGAACTCTCCAATGTCTCGGGCTATCAGACCTTCCGGCAAGTAGTTTTTGCGGGAAGTTTTGAAGGTTACACGAGCATTGGCCTGGGGGTCCGGGCACGGCTTCCGTTCCGCGTCTTGACCCTGGACGGTCCGGGCGCCGGTTCCCGCCTTGTCATCGACGTCGCGCATTTCTGGTGATCCGGTAACCGGCCTTCGTTGTCAATAGAACCGCGAGGCACTGACAACCATGACGAGCCCTGGCGGGTAATCCCGCCAGGGCTCGTCGTTGGCCGTTCCCCCTGAGCGAGCCCTACCCGGGAAGGAGCCCTACCCGGGAAGGACCCCTGCTCGGGGCCGACCTCTACTCGGGAACGATCAGCGCCGGGGTGTCCCTGTGGATGGTTTCGCCCTTGAAGAATCCGGGACGCGACTTAGCCATGATGACCATGAACACTGCGCCCATGGCCAGGATGCCGATGCCAAGGACAAAGACGAGTCCGACGCCGAATACCTCGGATCCGCTGCCGAATTCCGGCGCCCAGCTGTCCACCGCCGTCTGGAAGAACACCACGAACAAGCCGACTCCTCCCACCAGGGGGCAGACGAGGCGGAGCAGAAAGTTGCGGGTGCTGCTGAAGACACTCTGACGGAAGTACCAGGCGCAGGCTATCGCCGTCAGGCCGTAGTAGAAGCAGATCATGAGGCCAAGGGCGAGGATGGTGTCATTGAGGACGTTTTCGCTGATCACATGCATCACTGCATAGAAGCCGGCAGAGAGAATGCCTGCCGCAAAGATGGCGAAACCAGGCGTTGCGAACTTGGTCATGCGCCGGAAAGGCCTGGGCAAGGCGCCGTAGTGCGCCATGGCCAGCAGGCTCCGTGAGGGCGAGGTGAACGTTGACTGCAACGACGCCGCGGAGCTGGACAGGACGGCAAGCGACATCAGGATGGCCAGCGGTCCCATGATGGGCGATGCCAGAGCGGTAAAGATGTTTGCATGGTTTTCCTCGTTGTTCAGGCCCAGCCCTTCGGTGCCTACTCCGGCGAACATCATGGTGGCGACGGTCACCATGAGATAGATTCCCAGGACGACGACGGCTGTCAGGGTACCGGCGACGCCCGCCGTCTTTTTGCCGTTGGTGGTCTCTTCATTCACGGTGAGGCAGACATCCCAGCCCCAGTACACGAAAATCGACAGCGAGATCCCTGCCGCAATCTGGCCGAAAGTCTCGATCCTGGTGACGTCGAACCATCCCCAGCTGAAGGGGATCGCGGTTTCTGACGAGGACCAGTTGGCGAACGCCATGGCCACAAACAGTCCCAGTACCAGCAACTGGAATCCGACCAGCCCATACTGGACAATCTTTGTGGTGTGAAGCCCCCGGTAGCTGACCCAGACGGCCAGGGCCACAAAGGCAAAGCACGTAATCACGTTCAACGGCTTGTTCGCTGCCAAGTCCGCCAGCTCGGCATTGCCGGTCAGCTGCGAGAGAAACAGGTAGAAGAAGTCCACCGCCACACCTGCCAGGTTGGAGAGAACAATAATGTTTGCCGCCAGCAGGCCCCAACCACCCATCCAGCCCACCCACGGGCCAAATGCCTTGGTCACCCAGGTGAACGTGGTCCCGCTGTCGGGAGAGTCTGCGTTGAGTTCCCGGTACGCGAGCGACACCAGGATCATGGGAATGAAGCCGATGAGGAAAATGACGGGCAACTGCAGCCCTACTTCACTGATCGTGGGGCCAAGGGCGCTGGTGAGCGTGTAGGCCGGGGCGATGGTGGAGATGCCGAGGACCACGACGGCCAGGAGGCCAAGCTGTCCCCCTTTCAGGCCTTTGCCGGAGATACCGTGAGCGGAGGAGTGGCCGCCGGTGGCGGAATCCTCATGGCGCTGAACTGTCTGACTCATGAGAGCCCTTTCTGGAAGGCAGCAGGCTGCTGTTGGGTAATGCAGTGGATGCCACCGCCACGGGCAAAGAGCTCGCGGGCGTCGACGCTGACGAGGCGGCGTCCGGGGTAAGCGTCGGCGAGGATGCGCAGTGCTTTCTCATCCATGGCATCCTCAAAGCTGCATGCGATGACTCCGCCATTGACCACCAGATGGTTGATGTAGGAGTAATCCACAAAGCCCTCGTCGTCTAGGAGGACAGCAGGCGCGGGTACCTCGGTGATATCCCATTCGCGCCCCGCAGAATCCCGAGTAGTGTGCAGGAACTCGAGGATCTCTTGGGAGACTTCGAAGTCTGGATGTTCGGGGTTTTGCTGGGAGTGGACCAGGAGCTTCCCTGGAGCGGGAATGGCAGCGACAATGTCCACGTGGCCGCGCGTTCCGAAGCGTTCGGAGTCCCTTGTCAGGCCGCGCGGAAGCCAGATGGCGTGGGTAGCGCCGATAGTTCTGGCAAGTTCAGCTTCCACCTCCGCTTTGCCCCATCCGGGGTTGCGGGCCGGATCGAGCTGAACGGTTTCGGTGACCAGCACGGTGCCCTGTCCGTCGACCTGGATTCCGCCGCCTTCGTTGACCAGGCGTGAGACTACATGTTCGGCTCCTGACCTTCCGGCGATTTCACCGGCTATCAAGGCGTCCTTGTCCCAGCTTGCCCACTCCTGCGCGCCCCAGCCGTTGAAGACCCAGTCCACTGCGCCAAGGTGTCCACGGTTGTCGAGGACGAATGTCGGACCGACATCGCGCATCCAGGCGTCGTTGATATCTGCCGTGAGCACCTCGACGGCCGGGTCCAGGTAGTGAGCGGCGATGCCGACGTCGGAAGGGCTGACCAGCATGGTGACAGGCTCAAATACGACGGCGGCGTTGGCTACAGCTGCCCAGGTTTTACGTGCAGCGCGGGCGGCCTCCGCGCCGTCTCCGAGCGTATAGCCGCCGGTGGGAAAGGCCATCCAGATCCGATCCTGCTCTTCAGTTTCAGAGGGCATCCGCCAAGACGTCACGCCCTCACCTCCCTGGGGACGGCAGCCTGGTCGCCGAGCGGGGCGGATGGATCGATGGCTTGGGTCAAACGCCCGTAAGTGTCAGGCCGGCGGGTGGTCAGGAAGGGGAAGAGCGTGAGCCAGTCCCGGCGCTGGTCAAGATCCAGGTCCGCTACCAGCACAGCCGATTCATCCCGGGGTGCTTGAACCAGGATCCTGCCGTAGGGATCCGAGATGAACGAAGAACCGTAGAAGTTCAGGCTGCCTTCGTGCCCCCAGCGGTTTGGAACAACCATGAACAACCCGTTTGCAATTCCGTTGCCGACGATCACTTGCTGCCACAACGGCTGGGTGTCGAAGTCCGGGAAGAGCGGTTCGGAACCGATGGCCGTCGGGTAGACCAGCAACTCGGCTCCGCTCAGGGAATAGAGCCGGGCGAGTTCCGGGAACCACTCATCCCAACACGTCGGCATCCCCAATCTTGCGCCACCGAGTTCGGCAGGGGAGTAGACCTGGTAGGCATCTTCGGCATCCGGGCCTTGGCGGAAGAACTTGTCCTCGTAGTATCCGGCGGTGACCGGAATGTGCAGCTTATGGGTTCGTGCCAGCAGTTCTCCCTCGGGGGACACCAGGATCGAGGTGTTCAGGCCGAGGCCGTCATCGGAACCGTCGTGAGTCTCCGCTTGCTGATAGAGCGAGGCATGGACGCAGACTCCGTGTCGCCGAGCCGCCTCAGCGGCAAAGCGGAAGGTGGCGCCCGTCAGGAGGTCCTCAGCTGCGTCGGACGGCCGTGGCCGGGCTGGGTGCGGGTGGGTCAGGTCGTTTTCGGGAAGAACATCTGCGGGATAGCGGGAAAGAGTGAGTTCGGGAAGGAAGACAACAGTGGCTCCCAGACGTGCGGCGCGTTCGATTCCCTCATCAAGTTCCGCCCGAAGGATAGACGGGGTTGAGTGCCAGCGGTGCTGAACCACGCCAACCCTCAAGGGAAGACGGGTGGAAGACTTCATCCGTGCAGGTGACGCCAGGGGCGCGAGGCAGGTTATTTCAATCATGGTGGTGATTTCTCCAGTGAGACGGCCGTCACTAAATGAATGACGTTCATTTAGTATCCCGAAGATTGGGGCGAAGGGCAAGGAAAAAATGAACAAAATTCATTTGATTTAAGCCTCGGGCGAGATTTGCTGGCACCGGCGCTGCCGCTGGGATAGCTTCGAAGGACCGGAATATACGGCTGAAAGCATTCAGGAGGAGCAAATGAAAGCGTCACCCACCCTGACCAACAACATGCAGGCAGTGCTTGCGGACCTCATCGAACTGCACATCCAGGGAAAACAGGCCCACTGGAACATCGTGGGTACCAACTTCAGGGACCTTCACCTTCAGCTGGATGAAATCGTGGAGGCGGCACGCTTGTTTGCAGACGACATGGCTGAACGCATGCGGGCACTTCATGCCCTGCCGGACGGACGGAGTGCCACGGTGTCCGAGTCAACGAGCCTGGCCCAGTTCCCGGAAGGCCTGATCGGCACGAAAGACGCCATCGACCGGATTGTCGCAGCCCTTGAGGCTGCCGTCGGGACCATGCGCAAAGTCCATGACGAGGTGGATGAAGAAGACCCGACGACGGCGGATCTGCTTCATACATTCATTGAAAAGCTGGAGCAGTTCGCCTGGTTGGTTGGTGCTGAGAACATGAAGCCGACCGCCAGCGTGACCCGACCGGA
>NZ_JAPSHJ010000098.1 GCF_031179985.1 Arthrobacter sp. | reverse complement strand
CGACCAGCCGCGTGGGAAGAACCACCGGCTGGTTGGATCGGGAACGGGCGCCGGCGGCGAAGGCCAGCAAATTATTTACCGCCGTGGCGCCGAGCGAGTATAGGGGAGCCTCTATTGTGGTCAGCGAAGGGGTAACGAGGGCGGCCCCGTAGCTGTTGTCATGACCGACGACGCTAACGTCGCCGGGAACGGACAACCCTTTTTGCTGCAGCGCCCGGATGAAGCCGATGGCCATCTGGTCGTTGTAGGCAATGACACCGGGGGTGCGGTGGCGCAACCATTCGGCGGCGACCTCCTCACCGCCTTGAATGGTCGGGAGATGGGAACCTGTCCGACGGACCGAGAGCTCCAGTTCCATTGCAGCCTCCCGCAGGGAGCGCCATCGCATGCCGTCCGCCCAGGACGCCTCAGGTCCTGCGAGGTAGGTGATGCTGCGGTGCCCGAGCTCGCCGAGGTGCTCGGCGGCGCGGCGGATGCCGCGGGGGTTATCGGTCACCACGCTTGCCACGTCCTTAACTGCCCGGTTCATGACGATAAGGGGTTTCTGCTTGGCCATCATGCGGATTGCCGAATCGGACATGCGGGAGCTCGAGAGGACAATGCCGTCCACCGAAGCCAGTGCGCGTTCAAGCGCCTCGCGTTCCTTCTGCTCTGACTCCTGCGTGTGGGCAAGCAGCATGGTGTAGCCCGCTTCCGCCGCCGCAGCTTCGGCGCCGCGCACCATCTCCGCATACACAGGATTGCGGATGTCCGCGATTACCAGGGCGATCATGGAGCTGCGCTGCCCGCCGGGATGCTGGATGCCGCCTACATGGGCAGAGCGGTAGCCCACCTCGATGGCCGCGGCAAAAATTTTCTGGGCCGTGTGATGACTAACCCGCCCCGGGCGGGCGAACGCACGTGAGACGGTCGATGCTGAAACCTCGGCAACACGAGCGACATCGTAAATCGTGGGCAAATCCCGTGAACTAACCATGAAGACCTCCGATGCCAACCATAGACGGGGCAAGGCAATTTTTGGCAACTGTTTGAATCTCGCAGCGATTATTGGCTTTATGGAGGAAGCATCCACTTCACAACGTGCAGTTCCGAACGCCCAACGAGGTAGCGCTCCATGGACTTTCCGCGGCGAGGTGCATCTACACGACGGCTAAGGCGTCGGCCGGCAGGAGAACTAAGACCTCACTCCGCCGCCGCACCGAGCCACCAACAATGCCCGTGATTACGGCAGGAAAAGGTCGACGATGAATACCAAAAAGAACTTTGCAGTACTCGGATCAGCAGCAGCAGCAATGATGCTTGCGCTGTCAGCTTGCGGCGGCGGAGCAGGATCCGCCGGTGGAGACTCGCAGACTCTGCGGCTCGCCCTCAACCAGACCGAGACCCACCCCTCATACGTCGCGCTGGATAACATGGGGCAAAACCTCGATAAAAACACCGAGGGCAAATTGAGCGTGGACGTTCACGCCAACGAGACACTCGGCAAACAAAAGGAAGTTATCCAGCTTGTAAGCGACGGAACTGTTGAAATGGCAGTCGTTTCCGGAACGCAGCTGGAGAACTTGAACCCCGATTTCCAGGTTTTCAACCTCCCCGGTGTCTTCGACAGCGTTGAGCACCAGATGAGCGTCCTCGCTGACGAATCAACCGTTTCCGACCTCTACGCCTCCCTCGAGGAGCGTAATATCACCGTTCTGGGCGGCCTCACCCAGGGCACTCGGAGCATCTACAACAGCAACGGCCCCATCAACAAGCCCCAGGACCTGGCGGGGATGAAAATCCGCGTTCAGGAGTCCGACGTGCAGATGAAGATGATTGAGCTGATGGGCGGTGCTCCCACCCCGATGGCGTTTGGTGAGGTCTACACCGCGATGCAGTCCGGCGTCATCGATGGCGCTGAAAACAACGAGATTTCCTACCTTACCCAGAAGCACAACGAGGTCGCGAAGTTCTTCTCCACAACCAACCACTTGGTGGGACTGGACTACGTGGTGATCAACACCGATGTTTATGAGGCCATGAGTGAGGACGTCCGCACCGCGCTCCGGGAGCAGTGGGCCGCAGCAGTTGAGGAGCACACCGCCCTGTGGCTGAAGCAGACGGACGAGGCGCACGCCCAGCTGGAGACCAATGGCACGAAGTTCAACGACGTGGACGAGCAGGCCTTCGACGCCGCTCTGGAACCGTTGATCAAGCAGTACGTCGATACCGAGGTTGAGCAGAGGATTTACGACGCTGCCCGAGCAGCCGCCAAGTAATCGCTCATCCCTCATGCAACTCATCAAGAGAACATTTGACAGGTTTTTAGCGTCTGCCTGCGTGATTCTGTTCGCCGTATTGGTGGTAACCGTCGTCTGGCAGGTATTTTCCCGCCAAGTCCTGAGCTCTCCCAATGCGTGGACTGCCGAACTGGCCCAGTACCTTTTTGTATGGCTGGGCCTGTTCGGAGCCGCACTTGTTTTCGCGGAGCGTGGCCACATCGCTGTCGACTTCCTGGTCAGAAAGTTTCCGAACAGAGTCGAAAAAGCCACGGCGCTGTTTGTTCAGGCTGCGATCATTGCCTTCGCTAGCCTCATATTCGTCTGGGGCGGTTACCGGGTTTCAGTGCAGTCATGGAACCAAGCCCTCTCGGGGCTTCCGGTAACTGTGGGGCCGCTGTACCTGGCCATACCAATCACAGGCGTCGTCATCATCTTCTACGCGACGTACCATATCGTCGCGATCCTCAGAGGTGACGAAGAAGCCACCGAAGACACCGAACCCGACGTTATTTAGGAGCAACTGTGGAAACAGCTTTACTCACGGGGCTCATTCTCCTCGTCGGAATCGTCGTGCTGATCGCGCTGGCAGTTCCCATCGCCGTGGCCATCGGGCTCTCCACGGTGGTCGCGATCATAGCCGTGCTGGGCCTTGACCGTGCAGTGCTGACAACGTCTCAACAGTTGTTCGCCGGTATTAACTCCTTCACCCTGCTTGCCATACCGTTCTTCATCCTTGCCGGAGTGTTGATGAACAACGGTGGCATAGCCGCCCGGCTCATCGACGCCGCAAAGGTACTGGTGGGACGGGCGCCAGGCTCGCTTGCACAAACAAACGTAGTCGCTAACGCGCTTTTCGGATCGGTGAGCGGTGCTGCTGTTGCCGCTGCCGCCGCCGTCGGAACCGTCATGGGGCCGCGGCAGCGGGAAGAGGGCTACGACCGCGCCTTCTCAGCGGCAGTCAATGTGGCCTCCGCCCCATCGGGGATGCTCATTCCGCCGAGCAACACGTTCATTGTCTATTCGCTGGTCAGCAGCACGTCCATCGCGGCTTTGTTCGTTGCCGGCTATGGTCCAGGTCTAGTCTGGATTCTTGCTTGCATGCTTGTCGTTTACGTCTATTCGAAGCGACACAAGGGATTGAAGACCACTCAGCGGGTGAGTTTCGCCGTCGCACTTCAGACAATCATCAAAGCGATACCGGCCATGCTGATGATCTTCATCGTCATTGGCGGCATCCTGGCAGGCATTTTCACGCCTACCGAATCGGCGGCCATCGCCGTGGTCTACTCGCTGGTCCTCGGGTTTATCTACCGAGCAATTAAGGTTCAGGACCTGCCGGGCATCTTGCTGAACGCAACCAAAACCACAGCAATCGTGATGCTGCTGGTGGGAGTCTCCACCGCAATGTCCTGGCTGATGTCATTTGCGCGCATCCCGGACCTGATCTCGGACAGCCTGCTCAGCTTGACGGACAGCCCAACAGTGATCCTGATTCTAATGATGATTATCCTGCTCATCGTCGGAACGTTTATGGACCCGACACCAGCCATCCTGATCTTCACGCCCATTTTCCTGCCCATAGTCATGGACTTTGGAATCCACCCCGTACACTTCGGCACCATGATCGTGTACAACCTGTGCGTGGGCACGATCACCCCGCCCGTGGGTAACGTCCTGTTCGTGGGTGCTAGGGTGGCCGGGCTTCGCATTGAACCGGTGATCCAGAAACTTCTGCCCTTCCTGGGCGCGCTGATCATCGGGCTGTTCCTTGTGGTCTTCATTCCGGAACTGAGCATGTGGCTGCCGAGGCAGCTGGAGCTAATCGCTCCGTAGATGTCCCGACCACAACGTCAAAGCGCCGGAGTCCTGCAGGAGCGGTTCGAGTCATTCCTCCTGCAACTCTCTGGCGCTTTGTCGTCTCCCAGCCACCACACCAACCATTGCTGGGGCCAAGTTGAACAGCGGTGGCGCAGGCAATCCTGCAACCGCAAACTCCGGGCCGGCGCCCAATTTCCCGAATACTAGCAGCGGTCACGGTCTGCTTGGTCGCATTCACCGGAGCTACCCCCGCTGCCGCTTCCATGTCCCGTAGCGGCGACCAGTATGTAAAAAAGGGCTGCTCTCCCAACGGGCTTACTTCGTGCTCCCTCTCTGGCCTTCGTGCCACGACACCCCCCAGCCAGCCTCGATGCTCATTAACGGGATCGCCCGGAAAGGAAGGATCCTTCATCCCCCGGACGGCAGCGAGGTCAACCAACTTCAGGCGGGCTGCTGGCGGTCAATAACGAATTCAGAAGGGTAGCCAGGACGACCGGGGACGTGCCCACCGTTGCTGGGATGACTCGAGAGGTGCCAGAGCGCTATCAGGTTGATCCGCGACCTATCTACGCCCGTAGGCCTGTCCTCAGGGGGCTTTTGCAGTTCAATTTTGGAAACTGAGTACCCGGACCTGTACGCGGCGATCGACGTGCTTGCGTGGGTGCGTACAAACAAGGCATCACGGGCTGCAGGGGAGCCCACGTTCCTACACGCCCGCGCATTCAGTGGAACGGCCTTTTGCGGCAGAGGCCGAGCACCGAAACCGGCTATCGCTGCCAGCCAAGAGCAAGTCCATAGCGTAGCTGCATCACAAGGTTCCTGTGCGTCGGTGGTCGTCGACGGGGGGCGTTTAAGCAACAAACGGCAACCGCTCGAGCTTGTGACCTGGGTCATGTGAGGGTGTAGGAGGTTCTTGGCCTTTCTTCTCTTCCTGCCAAACCA
>NZ_JAPSHJ010000022.1 GCF_031179985.1 Arthrobacter sp. | reverse complement strand
GAAGGGTCACCGAGACCGGGTACTCCCCCTCGTTGATGACCTCGAGGCTAAGGAACTCGAAGCCGTAGTCCGGGGACATACGGGTCGGTGAGTTCGCCATGAACTCGGCGAAGTAATCCAGTACCCGGGCCTGGTTAACGATCAGGTGCGGGAACTCGCTGACGCCGGCCGCATCGTCGACGGCACGGGCTGTCCGGACGATCCGGGCCGGGTCAGCGGGATCAGGCTTCCAGAAGGCCATTTCAGTGATGCGATACGCCTCGGCGATGATCCGCTCGGCAAAGCCAAAGGCCTGAAAGGTCTCCACGCTCCGGGCCTGAATGCCATCAGCCTGACCGATAGCGAGCCTCCCGGGACGACGCTCTATGATTCGCGTCGTCACGCCGGGAAACTGCGACAGCTGAGCAGCTGTGAGCATGCCCGCAGGTCCCGTGCCGACGATCAGCACATCGATTTCGTCCGGAAGCTCTGCCGGCCGACTGATGCCGACCCCGGCAGCGGGCTGGACGCGCGGGTCTCCGGATACATAGCCGTGGTGGTGGAACTGCACGGGCTTTCCTCACTTCACTGTGTGGCGGTTGAATCAGGCGAGCCTGTTCGATAATAGAACACATGTTTCTATAGTTGAAACAGCCTCGATCCATTACTCTACGGCACATGTGACGCGAACAACAAGGGATGCGAATTACTGCACCTACTACCCCTCCTGCATCGATTACGGTGCTGACAACTCCAATTCGGGAACTGTCACCGACGATGGCGTTCCCAGGGCGATAGTGCGGGTGGTGACGGCGGCGGCGAGGGCGTCGTCGTGCGTTACCAGCACCAGTGCGCATTCCAGCTTGTCCACCTGCTCCATCAGGCACATCATTGTCTCTTCCTGCGTGATGAGGTCCAGGCGGGAGGTGGGTTCATCAGCAAACATGAGGACGGGCTCGAGGAGCATGGACCTGATGATGGCGATCCTCTGCAGTTCCCCGCCCGATACCTGCCCGGGTCTGCGGCGAAGCAGTTCGGGGGCAAGCCGCAGTGAGTCCATCAGTTCCTCAAGGCGTGTGTGGTCAAGTCCGTGGCGATGCACCACGTCCCCCAACGATTCAGCCAGCGATACACGTGCGGGAAAAGCCAAGGCGGGGTCCTGGTAAAGCTTTTGGAGCCGGCCCCGCTGGAGGAGATCCGAGTGCTGAACGGTTCCGGCGTCGGGCGGGAGGAGCCGGAGCAGTACATTGCCAAGGGTCGTCTTTCCGCTGCCGCTGGGCCCGCTTAATGCAACGCGCTCCCCGGCCCTGACTTCAAGGGACAGATCAGTGAAGAGCTCTTGCCCGCCGAATGATTTTCCGAGGCCCGCACCGGACACCAGCACGGTACCCGAACTTTCGATGGACCCTCCAACCGCACCGTCAGCGCGCTCGATCCCGTCCGTGTTCCTCATCCATTGATGCCGCCATTGTGAGGGTTCGGCGGCCAGGAGACGTCGGGTGTAGGGGTGTGCCGGATTGGTGAGGACTTCACCCGCTGCCCCCTTCTCCACAACATGCGCATCCTTCATGACCAGGAGCTCCCCGCCGAGCTCGCGGGCCAGATCAAGGTCATGGGTGATGGTGAGCAAGATGCCGCCACTGTTGATATGGCTTCTCAACAGCTCCGCCAGTTCGGCCCGGGCTCGCTGATCCAGGCCCTTGGACGGCTCGTCTGCGATGAGGACGGGAGCTCCGCCGATGGTTGCGGCAGCGAACGCGACTCTCTGAGCCATACCGCCGGAGAGGGTGTGTGGGAACGCTGTCGAAGCGTGCGTCAGCCCCAGGGAGGTCAGCAGGGCATCGGCTGCGCGCCGGGAACCTTGTTTGTCCGTCCTGAAGGTGGGAGCACCCTCAGCCACCTGGTCCCTGGTCCGCATTGTGGGGTCAAGGGCAAGCACAGGCTCCTGCGGAAGAAGGGACATGGTGCGCCCCCAGAGCCTGCGCCTGTTTGCCTGGTCGCTCACGTCGTACACGTGGCCGTCCACAACCAGGCTTCCCTGTGCTTTGAGGTTATGCGGGAGGGTGCCCATTATTGCGTGGGCAAGCAGGGATTTTCCGGACCCGCTCTCCCCGATAATGGTTACGGGCTTGCCTGGCTGGAAGTCCAGTTGGGCGGTCTCGACGAGTACTTTGCCCGCGTGGCTGACTACAAGGTCGTTGAGGCGAAGGCTCATGCTTGGGACTCCTTGCTTCGCAGGCCCAAGAGCCCGATCAGGATGGTGGTGAGAACCAGGACGGGTGCCAACGCCATCCACGGTGCTTCGTGGTAAAACGGGAACGCCTCGGTGATCATCAATCCCAGCTCGGGCGTGGGCGGGCGGACACCGATTCCCACAAAGCCAAGAGTGGAGAGTGCGAGGATGGCGGATCCTAGGCCGAAGGTTGCCATGGTGGTCAGCAGTGGCCGCAACTCGGGCAAAAGGTGCCGCCGGATGATGTGGACCGGGCCGAGCTGGAGCAGGGCCGCGGCTTCCACAGCCGGGCCCGCAAGGACCAGTCCACTCCGGGCGCGGACCATGCGGAAATACTCCACCCATTGGGCCAGCGCGAGTCCCAGGCACAGAGTCCAGAGGTCACCATTGGCAATGGCCGACACGACGAGAACCACCAGCAGGGCCGGGAGCGCGATGAAGACCTCGGACAAGCCGTGCAGCAGCGAATCGACCCAGCCGCCGCGCCAGGCGGCAGCAATGCCAGCGAGGGATCCAAAGAGCAGGGCAGCAATGACGCACAACACCGCCATCACGAGGGACAGCTGCGTGGCGTGGGCCAGCCGCGCAACAACACTGCGGCCCAGGTGGTCACGCCCAAGCGGTTCGCTGGCGCCCGGTGCCTCAAGGAACCGGGAAAGGTCCTGAACCGCGTGATCCGGCCAGATCAGCGGCCCCGCTACGGCGAAAATGACCAGGACGGCCAGCAGCGCGGCTGAAACGAGCTGCATTACCGTACGGTCAGCCAGCCATTTCGACCGTTTGGAATCCCGGGCTGGTGCGGGAAGAAGTTCTTGCATGGCGACGGCGTTCGTCACAGTACTGCCTCCTTGTGGCGGGGCCGCGGATCGACAGCCGCTGTTGCGAGGTCAACGAGAGTGTTCATGGCGACCACAAGGAGCGCGAGGGCCAATGCTGCGGCCTGGATCATGGGGATATCCCGCCAGAAGATGGCGTGGACGAGTGCGTGCCCCAGACCGGGCCACGCGAAGAGGCTTTCCACCACCACAACGCCTTCGATGAGAACCAGGACCTGGACGCCCACGTAGGCGATCAACGTCACGCCGGTGTTCCGGATGATGTGCCGCAGAAACAAAAGCCAGCTGCCCAGACCCTTGGTGGCGGCGAAACGGACATACTCCGATTGCCGGATGGTTGCCATCGTGTCGCGGGTGACCCTTGCGAATAGCCCGGAGAGGCCGACGGCGAGTGTTACCGCAGGAAGCACGATGTTGTTCGCTTCTCCATGGCCCGCTGCGGGCAGCACGCCAAGATGGACCGCAAAAAGCAGGATCAGGACCAGTCCAAGCAGGAAGGGCGGCAGCGCGCGCGTGGCTGACACCCAAACTGTGGTGAGTCGGTCAAGGATGCCGCCCGGCCGGGAAGCCGCCAGGGCTCCCGCCGTCGTCCCAACAATCAATGCAAGGATCAGCGCAACTGCAGCAAGCTGGAGGCTGCTGGCGAGATTGAGTCCAAGCTCCCCCGCCACGCTTGCTCCCGTGACCAGGGAATTGCCGAGGTTCAGGGATACCAAGCCGCCCAGCCAGTCCAGGAACTGGAGCCAGGCAGGCTGGTCAAGGCCCAGTTCAGCGCGGACGCTGTCCGCTGACGCCGCCGTCACCTGGTCATACCCGTAACGGCCAGCGGCAATCCGGAAGGCGATGTCGCCGGGAAGGCTCTGAACCATGGCGAAACACGCGGTGGAGACGAGTACAACCACTCCCGCCGCCTGCAGGGCCCGGCGCCCAAGAACCCGTGCCGTGGTACTCAGTGCCGGACGGAGAGATGGACCGGCGGAACTGCCGGGTGTGGTAATCGAGGCGGTCATACTGGCCATTCCTACTTCGCCCAGGTCAAGTCGCTCAGCCGCCACGAGCGCTCGAGCGGATCCAGGACAAGACCTTCAACGCGGGGGCTGACCACGGCGCTCTGCCGGTACCACGCCACGGGGATGACGGGCAGCTGGGTCTGCAGGATGTCGGTTACTATTTGGCGGTTCTCCACCGATTTGTCAGCTTCCTTGCCGCTGGCCAGGGTGGCCAGGGCTGAGGTGAGGGCTGGATCATTCCACCCCATGGCGCCGAAGTCCGATCCTGCGGGCGCAAAATCCTCGGCCAGAGTTACCAAAGCATCCGGAACGAGTGCGTAGTTACGGGAGAAAAGCGCCAATTCCAGCGAGCCATCCTTGTGTCCGGCCGGAATCTCGCTTGAATTACCCACTTTCACGTCGAGGGCGATCCCCAGTTCCTTCAGCTTGGCCTGGATGGCGGTGGCCAGTATTGGCAGTTCGGGCCGGTCAGGGAACGTACGCAGGGTGACAGAGAACTTCTTGCCGTTGCGTTCCAGAATGCCGTCGCTCCCCGGGGTCCATCCGGCTTCAGCCAGGAGTTTCCGGGCTTCGGAGGGATCGTGAGCCAACGCTTTTGCTGAATCCTGGTGCCACTCCGGCAGTGAGGGCGGGAAGAGCTGGGTGGCTGCCATCTCGCGGTCCCGCAGCAATGCTGTTGCCATCGATTCACGGTCCAAGGCCAGGCTTAGTGCCCGCCGGACCTTCACATCGCCCAGCGTTTCATGGCCGGCGTTGACCTTCAGCAGGATCGAGCGAGGCAGGGTTACAGCGGCGATGTCCAGCTTGCCCGCCTGCTTAATCCGCTGGAGGCTGGTGGGATCCATTCCGAAGGTGACGTCGGACTGAGCGCTTTCGGCCATCAGTGCCCGGCTCTCAGATCTCCCGACGGCCTGATAGGTAACCTCGGAGATCGCCGGCTTCTTGCCCTGCCACTGCTCGAAGGCAACCACGTCAATGTGGGCCGGCTGCTCAATGTGTTTGACCTGGTAGGGGCCCGAACCCACCACCTTCGTTACCGACCGGTCCGCACCGTAAGAACTGGGCGCAAGGATCTGGGTGCTTGTGTGGGCCATGACCGCAGGCAGGGGCGCATAGGGTTCGGTGAGATCAACCCGCACAGAATCACCTGCCGCAGTGATCCCCTTAACGGGAACCGTCGCCAGCGGAGTGCCGGCTTTGCCCTGTGCGATGTTGAGCGAGGCGGCTGCCGCGTCGGCCGTGACCGCCGTACCGTCATGGAAGAGGGCCCCCGGCCGGAGTGTGAATCCCCATGACAGCCCATCAGGGGAAACGTCCCACTTTTCGGCTAGTCCCGGCTGGAGAACGCCTTTAACGTCTGCGTCAACCAGGGTTTCGACCACCTGCATTCGGGTGAAGAAGCCACCCGCGGTGGACGGATCCAGGCTGTGCAGCTCGAACTGGCCCACCACCCTCAGCGGCTGGTCGGCTGCAGGACTCTCATTCCCTGCAGCCGCGCACCCCGCCATCATCAATAACGCAACAGCGGATGCGCCCGCCACCCTCAACTTCTGCCAACCCATTTTTCCAGTTCCTTCTGTGTTGCAAATCCGTATGGTTCGACCCATCACATTAGATGCAAACCATTATCATTAGCAATTCAGCAGAAGTTGTGTTGCTGGTGTGCGGGTAACGCTGACCGCCCAAGGAAGGTCTGGCAAGCTTCCGCAAGCCGGGAGCCGTCGCCCAAAGTTGACCATTTTGCGTCGGTTGCTGAGTTGATGCCCTTCTGGGGGTTCAGAAGGGCATCTGCTCGGCAATCGATGGTGGTTGGGTGCGGTGGGGGTTAGTTGGAGGGGAAGTTGTAGGAGGCGCCGGAGGCGTGGGTGGGTTCTGGCCAGCAGGAGGTGACGACCTTGCCGCGGGTGTAGAAGGAAACGCCTTCGGGGCCGTAGATGTGTTTGTCCCCGAACAGTGAGGCTTTCCACCCGCCGAAGGAGTGGTGCGCGGCAGGGACGGGCAGGGGCACGTTGATGCCGAGTGCCCGGGCACCACCAGGTCCCGGCCATCCACGGCCGCCGGTCCCTTCGTTTCTGACGAGCGTTTTCCCGTGATCAATGCTCGTCGTAGTGGCCTTCATGTTCGGCATGCCGGTGGCCGTCATGGATGTAGTCCACATGGTCTCCATGCTCCACCGTCTCATGCGCGCAGTCCGGGCCGCCGTGTTGATGCTCCGCCAAGCTGTGCTCGGCGTGGACTTCCTCTGTCATTTCACTCATTTCCATCTCCTTCAGGGATCGGTCAGGAGGAGCCCTGCCGGGGCTCCTTCCTGTGATGGGCGGATCACAGCAATACCTAAGCACCTTTAGGTGGATCAGGCTAGCCTTACAGGCTCCAGCAGGGAGCTCCGGCGCGTCCATCGCGGTTGTCACGCACATGCTCTGGCTGGGACATGCGATCGTTGCTAGCGTGGCGGCATGAACCCGTCGAAGACCCCGGCCGAGATCCTTGACATTGCGGGCACCGAAGTTCGCATCTCGAGTCCGGACAAGGTGGTGTTCCCCCGGCCTGGGCTGACCAAGCTCGATCTGGTGAACTACTACCTCGCCGTCGCAGATGGTGCGCTGCGCGGTGCCGGCGGCCGGCCCATGGTGCTCAAGCGCTTCCCGAAGGGGATCGATTCTGAGCCGTTCTTTCAGAAGCGTGTGCCCGAAAACCACCCTGACTTCATCGACACCACCACCCTGCACTACGCATCGGGTACGTCGGCCGAGGAGGCAGTCATCCGGGATGCCGCGGGCTTGGCGTGGGTGGTAAATCTCGGGTGCCTGGACCTCAACCCGCACCCCGTGCGTGCCGAGGACCTCGAGCACCCGGACGAGCTCCGGGTGGACCTCGATCCGATGCCGGGGGTCGACTGGTCCCAGATCGTCGACGTCGCCTATGTCGCGCGTGAGGTGCTGGACGACGTCGGACTGGTTGGTTGGCCGAAAACGAGCGGCTCGCGGGGACTCCACATCCTGGTGCGCATCGCGCCGCAGTGGTCCTACCGCGACGTGCGGCTGGCCGCGGAGACTATCGCCCGCGAGGTCGAGAACCGTGCTCCCGGCCTCGCTACCGCAAGGTGGTGGAAGGAGGAACGCGGCGAGAGCGTGTTCGTCGACTTCAACCAGAACGCGAAGGACCGCACCGTGGCATCCGCTTACTCTGTCCGGCCTCTTCCCGACGCCCGTGTCTCGACGCCGCTCTCGTGGGACGAGGTCCGCTCCACCCGGCCGGAACAGTTCACCGTGGCTACCGTGCCTGAGCGCTTCGCCGCCGTGGGCGACCCTCACACCGGAATCGACGACGCCGTCGGCACACTTGATGGACTCCTCGCCCTGGCTGCCGAGTTGGGTCCCGCCGAGAAAGCGCCGCGCAGTGGGGACAGCGCCGGGCGCCGGCAGTCGGTGATGCCCCTCATCGAGGTGGCCCGCACCAAAACGAAGCCCGAGGCGTTGGCGGCACTCGACAAATGGAAGGCCCAGCATGCCGACATCGTCCCGGCCCTGCATCCCGCCGACGTGCTCGTCGACGGAATGCGCGGTTCGAGTTCGCTCTGGTACCGCGTGCGGGTGAACCTTCAGCACGTCCTGGAGGCGCAGCGTCCGCCGCAGGAAGAACTCATCGCCGATTACGACCCCTGGGCAGGCAAGGACTGGCCCGGGCGCACGGGCTCCTGACCCGAGCCAACAACATCGCCCCGATCCCCGGCACGCGTAGGGAACGGCGCAACGAGGCCAACATGGCCTCGATCGACCATTGACCCTGGAGTCAAGCGGACGCCGTGGCCCTCGGATACCTGACTAGACCCAGATCTGATATCCCGTCCGCCTATCGAAAAGCCTCCGGGTATTGGCTCCGGCGGCCGCGATCCACAGGACTGAGTCGTCTGGGGAGGCCTGGTCCACCACACCGGTCATGATGTGTTCCCCCAGCAGCCAAACCTCCACAGTGCGGCCGGTCAGCCGGGCCCAGTCTTTACGCAATCCACGCCTGGCACCAATCCGGATTGATCCCGTATCCACCCTGACTCCGCCCTCACCGGTCACCTGAGTTACTTCACCCGATCAGCATTCAATGACGTTCACCGCAAGGCCGCCCCTGGAGGTCTCCTTGTATTTGTCCTTCATGTCCGCTCCGGTTTCCCTCATGGTCTTGATGGCCTTGTCGAGGGACACCTTGTGGCTTCCATCGCCGTGAAGGGCCAGGCGGGCGGCATTGATGGCTTTGACACTTGCGATCGCGTTCCGCTCGATGCACGGGATCTGCACCAGGCCGCCCACAGGGTCGCAGGTCAGGCCGAGGTTGTGTTCGATGCCCACTTCGGCGGCGTTTTCCACCTGTTCGGGCGTCCCGCCAAGCACCTCGCAGAGCCCGGCCGCGGCCATGGAGCAGGCGGAACCAACCTCACCTTGACAACCCACTTCGGCCCCGGAGATGGAGGCATTGATCTTAAACAGAATTCCGACGGCGCCCGCGGCCAGCAGGAAGCGGACCACGCCGTCTTCGCTGGCTCCCGGGACAAACTTCACGTAGTAGTGCAGCACTGCGGGGACGATTCCGGCCGCCCCGTTGGTCGGTGCGGTAACAATCCGGCCCCCGGCCGCGTTCTCCTCATTAACGGCCAGCGCAAACAGGTTGACCCACTCCATCGCCCGGAGCGGATCGGTCACGCCGGTATCCGCCGTCAGTGTCTGGTGTAATGACGGCGCCCGGCGCTTGACGTTCAATCCGCCGGGAAGGATCCCTTCCGCCGCGCAGCCGTTGTCCACGCATTTACGCATGACTGCCCAGAGCCGCAGCAACTGCTCACGGAGCTCCGCCTCGCTGCGCCAGGTGACCTCGTTGGCGAGCATGACGTCCGAGATGGACATCCCTTCGCGGCTGCAGATCGCCAGGAGTTCGTCGGCTGTGGTGAACGGGTAGGGCAGGACGGTGGAGTCGGCAACCACGCGGTCGCCGGCATCGGCGTCCCCGTCAACGACGAAGCCGCCCCCAATCGAATAGAAGCTTCGCTCGCTGAGTACCTCTCCGGCATGGTCCAGGGCACGGAACGTCATGCCGTTGGGGTGGGCGGGGAGGGACTTGCGCCGGTGCAGCACCACGTCCTCGTCCCAGTTGAAGTCCACCCGGTGGTCCCCGCCTACCCAGAGTTCAGCATCCAGGGCGGCAGCAGCCACCTGATCATCAGCCGTGAAGGTATCCACGGTTTCCGGGTCCAGCCCCTGGAAGCCCAGGACCACGGCCTTGTCCGAGCCGTGGCCGCGTCCTGTTGCCCCCAGGGAGCCGAACAGTTCGGCTTGGACCCGTTTGGTGGAGCTCAGGTGTCCGTCGTCCTTGAGTCCGTCGGCAAACAGCTTGGCAGCCCGCATCGGGCCGACCGTGTGCGAGGACGACGGCCCTATGCCAACGGAAAACAGATCCAGGACGCTGAGGGCCATTAGGGGACCTCAGGAGAGGCATACTCCCGCATGGCATCCAGGATCCAGCGGCCCAGGAACTCTGCAAACGAGGCACGTGGGTGGATCCGGTAGCTCTCATCGCCGGTCTTCCAGAGCACCACGGGGATGTTGCCGATCTCCGTGGACAACGCCGTTCCGGCCTTGAACCCGCGCGGGTGAAGGTCCAGGGAGCAACCCTTTTCCAGGACGGCACGGGACCGCGGCCCGGTGAGTTCGAACGTGGTGCGGTTGGCCGAGAGGTCCACCACCTGGCCTGCGCCGTCGCCCAGGGCTTCCCTCAGGGCCTGGATGAGGTCACCGCCGAGGGACTCGTGGGCTTCCACAGGGGCCACCACCAGGAATTCCTCGGGCCCGAGCCAGAGCACGGAGGCGTCGCCCGTGCCGCTCACGGCCCCGCACGTCGCCGGCAGACCGCCGGTAACCGACGCAATCCGCTCCCCTGCGTCGGTGTCCCGGGAAACCCGGAGGCCCACCATGGTCAGAAAGTTGATTTCGCGCAGTTCAACAATACCGGGCACGGAGCCGGCTTCAAATGCTGCCCTGAGCAGCTCAGCCGGACTGGTCCGGAGGGACAGGTCAGTCTCAGGGGAGGTTTTGGGTGCTGCTGTTTCAGCCATCTTTGCGGGTCCCTTCAGGGTCAAAAAGTACGGTTTCAGCCACAACAACATCCACGAGCTGGTTTCCGGCGGCGGCCAGCAGGGTCTCGCCGATCCGGTTGCGGCCATTCTTGATCAGTGCCAGGGCGAAGGACCTGCCCAGGGCCGCGCTGTGGTAGCTGGAAGTCACAAATCCCTGCATGGGCACAGGGCCGTAGGCCGGTGTCACGGGGATGCCCTTTTCCACCAGCTGGGTGCCTTCCGGCAACCGGATGCTGCCATCAATGGGCAGCACGCTGACCAGGTGCTTACGGTCCTCGCGCTGGGCATCGACGCGGGCGTACGAACGCTTGCCGATAAAGTCCTTGGCCTTGGAGACGATCCAGTCCATCCCGGCGTCCTGGGGGGTGACGGTTCCGTCAGTATCCTGGCCAACGATCGGGTAGCCCTTTTCGGCGCGGAGCACATGCATGGTCTCTGTGCCGTACGGGGTGATGTTGAATTCGGCCCCGGCGGCCGCGACGGATTCCCAGGTGTTCAGCCCGTACCAGGCGGGCACGTTGATCTCGTAGGCCAGCTCGCCGGAGAATGAGATCCGGCAGATCCGGGCGCGTACGCCCGAGGCGAGGGTGGTTTCGCGGAACGTCATGAACGGGAAGGCTTCTGCTTCCAGTCCCCCGTTGGCGGCCAGTTCAGGCGCCACCTTGGCCAGGACTGCGCGGGATTTAGGGCCGACGACGGCAATGGTGCTCCACTGTTCGGTCACCGAGGTGCAGTGCACGTCGAGGTCCGGCCACTCGGTCTGAAGCCATTCCTCGAGCCAGTCCAGCACCTTCGCGGCGCCGCCCGTAGTGGTGGTCATGAAGAAGCGGTCCTCGTCCAGGCGCAGGGTCACGCCGTCGTCGAAAATCATGCCGTCTGCCATGCACATCACGCCGTAGCGTGCAGAACCGGGCGCGAGCTTCTTAAAGGCGTTGGTGTAGATCCGGTTGAGGAACTCGCCGGCGTCCTTGCCCCGGATTTCGATCTTGCCGAGCGTGGTGGCGTCCATGAAGCCGACGGACTCGCGGACCGCTGCGCATTCACGCAAAACGGCCTGGTCCATGTCCTCACCGTTCTGCGGGTAGTACCAGGGACGCTTCCACTGTCCAACGTCCTCGAAGAGGGCGCCCTTGGCCACATGCCAGGGGTGGATGGACGTGACGCGGGCGGGATCGAACAGTTCGCCTCGCTGGCGTCCGGCCAGGGCCGCGAACGCTACCGGCGTGAACGGGGCCCGGTATGTGGTGGTGCCGATGTCGCCGATGCCGCGGGATGCTTCGCCCGCATGCCTCAGTGCGGCGGCGATGACGCCGATCGCGTTGACGCCGGAGGTCTTGCCCTGGTCATTTGCGGTGCTGATGGAGGTGTAGCGCTTGATGTGCTCCACGGACCGCATTCCGGCTCCGGTGGAGCGCAGGACGTCGGCGACGCTCTGGTCGCGCTGGAAGTCAACGAAGTGGTGATGCCAGTCATCCGGGGTGCCGCTCTGCCCTGGAACCAGCCACAGCTGCCGGGTGGGCGCGGACGCCTTCGGCTCGGGAAGGGCTGGGGGCTCGTCGGCTGCGGCTGAATTTTCCGGCCTGAAGCCGGCGGCAACGGCTGCCGCGACGCCGGCGGAGATGCCTTCGGCGACGCAGTCCTGGAGTTCGAAGCTGCCGCGGCCGGAGCCGATTATCTGCTGGTTCGGGACAGCGGTGCTGGGCACAAAGGCGGCCAGGTCGTCGTCCCAGCGCAGCTTGCCCTGCCGCTGGGAGTGGAGGTGTACCAGCGGGCTCCAGCCGCCGGAGACTGCCAGCAGGTCGCAGGCGATCTCTTCGATGCCGGAGGTGAGTTCGCCGTTGTCGTTGATACTGCGGACGGTGACGCCGTCCAGCCGGCCATCCGTTCCACCCGCGGTGGCGGCCACCGCGCTGCCGATCAACACGCGCGTCCCGGCTTCGACGGCGGCAGCAGCTACCTCCGTGAGCTTGGGACGTGCGTCAACGACGGCAGCGATCCTGATCCCGGCGGCGCGCAGGTCCGCGGCCAGGGCGTAGGCGCTGTCGTTGGTGGTGCTGATGACCAGGCGCTGTCCGGGGGCCACAGCGTAGCGGTTGAGGTAGCTGCGAACGGCCGAGGCGAGCATGATGCCGGGGCGGTCGTTATTTTCGAAGACCAGGGGGCGTTCGTGGGCGCCTGGGGCCAGCACAACCTGATTGGCGCGGATGTGCCAGATGCGCTGCCTGGACACGCCGGGTGCCGCCGGGGTGGAGAGGTGGTCAGTGCGGTTCTGGACGGCGATGACGTAGTTGGCATCGTAGGCACCGAAGGCGGTGGTGCGGTTCAGGACCGTGGATTCGGCGCCGGACACGAGCTCGGCTTCGATGTCCGCCACCCATTCAAGGGCCGGCTTGCCTTCGATGGTCTGAGCCAGTTCGGGCGCCGTGGAACCGGACAGCAGGGAACCGCCCAGCTCGGGCTGGTCGTCCAGCAGCATGACCCGTGCTCCGGTGCGGACGGCTTCGCGGGCTGCGGCCAGCCCGGCTGGGCCGCCGCCGATCACCAGGACGTCGGTGTGGACGTACTTCTTGTCGTACTCCGCGCGGTCCTCCTCGGGATCGAGGCGTCCCAGACCGTTAAGCAGTTCAGCCTTCAGGCCGTCCACCAGGGTGACGGTGGTGGCGGGGAGCATGGATTCGGCCACGTGGCCGGGGAATCGCGGTTCCACCCTGACCAGTGCGTTGGATTCCTCAACCCCGGCGGACATGATGCCGCGGGGCCGGTCCTCGTAGAGGGAGTTGCCGACGGCAATGCGGCCGTTGGCGAGCAGGGCGGAGGCGAGGGTGTCGCCCGGGTGACCTGTGAACTCCTCACCGTCCACGGTGAAACGCCAGGAAATGGTGCGGTCGATCCGGCCGCCGGCGGTGAGGCGTGCTTTCTGGGAAGTCACTTTGTTGCTCCTTCCGGGGCGGTGGTGCTGCGTGATGCGGTACTTGTGCTGGTTGCAGCGATGCTGGGCCGGGCAGTTCCAGTTGTGGTGCTGTCCGGGGCGGTGCTGGCGGTTCCGGATTCGGCTGCTGGCGGGGCGGCTGCAGGCCGGGGGGCGCCCATCGGGTAGACAGCCTGGATCTCGTAAGTGACTGTGTCGCGGAGCATGTTGAACCACTGGCGGCAGCCGGTGCTGTGGAGCCAGCGTTCGGCGAAGGCGCCCTTGGTGTTGTCCCGATAGAACAGGAACTCGGCCCATTCGCGGTCGTTCAGTTCGTTCGGGTTTTCCGGATAGGCCACATGGGCCTGGCCGCCGTAGTGGAACTCGGTTTCGTCGCGGGAGCCGCAGTTGGGGCATGAAATGAGAAGCATGACCGGACTCTCTTCTTAGTGGGCCACGGCGGCTGCGCCGTGTTCATCGATCAGGGCGCCGGTTTCGAATCGCTCCAGCGCAAACGGCTTGTTCAGGTGGTGCGGCGTTCCCGTGGCGATGGTGTGCGCAAAGGTGAGGCCGGCGGCAGGAGTACCCTTGAAGCCGCCGGTGCCCCAACCACAGTTGACGAACATGTTTTCCACCGGGGTGATGCCCACAATCGGGGAAGCGTCGAGGGTGGTGTCAACGATTCCACCCCAGGTCCGGAGTACGTGCGCACGGGCGAAGATCGGGAAAAGTTCGACGGCGGCCGCCATCTGGTGCTCGATCACGTGGAAGGACCCGCGCTGTCCGTAACCGTTGTAGGAGTCCACGCCGGCGCCCATGACCAGTTCGCCCTTGTGTGCTTGGGAAACGTAGACGTGCACGTGATTGGACATGACCACTGTCGGGTGGACCGGCTCATGCAGCTCGGAGACCAGCGCCTGCAGCGGGTGGGACTGGATGGGGAGCCGGAAGCCTGCCATCTCGGCCAGGACTGAACTGTGCCCGGCGGCGCAGAGGCCCACCTTTTCGGTGTTGATGGTGCCGCGGTTGGTCTTGACGCCCACCACCTTGTTGCCGTCCTTGAGGAAACCGGTGACTTCGCAGTTCTGGATGATATCCACGCCCAGCTCGTCGCACTTGCGGGCGAAGGCCCAGGCCACGTGGTCGTGCTTGGCGATGCCTGCCCGGGGCTGGTAGGTGGCGCCCATGACGGGGTAACGGATGTTGTCGTTGATGTTCAGGATGGGGCAGAGTTCCTTGACCTGCTGCGGATCCAGCCACTCCGCGTCCACACCGTTGAGTTTGTTCGCTCCGACGCGCCGCATGCTTTCGCGGACATCACCCAGGGTGTGGGCGAGGTTCATCACGCCGCGCTGGCTGAAGAGGAAATCGTATTCGAGTTCCTCCGGCAGGATTTCCCAGAGTTTGAGGGCGTGCTCGTAAATGGCGGCGCTCTCGTCCCACAGGTAGTTGGACCGGATGATGGTGGTGTTCCGGGCCATGTTACCGCCGGCCAGCCACCCCTTTTCGAGGACGGCAATATTGGTCATGCCGTGGTTTTTGGCGAGGAAGTAGGCGGTGGCCAGCCCATGCCCGCCGCCGCCAACGATCACGGCGTCGTAGGAGGACTTGGGCTCAGGGTTCCGCCACAGGAAATCCGGGTGCTCCGGAAGCAGATCGGCCATCATGCCACCTCGGTCGTGTCAGAGGAAAGGTTGGGGTAGAGCGGGAACTTCCCGGCCAGGTTTTCAACCCGCTGCCGAAGTTCTGCCACGGTCTCATCATTGAAATCGTGCTTGAGGGCTGCGGCGATAATGTCTGCCACCTCGGTGAACTCTGCCTTCCCGAAGCCACGTGTGGCCAGTGCCGGCGTGCCGATTCGAAGGCCGGATGAAACCATCGGCGGACGCGGGTCGAAGGGGACGGCGTTGCGGTTGACCGTGATCCCGATCCGGTGCAGGCGGTCTTCGCCCTGCTGGCCGTCCAGTTCCGAGTTGCGCAGGTCCACCAGGACCAGGTGCACGTCGGTCCCGCCGCTGACCACGGTCACGTTGGACTCGGCAACATCAGCAGCCAGCAGGCGCTCGGCGATGATGCGGGCCCCTTCCAGGGTGCGTTCCTGGCGGTCACGGAACGCCGGCTCCGCTGCAAGCTTGAATGCAACGGCCTTGGCGGCAATAACGTGCTCCAACGGGCCGCCCTGTTGTCCCGGGAACACGGCGGAGTTGACCTTCTTGGCGATGTCGGCGTCGTTGGTCAGGATGACTCCGCCGCGCGGACCGCCAAGGGTCTTGTGGGTGGTGCTCGTAACGATGTGGGCGTGAGGGACGGGGTTTGGGTGGAGTCCTGCAGCCACCAGGCCGGCGAAATGTGCCATATCCACCATCAGGTACGCGCCCACCAGGTCCGCGATACGGCGGAATTCGGCGAAGTCCAGCTGGCGGGAGTAGGCGGACCAGCCGGCAACGATCAGTTTCGGCTTGTTCTCAACCGCCAGGCGCTCCACTTCAGCCATGTCGATCAGCATGGTGTCCTCGCGGACTCCGTACGGAACCACCTTGTAGAGCTTGCCGGAGAAGTTGATTCGCATGCCATGGGTCAGGTGGCCGCCGTGCGCGAGGTTCAGGCCCAGTATGGTGTCGCCCGGCTGGATCAGGGCGAACATCGCCGCTGCGTTGGCCTGCGCGCCCGAGTGGGGCTGTACGTTGGCGAATTCCGAGCCGAACAATGACTTGAGCCGGTCGATGGCGAGCTGCTCGACCACATCGACGTGTTCGCAGCCACCGTAATACCGCTTCCCAGGGTAACCCTCGGCGTACTTGTTGGTCAGTACAGACCCCTGCGCTTCCATCACGGCAGTGGGCGCAAAGTTTTCGGAGGCGATCATCTCCAGCGTGCCCTGCTGACGCAGGAGTTCCTGCTCCACAGCGGCGTGGATCGCAGGATCGGTCTCTGCGAGCGTGCGGGTCAGAACGTCGACCATCATTTCTCCCTAGCTGTTGCCTAATATCCTGTTGATATATTAGTTGCGTAGCTCCCAGTATGCTACCGGCAGCTATGGGTGTCAACAGATTTTCAGGGTCAGTGCAGAGATGCCGAAAGCGCGGCGTTGAGGGCCGCGCTTTCGGGTGACAACTGGAGAGATAAGGCTTGGACTAGGTGAATAGAGCCCTGCGGACGGCATCCTCGAAGCCGCTGACATGCGCCCTGGCAAGATCCGCGGCCAGGGCTTCGTCCCCCTCAATCACTGCTCCGAGCAGTTCCACATGCTCATGCACGTGGTGGGAGAGATCAGGAAGGCGATCCAGCACCATGCACCAGATGCGCGTGGCGAGATTGTCATAGCGGATCAGGACATCTTCGAGGTGGGGGTTGGCTGCGGCGGCATAGATTCCCTGGTGAACCTGTGCGTCCAGCCGCAGGGTTTCGACGACGGAGGCCGCGTGCGCGTCAAACGACTCAATCGCCCGCACAACAGTGCGCAACTTCTCACGCTGCCCCTCTGTGGCCACGCGGGCAGCCCGGGCGGCTGCGAGGGGTTCAAGCTGGGTCCGGATCTCGGAAATGAATGCAAGATCGGTTACTTCCACCCGCGTGGCAAAAGTTCCCCGGCGCGGGTACGAAACAACCAGGCGGTCAAGCTCAAGCCGCTTCAAGGCTTCCCGCACGGGAGTCCTTCCCATACCCAGATCCTTGGCGAGGTGGTCGTCATTGAGAAGATCACCCGGCTTAATGTCAAGCATGAGCAGCCGATCGCGGATGCGCTCATACGCCTCTTCCGCCAGCGACTTCTTGACGGTATCGTCCGCGATAGCCAAGACTCCCACTGCCATAACCGGACCCCTTTCCGTTGGAGCAAACAGGCTATTGACCTCGCCCAATGACCAGTATACGCTGATGCCAACCCTAATATATCAGTTCACGATTTGAAAATATATCTAAAGGAGTTGACATGGCTCTAGTAGCTACAGACTTATCAACCAGCACCCTGGCTCAGACTGAGCCCCGCTTGGAAGACAAGGCCCAGAAGTTCGTGCTCACATTGTCGTGCGTCGAACGCGCCGGGATCGTCCAGGCGGTCACTACCTTTCTCTTCGAACGTGGCTTTAACATCGACGAGCACCAGCAGTTCGACGACGGGCTCCGCCAGACACTGCACCTGCGCACGGCATTCTCGGGTACCCCTGACTACACGCCGGCGAGGCTCCAGGAGGAGTTCAGCGCGATCGCGGACCGCTTCGAGATGAAGTTCAGCTTCCATGACCAGACCAAGCAGCGCGTCCTGGTGATGGTGTCCAAGTTCGGGCATTGCCTGAACGACCTGATCTTCCGCTGGCGGGGCGGCAGCCTCGGCGGCGACATTGTCCTGATCGTTTCAAACCACGAGACCCACCGGGCCATGGCGGAGGCAGCCGGCCTCCCCTTCCTCTACGTCCCGGTAACAGCCGAGACGAAGGCAGACGCCGAACAGCGCCTGCTGGATCTCATCGACGAATATGACATCGACCTCGTGGTACTGGCCCGTTACATGCAGGTGCTCTCCGATGACCTCTGCCGCTCCCTTGAGGGCCGTGCCATCAATATCCATCATTCCTTCCTCCCTGGATTCAAGGGCGCCCGCCCGTATCACCAGGCGTACGATCGTGGAGTCAAGCTGGTGGGCGCCACAGCCCACTACGTGACCGCTGAACTCGATGAGGGTCCAATCATCGAACAGGAAGTCATCCGGGTGGACCACAGCTACGGTCCCACCGCACTGTCAACAGTCGGGCAGGACGCGGAAGCGCTGGCACTGTCCCGCGCCGTGCGGTGGCACTGCGAGCACCGTGTGTTGCTGGACCAAACCAGCACTGTCGTGTTCCGGTAAGCACGACCACCACATCAGCAGAGACAACACACGAAGATCAGCAGGAGAAACCACATGGCTTCAACGCCAAGCATTGTCATTATTGGAGCTGGAATCGTCGGCACCAACCTGGCCGATGAACTGGTCACGCGGGGTTGGAACAACATCACTGTCCTGGACCAGGGCCCGCTGAATATGCCTGGAGGCTCCACGTCCCACGCCCCGGGCCTCGTTTTTCAGACCAACCCTTCAAAGACCATGGCACTTTTCGCCAAGTACACAGTGGAAAAGCTCCTGTCCCTCACGGAGGACGGCCAAAGCTGCTTCAACCAGGTGGGCGGCCTTGAAGTTGCCACCACGGAAACCCGTCTGGGAGACCTCAAGCGCAAGCTCGGTTACGCGCAGTCGTGGGGCATCGACGGCAAGATCCTCTCCCGCGAAGAGTGCAAGGAACTCTACCCGCTGATCAACGAGGAAGACATCCTGGGCGGCCTCCATGTACCTACCGACGGCCTGGCCCTGGCTGCCCGCGCAGTCCAGTTGCTCATCAAGCGCACCGAAGCAGCCGGCGTGAAGTACATCGGCAACACCGAGGTGACCGGGATCGAACAGTCCAACCGCCGCGTCACCGGCGTCGAGACCGCCGACGGCGTGATCCCGGCGGACATCGTGGTTTCCTGCGCAGGCTTCTGGGGCGCCAAGGTGGGCGAGCTGATCGGGATGTCCGTCCCGCTCCTCCCGCTGGCCCACCAGTACGTTAAGACCACGCCGGTTCCCGCCCAGAAGGGCAAGAACGAACTGCCCAACGGCGCCCAGCTCCCCATCCTGCGCCACCAGGACCAGGACCTCTACTACCGCGAGCATGGCGAACGCTACGGCATCGGCTCCTACGCACACCGACCCATGCCCGTGGACCTGGACGAACTGGGCAGCTACGAGCCCGGCAGCATCAGCGAACACAACATGCCTTCCCGCCTGGACTTCACCCTGGAAGACTTCCTTCCCGCGTGGGAAGCAACCAAGCAGATCCTGCCGGCACTGCGTGAAAGCGAAATCGAGGATGGCTTCAACGGCATCTTCTCCTTCACCCCGGACGGCGGCTCCCTGGTGGGCGAGTCCAAGGAAGTGGACGGCTTCTTCGTTGCCGAGGCCGTGTGGGTCACACACTCCGCCGGCATCGCCCGTGCCGTGGCAGAGCTCCTCGTGGACGGAAAGTCGCAGATTGACCTCGGCGACTGCGATATCCACCGCTTCGAAGAGGTCCAGCTGACCCCCGAGTACGTCAGCGAGACCTCCCAGCAGAACTTCGTGGAAATCTACGATGTCCTGCACCCGCTTCAGCCCAAGCTCTCTCCGCGCAACCTTCGCGTCAGCCCCTTCCACGCCCGCCACAAGCAGCTGGGCGGCTTCTTCCTGGAGGGCGGCGGATGGGAGCGCCCCTACTGGTTTGAAGCCAACGCGGAACTGCTCAAGGAGATGCCTGACGAATGGCAGCCGCCGGCACGTGACGCCTGGTCCGGGATGTTCAGCTCGCCCATCGCCGCGGCCGAAGCCTGGAAGACCCGCACCGCGGTGGCCATGTATGACATGACTCCGCTCAAGCGCCTTGAGGTCTCCGGCCCCGGAGCCATGAAGCTGCTGCAGGAGCTGACCACCGCCGACATGACCAAGAAGCCGGGGGCCGTCACCTACACCCTCTTGCTGGACCCCGCAGGCGGGATCCGAAGCGACATCACCGTGGCCCGACTGAGCGAAGACACCTTCCAGCTCGGCGCCAACGGAAACATCGACACCGCCTACTTCGAGCGGGCCGCACGCCACCAGACGGAAAGCGGTAACGCCAGTGACTGGGTCCAGGTGCGCGACACGACCGGCGGAACGTGCTGCATCGGCTTGTGGGGACCCCTCGCCCGGGACCTGATCGGCACGGTCAGCAGCGACGACTTCTCCAACGAAGGCCTCCGTTACTTCCGGGCGAAGAAAGTAGTCATTGGCGGCGTCACTGTAACCGCAATGCGCCTGTCCTACGTGGGAGAGCTGGGCTGGGAGCTATACACCAGTGCAGACAACGGCCAGCGCCTGTGGGATGCGCTCTGGAAGGCCGGGCAGCCATTTGGTGTCATCGCTGCGGGCCGCGCCGCATTCAGCTCGCTGCGCCTGGAAAAGGGCTACCGCTCGTGGGGCACAGATATGACCACCGAGCATGACCCGCTGGAAGCAGGACTCGGCTTCGCAGTGAAGATGGCCAAGGAAAACTTCGTCGGAAAGGCAGCACTGGAAGGCCGGACCGAGGAAAACTCCGCCCGCCGCCTGCGCTGCCTGACCATTGACGACGGCCGCAGCATCGTCCTGGGCAAGGAACCTGTCTTCTACAAGGACCAGGCAGTCGGCTACGTCACGAGCGCTGCCTACGGCTACACCGTAGCCAAGCCCATCGCCTACGCGTACCTTCCCGCCGTCGTCTCTTTGGGCGACTCGGTTGAGGTGGAGTACTTTGGCAGGCGCATCCAGGCCACCGTCACGGCGGATCCGCTGTACGACCCCACAATGACCAGGCTCCGCGGCTAACAGCCCACGGGCCATTCAAAGGCACGCGGCCCGGACCCAATCCCCTTCGCAACAAGGATCCGGGCCGCTGCTTTTCCAGTGCCCGCCGCTCCCCCTGCCCGGTCGACTCGAGCTTCAGCCCAGGAAGACACATGATCAGTTCAGAAACAATAAACGACTATCTCACCAGGCTTGCCTCGCGTGAACCCACCCCCGGCGGCGGCGCAGCCGCGGCGCTCCACGCAGCCCAGGGAGCGGCACTCGTCGGAATGGTTGCCAGATACACCACCGGCACGAAATACGAGCAGCATGCCGAACTCGTGACAAGGGTCATCGCCTCTGCCGACAGGCTGGTGGTCGAGGCCCTGCGCCTCGCGGACGCCGATCAGCATGCGTTCCAGGGTGTCATCGATGCGTACAAGCTGCCCGCCGGTACTGACGATCTCAAGGCCGCACGAACGGCATCCGTCCAAAACGCACTCAGCCTGGCCGCGAAAACGCCGGCGCAACTCATCCTCCTTGCCGGCGATGTTGTGGATCTTGCCACGGAACTCTTCGAGGTGGCCAATAGCAACGTGATCAGTGACGTCGCCGCCGCCGTCGACGCCGCGCGGGCAGCCGCCACGACTGCTCGAGTGAACATCGACATCAATGTGGTTGCCATCAAGGACACCGAAGCCCGGTCCCGGCTGGCCGAGCAGACCGACGGCCTTGAGGAAAAAGTCATACTTGCAGCCGACTCGCTCGCCAAGCGCGTTCGCGAAAGGATACTCGGTTGAACACCACACTCCTCTCCGGACGGACCCTGGCCAGGCTCATGCAACAGAGGGCCCACGACAACGCCAGGGACCTCGAAACCGAAGGCCTGCACCCGACGCTTGCAGTTGTTGTGGCCACCGACGACGGCTCCACTCACTGGTATGTCCGGTCGATCGAACGGGCTGCAGAAAACGCCGGCATCATGTGCCGGATCGTGGACCTGGGCCGTGACGCGACAGAACAGGTGCTGGCCAGTGTCCTGAAAGACCTCAGCGCTGAGCCGTCGGTACACGGCATCATCCTGCAGACGCCGTTGCCGCCCGGCGTCGATGCAGATGCCCTCGTTGGGCATATCGCCCCTGAGAAGGACATCGACGGCGCAAATCCGCTGAGCCTCGGCCGCCTGGCTGTCGGCCACCCCTCGTTTGCACCCGCCACGGCCCGCGCCGTCATCGAGATCCTTGACCACTTTGACATACCGGTGGCGGGCCGGAACGTCGTCGTCATTGGACGCTCGGCCGTTGTAGGAAAACCGCTGTCCCTGCTGCTGCTGGAACGCGACGCCGCCGTAACCGTCTGCCATTCCAGGTCAGGGCCGCTGGAGAAATACACCAAGACGGCCGACGTCGTGATCGTTGCCGCCGGGCGGATCGGCCTGCTGAACAGCAGCCATATTTCTTCCGACGCTGTAGTGATCGACGTCGGCACCAACGTCCTTCCGGACGGGTCCCTCGTAGGGGACGTGGATCAAGCCAGCGTCCTGGGCGTTGCTGCCGCACTGACGCCCGTTCCTGGCGGGGTCGGGTCAGTCACCACCTCCCTTCTTCTCCTGCACACCATCGAAGCCGCGCGGGAACAGTCGCGTTCCTTCGTCCGGGGAGGAGCCGCGTAATGTCGGATAAATGCAATCCGCCCGAGGGGTTATTGCTGTGATGCGGAAGAACGGAGAGCAATGAGCAAGGAAGCTGTTGCACGGGTACGGCTGGAAGTTGTTCCGTCTCCCGACCTCCTCAAGCAACTCTCCGCGGCTTTTGACACCAAGAGTTCCGTCAGCGTGACGTGCCTCCCCCACCACGGGCCCGGCCAGACTGTGGAAGCGTCGGTAATCCTGGCACGCAAGGGTTATTACACAGTTCCCCATCTCGCGGCCCGCAGCATCACCAGCCAAGCGGAACTGCATTCGCTTCTGCTGCCACTCCAGGAAGCGGGGGTCTCGGAGCTTTTTCTTGTCGCCGGGGACCGGCGAACGCCTGCAGGGCCCTACTCGTGGAGCGGAGAACTTCTCGAGGCGGTCAAAGCGTATTCTTCTGAATTCTCCATAGGCATTGCCGGCTACCCGGAAGGCCACCCGCACCTAAGCCAGGAGCAACTCAGCAGCAGCCTGCATACGAAAGCACCCTATGCGTCGTCTATAGTCACGCAAATGTGCTTCTCAGCCGAGGCGATCAGCCGCTACATCACGACAATCCGCAACAGCGGCCTGGAGTTACCCGTCTGGGTTGGAGTGCCCGGCCCGGTTTCCGTCAGGAAGCTGATGTCCCTGGGGGCACGCCTCGGGGTCGGCCGCTCTCTCAAGCTTGCCCGGGGGACGGGGATGGCGGGAGCACTCGTGCGCGGGAACGACTTCCTCAGCTACGACAGCGGACGCCTGATTCGCGAGGTCCACCAGGAGTTGGCGGGCGACCCCCTCTTTGCCGGGTTCCATGTCTATACCTTTAATGACCTCGGCCGCTTGCCTGGCCTCCTGGATGATCTGCCGGCATTGCAGCCGACCGCCACGTTGGCTCCCCGCAATGCCGCCGCCCCACTGTTTCCTGCCAAGATCTGAAGGGAAGATCACATGGCTTCCAAAGCCCCCAAACACAATATCGACGAGTCAGAACTGAGCGTGACGAAGCCGAAGTCGAAGGCTGTCGGCATCCCAGCGGTCATGAACTCGCTGAAGATCTCCCTCGAGCAGATGGGTCCGCTGCGCAGCGTCCAAACGCTGCTGGCAGTCAACCAGGTTGATGGCTTCGACTGCATGGGTTGCGCCTGGCCTGAACACGAAAAGCGCAACGCCGCAGAATTCTGCGAGAACGGCGCCAAGGCAGTGGCGGAAGAAGCCACACGCCGACGCGTCACGCCTGAGTTCTTCGCACAGCACTCGATTGCTGACCTGAAGACGCGCGACGACTACTGGCTGGGTCAACAAGGCCGCTTGACGCACCCAATGCTGCTCGACGAAGGTGCCACCCACTACAGGCCGATCGACTGGGACGACGCCTATCAACTGATCGCCGAGGAAATCAGGGACATGGAGCACCCCGACCAATCGGTCTTCTACACTTCCGGCCGGACGTCGAATGAGGCAGCCTTCGCCTACCAGCTGCTCGTCCGGGGCATCGGGACGAACAATTTGCCGGACTGCTCGAACATGTGTCATGAATCATCCGGCTCAGCACTGGTCGAGACCATCGGCATCGGCAAAGGCTCTGTCAGCCTCACTGATGTGGAGACGGCGTCGCTGATTTTCGTGGCGGGCCAAAATCCAGGCACCAACCACCCCCGCATGCTCAGCGCCCTGGAGAAGGCAAAGAAGAACGGCGCCGTCATCGTCTCCGTGAATCCGCTTCCCGAGGCCGGGCTGCTTCGGTTCGAGAACCCGCAGACCATTTCCGGAATGGTGACGGGAACCGAATTGACCGACGACTTCCTGCAGATCCGTGCAGGTGGCGATCAGGCCCTCTTCCAGGGGCTCGGCAAGTACCTGCTCGAAGCCGAAGCCCAGGGGCGCAAGACCCCTGGCCTGAGCACAGTGCTGGACCATGAATTCATCAAGCACCACACCGTGGGCGTTGACGAGTACCTCCGGCACCTTGAAAAGGCCGAATGGGACGACATCGTCGAGGCCACCGGACTCACACTGGAACAGATCGAGTCCACGGGCGAACGCCTGCTGGCCTCGAGCGCCACCATCGTCTGCTGGGCCATGGGCCTGACCCAGCACAAGCATTCCGTACCCACCCTCCGTGACGTGGTCAACGTCCTGCTTCTCCAAGGCAACATCGGGAAGCCCGGAGCCGGCGTCTGCCCTGTCCGCGGCCACTCCAACGTCCAGGGTGACAGGACCATGGGCATCTTCGAAAAGATGCCGGAGACCTTCCACGACCGGCTTGACGACGAATTCCGGTTCCTCTCCCCCAGGGCCCATGGGTTCGATACCGTGGCTGCCATCCGCGCCATGCGGGACGGAAAGGTGCGCGTCTTTATTGGCATGGGCGGCAACTTCGTGCGGGCCGCCCCGGATTCCGAGGTTACCGAACAGGCGCTGGCAAACACACGCCTGACCGTGCAGATCTCCACGAAACTGAATCATTCCCACGTCTCGACGGGCCGTCGCGCCCTGATTCTTCCGACGCTGGGGCGCACCGAGAAGGACACCCAACGTACAGGCGACCAGCGGGTGACCGTGGAAGATTCCATGAGTGCGGTCCACGCCTCCCGCGGACGCCTTAAGCCCGCCAGCGAGCACCTGCAGTCGGAAGTGGCCATTGTGTGCAACCTCGCCCATAAGCTGTTCACGGACGATGCAAACCACCCGCTGCCCAATACTCCCAAAGCCGACTGGCTCGCCATGCGGGACGACTACTCGGTTATCAGGAAACATATCGAGGCCGTCCTCAGCGGCTTCGAGAATTTCGAGGAACGGATCCAGAACCCCGGCGGGTTCATCCTCCCCCACCCGCCCCGCGACGCCAGGAAGTTCGACACCGCTTCAGGCAAGGCCCACTTCACAGGAAATGACCTCGAATTCATCAGGGTCCCTGCAGGACGGCTGGTCCTTCAAACACTGCGCTCCCACGACCAGTACAACACCACTATCTACGGCAAGGATGACCGCTATCGCGGAATCCATGGCGGGCGCCGGGTCGTCATGATCAACGCCGAGGACATAGCGGAACTGGGGTTCACGGACGGGACCATGGTGCATCTCATCTCCGAATTCAAAGGGACGGAACGCCGGGCCGAAAATTTCCGCATCGTGGCGTACTCGACGCCCAAGGGCTGCGCGGCAGCCTACTACCCCGAAACCAATGTCCTCGTTCCGCTTGATTCAGTAGCAGACACCAGCGGCACGCCCACCTCCAAGTCCGTCATCATCCGACTCGAACGCGCTGAACCGTGAGCGCCCGCCTGAGCACACAAACGACAGTGGCCAAGGGGGTGGACGGGCCCAGGGTGGAACGGGCAGTCCGCGAATACCTTCTGGCTATCGGGGAGGATCCTGACAGGCCCGGGCTGTCGGACACCCCTGCCCGAGTCGCCCGGGCCGCCGCGGAAACGTTTGGCGGGCTCCATGAGGATCCTCTGGCAGCCCTGGACAGGACCTTTGACCTGGGCCACGGTGAAATGGTCATCGTCAAGGACATCCCTTTCTATTCCACCTGCGAACACCACCTGGTGCCCTTCCATGGTGTGGCGCATGTGGGCTACATCCCTTCGGCTGAGGGACTCGTAACCGGCCTGAGCAAGCTGGCAAGGCTGGTGGACGTGTTTGCGCGACGCCCCCAGGTCCAGGAGCGGCTTACCACCGAGGTGGTAGACGCGCTGGTCACATCACTGCGTCCGCTGGGCGCGATTGTGGTGGTCGAATGCGAACACCTGTGTATGTCCATGAGGGGCGTCCGCAAGCCAGGGGCAAAGACCATCACCTCCGCAGTCCGCGGCGAACTACGCCTGCCGGCCGCCCGTGCTGAGGCACTGAGCCTCATTCGCAGCCGCTAAGAAATGTCTGGACACTGCCTTGGGACTCCCCTACGATGTAACTGATATATCTTTAGTTGTCATGCAAAAATATCAGTCGTTTTGCATGACCGGTACGGCATCCCGCTGACAGTCTTCGTCTTCGCGAAGTATGAGCTGTCCCGTTCCCGTGAAGGGTGCTTCGGTGGTTTTTGACGCCTGGGGAGGTACATCGAAGCACCGTTTTCGGGTGACGGGGCACTCCGGCGATTTGCCGGACCAGTGCAGGGCCAACCGTGAGGCAGGCCTGGCATCAAAATCCCAGCACCACCCCCGTATCCAAAGGAGTGTCCATGTCAGGAAACAGAGCCGTCGCCTATAAGGAACCCGGCGTCGTCGAGATCATCAATACCGACTACCCGACGTTCGAACTTAAGGATGGACCCGGCGTCAATCCCGCCAATGTCGGCCGGAAGGTTCGCCACGGTGTGGTCCTCCGCACGGTTACCACCAACATCTGCGGGTCGGACCAGCACATGGTGCGCGGCCGCACCACGGCGCCGCGGGACTTGGTCCTGGGGCACGAAATCACCGGTGAGGTGGTGGAAGTCGGCCCGGATGTCGAATTCATCAAGGTCGGCGATATCGTCTCCGTGCCCTTCAATATCTCCTGCGGCCGGTGCCGCAACTGCAAGGAACGCAAGACAGGTATCTGCCTGAACGTTAACCCCGACAGGCCCGGCAGCGCCTACGGCTACGTGGACATGGGCGGCTGGGTTGGCGGCCAGGCGGAGTACGTATTGGTTCCCTACGCAGACTGGAACCTGTTGAAGTTCCCCGACCGGGACCAGGCCTTGGAGAAGATCATGGACTTGACCATGCTCTCGGACATCTTCCCCACTGGCTTCCACGGAGCAGTCACGGCAGGAGTGGGCGTCGGTTCCACTGTCTACATCGCAGGCGCTGGTCCGGTGGGTCTGGCAGCCGCCGTCGGTGCGCAACTGCTCGGTGCGGCAGTCGTCATTGTCGGAGACATCAACGAAGACCGCCTCGTTCAGGCCAGGTCCTTCGGATGCGAAACGGTGAACGTCTCCAAGGGTGACCCGAAGGACCAGATTGAGCAGATCCTCGGCGTGCCCGAAGTGGACTGTGGTGTGGACGCAGTCGGATTCGAAGCCCGCGGGCATGGCAAGGACGCCTCGCACGAAGCGCCGGCCACTGTGCTGAACTCCCTCATGGACATCACTGCAGCAGGTGGCGCCCTGGGCATCCCGGGACTCTACGTGACCGGCGACCCCGGGGGAATCGACGAGGCGGCCCAGCATGGATCCCTCTCCCTGTCGCTGGGAACCGGGTGGGCGAAATCTTTGTCCTTCACCACCGGGCAGTGCCCCGTGATGAAGTACAACCGCCAACTGATGATGGCCATCCTGCATGACAAGGTGCAGATCGCCAAGGCAGTGAATGCCAAGGCAATCCCGCTCGATGAAGCGCCGCGCGGATACGCGGAATTCGACGCCGGCTCAGCAACAAAGTTCGTGCTGAACCCGAATGGATACGTTAAGGCGTAGCAGGCCGCTGACGGGGCCGGAGATCGGGGCAAACACCGTACGGTGCGATCCCACATTCTCCGGCCCCTCCTTTCAGTGCATCATTACCTTCAGAAAAGGGGCACCTTTGCTCGTCCAGGAAACTACCGTGAGCAGTCGCACATCGAAGTTGCTCCCTGCTTGGGGACCATCCGGGCATACCTCCCCCACCTGGTCCGAAGCGCGCCAGCTGGCTTTCGATTGTGCTGCCCCGCTCGCACCGGTGGAGGTCCCGCTCTCATCGGCAGCAGGCCGCACCCTGACCCGCGACGTCGCCGCCCTGCAGGAGCTCCCCCACTACGACTCCTCTGCCATGGACGGCTGGGCCATTAGCGGATGCGGTCCATGGGTCATTACCGACAAACGGAAATTTCTCCTACCCGGGAGTGCCGGCGTCATAGCCACCGGCGGGCTGGTACCTGCCGGTGCCACGTCGATACTCCGCAAAGAAAGCGGAGAGATCCACCAAGACGCTGCAGGCAACACTCTCCTGCGGCTTAATGACACTGCAAAGCATGGTGAGCCGGGTCAGGGCCGCCATATCCGTCCTGCCGGCGAAGAAGCTGCGGCCGGTGAAGTGCTGATCCCCGCCGGTACGGAATTGAACCCCGGCCACGTTGCGCTCGCAGCCGTGGCCGGCCATGACCATCTCCAGGTGCGGGGCAAACCGCTGGTCGGAATCGTACTGACAGGTTCCGAAGTAGTGACGGCGGGTGTTCCGGAACCAGGACACGTCAGAGACGCTTTTGGTCCCCAGCTGGGCTTAGTCATTTCCCTTCTGGGCGGCACACCCGCCGGCTCCGTGCGCATCGGGGATTCCTACGGTGAATGGCTCACGGCATTGGGCGGCTCAGAAACATTACCGGGACCAAGGCCGGACGTAACCATAACCACTGGTGGAACCGGATGTTCCGGGACAGATCATTTTCGCAATGCCGTCGCCGCTCTCGGCGGACACCTGCTGCTGGATGGCATCGCCATGCGCCCCGGCCATCCGGCTGTCCTGGCCGGGCTGCCGGACGGCCGCTTCGTCGTCGGACTCCCCGGCAACCCCTTGGCAGCAATGATGGCCCTCATCAGTATTGGTGCACCACTGCTGGATGCACTGGGAGGAAGGTCCCTCTCCGCCGTCGGGCAGGTGACGTCTGCAGCAGACGTTGATCCCTGCCCCGGCCGTACTAGCCTGATTCCCTTCAGGCTCATCGAGGGGTTGGCTTTTCCCGTCCCGCACACCGGCCCCGGAATGCTCCGAGGACTGGCCGCAGCTGATGGTGTCATGGCTGTCCCCCCTGGCGGACTCCTGTCCGGCGAGACGGTCTCTGTGCTCCCGCTCCCCTGGACAGAGTCCAACAACACGATCCTGTCCACCGCCAACCGAGGGCGGAGCACCACATGGCACGCATGACTCAACGCCGGAGGATCCATCGCTTCCACCTCGATGGATCCGGCACTGAATACCCGGTACGGTTCAAAGAAGACTTACTTGCCGCTGAGGAGCCCCTGGAAATCCGTATCAGCGGCCGCTCTTTCGCGGTCACCATGAGGACCCCTGGGGACGATTTTGACCTGGTGGCAGGGTTTCTGGTTTCGGAAGGCATCATCAGCTCCCACTCCGAGCTGGTATCACTGCGCTTTTGCAGCGGAGATGCGGGGGCAGAACAGACGTATAACGTCATCGATGCCCAGCTGAGACCGGATGTTCCCATGCCCGACACGATGCGGCATGTCTACACTTCAAGCTCCTGCGGCATCTGCGGGACGGACTCAATCGATTCCGTCCGCAAGACCCTTCGCTTTGACCCGTCCCGTGACGCGCTGCGGGTTCCCGTGGATGTCCTCGCCGAACTCCCGGAGCGGCTTCGCGAGGCCCAGGCGGTGTTCGATAAGACGGGCGGCGTGCATGCGGCCGGCCTGTTTAAAGTGGACGGCACCACCCCGGAGTTACTCTGTCTCCGTGAGGATGTTGGACGCCATAACGCCGTGGACAAAGTTGTAGGTTGGGCGTTACGACAGAACCTGTTGCCGTTGAGCGGCATCGTCCTCCAGGTTTCAGGACGGGCATCCTTCGAGCTTGTCCAGAAGGCAGCTATGGCGGGCATTCCTGTCTTATCTGCCGTGAGTGCGCCGTCAAGCCTTGCCGCCGAGCTCGCCGTCGAAACCGGGGTGACATTGGTTGGCTTCAACCGGGGGCACAGCCTGAATGTCTATGCCGGCAGGGACAGGCTGGGCCGCCCGCAGAACGTGAGCCGAGAGGAGAACTATGTCCTGCTTTGACGTCATCTAGGCCGCAAGACTGAACGGACACATGCTTCCGTTGTAACAGGGGAATTGCGGGGGTCTAACCATTCCGGTCTAGGATCAAACACAAGGCGGGTATTTTCAGCCTCTTGTTTGGCCACAGAAAGACGTAGGTGTGGATCATGGCCAGAAATGACCTTGACGCCCAAAAGAATGCAAACGGGCAGGCTGGCGGCGTGCAGTCCGTTGACCGTGCCCTGCAGATCCTCGAGATCCTCTCACGCGACGGACATGCAGGCGTGAGTGACATCGCGGAGGAAATGGGCGTTCACAAGTCCACCGTCTTTCGGCTGCTCGAATCCCTTGCGGGCTCTGAGATGGTCCAGCAGAACAGCGGCCGTGGAAAGTATCAGCTTGGCTTCGGCATCCTCCGCCTCGCCGCCTCCATCCCCGCCCGCCTCAGCCTGGTGCGGGAGGCCCGGCCGATCCTGGAGGATCTGGCGCATCAGAGCAAGGAAACGGTCAACCTTGCAGTCCTGCGTTCAGGTTACGCCGTCAACGTTGACCAGGCGCTTGGACCCTCCAGTCTGGCCACGCACGACTGGGTTGGAGGCCTGACCCCTCTCCATGCCACTTCCAGTGGCAAGGTTTTTCTGGCAGCGCTGCCCGCCGATGAACGCCGGAAGATCCTTGATGAGGTTGGCCTGTCTGCCCGCACACCCCGCACCATCACCAGCCGGGAAGCACTGGAAAAGCAGTTGCTGGATGTCGCCCATAACGGGTATGCGGAGTCGAGAGAGGAACTCGAGATCGGCTTGAACGCTCTTGCTGTTCCGGTCTATAACCACGTGGCCGCAGTAGTTGGCTCGGTGAGCATTTCAGGACCGGCCTTCCGCTTCGACACTGATAAGGTCCCCGAGCTCATCACATCCCTCCGCGAAGCGGGATTGCGGATCAGCGAGAAAATGGGCTACACGCAACGGTGACCCCGCACCTTGGCCGGCGTCGACGTTCTACTGGTTGATGCGCTGGACGAGCTCCACTGAGGCGGCCGCAAAGCTCAAGACCCCGCGGGCGGCCCGTGCTAACGACAGGTCGGCCCAGGAAGCTCCCACGACCGCTGGTGTCTCTTAAGATTGACCCTTAAATCCATCTCAATTGCTCATTACGCAACAGCTATCAGCATCTGCAACAGAGGACGTAGGGCCACGCTTACTGTCAAGGGTGGTTTGAAGGTTCAGAAATATCTTGACATTGAGTGTGACGTGACGCACGCTGTTGCTTAGCGCGAATTCTGTTGTTCCATGCGGAACGATGTGAAAGCCCCCTGCAGCATTCGCCAACCTGATTCCCGGACCCTGGAAAGGTGAAACGTGTACAAGCCCTGCCCTCTCACTGAACCCGCCCCAGGGGAGGCGCTTCGGCTTGCTACGGCTCCGCCGATTGCCTGCAAACAGGCAACATTGACGCACCGCCAGCCAAGCTGCCCGTCCGGACCCACGAGGTCAAAGTTGTCGACGGCGACATCATGATCATCGAATCTGAGGAAGCCCCCAACCTTCCTCCCGGCCTGACAGCTAACGGCCACATCTAAAACAAGCAGTCCATGACTCCCAAGCAAAGGACACACTCATGGCTATAAACAGTGACATCAAACCCCCCAAGAAACCTCCCGTCAGCGAAAGCGAAGCGGACGGCCTAATAATCGAGGACGTGGCTTCAGAAGACGGGATTGAATCAGTCGTGCTCATGCCCGAGGATGGAACGCCAACTGCCCTGCCGGATTCAGAAGAATACGATCAGATCCTGGAAGAGCTGCGCAACGCCAAGACCGAGCAGGCCGTTTCGGCACGCCGGAAGACGAAACTTACCCTGGACAAAGTCACCTTTGGGATCACAGGCGCCATTGCCGTCGCCTTCGTGATCTGGGGGTTCGTTGGCCGGGACAGCCTCTCCGCCTCTTCGACAGGTGCCCTGAACTGGGTTATGGAGTACACAGGATGGCTCTTTATGGTCCTGGCCTCACTCTTCGTCATCTTTGTGCTCTGGCTGGCCTTGGGCAAGTTCGGCAACATTCCGCTGGGCAAGGACGGCGAGAAGCCTGAGTTCCGCACCGTCTCCTGGGTGGCGATGATGTTCGCCGCCGGCATGGGCATCGGGCTGATGTTCTACGGTGTGGCCGAGCCTCTCTACCACTACGTTTCGCCGCCGCCGGGAACCGTTGACGGCAGCACCCCGGCTGCCATCCAGACTGCAATGGCCACGTCCATCTTCCACTGGACCCTGCACCCCTGGGCAATGTATGCAGTGGTGGGCATAGCCATGGCCTACGGAACCTACCGGCTGGGCCGCAAACAGCTGATCTCCGCCGCCTTCACGTCCCTTTTTGGCATCCGGGTAGTTGAAGGTCCGGTCGGCAAGTTCATCAATATCCTTGCCATTTTCGCCACGCTCTTCGGCACAGCGGCGTCGCTGGGCCTTGGCGCGCTGCAAATCGGCAGCGGCATGACGTCCAACGGCTGGGTGGGAGAAATCGGCACCCCGGTGCTCGTGGCCATCGTGGCCGTCCTGACAACCTGTTTCGTCGCCTCCGCCGTTTCCGGCATCAGCCGCGGAATCCAGTGGCTCTCCAATATCAACATGGTCCTGGCCGTGATCCTGGCCCTGATCGTCTTCGTTGCAGGACCCACCCTTTTCATTCTCAACCTGATCCCCGCAGCAGTCGGCGACTACGCGAGGGACCTCGCGGAAATGTCCTCCCGGACCGAAGCCGTCGGCGACGAGGCGCTGCGCAGCTGGATGTCCGGCTGGACCATCTTCTACTGGGCCTGGTGGGTATCCTGGACGCCCTTCGTGGGCATGTTCATCGCCCGCATCAGCCGCGGACGCACTATCCGGCAGTTTGTCACCGGCGTGCTGCTGGTGCCCAGCGTCGTCAGTGTGATCTGGTTCGGCATCTTCGGCGGCACCGCCTTCCATGTGCAGCAGGAAGCCGATAAGGCCGGCACGCCCGGCCTGGTCACCATGGTCGACGGCGTCCCGTCCGTTAGCTTCGACGGCGCTCTTTTCGATCTGGTCAAGAACCTGGGCATGCCGGCCTGGGCTGTCGGGGCGGTCATCGTCCTGGCAATGGTCCTGGTGGGGATCTTCTTTATCACCGGCGCAGACGCGGCCTCCATCGTGATGGGATCGCTCAGCTCCAACGGTGCCGAGGAACCCCGCCGCGGAGTGGTCATTTTCTGGGGCACCCTCACCGGGGCCGTCGCCGCCGTCATGCTCCTGGCGGGCGGAGACGTGCCCTCCGAGGCCCTGTCCGGCCTCCAACGCATCACCATCGTCGCCGCCCTTCCCTTCGTGGTGGTGATGCTGCTGCTGTGCTTCGCCCTCGTCAAGGACCTCCGCCGCGACCCGCTGGCGCTGCGGCAACGGCTGGCCACCAATGTGATGGAACGTGCGATCCGTACGGGCGTGGAGCAACACGGCCATGTCCAGTTCGACCTCGTTACCAGGCATGAACACCACGACGGTTGTTCGGACGGGACGCCCTGCCCGGGGAACGACAGAACCAACTAGATACGGCGGCCGAAGATCCTGGCCCTCCGGTGTCAGGATCTTCGGCCTCCCCTTGTCCTCTTGCCTTTAGAAGAACGGAAGCAAATGCACGACTCCCAGCAAAAAGAGAAGGTCCTTCGCATATCAGGTGAAGGCAACACCTCGTTCACCGTCAGCCTCGAAGATGCCGAACCCGTTACAGTCCGGCTGGAAATCGACGCCAAGTGCGGCTGCCAGGGGGACGGCCGCGCAGTTAGCCGCCCCGGGTCATATATCGATACCGAGGTGCTCGGCCAAAAGAACTAGCCACCCATCGTTCATGCGCAGCCGTCGAGTGCTGAGTAGGTGCCGTTTTGGAGGTTCAAAAGGGCATCAACTCAGCACCCGACGGCTTTAATCCATACGCCCAGACAGCAAAAACAGTGGCGGCGAAGCAGTGGTGCGGAACGCCTGCCCGGGGCAGACTGGGGCTGTGAGCGAACCATGGGTGCTGCATGTGGACCTTGACCAGTTCATTGCAGCCGTCGAAGTGCTGCGCCGGCCTGAGCTTGCGGGCAAGGCGGTGATCGTTGGCGGACGCGGTGATCCGACGGAACGGGCGGTCGTCTCGACAGCGTCCTACGAAGCAAGGAAGTTCGGCGTCGGCTCGGGAATGCCGCTGCGCATCGCCGCACGGAAGGTGCCCGACGCCGTCATCCTGCCCGTAGACGCCGATACTTACCTCGCCGCCTCCGAAAAAGTCATGTCGGTGCTCCACTCGCAACCTGGCGCCACGGTCCAGGTGCTCGGCTGGGATGAAGCTTTCGTTGGGGTGCTGACGGAGAACCCCGAGGCGTACGCCCGGCGATTGCAGCAGGCGGTCCTTGAGGAGACCATGTTGCACTGCAGTGTCGGCATCGGTGACACCTTGGTCCGCGCCAAGGTTGCAACGAGGTTCGGCAAGCCTGCCGGTGTCTTCCGGCTCACGAATGCCAACTGGCTCGAGGTCATGGGGAGCCGGCCGACGATCGAGCTGTGGGGCGTGGGGACAAAGGTGTCGCGTCGCCTTGCCACGCTCGGCATCCGGACAGTTGCACAGCTTGCAGCGTCCAATCCTGATGACCTTGTCCCCGAGTTCGGTCCGAAGATGGGCCCCTGGTATGCCCAGCTCGGGCGGGGTGACGGCGCACGGACAGTCGATGACACACCTTGGGTGGCCCGCGGGCACAGCCGGGAAACCACCTTCCAGCGGGATCTGACTGAGTCCGGGCAGATTCACGACGCCGTCAGGGAGTTGGCGGCGCAGGTCCTGGAAGATGTCGCGGCTGAGGGGCGGCCGGTGATCGGGCTGACGCTCAAGGTCCGCTACGCCCCGTTCCTCACCAAGACGTACGGCCGCAAGATCCCCCAGACGTCGGACCCGGCAGAAGTGCTCGCACGCACCCTCGACCTCGCGGCGAAGATCGAGCCGGATCGCCCCGTCCGGCTCCTGGGGCTGCGGGCCGAAATGCCGATGCCCGAAGACTCACGGCAAGGGCATACCCCTACCCGCAGCGGATGGTGACGGGCCTGCCACAGACCGCTCAGCGATGTGGTGCCCCTGTTCGTAGGTGCGGGATGCCGAGAGTTGGGCGGTTTTGGGAGCTTGGAGCGATCGTTTCGCGTGGCCTTGGAGAAGAACGAAGAGCGGTGCTGTTTCTTCTGCGACCTGCTGCTGTGCCGGAGACCCGCGTGGGCCGCACCCTCAATGAGGGTACGGCCCGTTAACCCAGCGTCGGGTCACACGACGATCAGTCGAAGCCGTGGCAGTAGACCTTGCGGATGGTCTCGGTGACCACCCAGCGGCCCGACCAGCCCTTGGGCTGCACGACTACATCGCCGGCAGACACTTCGTAGACATTGCCGGTGGCGCCGTCGGTGACGGTCACACGGCCGCTCACGATGTAGCAGAGCTCGGTGTCCTCGCGAGGGGTTATATCCCAGCCGCCGGGCTGGCACTCCCAGACACCGGTCTTGACCTCAGTGTCGAACTTCAGGATTGCCGTCTTGGGGTCTCCTGAGTCATAGCCAGCGCGGTAGCCGTTGGGCTCGAGCTCGCCCTGAACCTCAGCTGCAGGGACGTATACGTATGGACGCATCATTTTTCCTTCCAATGGGAATCGTCAATTGTTGACAATTGTAGCCTAGTGGATCATCAGGCGTCTACGCGCTCGCGGTTCGGACCTACTACCTTGATCCGGGATTAACGGCTGGTGCTTGCCGCTGAGGACTACCAGCCTTCATAAGTCAGTTCGGCGTCCGATGTCGAATATGTGCGCGACCGCCGCATGTACCTGCTCCGTCATCCCGTTGCCGGCCTCAATGCGAATTTGTCCGCGATCATCCGGGCAGTTTCGGTTGCGACCCTGCTTCTCCATACCGGTTTTGATACCGCACTGCTGGCAGGGGCTGCCGTGTTCGCCGTCATGGCGCTGGTCTTTTGGCTGTTCATCCCCAAACCTCAAAATTCAAGCCCCCAAAACCTCAACCGAATTGCGCGGCCATTCACAGACGTCCGGCCTTTGGTCCTGCCTCAGGGAGAAAAAGTTCATCGGGTTCGCCGCCTTTTACAGTGTCAATCTGGTGGCGGCCAACCAACTCTACTTCGCTCTTCCCAGGCCGCTCGCCAGCGCCGGAGGGCTCGCCGTTGTCATCGGCAACACCGCCCTGGCCCCACGTTATGAACTCGCCTACACGCCCTCAATCACTACACCCGCTCCCTGGCTCCTCCTGTCCCTGCTCGGAGCGATAACCGCAACGTTCATCGCAGCTTCGTCCCAAAATCGCCCGTCCATGCAGCTGGTCGACGAGAATTCCTGACTGCCCGAGTCCTGTCACCTGGACAAATCAGCGCCTTCCTGAAGCATGGTCGATGCAGAAAGGTGTCCAGGGCCTGGCCTCTAGGCGACCTTCTGGAATGGCCGCCCCGCACACTACACAAACTCCATAACTTCCATCGGATATCCGCTCAAGGGCGCCCTCAATCTGCTCCAGTCCTGCCCGGCTTTGCTCCATCAGCGCAGATGCCTGGGAAAGCTCGAAAGCGATGGTGCTGCCTTCCGGATCATGCTCATCATCCACATTGGAGTTCTTCCGCGACGCACTCACCGAGCCAATGTCCTGACGGAGTGCCTTCAGGAGGGCATACTTGCGGTCCCGCTCTCCCTCGAGAAGGACCCGGAAACGCGCGATGTCCACCATGGCCTGCAAGGCTACCGCCATCACCCGGTACCGTCGAGGCTTCCAGCACTAAGGACTGCGCCAACCTGGGCAAACGGGCTTAGCGAGTTGATCGTTGTTGTACATGCACTATTAGTGCACTATGCTGCATCCATGAATGAAAGCATAGCCTCCCTGGCGTTGGCCATCGGCGCCCGGGTAAAGCAGGAACGTCAGGCCCGCCGCTGGACCTTGGACCAGTTGGCCGAAGCCGCCGGGGTCAGCCGTCGCATGATCATCAATGTGGAACAGGCAACAATGAACCCAAGCGTGGGCACGCTGCTGCGAATCAGCGAGGCTCTCGGAGTGGGTCTCCCGGATCTGGTCCAATCCCCCGAGCCCAAGGCCGTCAAGGTGATCCGGAAGGGTGAGGGTGCTGTCCTTTGGAGCAGTGAATCCGGCGGCCGCGGCGTGCTGGTGGCCGGAACAGAACCTCCAGAAGTTCTTGAACTCTGGGACTGGATCCTCGGCCCGGGCGACAAACACACCAGCGAGGCCCACACGCCCGGCACCAAAGAACTCCTGCAGGTTCAGGAAGGCTCAGTCGCCGTCAGCGTCGCGGACCAAACGGTCGCCCTCGACGCCGGGGATTCGATAACCTTCCCCGGGGACGTGGCCCACTCATACGCCAACAACCGCACCGAACCGGCCAGGTTCTCGCTCGCCGTCTTCGAGCGTGGCGTGGGGTCACAGCATCGGGAGGCCGGCAATGCGTAACGCCGAAGCACTCCAGGAAATCCTCAAGGCAGCGCACGTCGAGCCCGCGGTATTCGAGCTTCGGCCCGACTACCGTGCCCTGCTGATCGCCGTCGACGGACTCGTGCCGGGGCCGAGCGATGACGCCAGCAACGCCTTGCTGGAGCAGGCGGAAGCAGCAGCCAAAGCGGCACTCGCGGAGCAAAAAGTGGAACACCTCCCCCACGTCGCAGCATGGCGGGAGGCGTACCAAGCCTTTGGAGCTAAGCCCAACCGCACGCGCAACAGCCTTGAAGCACTGGTCCGCCGCGCTGATGCCGGGCTCCCCAGGGTCAACAGGCTCACCGACCTCTATAACGCTGTCTCGGTGCTGCACCAGATTCCGCTCGGCGGCGAAGACCTCGCAGGCTACGTCGGGGCACCGCGTCTTATCCGAGCCAGGGGTCAGGAACCGTTCGACACAGTGGCAAACGGAGCGCCACTGATTGAATACCCGGATCCAGGTGAGGTTGTCTGGTGTGATGACGACGGCGTGACCTGCCGCCGCTGGAACTGGCGTCAGGGCCGGCGCACTCAACTCCGCGACGAGACCACCACCGCCTTGTTTATCCTCGACGCACTCGAGCCAATGACCACGGAAGCCCTCCTCGCCGCGGGCGAAGACCTGACAACACACATAGTCCGCCTTGGCCCCGACGTCGTCACCACCCATCACCTCATTGAGTCCGCTCAGTGAAGCCCAATACTTTCCGAAGGAAAACCACTGCAATGAAGCGAACCCCTGATAAGCACAACCGGGCCTCCGTCCATGACTCCACCTGGGCCGTCCATGGAGGAAACAGCATCGACAAAGGTACCGGCGCGCTCCGCACGCCCTTGGTCATGGCGAATTCCTATGTGCTGCCGGACGACCCCTCAGCAATGGATTGGTCGGGAGTTGACGAAGGGCTGGTCTACACGCGAAACGCCGGCGCCAACCAGGTGGCTCTTGAGACCAAGCTCGCGGCGATGGAGGGCGCTGAAGCTGCCGCAGCCTTCGCGACTGGTGTGGCGGCACTGCACGGCGTCTTCTTCACCCTGCTGAAATCAGGGGATCACGTTGTGGTCTCCAATGTGACGTACGAAGCGGTGTACCGCCTGTTCGGCGAACTTCTTCCGGAGAAATACGGTATCCAGGCGACGTTCGTAGACGCCGATGATCTCGACGCAGTACGGGCTGCTGTGCGTCCCAACACGAAGCTGATCCATGCTGAAACGATTGCGAACCCGACAACCAAGGTGGCCAACGTCGCAGCACTCGCAGCCATCGCCAAAGACGCCGGCGTACTGCTGACCATCGACGCCACGTTCACGCCGGCACCCTTCTACCGTGCACTTGACGACGGGGCCGACCTTGTCATCCACTCGCTGACCAAATACATTAACGGCCACGGCGACGCCATGGGCGGAGTGGTCATCGGGCGACGTGAACTGGTCCAGCACATACGGCACGACGCTATCGTGGATGCCGGTGGCGTGATTTCCCCGTTCAACGCATGGATGATCATGCGCGGCTCGGTCACGTTGCCGCTGCGCCTCAAGCAGCAGTTCTCAAGCGCCGAGAAAGTGGCGGCGCTCCTGGAATCCGATCCGCGGATTGCCTACGTCCTCTACCCAGGCTTGGCCTCCCACCCGCAGCACGAACTGGCCGGCAAACAGTTCGGTGGCAACGGATACGGCGGCGTGCTTGCGTTCGCCGTCGAAGGAGACTCGAACACCCAAAACCGCTTTGTGAGGAACCTGCAGGTCATCACGTCCGCTGTGTCCCTTGGACATGATGAAACGCTCATCGTGCACGTGGGCCCGGACGCCCGTGGCGGATCGGAAAACTACCCGGCCTCGTTTCACAAGTACGGTCATTTGCGACTTTCGATCGGCCTCGAAGATCCGGAAGACATTATCGACGACATCCTCAGCGCACTGGACAAGACGTTCGGGGAACAGTAGCGCCGAAAGCCTAGAGCCCAGCAGTCCGGCTCCGATAGCGGTCCAGGATGGAAGCAATTACAGCTACACCAATGAATCCGGATGCCAGGAACAAGGGAAGCTGGGCAGCAGATGCGACCATTGCCCCTGCCAAGGCGGTGCCGGCCGAGCCGGCGGTAATCTTCAAGGCGCCTACCCAGACAAACACCTGACCGCGCGCCTCGGCAGGTGCGTACTCACTACGGGCTGCCAGAGTTGCGGCAAAGAAGCAGGAGTTGAGTAGCCCAGCCAAAGCGTAGGCCACGACGGCCGCCGGAAATACTCCGACGAGCGCTGCCCCGCAAAGGGCAGCACCCACGGCAGCACCCAGCCAGGTCATCAGCGGGTCCGCATCGGTTCTCATGGGCCGGATCATGACGCCCGCGGATCCGATCAGTCCGCCCAGACCGTAGGCGGCCGTCAGTATCCCGGCTGCAGCCGGTTCAACGCGGAGCATCCCGGTGGAGGCGACGGCGGTGATGGGCAGCGCTGCAACACACAGGGCGACGACGACAGTCAGGTAGAGCGTGCGGCGTAAGGGACCGCTTCCGAGCATCATCCGCAGTGTCTGGCCCGGCCGGGGAACGTCCGACGGAACAGCTGCAGGCGGCGAATAGGGCAAAAGCCTCACCACAGCTGCCGCAATAACTGTTGATGCGGCAAGGAGAAGTGCCGCGATGGCGGGATCCGCCCACGCCGAGACACCCGCCACCAGCGCAGGCCCAATGGTGCCGCCGATACCGTACGTGGCAACGTCCCACCCCTGGGCCCGGCGCTGGCTAGTTCTGTCACTGCCGGCGATAGCTGCCAGGCGGCTACTGATGCCACCGGTCAGGAGCGGGCCAACCAGCCCGGAGGCCAGGAGCAGTCCGCCCGGCAGGATGGGCGGTGTCACCGGATACAGCAGGACAGCAGCAGCCAGGGTCACGCCATGCGCAATGCAGGCCAAGGCGATCACTGTTCGACCATCACGGGCGGTGTCCAGGCGCCTGGCAATGAGGGGACCAAAAAGATGCGGGGCGGTGATGCACGCACCAAGGATCCCGGCCAACCACCCGGGGGCGCCGCTGGTGGTCACAAGCAGGACGATGGCGACGACGGCACCGCCGTCTGCACTGCGGGCCAGCGTGGCCGCTAGAACGTAACGTGCAAGACCTCCGGAAACCGAGGACTTTCCCGTGTCCGTCCGGGGCCGGCTTTTTCCACCGAGAAGACTCACGGTGCCCTCCTCCACGTCACTGCCACTGGTTATGCCTCCAGCCTGATCTGGCGGATGGCTTGTGAAACCTTGTCCCTGCCCTCGGTGTCCAGCCCGCGGAGGGGTGGCGGCAGCGCAGAAGACCTTACGATTCCGAGGTCTTCTGCAAGGGCCGCCGTCACCCGGAGGCCGCCGTAGGTTCGGAACAAAGACCAGACAGGTTCAAGCTCTGCCGACGCTTTCAAAGCAAGCTCATGGCGACCCGCCAGGGCATGATCCACGAGGGTCTTGGCCTGGTGGGGAAGTACCCCTGCGATCACGGAGTACCAGACGTCACAACCGGCAACAAGCGCTTCGGCCGCAACCCAGTCGCCGCTGATCCCCACGGATGTTCCCTGCGGCAGCCGGGAGCGGAAGTCTCCGATGCGGGCGGAAACCAGTCCGGTAGGGGGTGGCGGTATCTTTATCGCTGCTATTCCCGGGATCCCGGCGATGCGGGCGTGAAGATCGTCCGAGAAGGTGAAGCCCGTGGTGCCCGGGTTGTCATAGACGACGATGGGAAGGGCTGTTTCAGCTGCGACGTCCTCATACAGGCCGAATACCTCTGCATCGGTGAGTCGCTGGTAGGAGACAGGAGCCAGCAGCAAGGCAGAAGCACGTGCTGCCTGCGCATCCCCAGCCAGTGTGAGCACGTCCCGCAGGCGCAGTGCCCCTATGCCGGCGAGGACGGGAACACCGTCAGCAGCATCCACAGAAGCCTCCAGGACGGCCCGACGTTCATCGCGGGAAAGGTAGGCATAGTTTCCCGTCGAGCCAAGGACGCCCAGGGAGTCCACTCCGGCCTTGGCTGCGCGGGATACCAGCAAGGAAACGGCTTTGAGGTCGACATTTTCACCCTGCATGGGAGTGAGGGGGAATGCACTGAGGCCGTTGAACACGGAGTCCTTCTTTCATCGGGCTGTGCAGGCCGAGTCCGGAGCGCAGCGTGAGGTACTTACCGATTTCATGCTGTCAAAGGCTTTGGTCCTACACTAGGTCCAAGAATCACCAAGTTTGGAGGTCCAATGAGCGAAGCCGAACTTCCCATCGAACTGGACAGGGAGAGCTCCGTTTCCTTGGCCGCGCAAGTAGCCAACCAGCTGCGTGCCGCCATCCTCAGCGGAATCCTGCAGCCCGAACACACACTTCCCGCAACCCGCAGGATGGCCTCGGACCTCGGCATTTCACGGGGTGTGGTGGTTCGCGCGTTCGAGCAGCTGTCCGGGGAAGGATTCCTCGAGAGCAGCGGAGCAGGCGGGACCAGGGTGGCCGTCCGGCCCGACATCCAACGACCCCCCAAAAAGGAGCAGTATCCCAACCGCGGCACCGAGACGGCTGACCAGATAGATCTGACTCCCGGGCGGCCATCCGGGTCACCGTTCAAGGACCGCGAATGGCGCAATGCCTGGAAAAAGGCAATATCGGAACAGGGAAACACCCACCTGCCGCCGGCACTTGGAACGGTCGAGCTGAGGAAAGCTGTCGCAGGGCATCTGGCGGTGTCACGCGGCCTCGCGGTCGAACCTGAAGATGTCATTATCACTGGCGGAACCAGTGATGCGCTGCACCTGATTGTGTCCATGCTGCGCACCGGCGGAGCTAATCCTCGTATACTGCTGGAGGATCCCGGCTACCCAAGAGCCCGCAGCGTCATGAGAGCCGCCGGCGCTCAGCTGCAGACTGTTCCGGTGGACGAAGACGGTCTGCGGACTTCACAGCTGGCCGCTCTCGAGGACATTCCGGACGCGGTTCTCATAACGCCCAGCCACCAGTACCCCCTTGGTGGCAGAATGACCGTCCAGGAACGGCTGGGGCTCCTGAAGTGGGCCGACCAACACAATGTGCTCGTTCTGGAAGATGACTACGACAGCGAATTCCGCCACAGCAGAATGCCCCTTCCTGCCGTTGCCGCACTTCCCACGAATGCTGAGGTGGTGCTTCTGGGAACGTTTTCCAAGAACCTGAGCCCATGGCTGCGTTCCGGTTACCTGGTAGTTCGCGGCGAATCGGGCCGCGGGCTGAAAGCACTACGTGAAGCACTGGACACGCCTGTGGCAGGAGTGCTGCAATCAGCCCTGGCGCACTACATCCAAGCGGGCGGACTTTCACGCCACATCACCCGCGCGCGTCGGGAGTACTCGCACCGCCGCGCCTTGCTAATTGACCGCCTCGGGACTCGGCAAGACCTGGAGCTCGGCGCTCTTGAGGGAGGGCTCCATGCTGTTATCCGTTTCCGCGAACCGAACGCAACAGCTCTGGCCGCGGAGGCGCTCAAAAAGGGAGTTCGCGTGATACCGCTGGCTGGCTACTACGCCGACAGGCCACCAGTGAACGGCCTGGTCATAGGATATGGCGCCGTCACCGACCTCCAGCTGTCCGAAGCTCTCAACGTCCTGGGAAACCTTCTCGACGCCGGGCCAGTAGCGGAAGATTAGCTGCCGGCGTCGTCAATCGAGAAAGGTGGTCACAACCTCCCGCACCAGTTCGGTCCTTGCCAGTCCGAAGAAATGTGTTGTGCCGGGAAACACTGCGAGCTGCGAAGCGGGCACCCCCTCAAAGTCACCGTTCACGTCTCCCCCGCGCAGCTGAAGGAAACGCACCGCGTGCTCGAGCTTGACCATGTCGCAATCACCGACGGTGATCAGCGTAGGTGCGGTGATGCTGCGGATCTCGTCATCACTCCAACCTGTGGCACCCGCATCGTAGCCTCCGAGCTTGTCCAAGAGCGCCTGGAGATGCTCGTGGTCCGGGTGCGGCGAAACGGCCAGATAGCGCTCTTCCATTGGGGTTCCGGCAATCATATCGACGGTCATCGCGGCAACCGATTCGGCGTTTCCGCCCCGGTCGCCGTCGGGGCGGAATGACACCGAAGAGACAATGAGTTTGCGCACAAGGTCCGGACGGTTGACCGCAAGATGCAGTGCAACCGCGCCGCCGACGCTGAATCCGAACACATCGACCTCCCGGACCTCCAGATGGGCAAGAAGCCCGACGACGTCGGTGGCCAGGTCGGGGGTGTTCAGTGGACGGTCAACGTCGTTGGTACGGCCGTGACCTTGAAAGTCCGTGGCGATGACCTTGCGTCCGGCCGACAAGCTTGGGATCAATGCCCCAAACTGCTGCTGGATATCAAACAGCCCGCCATGCAGGAGCAAGAGCGGTGTGCCGCCGGCACCATGCAGCTCGTAGTACATCTGCATTCCGTTAACTGGGGCATACCCGCTTTCGGGACCTTCTTCCGGGTGCATCGCCGCGTCCTCCGCTCCACGTCCACGGCTTCCTTTCGGGCCATCCTAGTCCGGATGCTGCCTCGGCGGCAGGGCTATCCGACGCCCCCTGCAAGCCCCTGCTTTAGTGGGCCTCGCTTCCGAGTTCGATGACCAGGACGTCGACTGCGATGGGGACGATGCCTGCGCCCATGCGCAGGGTGAGCCTCTCCTTGAAAAAGACGTGGGCACCAGCAGCCGTGAGTGAAACCCTTGACGCGCCCAATCACCGTAGGTCACACCGGAACGCCGTTGGCCAAAGCGATGGTCAGGGGCGAAACGCTGCGTTATTACGCAACCAAGGGGGCAATCCACTTCCTTTTCCGAAGCCCCTCGGAGGCTCGAAGAGAGAGTTTCGGGGCGACCTCTGTGATGATCGCGCCGACCAGGAGGAACCAGCCCATGAACCCGCCTCGGCCGCTTTGGGCTTTGCCGCACCGTGTCCTGTTTCCACAAGGACGACTCCAGCGATAACGATTGCAATGCTGCTTTGTTCATGCTTAGTACGGTGCTGAGCTTCGCTGGTTGTAACGATCATGAGATCACCCAGGGCGGACCCCAGCTTTCTGCTGTCGGTGCAGTCACAGTTACCCTGGACCCCGAGTCCGTGTATTTTGTGGGACGGTCGAGCCCCCTCGTGGACGAGGTCCTGCCAGAGGCGCGCAGGCGGCTGGCGCAAAGCCTCCCCATCGTCCCGGAGGTCAGGGTCGTGTCCCAAGAGATCGGGCTATCGGTGGCCCGGGGGGGGCGTATGCCCGATGCTTGAGACCCGCGGCGAGGACTAAAGCCTGCAGCCTGTGCCATCCCCTGCCCGACGAATCCCGGCCGCGATAAACTGGATTGATCATGACCGGTGCCCAGCTCCGTCTTCTGGCGTGGTTCGTCATCCCAGCCACGCTCCTCTCGGCATGCGTGCCCGCTGTCAGGCTCGATGAGGCTGCCACCGGTCAACCGAGCCAGATCTCCTCGGCGCCCGCAGCCGCAGCCGATAACGTCACTGCTCCTCCTCCCACCCCGACACCGGTTCCCACGCCGCCCCCGGCCCCCCAGCCGTTCGCCCTAAACCTCTATCAGGAGGGCGACTTCGTGCCGCAGTACACCTTTGAGTGGTGTGTGGCGGCGAGCATCCAGATGATGCACAACCTCATCGACGACACGGGAGCCGGCACTTGGGCCGATAGCGTTCAGCAGGGCGAGCTGTGGGAGATGGCCCGGGCAAGGTCGTCCAACTCTTTCAACGGCGCCAACCCCTTGGGCTGGGCGCAGGTGCTGAACGAAGTTGGAATGGGACCGTACACGGTGGTCAGCATCGCCGACTACGAGGAAGCACTGCAGACTGCTGCTCGCGCCATCGTCGAGACGGACCGGCCGGTGGGACTGGTCCTGTGGCGTGGCCGCCATGTCTCAGTGATGAGCGGCTTCGAGTCACTCGGCGATCCGGGCCAGTTCCGGGAGTTCTCCGTCACGGGCATCCGAGTCCAGGATCCGCTCTACCCGTACGGCGGCGATCCGTGGGGACCCTCCCCTGCACCCAACTCCCTGCTCACTCCTGAGCAGTTGGCCACGCAATTCGTCGTCCGCGAGCCCCGACGCTGGAGCAGTAACCTACCGACCGGTTACATGCTGGTACTGCCGGTCGGGCAGTCATCATGACCGTCAGTTTCAACCACACCATCGTCTATGCAACGGACAAGCGCCGGTCTGCGGAGTTCCTCACAAACGTGCTCGGTCTGCCGAAACCCCAAGCAATGTGGTCGTTTATGACCGTGCCCCTCGACCACGGAGTGGCCCTCGATTTCGCCACGGCGGACCGGCCCATCACCCCGCAGCACTACGCCTTCCTGGTCAGCGAAGAGGACTTCGACGGAATCTTCGCAAGGATCCAGACCCAGGGCGTCCCCTACTGGGCAGACCCGGGACGGTCCCGCCCACAGCAGATCAACCACAACGACGGCGGACGTGGCGTCTACTTCACGGATCCCGACGGGCATTTCCTCGAGGCGATCACGCGACCGTACGGATCGGGTGCTGCTTGAACTCCTGCCTCGCCGATGGTCACCTATCGACGATCTCCTCCGGGAAGGTTCCTCGGTCCGCCATTGGCCGATTGCCTGTTGTTCCGGGGCATAGAGGTTTAGCCTCTCTGGTATGGGTGAACCACATTCGCTGGCAGTTGTGGTTGCGCATCCGGACGACGATGCCTACGGTTGCGCGGGGTCGATTGCCATGCATGAGAACGACCCCGGGTTCCGGTTCTGCCTGGTCCTTGCGACCGACGGTGGAGCCGGACAGATCGCCGAGGGCGTCCCGACAACCCCTCAGGAGTTAGGTGGTTGGCGCCGGAAGGAAAGCGTCAATGCTTGGCGGGCCCACGGCACAATTCCGGACCGGCACGAATGGCTGGACTACGCGGACGGGCATGTGGCGGAAGTGGCTTTTGACGAGCTGGCAGAGAGGATTCTGGCGATCCTCCTTCAGGAACGCCCGCAGGTAGTGGTGACTTTTGGGCCCGACGGGATCACGGGACACCGGGACCACATCGCCGTCGGCAGGGCCACAGATGAAGCCTTCACACGGGCGCGACAGGTGCCGGGGCCCGGCCTGAAACGACTCGTCCATGGGGCCTTGCGCGCGTCAACCTTCGAACGCTGGAACCGAACGAGACAACAACAGGGATTGGAACCTTGGAATCCTGCTCGCGAGTATCACCTGCGCCCGGTGCCTGATGAATTAATCGATATCGACGTGGACACGAGCCAGGTAGCGCACCGGATAGTCGCAGGCCTGTTGGAGCACAAATCCCAGCGACACGTCATCGTCGACCCAGGAGTGAACGAGCGCCGGTGGGCCAGAATCGTATCCAGGGAATCCTCAGTCATGGCGTGGCCTCCGAGGCCGCCTGGCAGTCCATTGCTGACAGATCTGTTTGAGGGGCTCTGAGCCGTCTCAAACCTTCTGGGCGAAGCACCTAGCAGTCCCCGAACGGACCTCCCCCACCACCGGCCCCCACCGCCGTTGAGACCAGATGAACTCAGGCGGTTATACAGCGGCACGGACCGCTCTATACAGCCGGGCCCACACAAGGTATTTTCGGTGTAGGCCTCCTGCGTGTCAGTGCTTTTCCGCAGGGGAACCACTCCCGGCGTTGTGCACAGCCCGGAGGTAGCGCTGCTGTAGCCTCACGGCGGCCCATTGTGCACCCCGAGGAAAGAGCCTGACATGGCCACCTCCCAACTCCAGCGGTTCCTTCACGACGCCACCTCCCTCGCTCCCGACACGGAATTCCCCCTGGGGGCATGATCATGTCACTTGGATCACCGGGCTTCCGCAATGACGGTGCCGGCCAGCCGCCCCGCGTGCTGCCCGTAATGTGCTTCAACTGCGGCACCGATCGCCGTCTCAGCATCTCAGCGGTCATTCATTTTCCTGATCATCCTGCCGATGTAGTCATGGTGTCCTACACTTGCAGCCGGTGCGGACGCTTCGACGAACACCTTGCCGGGGTTGCAGACGTGTCCTTGGTCCTGGCCAACACTGATCAAACAGGCGAAGTGCTCATATTCGGCGGGCATTACATGCACTGCGGACAACCAATGGAAAAGGCAGGCTCAGACCTGCGCAGACTTTCCGCTCCCCTATCCACCGAAGGTGCCGCCGAGGACGCCCTGGACGTCTACCTCTCCACCAGGGTTCTCAGATGCGCTTGCGGCTTCCAAATGGAACTGCCCGAATGATACTCCATTAGAACGCCCTGACCTTCGGGCCGGCACGAAACGGCAGCTCACGACGGCGACTCCCGCCGTCGTGAGGAAAACGCCCGCTTTGGGTACTTCTCCTTTAGGAACAGTAAGGACCACTGTCAGGAGGATCTGTGAGCGAGAGGCTACCAGGAATCAAAGGCACAGTGGGTGGAGTCCTGGTGCTGGCGTTGTTGTCCCTCCTGGGTTGCGCGCCCGAGGGAAGCGGAGCAGCCGAGGCGGCCTCGTCGTTCCGCGAGGAAATCACGTCCGGGAACACCGCCGGCGCTTGCTTGAAGGACACCGGAGGACCTGTGCGGACTGAAATCTATGGGCGGGACGCATTCGTCGAATTCGAAAATGATGCTGTGTTCCTCAATTCCTCGGCCTCCGGCTGGAAAATCACGGGCGCCGGCTGCACGCCCGAAGGAGAATCCCCGTACAAGTGCGAAGTAGGAGGCGAGTAGGAATGCGCTGGAGTTTTGCGCTTTACCTGATCCTGATCCTGATACTGGGCGGGCTGGTGTACATGGCCGCCGTCGGACTTGCGTACGAATAGGGGAAGAACGTGAAAACATGCGATCCGCGCCGCCACCTCCGCTCAACACGGTCCGACGAGATCGTCCAACGCACAGCACCCCTGAAAGGTTCCTGTTGGTCCCCACATGACGGCCCTTGCTCACAAATCTTGTCACACCGGTCACATCGCCTTGTCACCACACGTGACAGGTTTTCTAGGCTGGAGGAGTCATCATTCGCGAGCCAAGGAGAACCAATGCCGCATTCGTCAGATTCCACCGCCATCCCCAACGACGCCCACAGCCCGCCCGGCAAGAAGGCAACCAGGCATGGCAAGGCCGGCCTTCTCAGCAATCTCGGGGCCGACCTCCCCGCATCCCTGGTGGTCTTCCTTGTCGCCCTCCCCCTCTCGCTCGGTATTGCCGCTGCCTCCGGAGCACCGATTATGGCCGGGCTCATCGCAGCAGCCGTCGGAGGAATAGTCGCGGGCAGCCTGGGTGGATCCCCGTTGCAGGTGAGTGGCCCGGCTGCCGGCCTGACCGTCGTCGTGGCCGGTCTGGTTGACGAGTTCGGCTGGCAGGTGACATGCGCGATTACTGCTGGAGCCGGCGTCGTACAGCTGTTGCTGGGCATCAGCCGCGTTGGGCGGGCCGCACTGGCAGTGTCGCCCGTGGTGGTCAAAGCCATGCTCGCCGGTATTGGCATAACGATCATCCTGCAGCAGATGCATGTGCTGCTCGGCGGCCACGCTGCTGGTTCCGCCGTAGAGAACCTGACTGGCCTGCCAGCAGCCGTCGTCAACGTGGAGCTGCATTCGGCGCTGCTCGGTTTGGCGGTTGTCGCCGTCCTTCTCGGCTGGAAGTACCTGCCGGCGGCCGCGCGCAGGATCCCGGGACCCCTGGCTGCCGTCGTCGCGGTCACCGCACTGTCCGTGCCGATGGCCCCCGACGTCGAACGCATCAGCTTCAGCGGTTCGCTGTTCGACGCAGTTGCCTTGCCCAGCTTGCCTGACGGTAACTGGCGTGCCGCGGCCATGGCAGTCATTACCGTGGCCCTGATCGCAAGCATCGAATCACTGCTGTCCGCCGTTGCCGTGGACAAGATGCATGCCGGCGCCCGCACCAACCTTAACCGAGAGCTTGTGGGGCAAGGTTCCGCCAACGTGGTTTCCGGTATGCTCGGCGGCCTCCCGGTTACCGGTGTGATTGTCCGCAGCGCCACCAACGTCGAAGCCGGCGCCGCGAGCCGGGCATCCGCCATACTTCACGGCATCTGGGTACTGGTGTTCTCTGCCCTGTTCGCCGGCCTCATCCAGCTGATTCCGCTGTCAGTGCTGGCGGGCCTGTTGCTAGTCATCGGTGCGAAGCTCATCAAGGTCGCCGACATCAAAACAAGCCTGCGCACCGGTGACCTTCTCGTCTACGTGGTCACCTTGGCTTGCGTGGTCATACTTAACCTGCTCGAAGGCGTCATCATCGGGCTGGCACTCGCAGCTCTCTGCGTGCTGTGGCGCGTGCTCCGGGCACAGATCCACGCACACACACCCTCAGCTGGCTCCCTGCCATGGCGTGTCACCATCGACGGGTCCTGCAGCTTCTTCGCCCTGCCCCGCCTGAATCGCGTACTCCATAGCGTGCCCGCCAGCGAGGACGTCGTCGTGGAGCTCAACGCCGACTACCTCGACCACGCCTTCCGCGAGGCCCTGGTCGCCTGGCAGACGCAGCATCGGAATACCGGAGCCTCCGTAACCCTCGAGGAGCACGGCACCACCGCCTTCCGCGATGCCGCAGACAACACCCCCCAGCGACAGGACCCCCGGGAGTTCCCCCTGCCGCCCCGGACTTCCTGGCAGCCGGCACTGCCGGGCGCAGCTCACCAATCCGGACACGGCGACGGCGGGCCGCTGCCGCTGCGGTCAATCCTCCTGGGCATCGATAAGTACCATCGGCGTCACGCGGACAAGGTGCGCCCGCTGGTGCAGGAGCTCACTGAAGGTCAGAACCCGGACACCCTGTTCGTGGCCTGCGTGGATTCCAGGGTCAATCCGAACCTCATCACCAGCAGTGGCCCCGGCGACCTTCTGACACTTCGGAATATCGGGAACGTCGTGTGCAGTGACGGTCGGGATGCCTCGATTGATTCGGCACTGTCGTTCGCTGTCAAAGGCTTGTCCGTTGACTCGATCGTGATCTGCGGACACTCCAACTGTGGCGCCATGAAGGCTGTTATTGCAGACGCGGAGGGTGCTTCTACAGTCGCTTTGGGTGCCGGGTTTGATGCTTGGCTGGAGCACGCACGGCCGAGCCATCGTGAGCTCATTTGCGGTCACCCCGTGGCGCTGGCTGCTGAGGCGGAGGGGTTCAGCCGCCTCGACCAGCTCAGTATGGTGAACGTCGCGGTTCAGCTCCGGAAGCTGGAAGAGCACCCCGTGACGGGTCCCGCCATGGCTTCTGGTGACGTGCAGGCCACGGGTCTGTTCTACGACATCCCTACGGCCCGCGTAGTCTTGGTGACTCCGGAGGGCATTGAGCAACTGGACCCAAGCATGACGCTTCGCTAGAACCTTACTTGAGCTGCCAGCTTGTGGTGTCACACTGACCGTCGTCGTTGTTGCCGGCTGCCAAGACGGACCCATCCGCGCGAAGTCCGAGCGTGTGGGTGGAGCCGGCAGCGACGGCGACGACGTCAGTCCATGACGCAATTCTGCGGTAGCCAAGGTCAATCTGCCGCCGGCCTCACCTTTGCGCACACCATCGGTGCCGGCATGGCTGGCCGGGCGCATGCCCAGGCCTACCCAACACCTTCACCGACCGAAGCCACATCACCGATATCGCCGGGTTCCTTGGCGGCCCTGCCCTCAGTGTCCGGGGCGGGCGTCGGACCACCCTATTTGCCACGAGACCCTTCGCACGGGGAAATGCCAGCGGTCACGGCAACAAGGATGTCACTGCTGAAAGGGGCGACGTCGGGAACGAGGACCATGCAAGCTTCTCCCTACAGCTCGAGTCGGCCCCAGCGACCATCGAGCAACGAATCGCGACGATGCGATTTCAGAGATTTTCTTCGGGTCGGGCGGCGAGGATCCGGTTGGCACTGACCTGCAGGATGGCGAGCGACTCCTGGATCAGGGGCGATGCGATGCTGCCCCTGCGCACTGCAGCGACAATACGGCGCGCGGGCTTCCCCTTGCCGGTAATGCGCAGGCGCACCACGTTTTCGGCACCCCGCAGGGGCGCCAGTCGCGGCAGCAGGCCGACGCCCAGCCCCGCACCAACGAACGCGATCTGGGTTTCCCATTCAATGGCCTCGTGGGCAATCCGCGGCGTCACCCCGACTGCTGTGAACGCCGCGGTGAACAGGGAATGGTAGGTGGAACCGGCGGCCTCGGTGATCCAGGGTTCCGATGCCAACTCTTCGAGCGTCACGGTTTCCCGCGATGCCAAAGGATGGTCGGAGGGAATGATCACGTCCAGGGGATCATCGAGCAGAACGGTCTGCTCGAAGCGCGTATCGTCCTCAACGTAGGTGTCTGACTGCATGGCGACGATGACCGCGAGGTCGATTCTCTCGGCAACCAACAAGTCGAAGCAGCGGGCAGGATTCGCCTCGAGTACCTGCACTTCCAGCAGGGGGCGTGTTGAGCGCAGGGTGGCGGCCAGCGGCGCGAGCAACTGGGCGGCCGCCGTGGAGAACCCGCCGAGGCCAAAACGGGACTGCACCTGGTCGCCTGCCTCCATGGCCGCGGCGCGCAGGCTCTCCCATTCGGCAATGAGGGTATCCGAGCCCGCCACGAGAAAACGGCCCGTGGCGGTCAGCCGCACCCCACGGCCGTCCTTCGTCAGCAGCTGCATTCCAAGCACGCGCTGGAGCTCCCGCAATTGCGCTGAGACTGCGGAGGGAGAATAACCTGTGAGCTCCGCGGTTGCGCCAACAGTGCCGCACCGGGCGAATACCCGAAGGGTTATGAGCCGAGGATCGATCATGCACCCATTGTGCACTGTTATCTCCAGAATGTTGCGCTTTTGCTGCAGATCGATCGGCTCTAATCTCGTGAATACAAGGTTTTCGACAACGCCGCTTGCACTGACGCAGCCGTGGTCGCAACGCATCGCCCGCTATTCACGCCTCCCGGGAGGAAACACATGTCTGCTCCAGTCTTGCCCCTCAATTCACGCGGAAAACTCGCTTCATCATTGCCTGCCGAGCAGCTGGCGGAAATCAAGGAGTTGTTCGATTTCCGGCGCGTGGGATACTCCCTCGATGCCCCCTTCTACACCGACCCGACGATTTTCAACATCGACATGCAGGCCATTTTTGGCCAGCACTGGATTTTTGCCGGCAGCATCGCCGAACTCCCGGAGCCGGGCGACTACATCACCGTCGACTACGGGCCCTACTCCCTGATCGTGCTGCGCAACGACGACGGGGGCGTGAACGTCCTGCACAACGTGTGCCGCCACCGCGGCGCCCGCGTCCTGACCGAACCCGCGGGGTCAACAGGAAACCTGGTCTGCGGCTATCACTCCTGGACCTACTCCCCCGAGGGCAATCTGATCCACGCCTCGGCACCCGGGGAGACGAAGTTCGACAAAGGTTGCTTCGGCCTCAAGCGCGCCCACAGCCGCGTGGTGGCAGGACTCATCTTTGTCTGCATTGCGGACGAACCGCCGGCGGATTTTGACGAAACCGCCAAGATCTTCGAGCCTTACCTCGCGCCCCATGATCTGTCGAAGACGAAAATCGCCTACCAGCAGAACATCGTCGAGGAGGGCAACTGGAAGCTCGTCATGGAGAACAACCGTGAGTGCTACCACTGTGACGGCCACCCGGAGCTGGCCTGCTCCCTCTTTCCCACCTGGGGCCTGACGGAGGGCCTGATCCCGGCCCACCTTGAAGAAGTATGGGACCGTAACAAGGAAGCACAGTCCTCGCTCGAGGAACGGTGCCGCCGCTACGGCCTACCCTATGAGGTCGTCGAGGAGCTCGACACGCGCATCGCGGGTATCCGCATCTCACGGGAATCGCTCGACGGTGAAGGCGAATCGTTCTCGCCCGATGGGCGCAGGCTCTCCAAGAAACTGCTCGGCGACTTGCGGGACTTCCGCCTTGGCCGCTGCTCGATGCACCTGCAACCCAACAGCTGGTTCCATTTCCAAGGGGACCACGTCATCACCTTCGCCGTCTTCCCCGTTAACGAACACCAGACACTGGTACGCACCACTTGGCTGGTGGCTGACGACGCCGAGGAAGGCGTCGATTACGACCTGGAGAAACTCACGTACACGTGGAAGCAGACAAATCTTCAGGACAAGGCGTTCGTGGAGCTGTGCCAGAAGGGCGCCGGCAGCCCCGCCTACGAGCCCGGGCCGTACATGAAGAGTGAATACCAGGTTGAGGCGTTCATCAACTGGTACGTGCAGCGTGTCCAGGAGCACCTGGCATGACGGAACTCCTCACTGAGACGGTAGTCCAGGAACCACATCGCATCCGCGGTCTTGAGATGCCGTGGAACAGGGTCATGGGCACCACCGAGGGACCAGCAACTGCAGCCCGTGCCCTGGGTCCCTGGCATCCGCAGGAGTTCATGGCCGAATGCGTCGAGATTGTTCCCGAAGTGGGCGGCATGATGACGTTCGTGTTCCGTCGCTCCGACGGTGCGCCCCTGGCGTTCCGTGCTGGCCAGTACGTCAATGTTGCCTTCCCCGTGAATGGCGATGACCAGGACCCGGCGGACCGCAGCTACTCGCTGTCCAGCGCACCCACCAAGCCGTGGACCTTCGACATCACGGTCAAGCGCGATCCCACGGGGCTGGTCTCACCATGGGTGCACGACAACATCAAACCCGGCACCGTCCTTGAGATGCTCGGACCGGTGGGGGCATTCCACCTTCCCGATGCAGACCGGCGGGCACGGTACCTCCTGCTGGCCGCCGGAGCAGGTATCACCCCCATCATGTCCATGGTGCGGACCATTCACTCCCTGCCCGGACAGGCCGATGTGGTGGTGCTTTACCACGGAGCTGCGGCCGAAGGCTTTGCCTTTAACAAGGAGCTCGCCTACATCGCCTCCGTGGACTCGCGCATCAAGGTCTTCTACTCCCTGGGCGACCGCGGCAAACCCGAGGACTGGGAAGGGCTCAGCGGAAGGCTGACGGCCGCCATGCTCGACCACGTGGCCCCCGACGCCAACGGCCGCCAGGTCTATGCCTGCGGCCCCGAGGGCTACCTGAACACCGCCACCGAGCTCCTGGGGAAGGTGGGCGTCGACGACACGTCCATCCACATGGAGTTCTTTACAGGAGATCGCCAGACGATCCTTGAATACCAGGCGGAGCTCGCGCTGGCAGTGGACATTGCCGAGGAAATCGCTGAAGAAATCGCCGATTCCGCCGAGGACTACTACGAAAGCCAGCCCACGGCGTTCGGGCTCTACGAGCCAGGGTATGACGCCGAGGGAACCCTGAAGGCCACCGGGCTGCCGCTGGAAACCGGCGACCCCGACGCGTCCTTTTCCCAGGCCTCCGACGGCCGTCCTGAAGTGGGGCCGGAGGCCGGGTCCACCGATGCCTCGAGCTTCGACACGGTCGGAACGGGAAGCCTCACTCTGTCCTTCATGCGCACCGGCATCAATGTGCGCATCGACCCCGACGAACACATCCTAGGGGTGGCCCAGCGTGCGGGCGTCAGGATCGGCGCGAACTGCAAGGAAGGCATGTGCGGCTCCTGCAAGGTCGTCAAGTTTTCCGGCGAGGTCGACATGAACCATCAGGGCGGGATCCGGGCACGGGAAATCGATGCAGGCAAATTCCTGCCTTGCTGCTCCACCGCACGGACCGATTTGGTGATCGACGCCTAGCCCCAGCTGCTCCAGGCCGGGCAGCATCAGGGATTGTTTTGAGGGCACGAATACAAGTGCGAGAACGCCACGCGTGGCGTTCTCGCACTTGTGGATCCGCGGCTCCCCCGACCACGTCGCGCCTTCCGGGGGATATAAACGCACCACCGGCTTGAGGGCATGTGCAATCACTTACAGCTGTTTGTCATTCCGCTGCTCCATCCGCCCTGGACGCCCACCGCCTCAATTCGCCACTACGGATGTGCTCCATCTCTTAGTAAGTAGTCAGGCACGCCGGAAAGGCATCCCTCCGCCGGACCCTGGCGAAGGGATGCCTGAGCTGGGCTGACTACACCCCGCCGTCGTGCTCAGTCCGGAAAGAGGACCCGGCTACGACCCCGGACCTTTCCCTGATGTGGCACCCTGGACTGCCATTTCATCGGCAATCTCACCGCCCAGCTCTGGAGAGGACGGTCCCGCCGCGGCATGGGCAGGGGACGAATCGAGTCCAGTGGCAGCCGGGGAGCCGGTTGCAACGGTGCCCTGCGAAGGGTCCACGGAGACCGGCGCCGCATGTGCGGCCAGCACACCGGTCTGATGCCTGATCTTCAACCGGTAGAGGAGCGCGCCGCCGCCCGTGACGGCGCCGACAAACAAGACACCGCCCCACTGCAGGTACCACTCAAACGGGGGCACCGAGTTGTAGATTTCCGGGCGGGGCCAGATCAGGTTCACGGTCATGGCGCCGCCCCACAGCACCGCCACAATGTTCACGGGCAGCCCCCACTTGCCCAGGCTGAAGCCCGGCTCGGTGTCGTCGTCCGCGAGAGGCCATTTCTTCTGGAGCCGCTTGCGGAGCAGCGGAACGGTGACCAGCAGGTAGGACAGGTAAATCAGGACGATGCTGATGCTGGAAAGGATGGTGAAGATCGCGGGCTGGGAGACGTTGACGATCAATGGAATGATAGCGATGATTCCGATGACGATGGCCGCCACCGTGGGCGTCTTCCGCTCCGGATGCACCTTGCTGAGCTGGCGGCTGAAGGGCAAGTTGTTGTCCCGGGCCATAGCGAACATCATGCGGATGGCGGCGGCGTGAACGGCCAGGGTACAGACGGTCACTGCCACGACGATACACACCAGGAACGCCTTGCCGAAGGGGCCTCCCAACACGGAGAGCACGATATACTGCAGGCCGCCGTCGGCAGCGCCCAGCTTGGGGTCGTTGAGGTCGGGGGCGGCCAGGAGACCGCCAAGGAGAATCAGGCCACCCAGGATGAAAGACGCCGTAATTGCACGGAGGATGGCCTTGGGGGCTGTCTTTTTCGGGTCCTTCGTCTCCTCGCCGAGGGAACTGGCGGTGTCAAAGCCGTACATCACGTAACCCGAGGCCATGGCGCCGATGAGGAACACGCCGAAGAAGCCAAGGTCGTGGTCCATGCCGTAGCCTGCGGTGCTGAAAAGGACTTCCGGCCCACGCACCACATGCCAGGCAAGGGCCAGGATGAGGAGCACGGCGGCAGCGAGCTCCACGAAGACGCCTATGCTGTTAATCTTGGTCATCAGCTTCACGCCAAAGGCGTTAATCATGGTGGAGATGGAAATCATGATGCTGGCGAGCAGCACGCCGTTGAGGGCGAAATCGTAGGTGCCCGTGCCGTCGCCGATGATCTGGAAACCGGACCAGATCTGGGGCAGGGTGAGCTGCAGCGCAAGGGCCACGGCTCCGAGCGCCACGATCGAGGAGATGAGCAGCAGCCAGCCGGCCAGCCAGGCGAACGTCCCCGACGAGAGCCGCTTGGCCCAGTTGTACACCGAGCCGGCCACCGGGTAGCGGCCTGCCAGCTCAGCGAAGCACAGCGCCACCATCAGCTGGCCGGCGAAAACCAGGGGCCAGGACCACGCGTAGGCGGGGCCGGCCATGGAAAAGCCAAAGTAGAAGAGTTGGAATACGCCGGTAAGGATGGAGATGTAGCTGACTCCTGCCGCGAAGCTGGCGAACTTGCCGATGCTGCGGTCCAGGGTCTGGGCATAGCCGAATTCGTCCATGCCGCTGGCGTCTGCACGTTTTGTGGGTTCTAACATCTGAGCTCCTAAGTGAGAAAAGCACGATGGTGATGACCCGCGGCCGCCATTGGACGCGGGTTTAGATCAGGGCCGGGCGCCGCGCTGGTCAGCGCCCCGGCCGTTCCCCCAATGCCGTTGGCTATTCGGCCTGACCCGCCCCCGTTCCGTCCGGAGATGAGCCGAACCAGCCGCTGGGTGCGGGCTGGATGTTCTGCCAGATATGTTTTGCCTCGCGGTATTCGTTGAGGCCCGCGCTGCCAAGTTCACGGCCAATGCCGGACTTGCCGAAACCGCCCCACTCCGCCTGCGGGACGTACGGGTGGTAGTCATTGATCCACACTGTTCCGTGCCGGAGGGCCCCCGCAACGCGCTGCGCTTTGGACGCGTCAGATGTCCAGACCGCCCCGGCCAGGCCGTACTCCGTATCGTTGGCTATGGCTACGGCCTCGGCTTCGGTTCGGAACGTCTCGACGGTCAGCACCGGGCCGAATGACTCCTCCCGCAGCACGCTCATACCGGAGCGGCAGTTACCGAGCACGGTGGGCGGGTAGAAGAAACCGTCCGCGAGCGTCCCGTCGTCAGGGATGTAACCGCCGCACAAAAGCTCCGCGCCCTCTGCGATGCCGGCCTGGACGTAGGCGTGAACCTGTTCGCGGTGTCTGGCGGAAATCAGCGGGCCCGTTTCCGCGTCAGGATCAAACGGCCCGCCCATTCGGATCTTTTTCGCCCGTTCCACTACCTCAGCCACGAAGCGCTGCGCAATTGTCTCCTCAACGACGAGCCTCGCCCCTGCCGAGCAGACCTGGCCGGAGTGCAGGAAAACAGCTGTCAGGGCATTGTCGACGGCGGAGTCCCAGTCCGCGTCCGCAAAGACGACATTGGGGTTCTTCCCGCCCAGTTCGAAGGCGACGCGCTTCACGGTCTCCGCGGCCGCCGCCATGATCGTCTGGCCCGTGGCCAGGCTTCCGGTCAGGGAGACGAGATCCACGCGCGCGTCGGAACTCAACGGAGGACCCACCCTCGATCCGCTTCCCGTGACCAGGTTTGCGACGCCGGCGGGAACCCCGGCCTCTGCCAGCGTTTCCATAAGCAGGATGGAAGTGGACGGGGTGAGCTCGCTGGGCTTGAGCACGAAAGAGTTTCCCGCGACGAGTGCCGGTGCCACTTTCCAGGCCGCCTGGAGGAGCGGGTAGTTCCATGGTGCGATGAGGGAACAGACGCCAAGCGGTTCGTAGACCACGCGGCTGATGGCATTCGGCCGGCCAGTGTCAATGACCCTGCCCGCATCGAGCCCTGCAATCTTGCCGTAGTAGCGGAAGCAGGCGGCAATGTCGTCAATATCGTATTCGGCCTCGACAAGGCGCTTGCCTGTGTCCAGCGCCTCGGCCCGGGCATAAGCCGCCTTGTCCCGTTCAAGCAGCCCAGCGATGTGAAGCAGGACTTCGCCGCGTTCGAGGTCCGTTAGCCGGCGCCATGCACCGTCGTCGAACGCTGCCCGGGCACTGGCGATTGCCCGCTCCGCGTCCTCGACGGTGGACGAGGTGACAACAGCCACCTCGCGCCCGTCCGCTGGGCAGCGCACAACTGTTGTCCCGCCGTCGGATGCCTGCTGCCAGGCGCCGTCAATGTACAGGCCCTTGATGGCGCCCTGCCCTTTCCCTGCGTGGTGGATTTGTTCAACGGTGGCGGTCATGGTTTCTCCTTCTCCAGTCCATCAATCATGTCTAGGCCCCAGCCGCAGGGGCAGCCGCAGTACCGGCGCCGTTACGCTCTGTGCCGTCCTTCTCAAGGGGTGAGATCCCGTGGCGGTAGAACTCGGCGTGCTGGGCGGCCAGCGGCGCCTTCCCGGAGATCAGATCGGCGGCCTTCTCGGCGAGCATCATAACGGGGGCATAGATGTTGCCGTTGGTCACGTACGGCATGGCCGAGGCATCCACAACGCGAAGGCCCTGGGTTCCATGGACGGACATGTCGAGCGGGTTCACCACCGCCATCGGATCCGACTCCGGGCCCATCTTCGCGGTGCAGGATGGGTGCAGGGCGGTTTCGGCGTCCTTGGCCACCCAGTCAAGGATTTCGGCGTCGGTCCGGACGCTTTGTCCAGGTGAAAGCTCCCCGCCGCTGAAGGGCATCATTGCGGACTGGCCCAGGATATCGCGGGCCACGTGGACCGCTTCCACCCATTCGCGCCGGTCCTGCTCAGTGGAGAGGTAGTTAAAGAGCATGGACGGATGGACGGTGGGGTCAGTGGACTTGATCTTCAAGGTGCCGCGGGCATCGGAGTACATGGGGCCGATGTGCACCTGGTAGCCGTGCTTTGCGTCCGCCTTCTGGCCGTCATAGCGAACAGCCACAGGCAGGAAGTGGAACATCAGGTTCGGGTACGCAACGTCCTCGTTGGAGCGGACGAACCCGCCCCCTTCGAAGTGGTTCGTGGCCGCGGGGCCCTTGCGTCCCAGCAGCCACTGCAGGCCGATCAGGGGGTAACGCCAGAGGTCCAGGTTTGGCTGCATGGACACCGGCTGGGTGCAGGCGTGCTGGATATAGACCTCCAGGTGGTCCTGCAGGTTCTCCCCCACGCCGGGAAGGTTGACCACAGGCTTGATACCCAGGGAGTTCAGATGTTCGGCTTCGCCAACGCCGGAGAGCTGCAGCAGCTGCGGGGTGTTGATGGCACCGCCTGACAGGATGACCTCGCCGGCGTTGACCAGATGGGTCTGTCCATTGCGGCGGTAGGTGACGCCGGTGGCCATGGCGCCCTTGAAGTTGACCTTGGTAACCATCGCCCGGGTGAGGACTGTCAGGTTGGAACGGCTCGTGTTGGGGCGGATGTGCGCCCTGGAAGCTGAGAGGCGCTGGCCCTTGTGGACGTTGCGGTCAAAGGCCGCAAAGCCCTCCTGGCGGTAGCCGTTGACGTCATCGGTCAAGGGGTAGCCGGCTTCCTGCGCGGCCTTAAAGAACGCCTGGAAGAGCGGGTTGGTGGCCGGACCGCGTTCCAGGACCAGCGGGCCGTCGTGGCCGCGGAGTTCGTCGTCCGGATCGGCTGCCAGGGCGTTTTCCATTTTGTTGAAGTAGGGCAGGCAGTGGGCGAAGTCCCACGTGCCCATTCCGGCGTCAGCGCCCCACCGCTCGTAGTCAAGGGGGTTGCCGCGCTGGAAGATCATGCCATTGATGGAGCTTGAGCCGCCCAGGACCTTGCCGCGGGCGTGGGCCACGCGGCGGCCGCCCATGTACGGTTCAGGATCGGACTGGTAGCGCCAGTCATATAGCGGGTTGCCGCTGGGGAACGTCAGCGCGGCCGGCATCTGGATAAAAAGGTCCCAAGGGTAGTCGCTGCGTCCGGCTTCGAGGACGAGGACGCTGCTCTGACCTCCTTCGCTCAGCCGGTTGGCGAGCACGGAACCGGCGCTTCCGCCGCCGACGATGACGTAGTCGTAGTGGGTTTTTGTCATGCTGGAAACTCTCCTTCTACCTGAATGCAGAACTTGCCGCTGGGGCTGGTGGTCCGCCATGCGCGGGCCGGCGATAGATCGCCGTGCCCTGGAAAAGCCTTATAAATTCCTGCGTTGGTTGATGCTCACCGTTGCGGGGCAATAGGCCGGTAACGACCTGAATGCGGCGGTGTGGTGTAGGTCATATCCATGCACAGTAGTGCACCTTGAACAAGCGTTCAATAGGTCGACTGAACAAATGTTCAAGATTTACAGCGACGAAACAAAGCACCGCAATATGGTTGGAAATGCTGCACCCGGCCACTGAAATGTGACGAGCGTAGGTCATGAAGAGAGGGGGCAGGCCCTGCCACGGCGGTCGGCTTCGGCGTCCGTGAATGAGTATTGCAGCAGCGGCTAAGCCGCGAAGGCGATCTCTTCGGTGCGGGCGACGCTCCGCCGGATGGATTCCTTGTCAACACCAAGGAGCGCGGTTAACCACATCCCGTTTTGCACGACGACGATGTCAGCTGCCCGTTCCCGGCACGCCTCAGTGGAAAGCTCGGGCCTGACATTTCCGATGAGCCTGGCGAGCCCGTGGAGATAGCCCTCGAACGCTGCCGCATTGATGGACGCGAAGTCTTCATGGGCTTGCGCAAGCGCCCACAGATGGAGACGCAGGGACAGATACTGTGTGGTCAGGAGGTCCGGGCCCGCAACGCGACGGAGGGCCTTCCGGAGCTGTTCTTCCGGGGGTAATTCCGGGTCAGGCGCGACCAGCATCAGGTCATGCTGGTCAATCCGGTGCAGGGCCGCACGGATCAGGCTCAGCTTGTCTTCGTAGTAGTAGTTCACGAGCCCGAGTGCGACGCCGGCTTCACGGGCCACCGCCCGCATATTGACTCCTGCGATGCCGTGCCGTGACAACAGGCCCAGCGCCGCTTCAAGGATGCGCGACTGCCTGTCGACTTGTTCGCCGGACTTCACGGTGTTGGTATCCACTTTGCCAGACTATGGGCAAAGCCGTGGTGGCGCATCTCGCCTCCAGGATCGGGTCTGTTCGTGCTCCAGACGAAACCGGACGTACAAGCGAGCTCCAGCATTTTGCGGGTGCCTCTGCATAGTCGTTACCTGCTGGGGCGCGTTTGTTGATGCCAGCCGGGTTGGATTTTCTGCTACTGATCTGTGGGAAGTCTTCAGTCCGTGTCGCGGCCTTGCATGGCTTCCCAAGCAGTCCAATTCTGCGGATCCGCTGAGGGCCGCCCCAACAAGTACCCCTGACCGGCAAACATTCCCAGTCCTGTCACCGCTGTCAGTTCGGCCTCGCTCTCGATACCTTCAGCGACGAGCTGCGCCCGGATGCGTTGTGCGAATTCCACCATGGCGGCGCCAAGGGCGCGCTGGCCGGGGTCCCTATCTATTCCGGCGATGAGGCTCCGATCGAGTTTGATGATGTCGGGGTGCAGATGGAGGATATGCCGCATTGAGGCGAAACCTGCCCCGGCGTCGTCAACCGCCACCCTCAGGCCGCGCGTCCGGAGCGGGGCCAGGGCGGCCACAAGGGGTGCGTAAGCGGCGACGGCCAGGTTTTCGGTCAGTTCCAGCACCAACCGGTCCGGACTTACACCTGATCTGGTAAGAAACCCCGGCAGCCGTGGATCCAGGCAGGTTTCAGGTGAGAGGTTAAGAGCCACGTACAGGTGGGACGGGAGCCCGGTCGCTGCGGCGAGCGCCGATTCGAGGGCTGCGAATTCGAGGTCAGCGGCAAGACCCACAGTCACCGCCTCGGAAAACCAGCGCTCCGGGCTGCCGCCGGCGTCGTCAACGAAGCGCGCCAACGCCTCCACTCCGATGACCCTGCCGGTAGCGAGTTCGTGAATGGGTTGGAAGGCCGTCAGGAACGTCCGTTCCCGTAGCACCTGCTCGATCCGCCTCCTGGTGCGCTCCAGAGCCAACACCCTCTCGGTTTGGGGGCTAAGTGGCCTGCAGGAACCTTCGAATCCTGTGCTGGCTCCGCCGACGGCGGGGCGGGCGTGTCCAGATACCTCCATCCACAAGGCGGTCCCGTCCCGGTGCCGGCACCTGACAACGACTCCGGACCAGCTGGAACCGTCAGGTGCCAGGGCAGCGGCAACTGATTGGCGGGCCTTGGCCAGATCGTCCAGATCAATCACAATACTGGCCGGTTGCCCTTCCAGTTCAAACGGGGCGTACCCGAGGAGATCCAATGAGGCGCTGCTGGAGAAAGTGAACGTCCCGGCGTCATCCATAGCCCACCACCATTCCTGGCGGGGATGCAGAACCGAGTCCATAAGATCCAAAAGTCCCTCAGCCCTGGACCTCTCACCGTGCCGGACCCTCGTATCACGCCACGCTGCATAAAGTGCCACAAGGATCAGGAATCCCGCGATTGAACCCAGAATCCCCCGCAGCGCAGGAGAATCCAGCGAAACCAGATCTCCTGATCCCAGCAACGCCAGAATCGCGACAATAAATGCCACTTGCACGCACAAAACGCTCACCAGCACGTGACCGCCGACAAAGGACAGCAAGCTGTTACCGCGCAATTCCGGCATTTGTACCCCCATGCACAGGATAAACCGCCAAAGACAAAATTTGTGGGAAGGGAACCCCTTCCCCCGACAGCCTTGACGAGGTCACTCCCATGGCGCCATAAGTGCCCAGGCACGGTCCAGTTCTCCGGATTTCATCACTCTGGCAGCAGACACAGGCCCTTCTGGATCGTTCGACATGGTGTGAGGTGCTGCCCCTTCCCACAAGCGGGCCATGAGACCATGAGGAAGTTGGGCCGACCCCAGGGTCGTCCAGAGAGCAGCTAGTTTCCGTAACAAGTTCTACGGAGGATGCGTAACAGTGACGAACACCTCAGAGTTCTGGCGTACCGACCCTGCCACGCTCCACGATGTGGTGCTCAACCGCAAGGCTCTCGAGAGCGCCCTCTCCAACGGCTGCACGCCCTTGGAGCGGGTTCGGTTTCTTGCCCTGCTCAACCGGGAAACTGAGGCTTTACAAGTAGGATTCCAAGTCCTGGCTGAATCCGGGCACCGGAGGCAATCGCTGCTCGTAGTCGCCCAGGTATACCAACGTCAGTATCGCTGGCATGAAGCTGCGCGGCTGCAGGAAGAGGCCCTGCAACTGGCTTCGACCTGGGTAGAAGAAGCTGACGTAAGGCACCACATCGGACGACGGCTCTTTGACGAAGCCCGATACCGCGACGCTGCCAATGAATTTCAATGGGCCTCCGACCTCTACCGGGTCTCCGGCCAGCACCAGCTCTCTGAGCAATCCACACGAGCCATGCGACGCTCCCGCGAAGTGCACGCCAGACAATGAGACCACCGCCTGGTTGCCTTGCTTGTGTGGGACACAAGCCATCGATGTTGTGGAAAAAATGAGCCCACGGATCCATCCGAAGACGGCGATCATGGACCTTTATCAACTCGAAGTCATAATTCCACCTATGTAATCTTCCAGTGGAAGGTCCGTCGATCCCCCAATTGTCGGCGGACCTTCTTCACGCCCAAGGCAACAGGGAGCTCAAGGAACATACTGCTTCAGCACCGGCCTTCTCCGGTGTTCAGTAGGCTGGCGGGATGGACTTCCTTTCGATCCCCGGTGGCCGAACATCCCTGTCAAGAAACTGACGGCGGTGGCTGAGTGATGCGCGCCCTTCAACGAGGCCAGTGCTGCGAGGTGTGGATCGCTTCTACGACTGGGGAATCTCAGCTGCTGTTCAAGACTGATGAGGTGTTGTTCGAAGCGCCCAACTGGGCCTTGGACGGCACGAAACTCGTTCTCAACGGATACGGAAAGCTGTGGTCGTTGGACGTTTCCGGTGGCGGGCCCATGGCAGTTCCTCTCATTGGCGTCCCGGATCTGAACAACGATCACGTACTGGCACCGGACGGCGAGGCCGTCTTCCTCTCAGCCAACGACGGCCACATCTACCGGGCCTCCCTGGACGGCGGACCGGCCACCCGCATCACGGAGGACGACGGCTCGTTCCACTTCCTCCACGGTGTCAGCCCGGACGGCAACGAACTCGCATATGTAGTTATTGAGACCGGCGACTTCACACAGCCCGGACGCCTCATGACCATAGCGTCCGACGGCGGTGCTGCCGCCCGCCTTGACGTCGGTCCCGGCCACTGCGACGGGCCGGAATACTCACCGGACGGGAAATGGCTCTACCTGAACACGGAATCCTTTACCACAGAGCCCGGCCACGCCCAGCTAGCCCGCGTGGGGGTGGACGGCAGCGGATTCGAGCAGCTCCTTCAGTCCCAAACCGTCGACTGGTTCCCGCACCTGTCCCCGGATGGCCGCTACGCCAGCTACATCCGGTTCCCCAGCGGAACGGTGGGGCACCCCGCTGACTTACCTGTCGACGTCGTACTCGTTTCGACCGGGGACTGGACCACACCCCTCCACACATGGCCACTTTTCGGTGGCCAAGGTACTCTCAACGTCAACAGCTGGTCGCCGGATTCAGCACGCTTTGCATTTGTGGCTTACCCGCTCACTGAATCGACAAAGGACTAAGCACGTGACAATCAGCAATGGCACCTCCGACGGAACAATCCGCTGGGGAATCCTCGGCACCGGATTCATTGCCGGGCTCCAAACGCAGGACCTGAACGAGAATGGCTTTGCTGTGCAGGCTGTGGGGTCCCGCTCCCTGGACCTGAGCAAGGCGTTCGCCGAGCAATACGGCTTGGCCACCGCGCACGGCAGCTATGAGGATTTGGTGGCAGACCCGCTGGTTGACGTGGTCTACATCGCCACACCGCACCCGTTCCACCATGCGAATGCACTGTTGGCGTTGCATGCGGGCAAGCACGTCTTGGTGGAGAAGTCGTTCACTATGAACGCCCGCGAAGCGCAGGACATTGTTGACCTGGCCGAATCCAAGGGGCTCGTGGCGCTGGAAGCCATGTGGACGCGGTTCCTTCCGCATATGGTCCGCATCCGCGACGTCATTCAAGAAGGCACTATCGGGGAGGTCCGGAAGGTAGTCGCCAGCCACAATCAGAGCCTGCCCAAGGATCCTGCGCACCGGCTTAATGACCCTGCGCTGGGTGGCGGGGCACTGCTGGACCTGGGCGTTTACCCGATCTCCTTTGCGATCGACATCCTGGGCACCCCCGAAACCATCCGGGCCAGTGCGTCCATGTCGGCGACGGGAGTAGACCGCCAGACGGCAGCCATCTTTGAGTACGCCAAAGGGCAGCAGGCCATAGTGGATTGCGAACTGGATGCTGCCAGTGCCAACCGGGCCATGGTTATCGGGACCGAAGGATGGATCGACATCGAAGACACTTGGTACAACCCCGTGCCATTCACCGTTCATTCCGTTGACGGGAGCGTTGTTGAACGGTACCAGCAGCCGGTCAGCAGCCGGGGAATGCAGTACCAAGCTGCGGAACTGGAACGCCTCGTCCGTGCCGGCGACATCGCCGGCACCATCCTGCCACCGGGCGAGAGCGTGGCCATCATGGCGGTGATGGACGAGATCCGGAAGCAGATCGGGCTAAGCTATGAGGCCGACGCCGCGGTTGGCTCAGACCAACCAGCGCCACCAGCGTGACCGCTCCGGTTCCGGCGTCGGTTCCGGCTCCGGCTCCTCGCCCAAGGCCAGCGCGGCCTCGACGATGTCGTCCGCGGTGAGCGTCATGACGGCCTCACGATCGAGCGCGTCGAGACTATGTTCCTGGTCGAGCGACAGCCGCAGCGCCTGGCGATTGAGCGCCTGCTCGAACAGCGTGCGGGCGAACCGTGCGTTGCCGGAATCCTCGCCCGCGTGGAGCCCGGTGAAGATGCGGCGCAGCATCTGGTCCGCACCCGGCCCCAGTGTGTACTCGTGCTGGGCCAGCATCTGGTGGAAGATCGTCTGGAGTGCGTCGACGGAGTAATCGGGAAACGTGATCTCGCGGGCGAACCGGGAGCGCAGTCCGGGGTTCGAGAGCAAGAAGGACTCCATCAGCCGCGGGTACCCGGCCACGATCACGACCAGGCGGTGGCGGTGGTCCTCCATCCGCTTGAGCAGGACCTCGATCGCCTCAGGGCCGAAGTCCATCCGGCCGTCCTCCGGGGCCAGCGCGTAGGCCTCGTCGATGAACAGAACGCCGTCCAGCGCACGGCGGATCACCCGGTCCGTCTTGATGGCGGTCGCGCCGACGTACTGCCCCACCAGGCCCGAACGATCGACCTCGACCAGGTGGCCTTTCTGCAGCAGGCCGACCGCGCGGTACATCTCGGCCAGGAGCCGCGCCACGGTGGTCTTGCCCGTGCCAGGGTTTCCGAGGAACACCAGATGCTGTGATGTGGCCACCTCAGGCAGGCCGTGCGTCTTACGTCGGGCCTGAACCTGGAGGAGTGCGACGAGGGCCCGCACCTGTTCCTTCACGGTCTCCAGCCCGACCAGCGCGTCGAGCTCGGCCTGCACCTCGGACAGCGGCCGGGCCGGCCCGGGCCTCGCACCGATGAGATCGCCCACCAGGTCGTCGACCCGCTCGGAACCGGGCAGCTTGAGCTGATCGGCCAGATGGCCGATGGTTTCGCGCAGGTCCTCAAGCGGATTGCGGCTGGCAGCCATGCATCCACTGTAGTACCCGATTCCCGATCGGGGTGGGGTTGGCCTCACCAGTATCAACTCCCTTTCGGGCGTAGTACTCACGCGGTGCAGGCAGTCTCCGTTGGATAATACGGGCACTGGCGGTACTTTCGGGCTGGCATTGTGGAACTGAACGGCGGTTCCCAACTGCTGGAAGTCCATGTATGACGACTTGACCAGCGGCCTTAGCTCCCACCCATCCACAGCAGGAGTCGGGTGCCGGTGTCTCATTCCCTGGGAACTCCCTCCCCGCAGCAGCTGAAAGACTGGAAGATAGACGAGGAGACCATCAGATTTTGGCACCTCAGGGGACAGCGATGTTTCCTAAGTGCCCGTTGAGATAGAGAATCACGAATGCAGCCACGACAAGCAGCGCGATGATGGGCATTTGCCATCTCTTCATCGCTCGTCCTTCCACCGCCTCTTAAGTGATGAGAGTACGTTATCCAGCTATTCACCGTTCCTCCCGAAAAATGTGCATCCCACATCCTTGGAATCGGGAGCGTTCGGCGGCCGGGACTGCCGCATGTAAGACTCGGAAGATGACTGCAACCAGTGTGGGCGCACTGCACCACCTTGAGCTCTGGGTACCAAGCTTCACCAGGGCTGAAAGCGAATGGGGTTGGCTACTGTCTCGACTTGGCTACGAGACATATCAGGAATGGCCTAACGGGCGCAGTTGGCGGCGGGGGCAAACGTACATCGTGCTCGAGGAATCTCCGGATCTATCCAGCAGGGTCCACGAACGGACCTTCCCCGGCTTGAATCACCTTGCGTTTCGTGCGGGAACAGAGGCACAAGTGGATGCCCTCGCCCAGGAAGCCTCGGCCAATGGCTGGGACTCCCTGTTCCAGGACAAGTATCCGCATGCCGGCGGGCCGGGGCACTACGCGGCTTACCTCACGAACTCCCACGGTTTCGAAGTCGAACTCATCGCCACGGAATGACTTCCAGTACCGGAGAATGCACGAGGAATGAGGAATCCGCTGTCTCACCTCGGCGGCAACCTAGTGCTCGGCGCCTCTTGGTTTGGACTGCCCATATCTACGTGTCACCACTGCACGAGACAGAACGGATGCCCTGCCGGGTTCAAAAAGACGCAGAACGCATCAGTGCCAATTCCTCAGTAAAGACGAGGACGTGGGGCCAGGTCGCTGGAAGACTTCTGGCGTATCTAGGCCTGGGGTGTCGGGTGAAGCCAGTTCATGGCCTCGTCGCGGGAGGTGAAGAACCGGGTGGGACACGGGAGCGTTCGCCGTGCCATAGCGAAGTTGGCAATGACACGACTGACCGGGCTTGAGCCAAGCAGGGCAATTCGCGAAGCGGCGCACTTTACGCTGAAAACGGACTTGGCCTGGCGGGTGACAGCTTGGGTGTTCGATATGTCGATCAACATCGGATACTCGGCACCGTCGGCAATCTCATTGACGCTTGCCATCGCCGCATGAACATCATCGGCCGTCAGAACAGTCTCCGGCTTCCACACAAGGAGGAGAACTCCGTCGGAATCGAGTTCCACAGTGCCCTTGCCGCCGTCAACAGTGATTAAATTCACTTCTACTCCCCCAAAGCATCTCTTGAAGCTAAGACTAACTGCCTGCTTGCAGGTAGGCAGGGAAACGACACCGCAGATAATGCTCGCGAAGGGATCCGGCCTGTTGGCGGCATGGGTAAACTTCGACGGCGTCTCCTCAGGTACGGGCGGCGAGGACCCCGCCGCTGTGGACAGGACGGACCTCCACTCCACCGCCGGTGAGGATGGCAGGATCTTTGCGGGCCAGGTGTAGCGCTTCCTCGATATCCGTCGCGTTCAGGATGTAGAACCCGGCGACGACGTCACCGCCCGCGCCATAAGGGCCGTCCGCGCGACCGGCCGCTCGGATCGTGCGCGCATGGTCCCGCGGCGTGAGGGCATACGCGATGTGCATGCGACCGGTGGCGACGAGAGAGTCGAAGTGCTCGTCGCACTCCTTGAGCTCCTCTTTCGTGGCGTTAGGTGCGTGCAGGGAGTCGTTTGCGTAGATCAATACAGCAAA
>NZ_JAPSHJ010000059.1:10150-19704 GCF_031179985.1 Arthrobacter sp. | reverse complement strand
CTTTGAGGTGGTTGGAGATGGCCCAGACCTTCAGGTTGTACTTTTCCAGGACCGCGAGTTTGGACTCGACGTAGCCGGGCTCATCCCAGCGCCACGCATCAAGGTGGTCCCCCGAAACGGCGATTTCAAGGCCGTCATAGCCCCAGCCGGACGCCAGCTTCGCGACCTCTTCGAACGGAAGGTCGGCCCACTGGCCGGTAAAGAGGGTGTAAGGGCGGGACATGTCAGGCTCCTTCAAGGCTGAAGACGTTCTTTTTCACCATGGTGAGGGTGCTTTTGTTGTTGGCTGACTCTTCGACGGCGGAAAGGACCCGTTGAACCTGGAGCCCTTCTTCGAACGACGGAGACGGGGCCTCGCCGGAATCGATGGCAAGCAGGAAGTCCCGGATCTGGTGGGTGAAGGTGTGTTCCCAGCCGATGATGTGGCCCTGTGGCCACCAGGCCTCCAGATAGGGATGGTCGGGTTCGTTGACCAGGATCCTACGGAAGCCCTGCTCCCGGACCGGGGCCGTGGCATCCAGAAAACCCAGTTCATTCAGGTTTTCCAGATTGAACGTCAAAGCTCCTCCGGTGCCGTAGACCTCGATTTGGAGATCGTTCTTCTTTCCCGTCGCTACGCGGGAAGCTTCGACGGATGCGCCCATGTCTCCGGTGAGCCAAAAGGTCGCCCACGCAGTGTCGTCTACGGTGACGTCCTCCAATCCGTCCAGCCCCGGGCGTTGAGCAACGAATGTTTTTAGCAGTCCGGAGGCTTCCGTAATGGTTTGACCGGTCAGATATTGGATCTGGTCTATCGCGTGGGAGGCGATGTCGCCGAGAGCGCCCGAGCCGGCGGTTTCCTTCCGTAACCGCCAGCTCATGGGAGATTCGGCGTCCGAGAGCCAGTCCTGGAGGTATGCAGCCCGGATGTGCCGGACTGTCCCGAGCCGGCCCTCCGCGATCAGATGGCGCGCCAAAGCAAGGGCTGGAACGCGGCGATAATTGAAGCCGATCATGGACTGCACCCCCTGGGCGCGGGCGGAAGCGGCCGCAGCAGTCATGGCTTCGGCTTCGGCGATGGTGTTGGCCAGCGGCTTCTCCACCAACACATGCTTACCCGCTTCAAGTGCCGCAATCGCGATCTCCGCATGCATCCAGCCTGGGGCGCAGATATCGACGATGTCGATGTCGTCCCGCTCAATCACAGAACGCCAGTCCGTGGCCGATTCAGCCCAGCCATACTTGCCTGCTGCTTCTGCCACCTGCGCGGCGTCCCGGCCAACGAGCACTTTCTGCTCGAAGGCCGGGACATCAAAGAAGCTGGCGACGTTCCGCCAGGCATTCGAGTGGGCCTTGCCCATGAAGGCGTAGCCAATCATGGCCACGCCGAGGGGGCGGGTCCGGCCCTGCTCGCGGTTCTGTTCTGTTGACATACGGGGCTCTCCTAGAGCGTTTGGGCTGCCGGTTCCCAGTCCTCTGGGAGTGCAGCGGAGGCCGGGGCGGAGCTTTCAATGTCTATGAAAGCGCCTGATTCGATGGATTCGGAGATCGAGACCATGGTGTCGAGGACGTGGTAGGCGAGGTTGCCGGTGGCCCGGTGTGGAACGCCTGCCCTGATCGAACGGGCCATGTCCAGTACACCCAAACCGCGGCCGTCTGCAGGGCCAGTGGCCGGAACCAATGTCCAATCCTCGTCCCCGGCCCTCCAGATCCGGACAGCGCCGTCGAATTCGTTGGGATCGGGAAGGGAAATGGTGGCGTCTGTTCCTGTGATCTCCACGAATCCCATCCGTTGGCGAGGGGATTCGAAGCTGAAGATACTGTGGGAGGACGCACCGCCGTCGAACTGGGCCATGGCGGAGACATGCGTGGGGACGTCGACAGTGAATTCCTCGCCTGCTTTGGGGCCGGACCCTATGACGCGTACTTCCTTGGCTTTGGACCCGAGGGCTGCCACACGCCGGACTGATCCGAAGGTCTGGACGAGAGCCGTGAGGTAGTACGGGCCCATGTCGAACAGCGGACCGGCACCGTACTGGAACAGGAAGCCGGGGTTGGGGTGCCAGGATTCCGGGCCGGGTGTCTGGAATGTGGTCACGGCTGTGAGCGGGGTGCCGATGTCCCCGCGCTGAATGATCCGCCGCGCCGTCTGTAGTCCGGCCCCGAGGAATGTGTCCGGGGCGCAGCCGAGCCGGATGCCTGCGGCGTCGGCCGCTTTGAGCAGCCCGAGCCCGGATTCGCGGTCGAGCGAAAACGGCTTCTCGGTCCAGACGTGCTTCCCCGCCCGGACCCCGGCGGATGCCACTTCCACATGTGCGGCCGGGATGGTCAGGTTAACGATGATTTCGACGTCGGGATGGTTCAGCGCCGCCTCAACCCCGCCGTACTCCGGGATTCCGTACTCCTTCGCCCGTGCTTGCGCGGCTTCTTCAAACAGGTCAGCAATCACGTGGACTCTCAGGTCAGGGAAGACCGTGAGGTTGTCCAGGTACTGCTTGCTGATGTTTCCCGCGCCAATCACGGCGACGCCGACCGGCCCGCTGCCGCTGCCGGTGCCGCTCATGCCAGCTTTCCTGCGTTGACTGCTGCGTCCACGGTTGCCGTCTCCAGAAAGCGCAGGCTTTCCGTGATGCCATCGAAGATGTCCCCTGCGTAGTCGTCAAATTCAACGACACCCACCTCGAGCGATCGGGCGGCCGCGATGACGTCCAGGACAGCGATACGGCCCTGGCCTGCGGGTTGCTGGGCTTTGGTATCGGTGTTTATTGGCCCGTCCTTGATGTGGATGAACTTCACCCGGTCGCCGAGGCGCCGGAGGAGGGCTTCGGGGTCCTGGCCTCCGACTGCCGCCCAGTAAACGTCCACCTCCAGGACAATCTCTGGGTCCAGCAGCCCGGTGAAGTATTCGAGGGCGGTTTGGTCCTCGATCATCGACTCCAGTTCCCACTGGTGGTTGTGGTACCCGACACGGATGCCGTACGCGGCGCCCTTCTTCGCCGCGGCGTTCAGCTTTTCGGCCGTGGCCTGGATGTCCTCGGCTTTTTGCCAGTGTTCTGCTGGCAGGAAGGGGTCAATCACGGTGCTGATGCCCAATTCCTTGGCAGCCTCAAAGATTTCGTCCTGATTTTGGCTCATCAGCGGTGCGTGGCCGGAAGGTGCCGACAACCCGTTCTCCGCAAGGGCCGCACCCAGCTGCTTTGCCGTGGCGACGAAGTCGTAGGGTTCGACCTGGGTGAAGCCTATTTCTGCGACTTTGCGGATGGTGCCCGGAAGGTCGTCCTGCATGGCGTTACGGAGGGTGAACAGCTGAATTGAATATGACATTCGTTTTCCTTGGAGGTGGGCTGTGATGGGAAAAAACGGTCGGGTACCACCGGGTTCCCTTTGGGGTGGGCCCTTGGATGAAGAGCACTTTCCCGTGGTGTGGGCAGGAACCCGGAGGGCCTACTTGATGCCGGTCGCCGCTACACCCTGGATGAAGAAGCGTTGCAGGGCGATAAACAGGGCCACGATGGGGGCGATCACCAGCACCGCACCTGCCAGCAGCAGGCCGTAGTCTGTTGCGTTCTGCCCGGTTGAATATAAGGACAAAGCAACGGGCAGCGTGTATTTTTCTTCACTTTGGGCGGCTACGAGTGGCCAGAGGAAGTTGTTCCAGGAGCCAAGGAAGGTGAGGATCCCCAGTGTCGCCAGTGGCGGTCCGCACAAGGGCATCACGATCCCGGTGAAGGTCCGCAGTTCCCCGGCCCCGTCGATTCTGGCCGCCTCGATGAGGGAGTCCGGTATCCCCATCATGAACTGCCGCATTAGGAAGACCCCCAACGGTGAGACCAGGAAAGGCAGTATCAGGGCAGGGTAGGTGTTGACCAGGCCCAGCTTGCTGACCATCACGAACAGCGGTACGAACGTCACCACACCGGGAACCATGAGGGTCACCATCACGAGCAGGAACAGGACCCGCTTGCCGGCGAAGTCCATCTTCGCCAGCGCATACCCGACCATTGAGCAGAACAGCAGATTTCCCAGGACGGTCACGACGGCAACAATGAGGCTGTTCATGAAAAAGAGATCTATGTGCAGTTCAGTGAACCAGCGCACGTAGTTGTCCAGGGTGGGGTCCTGCGGCCACCAGGTGACGGGCCGTCGCAGCAGCTCCCCCTGGGTTTTGAAGGAACCGAGCAGCATCCAGACAAATGGCAGCACGGTTGCGGCTCCGGCGAGAACAAGGGCGGCGTAAACCCAGCCCTGCCTTTTCCAGGCTGAGTAGCGCCTGGGTCGCGGTGTGGTGAACGGTCGAGTGGTGGGGCGATCTCGCAGGGGTGCGGTTTTTGTATCGGTCATTGTCTACTCGCTTCAGTCTTTGGAGCGGAGGGCGCGGAATTGGATCAGGCTCAGCAGGGCGATGACCACGAACAGCACGTAGCTTGCGGCCGAGGCCAGGCCGTATTTTCCGTATCCGAACTGGTTGAAGGTGAAGTAGCTCACCGACAACGTAGAGTCCAGGGGGCCGCCCTTGGTCATGACGAAGGGTTCTTCGAAGAACTGAAGGAAACCCACCGACAGCAGCACGGCGCCCAGCAGCAGGGTGGGCCGCAAGATGGGCAGCGTGATCCGGACGAATCGTTGCCAGGCGTTGGCGCCGTCAACCTGCGCTGCTTCCAGCACGTCGACGGGAACGTTCTGCAGTCCGGCCAGGAAGATGATCATCAAGGTGCCCATGTTGCGCCAGACAGCCATCATGATCATCGCCGGCATCGACCACTCGGTGCTGTTCAGCCAGTCCGGTCCGGCGATACCTACCCAGCCCAGGATGAGGTTCAGCAGCCCGTCCGGTTGCAGGATGAATCTCCATACGACGGCCACGGCGACGATGCTGGTCACCACCGGGGTGTAGAAGCCCACCCTGAAGGCGCTTCGGAACCGGGTGATGCCGTTGTTCAGCGCCACCGCCAGGGCCAGGCCTACGGCCATCGTCAGCGGGATCCCGACGATCACAAAGTAGCCCGTGTTCAGGAGCGAGCGAACGAACTGCTCGTTGCCAAAGAGTTCCGCGAACTGGTCCAATCCGACGAACCCTACACCGAGGGGATTCCGGACGTCCTTGCTGGTGAAGTCTGTGAACGACATCACGAAGGAGGAAAACAGCGGAACCAACATGAAGAAGCCGAAAATGAGGACGAACGGCAAGGCGAACAGCCAGGCGATGACAGACTGCCGCCGGCGTCGGGCCGCCGGGCCCAGACGCTCGGGGGCCCTGGGCGGGCGGACAGCCCGGAAGCTGTCTGCCCGCCTGGTTTCAGTGGTGACCATGACTACTTGCCGGTCCCGATTTTGTCCGCGGTCGCCTGCAGCTCTTTCATCGCCACTGCCGGGTCCTTCCCAGCCCTGACGATCTTTTCCAGTTCGGAGTCCGCAGCGCCGGCGACCTCGGTCCAGGTGGAGATCGTGGGCGGGAAGTTGGTGTCCTTCAATTGCTCACCGAACACGGCGAGTTTTTTGTCGCCGGCCAGTACGGGGTCCTTCCAGGTGCTCTCAACTGCGGGCAGGCTTCCTGAAACCTTGTACCATTTGGCCTGCACCTCGGGCTTGGAGAACCACTGCGCCAGTTTCCAGGCTCCGTCCCGGTTTTTGGCGTCCTTGAAAACCGTCAGGTTCGATCCGCCGATGAAGGAGGTCCCGGTAACTTTCGTGGGGATTTTCGCTACCATGTACTTGTCCTCGAAACCGGGACCGCCTGCCTTGTTGAGCTGCCCGAGAAGGCCCGGTCCTGCGATCAGCACGGGAGCGGTTCCGTTGACAAAGGCCGCTTCGCCTGCGCCGGCCCCCGTCGCGGGGTTTTTGTTGGCCAGTCCGTCAGTGAAGAAGCTCTGGTAGTACTTCAGCGCTTCGACGATTTCAGGGGTATCGAAGGTCCACTTGGAGTTGTCTTTGGTGATGAATTCAGCGCCGTTGGACCAAAGGAACGGAAGCATGCCTTGGAGCTCCTTAACCGGCAGCTGGAAGGGCTCTTCCACGCCCGGCTGGGATTTCAGGGCTTTCGCCATGTCCGTCAGGCCCTCCCACGTCGTGGGGAATTCGGCATAGCCTGCCTTCTCTGCCAGATCCTTGCGGAAAAAGAAGACACGGGTGTCGACATACCAGGGGACACCCACAGCCGTACCGGCGACCTCTGTCGATTTGACTGAACTGGGCAGGAACCCTGAGGTGTCGATCTCGGCCGGCTTCGGATCGAAGGCGTCACCGAAGTCAGTCATCATCGTGGTGCCCATCTGGGCAATGTCCGGTGTCGTGCCTCCGGCAATGGCTGCCTGGTACTTGTTGACCGCGGCATCCCAGGGAATCGCGGTGACATTGACCTTGACGTCGGAATTCTCCGCCTCAAAATCCTTCACGAACTCCGGAAGCAACTCTGCTTCCCCGCCCTGTGCCCAGAGATTGATCGTGCCGGTGGCGGCCCCGGCCGCGATCGCCTTGCCGGTCTCGGTACCGCTGGCGGCTTCGTTGCCGCGGCCGCAGCCGGTCAGCAGCAACCCGGCAGCCAGGCCAAGGGCGGCCGCTTTCCTGAGCCGGACACCGGTGTCCGCAGGAGCATGGATCATGTTCATTCCCTTCAATCAGGCACCTTGAGGCGCCAACAGTCAAACAGGTCCCCCGTACTTATGCGCATAGATCAAGAATAAGTGCTTCGATGCGCTTAGATCGGAAGGTGTGTCTTAATCTAAGCGCATTAGTGTGACTTTGACAACACTTTTCCGTAAGTCGCGGTCAGTTTTCCTGTGCCCGGCAGCCGCAGCTTTCCCGGACGGCAAGGCTGACCGGTAGTTGCCTGTGGGAGGGGGTGGCCGGGGGATCCGTCAGGGTGTCTATGAGGATGTCTACAGCGGTGCGCCCGATCAGCTCCATCGGTTGGCGAACGGTGGTTAAGGACGGTCGCACCAAACGGCCTGCGACGATTCCGTCAAAACCGGTGACAGCCACCTGGGCCGGGGCCGGGATTCCGGCCGCCTTGAGGGTCTCCAGGACAACGAGAGCTTCTTCGTCGTTGGCGCAGACGAAACAGTCGGGGAGGGACCCCGAGTCCTGGAGCTCTGCGATCAGCTCAGCTGTTACTGCACTCGCCCCGGGGCGGCTCTCAAGCGGGGGCTGAACCTCCAGTCCGTGAGCGGCCAGGACGGCACTGTAAGCGTTGTACCTGGCCTCATTCTCGGCGTTCGGGATGCTGACAAACATGAACCTCCGGAACCTGTGAAAGCCGATCAAGTGCTCCATCAGCTGCCCGATGCCGGAGGCATTGTCTATCGTGACGCGGTGAAGACTGCTTTCGCCCTCGGGGTCGGAGAGTTCAACAACGGGAATCCGGGCGGATATCCGGCGGGTTACCTCGGCCGGAATGGTACGGGCAAAAACAATCAGGCCGTCGACGCGGCCGGCAATGTCGGTCACCGCCCTTTCGCCGCTTGCCTTGTTTCCGCCACCGATCATGAGAGCGTAACCCCGGCTGAAGCACTCCAGCTCAACGCCCCGCTGGACCTCGTCGACCCATATCGGGAAAAGCCGGCAGTCCTCGTCAGCCTCCGACCCGGATTTGGCGCCGTCTCCCGCAGCTTCCGGCAGCAGGTTCAGATAGTCGAACGAAAAGAGCCCAAGAGCTCCCGTCCGGCCCTTGGCCAGCCCGCGGGCGCTGGCACTGGGCACATAGCCCAACTCGCGGGCAGCATCCAGCACCGAATTCCTCGTCGACTCCCTGACACGGTGAGGCTGAGAGAAAGCGAAGGAGACCGTCGCAATGGAAACCCCCGCCCGCTCCGCAACGTCATACACAGTCGGACCCTTGACCATCAACCGCTCCCTTTCCCAAAGCCTATGCGCTTAACAATATGCTGTGAACGGTTTGGAGCGGATTCCTCCGTTCTTGCGGATGTGCGCAGACTCGTGCTCCTGCCCGGTCATCGCGCTGCCTGATGAGAGCCAAGTGACAGCGTTTCCGGCGCAATCTCCCCAGCTATGGGAGCGCATACAGAGATTTGGTACCCGGTTAGTCTCCCTCTCCGCGGCAGCCGCAGCTTTCGCGGACGGCAAGGCTGACCGGTAGTTGTCTGTGGGCGGGGGAGGCCGGGGGATCCGTCAGGGTGTCTATGAGGATGTCGACAGCGGTGCGCCCGATCAGCTCCATCGGTTGGCGAACGGTGGTTAATGTTGGCTTCACCAAACGCCCTGCCACGATTCCGTCAAAACCGGTGACAGCCACCCGATCCGGGACCGGGATTCCGGCTGCCTTGAGGGTCTCCAACACCACCACCGCTTCCTGATCGTTGGCGCAGACGAAACAGTCGGGGAGGGACCCGGAGTCCTGGAGCTCTGCGATCAGCTCAGCTGTTACTGCACTCGTCCCGGGGCGGCTCTCAAGCGGGGGCTGAACCGCCAGTCCGTGCGCGGCCAGGACGGCACTGTAAGCGTTGTACCTGGCTTCCGTATCGGCTGTCGGGATGCTGACGAACATGAATTTTCGGAACCTGTGAAAGCCGATCAAGTGTTCCATCAGCTGCCGGATGCCGGAGGCATTGTCTGTTGTGACGCGGTGAAGACTGCTTTCGCCCTCGGGGTCGGAGAGTTCAACAACGGGAATCCGGGCGGATATCCGGCGGGTTACCTCGGCCGGAATGGTACGGGGGAAAATGATCAGGCCGTCGACGCGGCCGGCAATGTCGGTCACCGCTCTTTCACCGCTTGCCTTGTTTCCGCCACCGATCATGAGAGCGTAACCCCGGCTGAAGCACTCCAGTTCAACGCCCCGCTGGACCTCGTCGACCCAAACTGGGAACCGCAGGAAATCATCAGGAGCACCGCCAATCGCAGTACGGTCTGTCTCTGCCTCGGGCAGGAGGTTTAGAAAGTCGAACGAAAAGAGCCCAAGAGCCCCTGTCCGGCCCTTGGCCAGCCCGCGGGCGCTGGCACTGGGCACATAGCCCAACTCGCGCGCGGCATCCAGCACCGAATTCCTCGTCGACTCCCTGACACGGTGAGGCTGAGAGAAAGCGAAGGAAACCGTCGCAATCGAAACCCCCGCCCGCTCCGCAACGTCATACACAGTCGGACCCTTGACCATCAACCGCTCCCTTCCCCAAAGCCTATGCGCTTAACCCTAAGCCGTTACAGAGCGGCGAATACTCATTTCCTTTGAATGCTGGGTTGTCACTCTGCCTGGCGGGTCGCGAAGAGGTCCCTTCGCCTCAGTTAGCATCCCCTGGACGTTTTATCGATCCCGTGACAGCCGGCCGTTGAACCACCTGTTTTGAGGTGCTGGGTTCGGATTGTTGGCAACCGATGAGGTCGACTGGCAGGCCGGGTTCCGGGCCTGGGCGGCAAGGCTTGCCGACGAGTCAGGCCGTTGTACTTATTGGTGGATCGTTGACGATGAACAAATCCTGGGCGGGATCGCCCTGCGGCACCAAAACCACGAGCTGGCGGCACGGGCCGGACACATCGGCTACGGCATCCGGCCCTCCTCACGCGGACAGGGACTGGCTACTTGGGCACTAGGTCAGGTAGTAGATGAGGCGCGGCTGCTCGGCATG
>NZ_JAPSHJ010000059.1:0-10050 GCF_031179985.1 Arthrobacter sp. | reverse complement strand
TCGGCATGAAGCGGATGGCAATGCAGCAAGCCATCGACAGCTGGTTTGAGGAATCCGAAGAGGGAGGGAAAGCCACTGTCGTACCTGAGCGGGACCGAATCCAAACTACGGCGCGGATTGGCTACCTGAATCCGTGCCCGACCCCGACGTTGGAACGAAGTTCCACTCGAAGGACCCGTCGTCCCGGAGGGTCATCCGGAGGAACCCGTGAGTGTTGCTGAACCGCTTCACGATGTACGGCGGACTGCTGATGAACGGGCGAAGGGAGATACCTCCGGTTGAAATCTGAAACGCTGTCATCCCGTCGCTGACGCACTGGTCAGCGCTGTTCACCGGGCATGACCGTTCGTAGTTGTGCTGTGAGCCCGACAGGGTCAGGCGGACGCGGTGCTTCCACATCACGTCGATCCACGGCTTGTGGTCAGCGGCCCGCTCATGTTCGTCCGTCTCTGACGTGAAGTACGGTTCGTGATGCACGACTGCCAGGTGCTTACCTGCCGCCTTCGCAGCCGCAAGGTCCTCGTCCAGCCACTTCGTCAACGCCCGGGCCTCCTTGGGGTTGTACCGCCAGTGCGCGGACGACAGGAACGCGAAGTGCCACTTCCCGAAGTCCTTCGAGTACGGTTCCCCGTTCCCGATGAACCCACGCTGCTCGTTGATCGCAGCCTTCGCCGGAGCTCCCGGGCATTGGCCATTCATGAATTTGTCGAGGTCTTCGTTGCGGCCGGGTTTCCAGTCGTGGTTGGGGGCGGACACCCAGTACAACTTGGGCTTGGTGCCACCCCACAGGCGCGTCCAGTAGTCCACATAGCTGGAGCAGTACGCGGTGTCGTATTGGAAGTCCCCGAGCCCCAGGAACGCGTCAATCTCGTTGTTCTGTACGAGCGTGGTGATCGCGGCAGCGTTCAGACCTGACGGGCTATCGGGGGCATAGTTCTTGACCGGGTTCATGTCGCCCACAGCAGCAATCCGGACATCCCCCTCACGGGACGCGGACTCGTCGGGCGGTCCCGGGGGGCTGGTGCAACCCGCCACAGATACCGTCAGGAGGGCTGCGGCGGTTGTGGCAACACTCCGGAAGGATCTGAGACGAGAGCGTGCTGGCTGCATCCGATAACCCTTCGAGAAGCCGGACAGCAGGTCGGCTCCCGGAGGACAGCCAGGCGCACCGGCACCTTTGATGTTTCCTCAGGCCTGGACTGCCTGTCAATGGCTCGCAATCGTGCCTGAGAGGTGGTGCGAACCATGGCATGGGGTGCCGCAAAAAGGTTTGAGGCGGCGGCTCGTCACCCCCGTTTTGACATAACGAGCCGCCTTCCACTGACAGAGACCCCATGACTTAGTTCGTCGGTGGTACCAAGCCCATACCCAGGGCCCGTCCATGTGAAACCCCGCATCCATTAGGTGTTTGCCGGCATCGCCGGGACTGGGTGGAAACCGCTGGTGGGATGGACGATAATTTCGCTCATTTCGTTTGGAACCGGGGGCCCCACCAGCACGAAGTCCTTCATTCCCAGAGGCGGTGCCTCGCCGCTGTGCGCGATGAAAAGGTCATCGAGCCGGGTCCGGGTCTCTGCGGGCGCGTCAGCCGGCAACGCGTCACGAAGTCTGGTGATGTATTCGGACGCGCTTTGATATCTGTATTCAGCCCCTTCCGGGGTGAAAATGCTGACGCTGTCCATGTTGATGGCTACTGATCCATGGCGGTTATCGACGACGGCGGTGAGGTACGTGACCGGAGCTTCCTTCACCAGCCTCCGTAGTTCCTCGATTTCAGGGACCGGCGGAGCGGGGATTTCCATCGTCCCGGTAGCTCCGGTGGCCGCGTTGAACCTGTAATTGCCGGGCCGCAGGATTGTCGATGAGGGCATGGGTGTCTGCGCCGCCGTCGGAGTTTGTGTTGGCTGCGGTCCAGACACTTCGGGAGGGCCTGTATCTGTTTGGAATGGGGCGGGGCCGTCGCAGCCCGCGGCCAGCAGCACGAAGATCAGGCCGGTGAGGGATAGCCATCTCCGCTTCATCACAGTGGCCGGCAGGTCCTTGCGGGCTACTCGGAACTGGCCTTCTGCTCCCGGTCCCGAAGGTTCCGAACAATATCGTCCAGCTTTTCTTTGATGGTCTTCTCCGCGTCTGAGAGGGCCTTTCCGGCACCGCTCAGGGGATCCAGCTGCAGGTACACCTCCTGGCCCACGGGAAGGTCATACTCGTCCTTCAGATGGGTGCCGCCTGACACACCGTCAAGGGACAGGTAGACCTGGACATCAGTCCTGGCAATACCGGCGATCCGCCCGAAAACTACGGTGAAGTCGTTCGACTGGAAGCTGATGGTGTGACCGATGTGGCTGCGGTTCAGCTCACCGGCAGTGATTGCCTTCTCGTTGGGGCTGGCCGAGTAGTTCATGCAGTTCTCCTAAGGTTTTCCCGAGAATCGTCGCAACGTCCTACCGCTGCACACACGTCACGTACCCCAGCGCGCGAGCAGCCAAACAGCACGCCGCGCTAGTCACCCTTGACGTTGATGATCTGGCGCAGCGTTGCCCGGACAGCTACGAGGTCCTTGGCATCCTGCATCACAACATCTATGTCTTTGTAGGCAGCAGGAATTTCGTCGATGAAGGCGTCGGTGTCCCGGTACTCTATGCCCTTCATCGCCTTGCGAAGTTCCTCCCGGGAGAAGGTCTTCCGCGCGGCTGTTCGGGAATACTCGCGTCCTGCTCCGTGCGGGGCTGAATTCAAGGAAGGCGCGAATCCTTTTCCCTCCACGACGTAGGACCTGGTCCCCATGGACCCCGGGATGAGGCCGGGCCTGCCAGGGGATGCGTCAATGGCGCCCTTCCGGGACAGCCACACTTCCTTCCCGAAGTGGCGTTCCCTGGTGGTGTAGTTGTGATGGCAGTTGATGCGCTCCTTCTCCGCCACGGGCTGCCCCATCCACTGGGCCACCGCCCGGACAACCCGGTCCATCATCTCCTCACGGTTCAGCAGTGCGAACTTCTGGGCCCACAACAGTTCGGCAATGTACCGGCTGAATTCCGGCGTGCCCTCCTCCAGATAGGCAAGGTCCCGGTCCGGCACCGTGATGCTTTGCCGGCGGCAGTATTCCTGGGCCACATTGATGTGGTGTTGCGCGATCTTGTTTCCCACACCTCGCGAGCCCGAATGCAGGAACAGCCAAACGTGATCGTCCTGGTCCAAAGAAACTTCGATGAAGTGGTTTCCTGATCCGAGGGTTCCCAGCTGCAGGTCCCAGTTCTCAAGATAGGTGGATGGGTTGAACCCTGCGTTCCGGGCATTGGCCTCAAGGGCCTTGGCCCTTGCCGCGGCACTTTCGGTCAGCCTCCGGTTGTTCTTTCCGGCGGATAACGGGATGGCCTGTTCAATGGCCACCCGCAGCGTCTTACGGTCCTTATGATCCAGGTCTGAGAGGCTGAATTGCGTCCGGACAGCGATCATTCCGCATCCGATGTCGACGCCGACTGCAGCGGGAATGATTGCGCCCACCGTGGGGATGACCGACCCCACGGCGGCGCCTTTCCCAAGGTGTGCGTCAGGCATTGAAGCGAGGTGCGGCCAGATGAACGGCATGGAGGATGTCTTCACATTCTGCTCCAGCGTGCCTTTGTCGATGATGGACGCGAAGTTGATGTACTTCGCGTTGACCTGCTGCATCATGCTCCTTTCCTGGCCCAGGCGGACGCCTGAGGCACAATGAGTGCATGACGCGTATTGCCATCATCGGCGGCCACGGCAAAGTGGCCTTGCAGCTCTCCACCATTCTCTCCGCACAAGGCCAGGGCGTCACGTCCTACGTCCGGAACCCGGACCACCGGGACGATGTCGCCGCCACGGGTGCCACGCCGTCGATCCTGGACGTTGAAAACTCGACGACGGCGGAGCTCGCCGTCGCCCTGCAGAACCACGACGCAGTGATCTGGTCGGCCGGGGCAGGAGGCGGCGACCCCGCGCGCACCTATGCCGTGGACAGGGACGCCGCCATCCGCTCGATCGATGCTGCGGCCGCGGCAGAAGTGGGGCGGTACATCATGGTCTCGTATCTGGGCGCGGGGCCAGGGCACGGCGTACCGAGGGACAACGGCTTTTTCCCTTACGCCGACGCGAAGGCCGCCGCCGATGAATACCTGCGGGGGAGCGGTCTTCAGTGGACCATCCTTGGCCCGGGTACCCTCACCGATGGTGCAGGAAACGGGCTCATCGACGTCAACCCTGCAGACACCTCAGCCGGGACCGCTACCTCCCGGGCGAACGTGGCACTGGTGGCCGCGGCCGTCCTCGGCCTTCCGCAGACTGCGGGACGCACCATCGAATTCCGGGACGGGTCACTGCCCATAGCGGCAGCCCTGCAGGCGGTCTACTGAGCGCTAACAGCCTGTGGTCAGGACGCTGCGGCAGGGTCCAGCTCAAGCCAATTGGCTTCAACGTGGTCCAATGCCCGTCGCACTGCCCCGACGGTGACGATGGCGTCACCCAGCGGCGAGACAGCCAAGCGCGGCGGCGTGGCGGTCAGTCGGGGGAGACGATGGGCCACTGACTCCAGGAGGACCCCGGCCGACTTTGCAACGCCTCCGCCAATCACCACCAGTTCGGGGTTCAGCATGGTGGAGACCGTGGCCACCACCCGCGCCACGCGGTCAGATAGACGGTCAAGGATGGCCAGGGCGACGGCATCGCCTGCCGCAGCAGCCGCAAAAACATCCTCGGCCTCTACCTCAGCGCCCGGCGCCGACGCCCGCAAAGCCGTCTTGGCGGGGCCGGCGAGGGCTTCCGCGGCCCAGAGACGTGCCAGTGTGGCGATACCGAAGGGATCGCCAACGCCTTCCACCAGGTCCAGATACGCCATCTCGCCGAAACCGCCCCGGGATCCACGGAGCAGCCTGCCGTCTTCGATGACTCCTGAGCCAAACCGCTCACTGGCGAGAATCACGACGACGTCGTCCACGCCAACCGCCGAGCCGCGCCAGCATTCGCCCAAGGCCGCAAGATTTGCGTCATTCTCCAGCAGGACGTTCCAGCCGTGCAGGTCCGTCAGGGCCGAGCGAAGCCCGACGTCGAACTTGCCCCAGAAGCTCTGGCTGACCAGGACGTCTCCGTTGCGGTCAACGGGAGCGGCGATGCCAACGCAGACTGACATGACGTCCTGTGGAGACGCTCCCGCGTCCTCCAGCGCGGCAATGGCCGTGCGGTCAATGACCTTGATCCTTTCCGTTGCCGGGATGTCGGCTGACCGGAAGGGCTGGCTCGCGCGGCCCTGCAGGGTGCCGCGGAGATCAGCCACCACCACCGTGGTCTTGGCAACGCCCACATCCACTCCGAGCACGTAGCCCGCGCGCTCGTTGAGTTCGAACCTGCGTGCCGGTCGCCCCTTCTGGTAACCGCCGAAATCGCGCTGGTTCGGAAGTTCCCGCACCCAGCCCCTCTGCTCAAGGTCTTCGCAGACGGCGATCACCGTGGCCCGCGTCAGGCCCGTTCCTTCGATGAGCTCTGTCACGGTGACCGCGTTGGTTGAACGCATCACCAGCAATATGGCCTCGGCGTTCACCCGGCGCAGCAATTGGGGCGTCGCGGCCGTAATTTCAGACATCCTCTTGACCTCCCTGTGGTTCTGCTCACATAATACTTGAGGAACTAAATTTAGAACCTATATAAAGTGTGTTCATTCCCCTTCGGTTCGCAGTGAGCGGACTACCCGGCCCTTTTGCAAAGGAGCAACAGTGAAAATTCCCCAGGACGTCCCCGGCCGCAGCCAGGGCGGACGAGAGCTATGAATGCCGCCTTGCCCACCCGCCGCTGGCTGCTCAAGGCAGCGGGCTTTTCCTGCGCCGCGGCGCTCCTGCCCCTGGCAGGCTGCGCAACATCCTCTCAAGGGCAGGAAGAGGGCGTCACCCAGCTGCGCTTCATGCAGAACAAGCCCGAAGTCGTGGCGTACTTCAACCAGGTCATCAAGGATTTCGAAGCGCTGAATCCGGATATTCACGTGGTTCAGGACTTCAATGAAGGCAACTTTGTGCCCTCGCTGGTCCGCAATAACCCGCCGGATGTCGTGACCCGTGGTTTTGCCCAAGCCACTGCAGACTTCACCCGGAAGGGCGTTTTTGAGGATCTTTCGGGCTTGCCCTCCGCTGGGACCATCAATCCCAAGGTTCAGGCACTGGTGAACTCCTGGGGACAGTACAAGGGCGAAACCAGCGCCATTCCCTTTTCCCTCGCCGGGGCCGGAGTCATCTACAACAGGGAAATCTTCGCTCAATATGGAGTGGCTGTCCCGACGACGTGGGATGAGTTGCTGGCAGCCTGCGAAACCTTCCGCGCGGCCGGAATTGCCCCCGTTTATGGCACGTTCAAAGACACCTGGACACTTCAACAGGGTGCCTTCGACTACGTCACCGGCGGGACGGTAGACGTGGAGGACTTCTTCGCCCGCCTCTATGCCAAGGGCGCCGGCATTCGGGAAGACGCTGCCGAGTCCTTCTCCAGCAACTTCGGACCGGCCCTTCCCAAGATCCTGCAGCTCACCGCGTTCACCCAGACCGGGGCCTCAAGCAAGAACTACGCAGACGGCAATGCAGCCTTCGGCAAAGGACAGGCAGCCATGTACCTCCAGGGGCCTTGGGCGCTGTCCGAACTGGTCAAAGCCAACAAAAGCATCCAGCTGGGTACCTTTCCGCTGCCTGCCACGAACAATCCCGCCGACACCAAAGCCCGCGTCAACGTGGACATGGCCTTGTCCATCACCCGGAACACACCCAACCGGGCTGCTGCGGAAAGGTTCGTGAACTATCTCCTCCAGCCGTCGGTCGTGAACACCTTCAACGAAAAGAACGCCGCCTTCTCACCGCTCGTGGATGCTCCGGCGGTGAGTAACCCGCAGATCAGCGGCCTGGCTCCCTATGTCGCGGAGGGGCGCTACTACCAGGGGGCAGGCACCTACTTCCCGCCGTCGGTCCCGCTGGGAAATTACATCCAATCCTTCGTCTACAACCGCAACGCCAGCCAGTTCCTCAGGGACCTCGACGCCGAATGGCGCCGCGTTGCCGAACGCACCGCCGTCTGACCCCCCCCTTCAGGAGCAAGCAATGACCACAACTTCCCAGGTGGGCAAGGCAACGCCGCCGTCAACCCGCCACACCGCGAGCGCGGGTTCTCCACCGCTCAGGCAGAGCAGGGACAAAATCGATCCCACGTTCTACTGGATGCTCATCCCTGTGCTGGCGCTGTTCGCCTTCTTCATTACCCTTCCTGCACTTGTTGGAGTGTTCTTCAGCCTCACCAACTACGCGGGGTACGGCGACTGGAAATTCATCGGCCTGACCAACTACATCAACATCTTCAAGGACCCGGCGGTTCTGCAGTCCTATCTCTTCACGTTCTTTTTCGCGCTGACCACCACTGTGGTGGTCAACGTTGTTTCCCTGGCGATCGCCCTCGGCCTGAATGCCAGGATCAAATGGCGCACCGGCATCCGCACGGTCTTCTTCATCCCCATGGTGCTTTCGGCCCTCATCGTCTCGTTTGTCTTCAACTACCTGTTCTCCAACACCCTTCCGGTCCTTGCCGAGCGCTTCGGGCTGACACCGCTGGCCAGCAGCATTCTGGCGAACGAGAACCTCGCCTGGATCGCGATCGTGCTCGTGACTGTGTGGCAAGCGGCACCGGGGGCCACCATCATCTATCTGGCGGGCCTGCAAAGTGTTCCGTCCGAGGTTTACGAGGCAGCAGACCTGGATGGGGCAGGGAGTTGGCGGCAGTTCACCCACCTGACGCTGCCGCTGATCCTCGGCTACCTGGTTATTAATGTGATCCTCGGCTTCAAGGGATTCCTTGGCACGTACGAAATCATCGTCGGGCTCACGGGCGGGGGCCCCGGCATGGCAACACAGTCTGTGGCCATGCGGATCTTCTCGGGCTTCACAGGAGGGGACTACTCCTACCAGATGGCCAACGCCGTCATCTACTTCCTCATCACCCTGCTCATCTCCGTCATTCAACTGCGCCTCATCCAGCGCCGGGGGGTTTCACTCTAATGACCGTATCCACGGCAATGCCCGATTCCGCTTCCGCCGCCGACGTCCGGCACCAACTGCCCGTGCGCCGCTCCTCCCGGGAAGGCTTCAAGATCAACTGGTGGCTGACGGCCCTGATGCTTGTTGCCTCTCTGACCATCCTGCTGCCGCTCTACTTCACCGTTGCCATGGCCCTGAAGTCAGCGGATCAGATTGGCACCGGGACCGGCTTGGCCTGGCCCTCACCCATGAACTGGAACAACTTCGCTGAAGCCTATGTGGCCACGAACTTTCCAAAGGCCTTCCTGTCCACGGCGTTTGTTACTGTGTTCAGTGTGCTCGGTGCACTGGCATCCAGTTCGCTGGTCGCTTATGCGATAGTGCGCAACTGGCACCGGAAGTTCTTCCGCGGATCCTTCGTGTATTTGCTTTCGGCCATGTTCATACCGTTTCCCGTCATCATCCTGCCCCTCATCAAGCAGACAGCCCTGCTGGGATTGGACAACCCGGGCGGAGTGATCTTCCTGCACGTCCTGGGCGGCATCTCGTTCAACACCCTGCTGTACATCGCGTTTGTCCGCTCCATCCCGGTCGAACTGGAGGAGTCAGCGCGGATGGACGGGGCCACCACGTGGCAGGTGTTCCGGAAGATCATCTTTCCGCTGTTGGCCCCGATGAACGCCACTGTGGGCATCTTCGCCTTCCTCGGTTCCTGGAATGACTTCCTGCTGCCCCAGATGATGATCGCCGATCCCGCGCTGCAGACGCTCCCCGTGGTGCAGATGCTTTTCCAGGGCGAATTCAATACCGACTACAGCCTCGCCTTCGCGTCCTACCTCATGGCCATGGCGCCCACCCTTGTGGTGTACATCCTGGCTCAACGGTGGGTACTCTCCGGGGTAATGCGCGGAGCGGTCAAGTAGCGCGGTCAAGTCCTCCAATACCAACTCAAAAAATCACACCAAAAAAGGAAAATTGCCTTGTCCACCACTGCCACTCTGGCAACCCTGTCCGATTCTGACCTCGCAGCCGATCCCAACTGGTGGCGCCAGGCCACCGTCTACCAGATCTACCCGCGCAGCTTCTCTGACTCCAACGGGGACGGTCTGGGCGACATCAGGGGCATCACCGCCAAGGTGCCTTACCTGAAACAGCTCGGAATTGACGCCGTCTGGCTGAGCCCGTTCTATCCCTCGGCGCTCGCCGATGGAGGGTACGACGTCGACGATTACCGCGACGTCGACCCGAAGCTGGGCACCCTCGAAGACTTTGCTGAGATGTCAGCGGCCCTGCATGCCGCCGGCATCAAGCTGATCGCTGACATCGTCCCGAATCACTCGTCCAACCGGCACACCTGGTTCCAGGAGGCCCTGGCTTCACCCAAGGGCTCGGCCGCACGGGACCGCTACATTTTCCGCGACGGCAAGGGCCCGGACGGCGAGTTCCCGCCGTCGGACTGGGATTCTGTTTTTGGCGGTCCAGCCTGGGAGCGCATTACCGAACCGGACGGCAGCCCGGGGCAGTGGTACATGCACATCTTCGCCACGGAGCAGCCTGACCTGAACTGGGCCAACCGGGAGGTCCGCGATGACTTCCTTAAGACTCTCCGGTTCTGGTCAGACCGCGGTGTGGACGGGTTCCGGGTGGACGTGGCCCACGCCCTGACCAAGGACCTGACCGAACCGCTGCAGTCCAAGCTGGAAATCGGTACCGAGGACGGCACCCTGGACGGCTCGCACCCGTTCTGGGACCGCGACGAAGTCCACGAGATCTACGCTGAGTGGCGCGAGGTCTTCAACGAGTACAACCCGCCCCGGACCGCCGTCGCGGAGGCATGGGTCCACGCAAGCCGCCGTCCGCGCTATGCCAGCCCGGAGGGCTTGGGCCAGGCCTTCAACTTCGACCTCCTGCAGGCCGATTTCGACGCGCAGGAGTTCCGGGACATCATCACCCGGAACCTCGACGAAGCGGCAGCCACCGGTGCGTCGTCCACCTGGGTTTTCTCCAACCACGACGTCGTCCGGCACGCCAC
>NZ_JAPSHJ010000097.1 GCF_031179985.1 Arthrobacter sp. | reverse complement strand
TCCTCGCCGGCGAAACGGTCCCCGAGCGCGTCGTCACCGAAGAAACCACCTTCACCCAGGAACAGGCCATCAAGGCCCTGCCTACCCGTCAGTACTGAGCCCCCCGCTCACCTGACCGTCCGTGCGGCGACAGTACATGACACTGCCGCCGCACGGATCAATCCGCCACCGCACGGATCAACACAGAAAAGATACATAGGATGAACGAACTCGTTCCGGTCGTCGAGATGACCGACATTGCCATCGGATTCCCAGGGGTCAAGGCCCTTGACGACGTAAGCTTCCGTCTCTTCCAAGGCGAAGTACACGCCCTCATGGGCGAAAACGGGGCGGGCAAATCCACCCTTATCAAGGCGCTGACAGGCGTCTACACCATCGACTCTGGCCGGATCACTGTCCTCGGCCAGCAGAAGCACTTCTCTACTCCCGCAGAGTCCCAGGCGGCCGGCATCAGCACCGTCTACCAGGAAGTTAACCTCTGCACCAACCTCACCGTCGAAGAGAACGTGATGCTGGGCCGCGAGCCCCGGCGCCGCGGATCCATCGACTGGCGGGCAGTGCGGGCGCGGACCCGCGAGGTCCTTGCCCAGTTGCACCTGGAGCACGTGGAACCAGGTTCCCTGCTTTCCGAACATTCCATCGCCGTCCAGCAACTGATAGCGATCGCCCGCTCGGTCGAAGTTAACGCGAAGGTCCTGATCCTGGACGAGCCGACGTCGAGCCTTGACGCGGATGAAGTGAACCAGCTCTTCCGCGTGATCCGTGACCTGCGCGACCGCGGGGTTGCCATCCTGTTCGTATCGCACTTCCTGGAGCAAGTGTACGAGCTCTCGGACCGCATGACCGTCCTCCGCAACGGCAAGCTCGTGGGTGAGTACATGACCCGCGACCTTTCCCGTATGAACCTCATTTCGAAGATGATCGGCAAGGACCTTGAGGTCCTTGAGGAACTCGACCAGGCTTCCACCCGTTCCCAGGCCAGGCTTGCAGCCACCGCCCAGCCCTTCATGGAAACAACCGGGCTCGGAAGAAAAGGCTCGGTCTCCAACGTCAACCTCTCCATCTACCCGGGCGAGGTTGTGGGACTGGCCGGACTGCTCGGCGCAGGGCGCACGGAAACCGCACGCCTGCTCTTCGGGGCTGACAAGGCCGACGAAGGCTCCCTCAAGATCAAGGGACAGCCGCTGAAAATGCGCAGCCCCCGCACCGCAATCGACCACGGCATTGGTTTCTGCTCCGAAGACCGCAAAGAGGAAGGCCTGATCGGCGACCTCACAGTCCGGGACAACCTTGTGCTCGCGATGCAGGCCACCAAAGGCTGGGCCCGCCGGATCCCCCGCCGTGTGCAGGACGAACTCGTTGCCGAATTCATCCAGGCCCTCGACATCCGTCCGGCAAACCCCGAGGCCCTGATCCGCAACCTCAGTGGTGGCAACCAGCAGAAAGTCCTGCTTGCGCGCTGGATGGTGACATCCCCGGATCTGCTGATCCTGGACGAGCCGACCCGCGGCATCGACATCGGCGCAAAGACCCAGATCCAGAAGCTGGTCAACCGGTTGGCGTCCGAGGGAATGTCCATCCTCTTTATCTCCTCTGAACTTGAGGAAGTGCTCCGGCTCAGCGACCGCATCGCCATCATCAAAGACCGTGCCATGGTCGCGGACATTAGTAACGACGACGTTTCCGTCGAGGACGTCCTGACAGTCATCGCCGGAGGCGCACAATGAAATCAATTCTGAAAAACCGGCTGGCATGGCCCGTCATAGCACTGGTCGCCCTGCTGGCAGTCAACCAGATCTTCCGTGCAGACTTCCTCAGCCTCCGCATGCAGGACGGCCACCTCTACGGCAGCCTCATCGACATCATGCGCAACGGCGCTCCCACAATCCTCATCGCGCTCGGCATGACACTGGTCATTGCTTCACGTGGCATCGACCTTTCCGTAGGCGCCGTGGTTGCCATCGCCGGCGCTGCATCATGTGCCTACATTGCGGCTTCTCCTGAGCCCGCTTCACCGGTAACAGCGGCCATGGCTGTGCTCATCGCCGTCGTCGCCGGTTTGGTCCTTGGCGTTTGGAACGGCTTCCTGGTTTCGACTATCGGAATCCAGCCCATCATCGCCACGCTGGTGCTCATGACCGCGGGGCGCGGCATCGCCCAGCTCATCACGGACGGACAGATCGTTTCCGTGACCAACGACAGCTACAAGGCAATCGGGGCAGGCTACCTCTTCACCCTCCCCATCTCGATCCTCATCACCGCCGTCGTCTTCATCCTGGCCTCTGTCCTGACCCGCAGGACTGCTCTGGGCACGCTGATCGAGGCAGTGGGAATCAACCCGGTCGCCAGCCGCCTGGCAGGCCTCCGCGCCCGCAACATCATTTGGATCGTTTACATCTTCAGCGCATTCTGTGCAGCTATCGCCGGGCTCATGATCAGTTCCAATGTCACTGCAGCGGATGCCAACAACGCCGGCCTCTACATCGAGATGGACGCCATTCTCGCCGTCGTTATCGGCGGCACCTCCCTTGCCGGCGGCCGCTACAGCCTGGTGGGAACCGTGGTGGGAGCATTCATCATCCAGACCCTCACCACCACTGTTTACACTCTCGGAATTCCGCCGGAGGTCACTCTGGTGTTCAAAGCCCTGGTGGTCCTCACCGTCTGCCTGTTGCAGGCGCCCAAGGCCCGGAACCTCCTGAGGAACCTCAGGCCGGCAAGCCCGCTCCGCACTAAGGAAAAGGTCGCAGTCTAATGTCTCCCCTCTCCACAGTGGCCCCGCCCACCGTCAAAAAAACCTCGTCCGTCGGAAGCCGCATCCGTGGCGGCGCCCGTTACGCCCCCACCCTCGCTACCCTTGTCCTCTTCATCCTGATGTTTGTTGTCGGCGCCGGAATGTACCCGAGCTTCCTGTCCGGCCAGGTCCTGTTGAACCTCTTCATCGACAACACGTTCCTGATCGTGCTTGCCGTCGGTATGACCTTCGTTATCCTGACCGGTGGAATTGACCTCTCCGTGGGAGCCGTCGTCGCGCTGTCCATGATGGTTACAGCCACCATGCTTCAAAACGGCTGGAACCCCGCGATAGTGATCCTCGCTGTGCTGGTGATCGGAGGAGGACTGGGCCTGCTCATGGGTATGGTCATCCAGTATTTCGACATCCAGCCCTTCATCGTGACCCTGGCGGGCATGTTCCTGGCGCGCGGGCTTTGCTACGTGATCAGCCTGGAATCCATTCCCGTCACGGATCCCTTCTTCACCGAAATGGCCCAAGCCAGGATCCCGCTCTCGGAGGAACTGTTTATCTCTCCCGGCGTATTGATCGCTCTCGTCGTCGTCGGGCTAGCTTTCTTCATCCTGCACCACACGCGCTTCGGCCGGACCGTCTACGCCATTGGCGGCAACGAGAACTCCGCCATGCTCATGGGCCTCGCGGTCAAGAGCACCAAGATCCTCGTTTACTGCGTCAGCGGCCTTTGCTCTGCGGTAGCCGGAATTCTGTTTTCCTTCTACAGCCTCTCCGGGTACAGCCTGGCGGCTCAAGGCATGGAGCTGGATGCCATCGCCGCCGTCGTCATCGGCGGAACCCTGCTGACCGGCGGAGTGGGCTACGTACTGGGTTCGGTGGTGGGTGTCCTCGTTCTGGGTATCGTCCAGACCTTCATCGCCTACGACGGAACGCTCAGCTCCTGGTGGACCAAGATCGTCATCGGCGGATTGCTCCTGGTCTTCATCCTGCTGCAGAGGCTCTTCACAAGACGCACAGCCTAGATAAGACAGCTTTACAGCCTCACATCCTGAACTCTCGTGTGACTTGGGCCCTGCTTTCTGCAGGGCCCAAGCCATGCGAAGGCACAAACGAAAGGACACCTCTGCAATGACTGCTTTGTCTCCATCCTCCTTTTCCCGCCGTTCCTTCCTGGGTACCGGATCAGCTGCCGCTGCCGGCCTGCTCCTCGCCGGAGGCGCCGCAGCGGATGGCCTGTTCCACGCGCCCTCCGCCCACGCCGCCACCGCACCACAACCGGTGATCAACCCCATCGTCAATCAGCGGGCTGATCCATGGCTCATGAAACATACAGACAACAGGTACTACTTCACCGGCTCCGTTCCCGAGTACGACCGCATCATCATACGGTCCTCCTCCACCATCTCCGGACTTGGCAGCGCCCCCGAGGCAGTGGTCTGGAAGAGGCCGCCCTCGGGAACCATGGGCGGTCATATCTGGGCTCCTGAACTGCACCACTTCGACGGCAAATGGCACATCTACTTCGCGGCCGGTGACAGCACAGACGTCTTCCGCGTACGGATTTACGTGATCTCGACGGACTCCGCAGATCCGGCCACCGCAGTCTGGGAACCGCCTGTCCGCGTCTTCACCCATGCCGACACCTTCTCCCTGGATGCCACCACTTTCGAACACGCCGGTACACGCTACCTGGTGTGGGCCCAGGCGGATGCCGGGGTGAACTCCAGCCTCTTCATCTCCACCATGGGGTCCCCTTCTACACTTTCAAGCACGCCCGTCCGCATCGCCGTGCCCACGTTGGACTGGGAGACCAGGGGCTTCCGTGTTAACGAAGGCGCAGCCGTCATCAAGCGGAACGGCCGGATCTTCCTGACCTTCTCGGCCAGCGCCACCGATGCCAACTACTGCATCGGCCTTCTGACCGCTGACGAGGACGCAGACCTGCTTGATGCGGCATCGTGGATCAAAACGCCGACGCCGGTATTCGCCACCTCCGATGCGACCAAGCAGTACGGGCCAGGCCACAATTCGTTCACTGTGGACGAGGCAGGCAACGATGTGATCGTCTACCACGCCAGGTCCTACCGGGCCATTACGGGTGACCCCTTGTACGATCCCAACCGGCATGCCCGAGTGCAGCGCCTGCACTGGAACGCCGACGGCACGCCCCAGTTCGGCGTTCCGGTCGGCGATGGCCCACTACCGTTCCGGTGGCAACCAGCCGAAGCTCCTGAACTGTACCTGGCCCATGACGGAACCACCGTCACAGCCTCCGCAACACCATCCCTGGCCGCCTCCCAGTTCCGGATTCTCCCGGGTTACGCCAAGAAGAACTCCGTCCTGATTGAACCGGTCCTGGCCAAGGGACGCTACCTGAGGATCGAGGCCGGAAACCTCGTCATTGCATCCGCCCCCGGCGCCTCCTCCGCCTTCATCCAGCAGAAGGGCTTGTCGGATAGTGCGGGTTTCTCTTTCGAATCAGTCGACATCCCCGGTTCCTACCTTTGCCTGAACCAGGGGGTCCTCACGGTGTCCAGGGTCGCCGCCAGCCAACGGGCTGCCGCTACCTTCAAATTAACGTCCTGACCCGCTGACCCCGCAGCGGGCTGGCAGGGAATTCCCTCAAACTCGAAATTTGAGGGCATCAGCTGCCAGTCCGCGCGCGG
>NZ_JAPSHJ010000021.1 GCF_031179985.1 Arthrobacter sp. | reverse complement strand
CCCCATGAGGAGCCATTGCTGTGGGTAAGCGATGCTGTGGCGTGGTGCCATCAAAAAGGTGGCGACTGGATCCGCAAGGCAGCTCCGCTGGTCCAGGACATCATCAACTGCGAGAGTTAAACAACGCGGGCCCGGCTCGTCATACCATTCCGGAAGACTGCCAGACCCACTTCTCAGGGCTACTGCCCCTTGCAACAACGATGTTACCCGAAAAGGCAACATTGGGAATACAGATTGTGAGAAACCTAACTCAATCTCACAACCCAATAAAGCAACCCGATTCAGGAAACGCGTGAGCCTCTACGTTCAATGGCTCCGCGTCATGATCCACCAGGCCAGGAGTCAATACCTGATGTGAGGCAGGAGATTCCAGTCTCCCATCCAACACCATCCAACGGCGGTTTGGATGATGTCTCACAGGGCCTCACGAGTGGACTCCGTGAGACCAACAGGGACGGGCAGAACAAGAGGTGGTCATCCGACTGGTCTGCCCGTCCCACACCAGGGTCAGCGTTTCTGGTCAAACCGGGGATATTGCTTGATAGTCGTGTCTCAACCACGGGGTGAGGTTTACCAGCCCGGAGGGCATAGCGTTGGCCCAGTCGAGAAGCTCAGGCGTGAGGTATGGGACAAATACATTTATCTGGATGTCTCCGCCGGGGCCAAGACCTTCACCAGCGGCGTGAAAATCCATAGGAGACCGGGCAAGGCTGTCGTGGGCTTGGGCGACTTGAGCTTTGGTATATGCGCTGGTCCGGACGAACAAGGACTGATCGGACAGCGGTTCCAGGACTTCCCGGGCTCGCTCAGGATTCGTGGCCAGAACGTACGTGCAGATTGTGGGTAGGTTCTCACTGGTCCTGACCGGGATGTTGGCACGCCAAAGAATAGTGCCATCCTCAAAGAGCTCTTGCACCCGACTATCCACCCGTTCGTCGTGATTGCCCGTGACGGGCACCCAACCGTTCGGAGGTTCGTTAGCCTCCATCAAGCTATGAAGGGACGTAGTTGGTTCTGTTGGCAGTGCGGTGCTCCTGACTCGCGTGACCGCAAGTGTAGTTTCCCGCCACAGCCCGGTGACACTCAAGATGTCTCCCTGGGTGAAGTCCGCAAGCTCACCCGACAGATCTTCCAAGGTGATGCCGGGGTAGTTCCTGTTGATGTCCGCTGCCGGAGTGAGACCGTGAGGTGGGAGTGCAAACAAAGTGGGCAACGGCTCGCTAAGGTCCAACTGACCTACGGCTGTCACATTATCGTTTCGGCGCAAAGGGCGGTGAGTCATCGTCATCCTCTAATGCAGTGGTGAACGGCCGGGTGCCGGCAACAGCTGGCGCCGACACCCGACCATGTCGCTCTAACAGTCAGCCGGAGCCAGGGACCCTGTTTCGCGAGCCTTTTCTGTGGTGGTTGTGGGATCGACTCTGCAACCGAAATCGTCAATAAACTCAAGAAACAGAGACCACTTACCTGCCTGAGTGCCACGCTGACAAAGCCAGTTGTTCACATCGGGCTGCGACCGAACCAAAGACTTGCCTCTGGCAGCGCAGGTTTCATAGCTGTAGAACCAATTGACTTCGTATGGCAACCAACTATTGGCATGGGCCGGAGCAGCACCAACAAGGCCCCCGGTCAGTAAGCAAAGTGCCACACCAATGCTGGTCGCTATTTTGCGTGCGGACGTTTTAACGCTCATTTTTCCCCCTGGAAAATGGTGTTTCGCTGACACGCGGAAGACTACGCACTCTCCGGGCAAATGCAAGTCAAACGACTCCGGGGCCGGCCTTGAGAGTTCCTCTAGTTGCCGCCATCCGTCCCGTCAGATGCCCCGGTCCTTCCGATTCTTCGGCTGCTATCCGTGTCAGGGCGATTGCAGCTGATTCAGCGTGAGTGTAGGGATGACTCATGGCCCACACGCAACCCGACGGTAGTTACCACGAGTCCATATGCTCAGCGGGGAGAGGTAGTTTCCGTGCCATTCGCCTATTTTCTGTCCGTGCGGACGGGTTCTCGCCAGTGCTCCTGGCTGAACTTTTCCAGCGCCGGAAACAGTGACCCGGGAGGGTCCTTCAGGAGATCCACCGGCCGGGATCCGGCAAGCACCCTGGAAGGGGTCATCATCCAGGCCGCGAAGCTGTTGTGCGGGATTCCCAGCGCCATCGCCCGGGTGAAGAGTTCTCTGACGTTGGGGTGGAGCTGGCCGCCGGGGAGGAACTGGAAGCCTGGGCAGAACGTCCCGTCGTCGATAAAGACGCGGAAGAGCCGGGTCATGACCGGTTCGGGATCTTCCATCAGTTCCGAAAGCCGCTGTCGGACCTGTGCCACAGCGGGGAGCGTGAACTCAGTCTTGATCCCGCCCCACACATGATCGCTGATGGGTGGCCAGTTGAAGGGCACTGTGGGCTAGTTCCCGTCGGTGATCGACTGCAGGAGCCATTGTTCCGATAGCGGGTCACGGCGCAGCGTGAAGGTCCGCAGCGCGGAGTTGGTGCCGAGCCTGTACCCGCCAGTATTCGACACTGACCAGGTTGCCGCTGCCCACTGCCGCCGTGCGCCGGGTATCCCACCAGGCGTCCCGGCCGAACCAATGCGCGGGATCGGCAGCGACGGCCCAAATCCTGCCGTCGTACCTGACCGCCAGTGGGCTGCCGGATGCCGTGAACCGGGGCGGATACCTCTGGTACGAGTTCGTCCAGGGGAAGGGAAAGCCGTGCCTGAGCACACTGTTCAGGCCCTCATCATGAGGGTCATGCCGCAGGCCAACATCACTGATGGGACCGGGACCACCATCCCGGTCAAGACTGCTGCCCAGGCGCGGAAGGTCCTGACCAGTACCGCCCGTCTGCACGGCAGAGCCATCACCGTCAAACAGCACGGCTACGACCCGGGCAACCCGGCTGCCGGCGGGAGTTGGTTTTTCAGCTGTTCGCGCCTAGTGCTTACGCAGCGCTCCAAATCCATTGATCAGCACTTCGAGACCTAGGGCGAACGCGACGTCCGCTGGCCTTTCATGGCCCAGCCGGGCCAGGCTCTCCACCGCGCCCGTGAAATTTGGCGTGCTGCCGGCCATGTCTCCCGGATCGAAGATGTCTGCTGGGGCTGTGACGTCGTACGCAGAGCCGAAGATGAACGATTCCAAAGCCACAATGGCGGGGATGATCTGTTCGGCTGGAAAGCCGGCGTCGCGAAACCCCGCGCTTACCGTCTCGTACATGGCCAGGGTCTGGGGAGCGTCCGTGACCGGGAGTACCGCGATGACGGGAATGAGGGGCGTGTGCTGTGCGAAAACGTCGCGGTAGCTCCAGGCCCATTGCCGCACGGCCTCGTCCCACGGTTCCCTGCCGAAAGGTGAGACGTCGACCAGGGCCGCAAGATGATCTTCCACAAGCAGGAGTACGTCGTCTTTGGAGGTGACGTGGTTATAAAGGGCGGAGGGTGCAACGTTCAGTGAACGGGCCAGTGCTGCCATAGTGAGGCCGTTGTAGCCGTTTTTTTCGATCAGCTTCAGTGCTGCAGCCGTAATTCCCGCCTTGTCCAAAACTGCCGACGACGGGCGTCCGGCCCTGCGGCGTTCCGCTTCTGCCCGGTGGGGAACCTCTCCGGAGGCGCGCGTGGATGCCGGCATTACTAACCTTTCTCAGATGGGTTTCCCAGCATTATTCCACCGCTCCCTTTCCGGGCGTCCCGGAACGCGCTATAGTTTCGTATAAATGAATGGCATTCATTTAGTGGTACGCATCACCTTGCGGCCGGAGAAAGGGACATCATGCTGGAACTTGATCGCGACGTCGTCGTCGTGGGTGCGGGACCATCGGGGCTTACCGCAGCCCGTGAACTGAATAAAGCAGGCCTCAGCGTCGCTGTGCTGGAAGCCAGGGACCGTGTGGGCGGCCGCACGTGGACCGACACGGTTGATGGAGCCATGCTGGAAATCGGCGGGCAATGGGTTTCTCCCGACCAGTCGGCTCTTATGGAGCTGCTGGAGGAGCTGGGCCTGTCCCTCTATTCCCGTTACAGGAGCGGCGATTCCATCTATATAGGTGCCGACGGTAGACGCCACCGGTATTCGGGGGGATCGTTTCCCGTTGGTGAAGCAACAGCAGCGGAAATGGACAAGCTGATTGCCCAGCTGGACGGGCTCGCAGCAGAGATCGGTGCAAAAGAGCCCTGGGCCCATCCGAAGGCGCGCGAACTGGACACCATCTCGTTCCATCATTGGCTTCGCCGCCATTCTTCCGACGAGGAGGCCTGCAACAATATCGGGCTGTTCATTGCCGGTGGAATGCTCACCAAACCTGCCCACGCCTTTTCAGCACTCCAGGCTGTCCTGATGGCAGCGTCCGCCGGGTCTTTCAGTCACCTGACCGACGAGGACTTCATCCTCGATAAGCGGGTTGTCGGCGGAATGCAACAGGTCTCCCTGTTGCAGGCAGCGGAACTGGGTGACGACGTCGTACTTAACAGTCCTGTTCGCACGATCAACTGGGCGGAAGGCAGCGATTCTGCAACAGCGGCCGGCGACATCTCGGCCCACCGCGTGACAGTTCTTGCCGAGCGCGCCATGGTCAGGGCCCGCTTTGTGATTATGGCGGTGCCGCCAAACCTGTACTCCCGCGTCTCCTTCAATCCACCGCTTCCGCGCCGTCAGCACCAGATGCACCAGCACCAGTCTTTGGGTCTGGTCATCAAGGTCCACGCGGTGTATCCGACACCCTTCTGGCGGGACGAAGGGCTGTCCGGGACATGCTTTAGCGCAGGTTCCCTGGTGCAGGAGGTCTACGACAACACCAACTACGGGGACACCCGCGGCACACTCGTTGGCTTTATTTCTGATGAAAAGGCGGACGCCGTCTTTGAACTGGACGAAGCCCACCGCCGTCGGGCGGTTCTGGAATCCATTGCCGGGTTCCTGGGTGACAAGGCCCTTGAGCCGGAGGTGTACTACGAATCCGATTGGGGCTCGGAGGAGTGGACGCGGGGCGCTTATGCCTCAAGCTACGACCTCGGCGGGTTGCATCGCTATGGCAAGGATCAGCATGCGCCCGTTGGGCCCATCTTCTGGTCCTCTTCCGACCTCGCCGCCGAGGGCTACCAGCATGTTGATGGAGCCGTCCGGATGGGCCAGTTGACGGCTGCGCGAATTGTGGAGGCGGCCGGAAGCGGCGACCTTCCGCTGACCGGCGGCGGGAAAGTCACCGTTCCGGCATAGTGGTCACTGCCGGTGCCATCTCGGGCTTTATCGGTGTGACAGTGCCGAGTCGATCAGTACTTCGGCAGCCGCACGGGCTTGCCTGGCCGGCTCGGCGCTGCCGGAGATGGCCGCAGTGGTCTGTGCCCCCTCGGCAAGGATGGCGAGCTGCGGCGCCAAATAAGGCGGCGCGCCGATCTCGGCCGTGAGCGTTGAAAGGTACTTCTGGAAGCCATCCTTGTGGCTTCGTACGATCTCAGCGACGCGCGGAGATGTGCCTCCAAGCTCACCGAAGGAGTTGATGAAGGCGCACCCCCGAAAGTCCTCCTCGGAGAACCAGGAGGCGAGGAAGTCGTAGATGGCCAGGAGCCGCTCACGGGGTTGGATCTCGCGGGCTACGGCTGTTGCCACTCCCTCCGTCCATTTGCGGTGACGGCCCAGCAGGACCTGTTCAACGATCGCGTCTTTTGACGGAAACAGCCGGTAGAGCCGCTTGAGCGAGATTCCGGACGCGCTGCGAAGCTCATCCATCCCGACGCCTTGGACGCCTTTGGCATAAAACAGTCGGTCCGCCGCTTCAAGAGCTGCCTCACGCAAGGCATCATCATCAGGCGACCCGGAAGACCCCCTCGTCAGGGGTGCACTCACATTTGCCACCGGATCTCCTCACTTCTTCAGCTTGACTTGCGCGGATAACGATCGTTCTCTATAGTAGTTCATGCAACCAGAGAACGCTCGTTCTCTGCAATCGAAAGGATTATCCCATGGCTTTCATTACGGTTGGAACAGAAAACAGCACTGACATCGAGCTGTACTACGAGGACCATGGCGCCGGCCAGCCTGTGGTGCTCATCCACGGTTACCCGCTGGATGGCCATTCCTGGGAGAAGCAGAGCGCGGCCTTGCTCAGCGCCGGCTACCGGGTCATCACCTATGACCGCCGGGGTTTCGGGCGCTCAAGCCAGCCCACCGCCGGATACGACTACGACACCTTCGCAGGCGATCTGAACGTCTTGCTCGAAACCCTCGACCTCCGCGACGCCGTCCTGGTGGGCTTCTCGATGGGGACAGGCGAGGTGGGGCGCTACCTGGGCACGTATGGCTCCGGACGTATTGCCAAAGCAGCTTTCCTCGCGTCCCTGGAACCGTTCCTCCTGCGGACAGAAGACAACCCCGAAGGCGTCCCGCAGGAGGTCTTCGACGGAATACTCGACGCCGTCACCACCGACCGCTACGCCTACTTCTCCGACTTCTACAAGAACTTCTACAACACAGAAGAGAACCTGGGAAGCAGGCTCTCCGAGGAGGCCCTGCGCAACAGCTGGAATGTCGCTGCCGGCGCTTCCTGGTACGCCTCGAGTGCTGCTGTGCCCACCTGGACCACGGATTTCAGGGCGGACATTCCGAAGATCGACGTCCCTGCACTCATTCTGCATGGAACGGCGGACAACATCCTCCCCATCGACGCTACCGGGCGGCCGTTCTACAAGGCTCTGCCCACAGCGGACTACGTTGAGATCGAGGGAGCTCCGCACGGCCTTCTGTGGACCCATGCTGAGGAAGTGAACGAGGCATTGCTCGCGTTCCTCGCGAAGTAGATCCCAGTTGGGCATCCCCGTTGCAGCCGCGGATGCCCAACTCCGGATCTCTTACTTGGACGGCAACCCTCCCTAAATGGTGCGGGGAGCGCGGGCCAGGTTTGCAGCAAGTTCATCTGCGTTCTGGCGCACAACGTAAGCCGGCCGGTCCCGCTCCACTCGCCAACTGTCGGACAGCGGGCCAATGTTCACGGTGTCGAATCCAGATTCGTCATACAGCCGACTGACCAGTTCAACGGCTTCCGGATAGTCGCTGGAGGTGGCCAACGCCCGCCTGTCCCGGGCCCCGGACGGCGCTCCGGTGGTCGTAATTTCCTTGGCCATGATGTGGTTGAAGCCCTTGGCCACCTTGGCTTCAGCCAGGTGCTCCTGCAGGAGGCCCGAAGTGGTTGCCTACCCGTTGTCCAAGGTTTCAATACGGCCGTCACGCTCAAAGTAGTAGGTGTTGGTGTCCACCACGATCTTTCCGGCCAGCGGTTCTGCCGGAACGTCCTTGTAGTTCTTCAGGGGACAGTGACGACGGCGAAATCGCCGGCGGCAGCAGCCTCCTGGGGCGTCGCGGCCTTGACGCTCGGGCCAACTGAGCTGCACCTCGGATTATTCCCTTGGATCCCCCCGGGCTCCGCGTTCACAGGCCTGCGGCCCGGGCGTAGCCTTGGCAACATGCGACTGAAAATGTGCAGCATCCATGTGAAGGACCCCGCAGCGGCCCATGAGTTTTATACAAGCATTCTGGGTTTCGAAACGATGATGGCAATGCCTGAATACAACCTCTACATCGTGAAAGATCCGGACAGCAGCGGGGATGCCGGCAAAGGAGGAGTAGGCCTCCTGCTGGAACCCAGCGACAATCCCATTGGCGCCGGGTACATGAACGGCCTGCACGATTCAGGGATGCCTGCCATAGTCCTGGGCGTCCAGGATGTCCGGGCTGAGTACAAGCGGCTCTCCGCCCAGGGCGTAATTTTCCAGTCTGAGCCTGCTGATGGTGCCACGGGGATTTCGGTTGTGCTGGATGATGGCTGCGGAAACTACGTACAGCTGCATCAGGACTGAAACGGAAGTTTCGTTTCCCACATTTCAGGACTTCATCCAGGATTGTTGAACAATCCGGAAAAATCAGGCATGATGGTGGAGTAGCCAACCTGAGACGAGGGTCACAATGCCTTTCATTGATCTGAACAGCGACGTCGGAGAGTCCTTCGGCAACTGGACCATGGGCGATGACGCCGCCGTTTTCCGCCATGTTTCCAGTGCCAACGTGGCCTGCGGCTTCCACGCAGGCGATCCAAGCACCATTGCGCAGACCTGTCGCGACGCGGTTGCCGCAGGGGTCACCATTGGGGCCCATGTGGGCTATCGCGACCTCGCCGGCTTTGGCCGACGGTTCCTGGACTGCTCTGCCACAGAGCTCGCGGACGACGTTCTGTACCAGCTCGGAGCCCTGCAGGCCCTGGCCAAGGCGGCAGGCTCGGACGTTAGGTACGTCAAACCCCACGGGGCTCTGTACAACACGATCGTCCACCACGAAGTCCACGCCCAGGCGGTGGTAGACGCCGTCCATGCCTTCAGCCCCGGGCTCCCGCTACTGCTCCTCCCCGGCTCGGTGGCCTTGCACAAGGCAGCCTCACGCGGCCTGCCTGCCCTCTCGGAGGCCTTTGCCGACCGTGCCTACAATCCCGACGGCACACTGGTGTCCCGCCGGGAAGAGGGTGCGGTGCTGCACAACAACGATGTGATCACCGGGAATATGGTCCGGCTCGCAACCGAGGGCAAAATCGTGGCGCGGGACGGGTCCATCCTTGATGTGCGGGCCGACAGTATCTGCGTGCACGGAGACACCGCAGGTGCTGTAGCCATGGCCGGCGCAGTCCGTGCCGGACTCGAAGCCGCCGGCGTCACCGTGCGGAGCTTTGCATGAGCATTATCGGAATCCGCTGGGCCGGCCCGAGGGCGTTGCTGGTGGAACTGACCGACCTCGGGTCCGTGCTTGCTTTCCATCACCGGCTGCAGGCGGAGCCGTTCCCCGGCCAGCTCGACGCCGTCGCTGCTGCTGCTACCGTGCTGGTGAAATTCGCAACGCACCCGCAGGCCCTCGCAGCCCGCGCCGTCGTGGGCGATTTTGACGTGGACGGGCTGCACCACGAAGGCGGACGTGAGGTCACCATTGAGGTGGTGTACGACGGCGAGGATCTCGCCGAGGTGGGCAGGCTCACCGGACTTGGGGCCGACGGCGTCGTAGCCGCCCATACCAGCCAGGTCTGGACCGCGGCTTTCGGCGGCTTCGCCCCCGGCTTCACCTACCTCGTGGGCGAAAACCGCAGCCTCACAGTCCCGCGGAGGATTTCCCCCCGTACAGCGGTTCCCGCCGGCGCCGTGGCTTTGGGCGGCGAGTTCTCAGCCGTGTATCCGCGTCAATCGCCCGGCGGGTGGCAGCTGATCGGGCGCACGTCGGCGGTTCTCTGGGATCTCGGCCGGGAGGAGCCAGCCCTCATCCGCCCTGGAGACAAGGTCCGCTATGTGGCGGTCGGAGCTGCCGAAGCGGGCCTGGCACCCACGCGCGTTTTAGGCGCCGAGGCAATGAAGAGCCCGTTACACAATGAGTTGATGTATGGCCTGGTTGTGGAGTCGCCCGGGTTGCAGTCGCTAGTGCAGGATCTGGGACGGCCGGGACTTGGCGATCTTGGCGTGTCGGCATCCGGGGCGGCCGACCAGCAATCAGCCCGCCAGGCCAACAGGCTGGTAGGGAACGAGCCCGGCGCTGCCGTCGTCGAGAACCTCCTCGGCGGACTGACCGTGCGGGCAAAGGGTGACCAGGTGTTGGCGGTGGCAGGCGCCAAGGCTCCGCTCGAGATCCGTTCGGCAGATGGTGCTGCCTTGCGTCGTCCCATCGGCTGCGCTCCCTTTGCATTGCTCGACGGCGAAAGCCTTACCCTTGGCGCTCCATCCTCCGGGCTGCGTTGTTACGTGGCGGCCCGCGGCGGTTTTGCTGTTCCGCCGGTGCTCGGCAGCCGGTCCACTGACTCGATGTCCGGGGTTGGGCCGCCGCCGCTGGTCTTGGGAACTGAACTGCCGGTGGCCCGGGTTGAGGGTCTCCGCCCAGTGGGCCGGCCGGAAGCCTCCACCCTCCGGCAAGGGTCAGGAACAGCTGAGCTCCGGATCACCTTCGGCCCGCGGGATGACTGGTTCACGGAAGAGGCATTGGAAATTTTTGCAGGCCAGGAATGGCATGTGACGGAGCAGTCGAACCGGATCGGCGTCCGTCTTGTTCCTGATGCCACTACAGGTGAATCCCTCATCCGCAGCCGCGAAGGCGAGCTGGCCAGCGAAGGCGCCGTGGCCGGCGCCCTCCAGGTTCCGCCGAGCGGCAACCCTGTTCTTTTCCTCGCCGATCATCCTGTGACGGGCGGCTATCCGGTGATCGCCGTCGTCGTCCCCGAAGACCTTCCGACGGCGGCACAGCTGCCGCCAGGCCACCGGGTCCGGTTCACCGCAGTGGACCCCTCCACACTGGAACCCCTTGTGCGAGCCGTACCGCTTCATCACCCTGCACCCGCCCTGAGCGCCGTAATTTCCGAAGGAATCCCGTCATGAAAAAGGTCCTGATCGCCAACCGCGGCGAGATTGCCGTACGAATTGCCCGTGCCTGCTCCGACGCCGGCCTGCAGTCTGTTGCCGTTTATTCAGATCCCGACGCCGATGCCCTCCACGTGCGGTTGGCGGACGAGGCCTATGCCCTGAGCGGGTCCTCTGGTGGCGAGACATACCTTGATATGGCCAAACTGATCGGCGTGGCACGCCGCGCCGGGGCCGACGCCGTCCATCCTGGTTACGGGTTCCTTTCCGAGAATGCCGACTTCGCCCAGGCGGTGATGGATGCGGGGCTGACCTGGATTGGCCCCACGCCGCAGTCCATCCGCGAATTGGGCAACAAAGTAACGGCCCGCGACATCGCGGTACGGGCAGGCGCCCCCTTAGTGCCCGGCAGCGACGGTCCGGTGGCGAACGCCGGCGAGGTACTCGCGTTCGCCCAGGAATACGGCCTCCCGGTGGCTATCAAGGCGGCGTTCGGCGGCGGCGGCCGAGGGCTGAAGGTGGCAAGGCGCCTTGAGGACATTGAAGACGCCTTCGAGTCCGCCGTCCGTGAATCCACCGTGGCGTTTGGCCGGGGGGAGTGCTTCGTGGAGCGTTTCCTCGACCAGCCTCGGCACGTCGAGGCCCAGGTCCTGGCGGACGTCCACGGCAACGTGGTGGTGCTGGGGACGCGTGACTGCTCCCTGCAACGCCGCAACCAGAAGCTGGTGGAGGAGGCCCCTGCCCCGTTCCTGACGGCGGAGCAGCGCGCCCAGATCCACGCCTCCGCCAAGGCAATTTGCCGGGAGGCCAACTATCACGGTGCCGGAACGGTCGAGTATCTCGTGGGCAAGGACGGCATCATCTCCTTCCTGGAGGTGAACACCCGGCTTCAAGTGGAGCATCCGGTGACGGAGGAAACTTCGGGCGTGGACCTGGTTCGCGAACAATTCCGCATAGCTTCCGGCGGTGTCCTGCCTTTCACCGAAGACCCGGAACCCCGTGGACACGCTTTTGAATTCAGGCTTAACGCTGAAGATCCCGCGCGTGGCTTCCTGCCCGGTCCGGGAACCGTGGACATCTTCGAGCCACCAACAGGGCCTGGCATCCGCGTTGATTCCGGGGTCCGTTCCGGATCGGTGGTACCCGGCGACTACGACTCGCTGATGGCAAAACTGATCGTTTATGGCGAGGACCGTCCCCAGGCACTTCGCCGGGCACGGGCCGCCCTCGATGAGATGCAGATCAAGGGGTTGCCCACTGTGTTGCCATTTCACCGGGCCGTGGTGCGTCATCCCGATTTCATCGCTGAAGAGCGTTTGGGAGTCCACACAACCTGGATTGAGAACGAGTTCGCCCAACCCCTCGCAGCCTCACCCGAGATCGCCCGCACCGCGCCGGACGCAGCCCGTAACACGATTACGGTGGAGCTGGACGGCAAAGCAGTGCAGCTTGGTTTGCCCGCCCGGCTTTATGAGGCACTCCTGAGCGGGGGCGGTGGTTCAGGTGCGCTTGCCGGCGCAGGTCCTTCCGCCGGTGACTCCCCAGGAGCCGACGACGCCAGTCTCACCTCGCCGATGTCCGGCTCGCTGGTGAAGTGGCTGGTGGAGACTGGTGATGCTGTGAAAACAGGTCAGCCGGTGGCCGTTCTGGAGGCCATGAAAATGGAAACCACTGTCGCTGCCCACCGTGCAGGGATTCTGGCGAGAGGCCCGCAGGAGGCGGGCACCGCCGTCGGAAGCGGCGAGGTCCTCGCGAAGATCGTGTGAATTTGAAGGTCAGGCGCGGGCTACTGCGGGCGCCTCACCCTGACTGGCGGCTGACGCACTGAAGGGCGGGCTTTCGCCCGCCCTTCAGTATGAGCATTCCCACCGACCAGGAAAGCTCCTTAGGTCAGTGGGCCCCGAGTCAGACGCGGCTTCTGCGGCCGGCAACCGCACCGTAGATAGCGAGAACTATGACGGCGCCGAGAATGGCCAACAGCCAAGTCCGGAGATCAAAGAACTCACCAAGACCTCCACCAAAAATCAGCGAACCGATCCATCCGCCGAGTATTGCTCCGACGACACCCAAAACGAGTGTGACGACCCATCCTCCGCCTTGCCGGCCCGGAAGGATGGCTTTAGCAATTGCTCCAGCAATGAGACCGAGCAGGAGAAATCCGAGAATTCCCATGACTGCACTTCCCTTTCATTATGGCAATGCCGACGGGTATCGGCCCATGTCATGAGTTAATCAGCATCCTTACTATCCTGCAAGCGTTTTGTTTGACGACTTGCCTGCATGGTCACTCGGCGCAGACACACGAAAGCGGCGACTGGGGCTATCCGGGGGGACATGATCCAATCGCCGCTTTGGTGTTCCCGGAGCGGATCCGGAAGCCTTGGGTGGCAGTTCTTGTGGTGCCTTTTCGTGTGAGTGTTTGGACGGGTGCTACGACCAAGGCCGTAGCACCCGCACTCCACTACGCCTTGCGGCGGCGGGACACCACGGTCAGGGCCAGTCCTCCAAGCAGGAGCACACCAGCCACGCCGGCTGCGATGAAGGCAACGCCACCGGTGTTAGCGAGCGAACCCCCCGTGTTTGCCAGCGGAGCGCCGGCATCCTTCTTGGTGACGGGCGTTTCGGTTGCGTCCTCCGGTGAGAGTGCTACCCCACCAAGACCGAGGGCCTTGGCGCTGGCCACATTCTCGATGGGATTGCCGGATGCAACATCAGCGGCCTGCACGGTGTAGTCGGCAGTGCAGATAACAGACTTACCAGGGGCCACTGTGGTGGCGGGGCAGGAGACGGTTACCCCCGCGGCCGTCAGCCGGGGATCATCAATCTGAAGATCATTCAGAGTGACTGTTCCCGTGTTGGTAGCCGTGAAGGTGTACTTGATGACTTCCCCTGCGTCGGCCACGCCGTCGCCATCGCCGTCACTCAGTGCATTGTCCTTCTCAAGCTTGAGATCCTGAGTCACGTGGGCCTGGGTGGAGGTGGTGTCCGGGACGGAAACCACCGGTTCCATACCAGCCGGAGGTGTTCCGGCTGCGGTGGCCACGTTGTCGATAGATCCCGCATCGACGTCGGCCTGGGTCACTACGTACCGCTCATCTGCCGAGCACGTTGTAGATGCTCCCGGTGCAAGGACAGTTTCGGAGCAGGTCACGCTACCGGCCTTGGGATCATCGACCCGGACATCCGTGATGGTTACCTTGCCCGTGTTGGTGACTGTGAAGCTGTACTGGATAGCCTCGTCCACATCGGCCAACTGGTCGCTGTCGCCGTCAATCAGTTCTGCATTCTTTTCGATCAGCAGTTCCGCGGAGCGTGCAATTGCCGTTGTGGTTGAGTCCTCGTTTGAGACTGTGGGCTCGTCGTCGGGGTCGATTCCCTCTCCCGTGGCAACGTTTACAACCCGACCAGCATCCACATCGGCTTGTGTGATCACGTACAGCTCATCGGCCGAGCAGTCGGTTGACTGGCCCACTGCGAGCTGAAGCTCCTCACAGGTAACACTGCCCGCAATGGGATCGTTGACCTCGATCTCGCGGACTGGAACGTTGCCGTCGTTGGTCACCAGGAATGTGAACTGGATTGTGTCGCCGGCATCAACCGAATCGTTGCTGTTGACGTCGACAGGTTCCCCTGCTGTTTTCTCCAGCGTCAGCACCGGTGCCTGTTCGGTTACAGGCGTGTTGGTTGAATCGGGATCCGACTCCACCTCAACATCATCCGGATCGGTTCCCGTTGCCCGCGCCGTATTGGCCACGACGTTCGCCGTCTCATCTTCCGCAGTGATGGTGTACAGCGTTTCCGCTGAACAGTCGGTGAAGGCCGTCGGAGCCAGGGCGGTCACGCCGCAAAGCACTGTTCCGACGAGAGGGTCCACCACGGCTATGGAGCCGACCGGAACATTCCCATCATTAGTGACCCGGAAGGTGTACTGGATGGTGTCACCGGCATCGGTGATCCCGGAGTTGTTGACATCCGTCGGGTTACCGGCGGTCTTTTCAATCACCAGGGAGGGATTCGGCAGCGTTACTTCAGTGGTAGTGGTATCAGGTACGGAAGTCACAGTGCCGCCATCGGGATCGGTACCGGTGCTGGTGGCGGTGTTATCCACGGAACCGGATACCTCGTTGGCTTCAGTCACAACATAGACTGCGTCCGCAGCACATGTTGCCGACTGTCCGACAGCCAAAGTGATGGGGTCACCAGCGGGCACGGCGGGCGTGACCGTACAGGTGACATCGCCAACCATCGGATCGTTAACGGCGACGTCGTGGACTGGGACGTTTCCGGTGTTCGTCACAGCGAAGGTGTACTGAATGGTGTCACCCGCGTCGGTGATTCCGGAGTTGTTGACGTCCACGGGTGCTCCGGCAGCCTTTTCGATAGACAGGGCCGGTGCCGGCACGGTGACCGGTGTGGATGTGGTGTCCTCTTCCGAGTCCACCCGAGCGTCGTCTGGGTCAATGCCGGTCGCAGTGGCGGAATTATCAACGGAACCGGCGGCCTCGTCGTCTTCTGTCACCACGTACAGTTCGTCTGCGGCACAATCGGTGGATGCCCCTGCGATCAGGGTTGTGCTGGTGCAGGTGACGCTGCCGATCAAAGGATCGTTGACGGCGGCGTCGTGGACTGTCACGTTCCCTGAGTTGGTGACGGTGAACGTGTACTGGATGGTGTCTCCAGCGTCAGTAATCCCTGAACTGTTCAGGTCCGCGGGTGCCCCGGCGGTCTTCTCGATGCTCAGCGCGGGCTGCGGGACGATGACCTCTGTGGTGGTCACATCGGGGTCGGATACAACGGGGTCGCGGTCAGGGTCAATACCCTCAGCGGTGGCGGAGTTGTCCACGGATCCGTTAGCCTCGTCAGCTTCGGTGACTACATATACAGCGTTTGCGGCACATTCTGTGGACTGGCCAGGAGCCAGTGTGGTCTGTTCACAGCTCACAGTAATTGGCGGATTGAGTCCGCTGAGCAGGCCGTCGTCGATAACCAGGTCAGTCACAGCGACATTTCCGTTATTGCTGGCCCGGAAGGAGTACTGGATGGTGTCTCCGGCGTCGGTGATTCCCGAGTCATTGACGTCCACGGGTTCCCCGGCAGTCTTTTCGAGCGTCAACAGGTTCTGCTGCGCCGTCACCACTGTGCGGGTACTGTCGGGGTCCGATGCAACAGGAGCATTGTCCGGGCCGACGCCGTTTGCCGTGGCCGTGTTCACCACTTCACCGGCCGCTTCATCGGCTGCCGTAACCGTGTACAGCTGACCTGCGGTGCAGATGGTGGAAGCTCCTGGCGCCAGAGTGGTTTCCAGGCAGGTAACTGCAATCGCCGGGTTTTGGCCCGACAGAAGGTTATCGGCAATGGCCAGGTCTGTGAGCGGGAGATTTCCGTCGTTGGTGACGTTGAATGTGTACTGGATAGTGTCGCCTGCGTCGGTGATTCCGGAGTTGTTGACGTCCGTGGGTGTCCCTGCTTGCTTATCCAGTAAAAGGGACGGATCCTGCTCGATCACAGTGGTAGTGGTGTCCTCGTCCGTCGCGGGGGGTAGCCCGGCGACGGTCCCGGTAGCGGTCGCATCGTTCACTACCTCACCGGCATTGACGTCGTTTTGTGTGAGCGTGTAAGGCTCGGCTGTGCAGGTGGTTGTTGCGCCAACTGCCAACGGGCCCGGGGGACACGTCACTGTGCCAACCAAGGGATCGGTTACCGTCACTGCCTCCAGTGGCACTGTGCCGGTGTTGGTCACATCGAAGGTGTACGTCACGGTGGAACCGGCAGTATTGCCTGTCGCTGCGCCGGCTTGCTTATCCAACGTAACGCCGGTCACCTGCGCGGCATTGGTGAACGTGCAGACTATGGCTACGCCTGCTGCACCGGCATCCGGCATGATGAATTCACCGCTGGTACCTGTCCCGCTGGCGATCGTGCCGCCAGTGTTGTCGTTGATACAGGTCCAGCTTGAGGCGTATCCGTAAGCCGTCGGGCCGCTCGGAGCACTGCCTGCCCCGCTTTCGGAAATGGTGTAGGTGTTGCCTGCGCGGCCAAAGACCGGGCCGGCGATCTCAGCTGGCTCATCCTGGAGTCCTGGGTCGGAGCCTGCGGTAGTGCCGTCAATGCCCGCAGGCAGCCCTCCGCCGCTCAGGGCCACGGTCACCTGGTCGGTTGGAGCAACGCGACCTGCCGGAAAATCCTTTTGCACCGAGATGGTGTTGGGAGTGGCGCAGGAAGCGAGATCCACTGATCCGGTTTGCGAGAAGGGCTGGGTGCTGATCACTGCGCCGGTCACGGGGTCTACCTGGCGCAGGTTGGTGCCGCTGCCCAGATAAAGCATTCCGTCGCCGCCAAAAGCGATACCGTTTATTGTCTGCGTGGTCACGATGGAAACGATCTGGGTGCCGGTGACTGTGATGGGCGCGCCCGGGGACGTCGGTAGCTGCTGGTCGATAACAGTAAGGACGCTCTCGGCGTTTCCACCACCGATGACGTAAAGACGGCCCTGCCGGTCGAAAGCCCAGTCGCCGCTGCCGCCGGCATTGGGAATTGTTCCGCTGGCTACGAGGCCGATCGACGTGTTGGTGACTGTGTTGAATCCGTAAATCTCAAGGATGCCTGCCCTGAATCCGCCGTAGTAGTAGAACCCGGTGTCGGGGTTGATTGCACCATGCGTGATAGGGGTATCTACCTCACCGGCGCCGAGAGCGGTGGTGGTGTCCGTCGCCCGGTCAAGGCGGTAGATTGTTCGGCCCGCATCAGCAGTGGGAAGAACACCGAAGGCGGCACTTCCATCAGCGGCAATCCCGAGGCCGTTGAGACTCGTCGTTGAAGCCGGGATGTCGAATGTGCCCACACTGGTCTGGGTGCCCGTGTCTGTGTCCACCACCCACAAATTGCGCGGAGACGCGCCCTGGATGGAATAGACGGACTCGCATGCGAGCGGTGGGGCTGCAACCGCAGGCGTCGGCACGCTAAGGCCGATGCCCCCCACTGTAAATATTCCTGCGATCATTGCACCGCTGGCAAGTAAACCTACGCCTCGTCTGACAGCACTGACTGGCCTTGTTTTTGGTTTTGCCGGATGGGTATTTGGGCGTCTTTTATACAACGGTCTACCCCCTGTAGATCGTTCGGGGCCAGACTTTGACCCGCGTGTTGTACGGGTCGCGCAGATGCACGTGTGCTCTTGATGCTTCCCCCACCGTAAATAGTTAGGGGTAGCCATTCGATTGTCAAGTCCGCAATATTCCCATTACTGTGGGATTAATAAACCCGCTGAACAAACCTTTTGTTATTAAACTATCGGTACGGTATTGTCGTTTATGACGCCCACGTGGGGCTGGAAAGATGTCCTAAAACTGCAGGCATTCGGGGGAAAGCCGCTGAGCACAGATACTTGACGACTGACGAGTGGTGCGCCACGATGCAGGTGAGTTCGCAACCTCGAAGGTGCGACCTGTCGAAAATAGAGGTCCATGGCCGGTAACCGCCTGCCTCCGGAAATTCTCTGATGGTGGATAAAGACGCCAGCCGCGGGTTTTCCTTTTAATTTATCTTGGCGTGATTTCATAAGCCTGCTCGTTTTGTATTTTGTGACGCCTTTTTATGTCGTAGGGAAGATCCTCCTGCTCTGGCGACGCCGCATTCTCCGGGCGAAGAGTGGGATCCCTCGCTGATTAGGTACATTGGGACCATGCCCATGAACGCTGCACTCCAAGGGATCGCTGATAGCGGTCACGCCACCCACGCCCATACAGGCGCTTGGGTTGCTGCTGTTCTGCGCGCGCGGATCTCCGCCGGGCAGCTCCCGCCGGGAACCAAGCTGTCGGAGCAGAAGCTCTCGGAGGCCCTTGGGGTTTCCCGGAACACACTGCGGGAGGCCTTCACCGTCTTGGCAGGCGAGTCCGTTGTCCAGCGCATCCCCAACCGTGGAGTGTACGTGGCAGCTCCGGGGGTGGAAGATGTTCGGGAGATTTACCGCGTGCGGCGGATGATTGAGCCGGCTGCCGTGCTTTGGGGGGAGATCCCTGACGGTACGCTGGACCGGCTCGATGCCATCATCTCGCAGGCGCGCGAGGCGTTGGCTGCAGGGTCAATCCAGGGCATGGCAAACGCCAACCAGGAACTGCACAAAGCCCTCGTCTCACTTTCGGGCAGCGTTTCGTTGGATGAGCTGATGGAAAAGGTCCTGGCTGAAATGCGCTTGGTATTCCATGCCATGGCCACGACCCCGGATTTTCACAGCCACTATGTGGAGCGCAACGCTGCTCTTGTTGCGCAGATCCGTTCAGGCCAGCGGGAGGAAGCGGCCGCGGAGCTTCGGCGCTACCTCGACTCCGCTGAGGATGAGTTGCTAGCCCATATTGGCGCCGCACAGCCTTGAGCGCACAGCCCTGACCGCCAGGAACGTGCAAACCCGGACGCTCAAAAGCGCCGCGGATCCGGAAACGGACCCGCGACGCTGTGCAACCGATGAGCTAGGGCACCAGGTAGCTGCTGTCCCTGGCATCTGTAATCAGCATGTGTCCGGGGGCATGCCCGATCGCAAGGGCGGGCCTCGACTCCATCACGGCAGCCTGGGGGGTTACGCCGCAAGCCCAGAAGACCGGAACATGGTTGGCAGGGATTTCCACGGCATCGCCAAAGTCCGGACGGGCAAGGTCGGCGATGCCCAGGTCCGCAGGATTTCCCACATGCACGGGGGCGCCGTGAACAGCGGGATAGCGTGACGTGATCCGGACGGCGTCGGCAACCTGCGAAGCCGGGATGGGGCGCATGGAAACCACCAAAGGGCCAGCCAAGGCACCTGCAGGTTCACAGCGCACAGTGGTCCTGTACATCGGGACGTTCACGCCTTGGTCGATATGGGCCACCCGTATCCCGTTCTCCTGGAGGGCGGCTTCAAAGGTAAAACTGCACCCCACAATGAAGGTCACCAGATCATCGCGCCAGTGCCCGAGGATGTCTGTCGGCTCATCAACTTTCACCCCGTCCTCGTACACCACATACAGTGCGACGTCGGTCCGCACGTCGCCCCCGGCCAGCAGCGCGCCTGACGTCTCACCGGCGTCGAGCACTCCCAGTATCGGGCACGGCTTCGGGTTTCGTTGTGCGAAGAGCAGGACATCGAAAGCCTGTGCCTTCGGCACAATAATCAGGTTCGCCTGGGCAAACCCCGAGCTCCATCCGGAAGTCGGGGTGACAAGGCCTGACCGGAAGAGCGCGCGGGCCTCTGAAGGCAGCAGGGCTGCCGGATTCTCGGGAAGTACGGCGCCGGCAGGGGAGTTCGTTGAGACAGTCACGGTTTCTCCTATACCCAGAGCTTCGCGAGGCCGGCCAGCGAGTTCCAGCCGAGGAACAGGGTCAGCAGCCAGGCGAGAGCACCGATGATGAGCAGCCACTTGGGATAGACATAGCCGTGCAGAAGGTCTCGGCGACGCCAGGCCACCCACAGCAGGAGGGCGAAGCCCACTGGGAGGATAAGGCCGTTGAAGGCACCGGCGAAGATGAGGAGCTGCTGCGGGGCCTGTCCGATCAGGAGGTAGGCGACAGCACAGAAGGCGATGAAGCCAACGGTGATGAGGTTGCGTGTGCGTTCCTTTGTTGAGGACTTGGTGACGAACGAAACCGAGGTGTAGGCAGCGCCGATCACTGAGGTGATGGAGGCTGCCCAGAGGATCACCCCGAACATGCGCAGGCCGATCTGACCGGCGGCAGCTTCGAAAGCCGAGGCGGCAAGGTTGTTGTTGGCCAATGCCACGCCACCAGCAACGACTCCGAAAATGGCGAGGAACAACAGGATGCGCATCACGCAGGTCACCATGATGCCCAGGATGGAGCTTTGGGTGATCTCCTTGACGTGCTCCACACCGGTGGCGCCGGAATCCAGCATTCTGTGGGCGCCAGCGTAGGTGATGTAGCCGCCGATGGTTCCACCGATGAGCGTGGTGATCACCAGGAAGTCCACCTTCTCTGGCATCACCGTGTTCCGGAGGGCTTCACCCAGGGGAGGGGCGGAGACGATGGCCACGTAGAGCGTCATGAGGATCATGACGGCGCCGAGGATCACCACAATTTTGTCGAGTGCCAGGCCTGCCTTCTTACTGAGGAAGATCAGGATTGCGATAACAGCGGAGATAGCGCCGCCGAGCTTGGGATCCAATCCCATCATGGCGTTGGTGCCCAGACCGGTACCTGCGATATTGCCGATGTTGAAAACCAGGCCGCCCAGGAACACGAGGCCGGCGAGGAACCAACCCACACCCGGCAGAACCTTGTTGCCGAGTTCCTGGGCCCGCAGCCCCGAAACGCCGATCACACGCCAGACGTTGGTCTGCACCGCGATGTCCACGAGGATTGATACGAGGATGGCGAAGGCGAAGGCAGCCCCCAGCTGCACTGTGAACGCCGCGGTCTGGGTGATGAAGCCAGGACCGATTGCGCTGGTGGCCATGAGGAACATGGCACCCAGGAGAGCCGACCGCCTGCCGGCTTTCGTTTTGCTTGGGAGTGTTGCTGTGCTTTCCACGGGGTCCGTCCAAAGGGTGCGGTGACCGGAGTCACAATGGGATGTCACGGGCAACACTACAGACTGTTCAACAATCTGCGCAAGGCATTGTTGAACAATAATTAAGAGTTATGAGCCGATGCTGAGAGGTCCCGACGCTTTTTCGGCAGCCTTTAGGGCCTTCTCGAGCCGCTCCACGGCACGTGCATAGTCGGTATCGGGGGCCAGCCGGCAACGTTGGGCTTCCTTCATGGCACGGAAGAACTCGGCCGTTTGGGGGACACGAACATCGCTCATGCCAGGAAAGTCGATGGCTCTTCCCGGGTCAAGTTCGTAGCGGCTCCACTGCCTGAGAACGGCATCGTGGCGTGTCGCAGCGTCGGCCCATGCGGGGCGGTTCTCCGGCTTGCTTTTCTGACGCAGGTCCAACCTGCGGCTCCCCGTGAGAGTCAGCAGAGCTGCGGCAGTCCCGAGGATAAACAGCAACAGTCCCACCACTGGCGACAACACGGCCGGAACCAGCACGGCCGGTACGATTACCACGAGTCCGGTGAACACGTTCCAGAACAGCGCGTCCGGCTCGCTCCTGCCGGATTGATCGTTATTTGCAGGGCTATTATCCCTGGGGTTGGGCGCCGCAGGCCCGGGGCGGGAAAGCAGGCCCCCAGCGGAAGTTGCAGGATCTCGCCTGACGCTCCGGTAGAGAACATGAACGGTGCCGGCGATAGCAAGCACCAGCACAGCGGCCCAAAGGGCGATTTCGGCAGGCGCCATCAGTATGGCATCAGGCATGGCGGGCATCGGACCACCTCCAGCGCTATTACCCGCTTGGCGCCGCCCTCCAAGAGTGCCGCAGGAAGATCGAGCGCCGTTTGATTTCAGTATGCGCCACCACTACATGCCTCAGCTAGGCCCCTTCTGGGCGGTTCAGCCCTGGCGGGCCTTTTTGGCTTCCTTCTTCGCGGCCTCATCCTTGACGCGCTGCGCCTCAGCCCGGACGGCGGCGTGAGTGGACCGCTCACTTACCAGCCAAGCAGGGGGTGCCTGCAGCAGCGCGGTGATTTCCGCCGTCGTCAGCGCTTCTTCAACTCCGCCACGGGCGAGGCCGCTGATGGAGACGTTCAGTTTCTGCGCCACCACCGGGCGGGGGTGGGGGCCGTTACGGCGCAACTCGACAAGCCACTCCGGCGGATTGGCCTGGAGCTCGGCGAAGTCAGCGCGGGTGATGACTGAATCCTGGAACTCCTGTGGTGTCGCGGGCAGATAGATGCCGAGTTTCTTGGCAACGGTGGCCGGCTTCATGGACTGGGAGTTTGCAGAGGTCATGCTTCAAGGGTATCTGTACGGGCGCGCTCACCGCACCAGAGCAGGCGCCGTTCCGGCACCATAGCGTTACTGCGCGGTGAACGGCTGACTCTGATGAACGGCTGACGGTACTGTGAAGCTGTGCCAGCAGACAATGAAATGCCCCAAGCTCCCGAGCATCCCCTTCCCCCTTCTCGTCCGGATTCGACGGAAACGTCAAGCGGGGAACCAGATGCGGGCCGCCGCGAGCTGAGATTTGCATACGTTGCTGGGGTAACGCCTGGGAAATGGATCCGACGTTGGGAGGAGCGGATGCCGGACGTGCCGTTGCAGTCCTTTATGTCCGACGACGGCGAGCAGCTTGCGGTGTTGTGGAACGGTGCTGCTGATCTCAGCTTCGTCCGGCTCCCCGTGGAGCGCGAGGGACTCAGTGTTATTCCCCTTTATGAGGAACAGCCGGTTGTGGTTGCGCCAAAGGGCCATGAAATCTCGGTCTTCGAGGAGGTCGCGTTCGACGACTTGGCAGAAGAAACCTTTCTGGACCCTGCTGAACTCGGAGGAGCAGAGAGTGCCCTCCAGGTGGTGGCGTCCGGCGCAGGCCTGCTGATCCTTCCGATGTCTGTGGCGCGACACTTCAATGTTAAGGACACGGTGGCCCGGCGCCTGACCGGGGTGCCAGGCACAGAGATCGCTCTCGCCTGGTCCGCCGATGCAACCGACGAGGTGATCGAGGAGTTCATCGGGATCGTTCGGGGACGTACTGCCCAGAGTTCCCGGCAGCCATCGGCGAACCAGGAGAAGCCCAAAAAAGCCCCTAAGCCTGACCGCAGGGGAACGGGCGGAGCCAAGAAACCAGCCGTAGCGCAGCGCTACGCCCCGAATCCTGACAAGGGCCGCGGCCGTGGATCGCGAAAGAAGGGCAAGCGCTAGCGGATTCAGCGTTCTGGCCGGGAGGGGTCCGGTTCTCGGGGCCCTGGTTTGGTGGAACGGGCGTAGCGGACAGTGCGGTTCCGGCCCAGTGATTTTGCGCGGTAGAGAGCTGCATCTGCCGCTGCAATCAGTTCCTCCAGGCCTTCTGTGTCATCGTCCACGGCCGCCAAGCCGTAGCTGACGGTGGGCATTTGAATACCGAGGTCGGCGGAGGCAGCATCCATGCGGCGGCTGATATCTGTAGCCACGCTCTCGCCCCGGTAAGGACTGACGCCCGGAAGCAGCAGGACGAACTCCTCGCCTCCGTACCGTGCGACGAGATCGGAAGACCGGACCGTCTGCGTGCATGCTTTGGCGAATGCTTGCAACGCACGATCCCCGGCCGCGTGACCATGAGTGTCATTGATGGCTTTGAAGTGGTCCAGATCCGCAAGCAGAAGGGTTCCGGGCGCCCGCGTGCGCTGAAGCCTGAGGAGTTCTGCCTCTGCCAGATCGAGAAAGCCGCCGCGGTTAAGCAGCCCGGTCAGTCCGTCCCGTGTCGCGAATGTACGCAAGGCCCGGGTCTGCTGCTCAGTGCTGAGCGCCGCCATGCTGAAGGAGGCCACCACCAGGAGCACCATGGTGATGCAGGTGGTGAGGGCGGACCCGAAATATGCCTGGAAATTGGGGCCGTAGGGGCCTTCGACCAGATACACGATCAGCCGCAGGAAATAGAACAGGGACAGCGAGCCGGCCGCCATGGCCATGGGCATGCGAATCTTGGAATAACCAGGCTCGAGGTGCCAGAGCTCGTGCGCAGCCAATCCAATAACGACGCTCATGGAGGCGAGGAAAACCGCGCCTCCTGACCAGGTGTTGCCTGCCGGATTCTCCAGGCACGAGGCGAAAGCCGTTATCACCGGCCCCGCCAGCAGAAGCCAGGGACGGGGCATGGATGTGCGTAGAGAGCGGGCAGCGGCCCACACGCTGGAGGCACCGGCGACCAACAGGCCGTGACCTGCCGGAATGGCCAGCCATTGAAGGGGCGTTCCTTCCAGGAGCAAAGATGCGGATCCGGCAAGAAACATTATGAGAGCGAAGCACCACCAGGCGCTGTAGGCCGAGCGGGTGCTGCGGTAAACGGAGAAGTAGAAAAGGAGACCAAGAACCAAGGCCATCACGGCGAAAGCGACCCTGAGGGTTGCTGTATCGAGGACCATGCTCTTCTTCCCCCTGCTGAACGAGCCTGTGAAGCCCCAGTATCCCACTACCCGACGCCCCTGTAACGACCCTTTTGCCGGAGTTTACCGGGAACCGCTGACGGCAGCACCGGATGAGCAGCGGAAACTGCTATTGCGTCAGGCGATACCGCTCGATTTGCTTCAGCCTCCGCTGGAGGCTGTCCCGCCGCGGGTGGGGCACCGCGTCGGGCGATTCAGCGGTGAGGTCAATGTGCTTGGTGCCGTATTGCCAGAGCAAGAGGTCATCCAGCAGCCTGTCCGGTCCCGGCGAATACCGGTGGTCAAGGGCCCGGCGGACCTCAGTGATCCGGTTGGCGCTGAGCAGCTCAGCCAACTGGACTGTCTGGTTCAGGCTATGGGCGGCCATCAGCTCAGCTGCCCAGCCCCAATCGTCGTCGACCTTGCGGTCAACGTGGGGCAGCAGCGTCCGCCAGACGTCCCGGATGCGGTTGGGTGTGAGCGGGGCCGCGCCTTCGCCTTCGGTATCCCAGAAGCTGCGGACCTCCTCATAGCGCTCGTGCAGATCAGCGAAAGCGCCTTCCACCGTTTCCAGCATGGCGGCCGTTGCAGTGAACTGGCGGTCGAAATGCGGGGTCCAGGCACGGGGATCTTCAGCTTTGAAGCGGATATCGTGCTCGATCTCGCTCCAGGCGTGCGCAAAGACTGTACGGATCTGGCACTCAAAGAAGTAGCTGCCGTTGGCGGGGAGGTCCGGATTGAAAGCTTGCTGGTAGTCCTTCACAGCCTCATTCTGGATGGTTCGCAGGATTAAGTGGCGGCTGGAGTACCCATACGTCCCTGACTCAATGGATCCGATGTCCTTTTCCCTGTCGCCGCGGCAGTCGAAAAGCTGGCGCTGGCGTTTGATGAGGTTAGCCACCACTGCGTTCTCAGCCGGAAGCTTGGTAATGACACGGACTCCCACCATGTCGTTAAGGGTGCGGAAGGGATCCGGGAACTTCAGGACCGGGGGGCCTCCGGGCTCCAGTGGCTCCTCCGTCCGGGAAATCTTCTCCCGGAAGGACTCCACGGTTTTGGTGCGGCCGGTAACAAACAACGGCGTGACTTCGGTGTCCTTGAGCATGCCCCGCAGGGTCAGCAGGACCTCGCGTGTGACGAGCTTCAGGGCGGGGCGCACCCGCTCATAAAGCTCAACATTCTCCCGCACAGCCTGCTTTTGGGCAGTATCGAGAAGGTCCCAATTGGTTGCCATAAGGTCAGCTTACGGTGGGGGTGCGACACGATGGCACTGACACCCCGCCCCCGGTGAAGCCGGCATCCGAAATCGGGTACGCCGACCATGCCAAATCGGGTTCGCAAGCCGAAGGCCAAGGTAGGCTCGGATCTAGCTGATGTGCATCGTCGAGACCAGGCGTCGCAGCAGTAGGCGGACAGTTGGGGCATTGTCCGCCTTCTGTAGAACACGCCCCGAGGAGGATGCAGTGAAGCGGCACAAGTACCAGTACGGTGCAGATCCCAGTCAATGGGGCGAACTTTTCCTGCCGGAAGCCAATGGCAAACAAACGCCCAAAGGCGTTGTTGTGGTCATCCACGGCGGATACTGGCGTTCCCAATACGGTGCTGAACTGGGCGAACCACTGGCTCGGGATCTTGCGATGCACGGTATGGCGGCATGGAACCTGGAGTACAGGCGGGCCGGAAACGGCGGGGGCTGGCCCAACACCTTTGAGGATGTCCTGGCCGGCATCGACAAGCTGAGGGACCTTGCTGAAGAACACGACCTTGATCTTCGCAACGTCGTTGCCCTGGGACATTCAGCAGGAGGCCACCTTGCTGTGTGGGCAGCAGGCCGTGACAAGCTCGGAACTCTGCCCGCGCCTGAGGCCGACCGCCAGCTGGTCCGCAAGAACGGCAATGGCGCCGTCCACCTCACAGGCGTTGTCAGCCAATCCGGCCTCCTCAACCTTGCGGACGCAGAAAAGCTGGACCTCAGTAACGGCGCGGTCAGCAATTTCCTTGGCGGGCCGGCCCGGAAGTATCCCAAGCGCCACATGTACGTGGATCCGATGAGCACAGTCCCCCTGACAGTTCCTGTTTACGCGGTCCACGGCCTTGACGACGACACCGTTCCCCTGAGCCAGTCCGAGGCCTACGCAGTTGCTGCCCGGGCTGCCGGTGCACCCGTTCAGCTGCTCAAGCTGCCGGGAGACCACTTTGCGTTGATTGATCCGAAGGCGCCGTCATACCGCAAATGCCGGGAACTCGTCCAAGGCCTGCTGGGCTAAAAATGGGAGTGGGCCGGTCTGAACTTAGGGCGGCTCTGCTTAGCACCGACGTAATGACGCGGCAGGGCATCCGTCGGGACTCATCCTTCCCCTAAACTGGATGACAGGTGTGCCGGGAAGTCTGGTCGGCGTGACTTTGTCGACGCTACCTTGAGGACCCAGATGAGCCAGAAGCCTGCACCGATTCCCCCGCGTATCACCATCTTCGGACGCGGAAGCTACGCCGAGTCCCTGCGCATCGGTGAGATCCTCCGCAAGGAAACCGTTGGTGGGGCGCTGTTGGTTGCCGCCGCCATCATCGCCTTGGTCTGGGCAAACTCTCCCGCATCAGACAGCTACTTCGCCTTGCGGGACTTCAAAATCGGCTACGAGCCATGGCACCTGGACCTCAGCCTCGGAGCCTGGGCCGCGGACGGGCTCCTTGCCGTTTTCTTTTTCCTTGTGGGACTCGAGCTCAAACGCGAATTCGTTGCGGGAGACCTGAGGCAATTCAATAAATCCGTGGTTCCGGTCGCTGCAGCAGCGGGTGGTGTTGTCGTACCGGCAGTCATTTACGCGGTAATTAACTTCACCAGCCCTGAATCCCTTCGAGGCTGGGCTATCCCGACGGCTACGGACATAGCTTTCGCAGTCGCGGTCCTGGCCATTATCGGATCGCACCTTCCCAGTGCGCTTCGGATCTTTCTCCTGACACTGGCCGTTGTTGATGATCTGATTGCCATCACTATCATTGCCCTCTTCTACTCCGAAAACATCCAGCCGGTGCCCCTGCTGCTCGCGCTGATCCCACTGGGCCTGTACACGCTCCTGGCACAGAAGTACCGCCGGTTCTTCGGGACCCGGGTGTGGGCTGCCTGGCTCATCCTGCTGCCGCTGGGGATCGTCGTCTGGGGGCTGGTGCACGCTTCGGGAATCCATGCCACTGTCGCCGGTGTGCTCCTGGGGTTCGCCATCCCGGTGCTGCGCTCACAGGCCAGTGGCGGTCCCACAGCCGGCCCCGGACTGTCCGAAGTGTTTGAACACCGTTTCCGGCCGATTTCTGCCGGCATCGCCGTGCCCATTTTTGCCTTCTTCTCCGCCGGCGTGGCCGTGGGCAGCTGGGAAGGACTCCGGTCGGCACTGGCTGATCCGGTCGCCGTCGGTATCATTGCCGCGCTGGTGCTGGGAAAGCCGATCGGCATTATGGGCACCACCTGGGTCCTGACTAAAACGAGCAAAGCTGCCCTCGACACCTCATTCAAATGGATCGATGTCTTCGGAATCTCGTTGCTGGCCGGGATCGGCTTCACCGTGTCCCTCCTCGTTGCCGAGTTGAGCTTTGGGCATGGAACAGTTCAGGACGATCACGCCAAGGTGGGAATCCTGGCAGCTTCCCTGCTGGCCTCGGTCCTGGCCACAGTGGTGCTGCGCGCCAGGAACCGCGTCTACCGTCTGGAAGAGGAAGAGGAAAAGGTGGATGCGGACAACGACGGCATCCCCGATGTCTACGCCAAGGACCAGCACTCCTGAATCACTGCGATTTCCGGGCCGGGCGGAAGGGAGCCAGAATGGGGCATTCTCTGGCAAAGTAGGGAGCATGCTCACAGTAATCGGCGAGGGCCTGGTTGACGTTGTGCAACGTCCAACGGGAATTGAAGCCCACGTGGGCGGAAGCCCGCTGAATGTGGCGGTCGGGCTGGCTCGGCTCGGCCACCCGGTTCAGTTCATCGGCCGCTACGGGCGGGATGCGTATGGCGATTCTGTGGCGGCGCACCTCAGGTCCAGCTCGGTGATGGTGCCCCGGGGTCCTGACTCTCTGCCTACCAGCGTGGCCACTGCACTGATCGACGACGACGGCGCCGCCACCTATACGTTCGACCTCGCCTGGGAGCTCCCTGGCCTCGTTGACCGGCTACCGTTCGTGCTGCAGGGAACAACACTGCTGCATACCGGATCCATTGCCACGATGCTGGCGCCCGGCGCGGCGGAAGTGCTGGCCGCCGTCGAACACGCACACCCTTCCGCCACCATCAGTTTCGATCCCAACTGCCGGCCGAGCATCGTTGCCGATGCAGGCTATGCCGGGAGGCAGGCAGAGAAATTTGTATCCCTTGCGGACATAGTTAAGGCCTCAGATGAGGACCTCGAATGGCTCTACCCGGGGGAAGACATACTGGACTCGGCCCGCCGCTGGCTTGCCCTCGGCGGATCCGAAGGCCCAGCCATGGTGGTGGTGACCCGAGGCGCAGCCAACGCCTGGGGAATCACTGCCGCGGGCGAAGCTGAAGCAGTCACACCTGCAGTTGACGTCGCCGACACGGTGGGCGCAGGTGATTCGTTCATGGCGGCCCTGCTCTCAGGAGTGGTGGATCTGGGACTGGACGGCGCGCAAAACCGGAAAGAACTGCGTGCAATGTCCGCGGAAACCCTCGCCCAACTCCTTTCGCATGCGGCCGCAGCCGCCGCCGTAACCGTCTCCCGCGCAGGGGCCAACCCGCCCACCCGCGCTGAACTCAACCACGCCCTTGTCCCCGACACTGAAAGGCAGCCATGACAGTACCTGATCCATTTGAAGAAGCATCCGGAATCGCATCCTTCCAGGTAGCCAGCGAATCCTTCGAAGACGGGCAGGTTCTGCCACCGGCTCAAACCAGCGGAGTACTCGGAGCCGGTGGACAGGACGAATCCCCTCAGCTCAGCTGGTCAGGTGCCCCCGAAGGAACCAGAGGCTATGTAGTCACCGTCTTCGATCCCGACGCGCCGGGCCGGGGATATTGGCATTGGGCAGTTGCCAACCTCCCTGCGGACACCACCTCACTCCCGGCCGGTGCTGGATCCCGCGACAATGCCCTTTTGCCGTCGGGGGCTGTCCAACTTAAGAACGACGCCGGCTTTTCGGGGTTTGTAGGCGCCGCACCACCGCCGGGGCACGGGCCTCACCGCTATCTGCTGGTGGTGCACGCTTTGGACAGCGAACAGCTGGATGTTGCTTCGGATGATTCGGCTGCTTCGATAGTGTCCAAGCTTGCCGACCATACCCTGGGTCGCGCGAGGCTGACGGGCATGTTCGAACGGCGGTAGATCGGTCCACGTAGACTTGCGTCATGCGGCTCGTAGCAAGTGACATTGACGGAACCATTCTGGGACACGACGGAAAAATCAGCGACCGCACCATCCGTGCCTTTCGCGCCTGCCGCGCTGCCGGCGTCGAACTGGTCTTCGTCACTGGAAGACCACCGCGTTGGCTGCACCCGCTGCAGGACCAGCTGGGGCACACCGGGAGGGTCATCTGCTCCAATGGTGCTGTTGTGTGGGACCTCGAAGCCGACCGGTTGGTGTCCGCCCGGACCCTGGATCTCAAAGCGGTCTTCGAGGTGCGGCGGATCATCAAGGAATTGCGGCCCTCCGCGCTCTTCGCGGCTGAGACTCTCACCAGTTTCCATCTGGAGCCGGGGTTCATCGAGAATGATTCCAGTGAACTCCTGGCTCAGTTCACTCCTGCGCCGCTCCGCACGACGCTGTCGACAGATGACGCGGTGGTTAAGTTCCTCGCCGTCATTCGGGAAGGAACAGCCGATGAGTTCCTGGCCGAGGTGGCACCGGCGGTGGGGAACCTGGCGTCGGTAACCCATTCCGCGCCCACGGTCGCGATGCTGGAAATCGCGTTTCCCGGCATCAACAAAGCCGTGACCCTCGCTCAATACGCCGCTTCTCTGGGCATAGACGCAGCAGACGTCGTTGCCTTCGGAGACATGCCCAACGACATCGAGATGCTCCGGTGGGCCGGCGACGGCTATGCCATGGCGAGCGGGCATCCCGCCGCAATCCGCGCTGCAGGTCAGCAGGCACCGCATTTTGACGACGACGGCGTCGCGCAGATCCTCGAGGCCAAGTTGCAGAAACTTGGTGTGGCGCTTTCGTAGGCGTCCTCAACTGTCCACCTGGTTCCCAGCCAACGGCCAACCAACGTTCATTTTGGCCACCTACTCTTCCAATTACAGAGGATCACCTTAAGAAGAGGACGGGAAGAAAATGTCCAGGTACCGCAGTAACAGGGTTGAAGACCAGCCGTTGCGCCACGTGGAACCGGACGTGCACTGGAAAGCCCTCCGGCAGGGAGACCGTGTTCTCGTCCGTAGCGCCCCGGGTTTTGAGACGGGCGGCCTCGTAGACGCTGTCAGCCGGGACCACACCACAGTCTGGGTGGACCTCGACGGCGGCCGCGGCCGTACGCTGGTGCACTGCAGTGACGGTGTGGAGATCCTGCCCAACAGTTGATGCCACACGGCTTCGGGTTACGCTTCAGGAGTGAGTGAGCCGCAGCCGTTCCTGACGTCAGTAAATGACGCGGGCGCCCCCGTGCCCATAGCCATGGCTCACCGCGGATTTTCCCGTGAAGGGCTTGAAAATTCCATGGCGGCTTTCCGTGCTGCAGTGGGCCTCGGCTACCGCTATCTGGAGACAGACGTCCACACTACGGCCGACGGCGTGCTGCTCGTCTTCCACGACGACCAACTGGACCGCATCACCGACATGAAAGGCCGCATTTCCCGTCTGAGCGCAGCAGAGGTGGCTGCCGCGAAGATTGGCGGAGTGGAGGCCATCCCGCTTTTTGACGAGCTGGTCAGTGAATTCCCCGGTGTCAGACTGAACCTGGATGTCAAGGACTGGAACTCGGTGCCAAGCGTTGCCGCGGCCATCGAGCGCCATGGGGTGCATAACCGCGTCCTGATTACCAGCTTCTCTGACCTGCGGAGGCGGGCTGTGCTCAAGCTCCTCAGCAGACCGGTGGCAGCATCGGCAGGAACGGTGACGAGCGCCGTTTTTGTGCTGCTGGGAGGGTTTCTGCCAACGTGGCTGCTCAGGAGGGTCATGCGGGGAGTCCACGCCCTGCAGGTCCCTGTCCGCCGGGGCCCGGTACCGGTGGTGACTCCCGCGCTTATTCGGCGGGCGCACCGGCACGGATTGCAGGTTCACGTCTGGACCATCAATGAAGCAGCCGAAATGAACAGGCTGTTAGACCTCGGAGTGGACGGGATCGTGACGGACCGGGCGGATTTGTTGAAGCACGTGCTCCAGGAACGGGCGGCGTGGCACGAGCCTTCCCGCTAGACGAGGCGCCTGTTAGCTCGGGTGTAAACCCGCAGAGTGATGCCACGGCGCGTTTTCCATTTGCAGCAACCGGGCCATGTCCAGAGCAGCCAGCGGACGGCTGTAATAGTAACCCTGGGCGCTGATGCAACCGATACTGCGCAGATACTCGGCCTGTTCCGCAGTTTCCACACCTTCCCAGACTGCTTCCAGGCCACATGCCCTGATCAGCTGCAGGACTGCTGCAATCAGTGCAGGCTGATCGGGGTCGGTTCCCAATTCCATGAGGATGGAACGGTCGACTTTCACCCGGTCAACAGGAAGGCGGCGAAGGTAGCTGATGGAGGAATAGCCTGTGCCAAAATCGTCAATTTCCAGCCCGACACCGAGTTTGCGCAGGCTGTTGAGGGAGTATCTGTCCAGCTCGTTCCCCATGATGATGGCCTGCTCTGTCAGTTCAATGACCAGCAGGTCCGGGCTTAGATCGGCGCGTGTGAGAATGTCCCTCACTTCTTCAATGAACTCCAGCCGCTGGAGGTCAGTAGCAGCAATGTTGACGCGCATGGACATTTCGGGAGGCGCGATTCCATCTTCGCGCCAATGACGCAGCTGCTCGATGGCGGTCCGGAGGACCCAGATACCCAGCTCGGACATCAGGCCTGCGTCTTCAGCAATCGGCAGGAACTCATCCGGCATCACCATGCCGCGCTCGGGGTGGTTCCAGCGGACCAGCGCCTCAACACCTTCGATCCTCCCGCTGGCAAGCTCCACGATGGGCTGATAGAAGAGCACCAACTCAGAGTCCGCTATGGCGCCCCGCAGGTCTTCCGCCAGTTGGCTCCTTAGCTGGCGGGCGTGGAGCATGGCCGGCTCGAAGATTTTCAGCTTGCTCCGGCCTTCCGCCTTCGAGGCGTACATGGCGATGTCAGCCTCGACCATCAGCTGCTCGGCGGTTTCGTCCGGCTCGCTGATCCGGAGGCCCATGCTTGCCCCGCAGTGGACGCTGTCGTTGTCCATTTCAATGGGCTCGTTCAGCGCCTGAAGGATCCTGGTGCCAACTCCCGCTGCGCGCGTTGCGGAAGTAGCGGGCATCAGGACTGCAAACTCGTCGCCGCCCAAGCGCGCCACAACATCTGTTTCGCGGACGGAACGCCGGATCCTGTCCCCCACCATGGCAAGTACCCGGTCTCCGACAGCGTGGCCGCGCGTGTCGTTGATGGTTTTGAAGGCATCAAGATCCAGAAGTACGACGGCGGGCGGCAAGGTGTCCTCTGTTGTCGCGGCGTCAGCCTGCGCCTGCGTAAGCGCGGCCACAAAGGCGCTGCGGTTAGCCAGGCCGGTCAATGAATCGGTAAGAGCCATGGCGCGCATTTCCTCGTGCGCCTGGTGCAGTAGCTGGGTACGGGATTCCACCCGTTGCTCGAGCTCCTGATAGATAATCTCGAGGTCCTCGGCCAGGAGGTTGGTCCCCATGATGATGGCATCCAGCTCATCCCGCGCAGGTGATACTTCTATCCTGGAATGCAGCTCGCCGGCGGCCAACCTGACGATGCCGTCAAGCAACTGTCCCAGGCGTGGGTCGTCTTCAGCGAACATCTCGCGGGCCCATCAGCGGGAGGGTAAACCGAACGGGGCCGTTCCGGGTCAACGGGCGGGTGCGCGGCGATACCGGAACCGCTGGTGACTCTGACATGTACCCCCGCTTGCACTAGGGGAGAGGCTTACGCCCTCCCGGCTCCGTCCCCGATTACAGGACGGGTTGTGTCACTAAAATACCGCCCCGGCGCCGGTAAAGCATCCCTCAGCCAAGAGGTGGGCTAATTCTGCCGGCACGCCAAAAAAGGGCTGTGGCCGCCTATTCCATGAGAGGACTATTCTACTGTTGCTGCAAATGCGCGGACTTGCTCGCTTCGCTCTGTAGCGGCAGCACCTTCGAATAGCGTCTGTGCAGTGTTCAACTGTTCCCGCGCGCCGCTTAAGTCGCCGTTGGCAAGCAGGGCCTTACCTAAGAGGAAACGCGCTTCTCCCGCTGTTTGAGTGGGCAGGAATTCTGATCTGGCACATACAGATTTCAGTAAGGAAAGCGCGTTTTCCATGTCTCCTGTCAGGAAATACCAGTAGGCCCGAACAAAAGACATTTCCAAGCGGTCACGTTCACTTCCGCCCACAATGTCGGTGGCAAGTTCGGCCCGTTCAATACACCGTAGCGTTGCTGGATCGGTGAGGTTTGCCTCCAGGCGCATCACTGCCGAAGCCCTGTTGAAATGTGCCCATAAATCCACGTCTTTCGAATGCGAAAGTTGCTCCGCGGCCATGTCGTGGTAGCGTCCGCCGTCTTCAATCCGCTTACTGAGGAACGCCACATTGCCGATGACCCAGTAGGCCTTCCCCGCTGTATCCTCATCCACCAGATCCGTCAGCAGCGTCTCCAGTACAAGGCACTCCCGCCAAGCCTCATCCACTCGGCGGCTCTCGGCGAGGGCCGCGATGAGTCCGCGCTGAGCCTGAATCTGCAGGTCGACCTGCTCCTCATCCCCAGAGACGAGTTCGGCTGCGCGGGCAGCGTTTGCGGCGGCCTCGGCGAGATGGCCCAGCCCCTGATGAGCTATGGACAGCATGATGTAGGTGCGCGCGGCAAATGCCGGTTTAGCGGCGGAGAGCGGATGTTCGGCCAGTTGCCGGGCAAGTTCGAGACAATCCCAAAGCGATTCCAGGTCCCGCTGGCATTCAGCCTGCAGGTATGTCATGTTCCACCAGCCAGCCTGGTCACCGGCTTCAAGGGACTCACGCGCGGCTTCCCGTGCCGAGTCCAAGGCTGCCTGGAAGTCGCGGTTCTTGAAGCTTTCGCGGGCCTGCAGTTCGGCGAGGACGTAGGGCGACAGTTTCTCGGGCTTGGACATTCCCCAATTATCCACGTTGATGGGGAACCTGTGGCTTCCCTGCCCTAAAACTTAGAATTTCAATCAGGTGAATGTTGATTTTAGGGCGCTATAATAGCGCGTGTAATGGTTTACTGCACCTAATTGATAAAAGGATCACACGATGAAAAAGATTGCTGCTACATTCTTGCTCACCGGCATCCTTGCTGTGGCAGGATTTGCTGCCCCTGCCACGGCAGCGTCGGATAAAAACACGAAGCCGTCTGTAGAACAGACGTCCGGATGGTGGCCGAAATAATCTCGGCTTCACGCTAACTGCCCCTGGATAACTAATCCGGGGGCAGTTTTTGTTTAAGGCCCGGCCAAGGGAAGTCGCACCTCGATAGTGGTCCCTTCTCCTAGTTTCGAACGGACGTCCATTGTGCCTTTGTGACGTTCGACGATGTCGTGAGCTATGGCAAGGCCCAGGCCGCTGCCGGGCACAGCACCCGACGTCGCATTGGACGCGCGGTAAAAGCGTGTGAACAGATGAGGGATTTCCTCGTCGGGAACCCCCACCCCGGTGTCCGTCACCTGGACAGTCACCCATGGGTTTCCGTCGTTGTCATCGCTGTAGGTGTTTCCGACGGAAATCTTTCCCCCGCGGGGGGTGAACTTGATGGCATTGGACACCAGGTTGGTGAAGACCTGTTCCAGTTGCACTTCGTCAGCCATGACGTCCGGGTCCCTCCGGTCAAGGTCAAGGGAGATGTCTACCTGCCGCTGCTCTGCGAGGGGACGCAGCGCGGCTGTGATGATCCGCAGCGTGTGGCCCACCCGGGAAGGTGCCAAGTGGAGCCCGGTGGCTTCATAGTCCGGTTTGGAAACAGCAAGCATGTCCTCGATCAGCCTCCGTAGACGCTCGGAGTTTCTGACGATGATGTCCAGCATCCGGTTGACCTCGTCGGGGAGTTTTCCGCCTGATCCATCGCGGATCATGTCCAGGTAGGCGGTGATGGAGGTCAGCGGTGTTCTCAGTTCGTGATTCACGGTGGCAAGAAAATCGGTCTTGGCCTGATCCAGTTGCTGTAACTGCCGGAGGACCTGCTGTTGGCCACTGATCAGGTGGCCCTGGATCAGGCCGTAGGCGACGTTTCCTGCGACGTGCTGGATCATGGAAATTTCGGTGCGGGACCAGAAACGCGGCGAGTCGAGCTGGGTGATCCAGATGAGGCCCAGTGATGAGTTTCCTTCGCCGACCGGAATCAGCGCTGACGTCCGGGGATTCATTCCGCTCATCCAGTCGCGTAACCCTTGATCTTCGGCATCCCACTCGTGGCTGCTGTGATCATCAACGATGAGGACGTCACCTTCAGCCCACAACCGGTCTGCCAGGCGGTGCGCAGCGGCCTCGGATCCCTCCAGGCCCTCGATAAGCGGAGGCAGGTTTCTGCCCTTCCACTGGGCAGTGATCCTGGGAACCCGTTGGTCTTCGAAAGTAGTGAAAAGTACGCGGTCGGCCTCGAAGGTTTTACCAAAACCGTTGACAACGTGATCAGCAATTAATCGGGGATCGTTGGTGGTGCGGATCGCCGCGGAAACGTCTCGGAGCCTTTCGCGCAGCCGCTCGGCGTGGTGCCGCGCCTCTGATCTTGCCGCGACGGTTCGGATGATGGAATCGGCCCTGAACACAAGCTCCTCCGGAGATGGAGGCTTGACGATAAAGTCGGCCACTGCGTGCCAGTTGCCTGAAGCCGCATCCACACCATCCGCCAGGTCGACGAGGAGGAGGATAGGGGCTGTTGTGGCAGCTTCCGCGAAGGATTGATCCAGCACTACGATGCTGGCGTCCGGCTGGTCGGCCAGCAACTTGGCAAGCGCCTGTTGGTCGGAGGCGCTTGAAATGGCGTAGCCGGCACTGCTCAGCACTGCTCCGACGGAGGCGAGTCTTCCGGCGTCCTGGTCGGCAATGATGGCAGTGCGTGGCATGGGCAATTTCTCCGCTGATTGTCTTACCACCCGTGCCCCCTCCGGTTCTGGTTCAGTTCATTGTAGGGCGACAGAAGCCGCCAAAAGGTGAATTGTTCACTTCCAACCAGGATGGCCTGGACTGGCGCCACGTCCACAGTGCTCAATAAACCGCCCGGGGCCATCGAAAACATCTATATTTGGACCATGTTCTCCGCGCTCAAGAAATACCTGCTGGTTCCCAGGCTGGTATGGCTGTCTGCTGGTGCTCCCAAGGATCGCAGCGTCGCGTGGGACCGCTTTTGGGCGCGTGTTAAGGCCACGGGGGCTCAAGGTGAAGTCCTTTGGGACTCCGGCGGGGACCATGAGCTCCTTGGTTATGCAGGAAGCTTGAAAAAGCACCTTGATCCAGGTCTTCCAGTGGTGGACGTTGGCTGCGGAAACGGGACTTTCACGCGCTGGCTTGCGGGTAACTTTCCGGCAGCGGTGGGGGTGGACATTTCCTCCCATGCCGTGGAACGTGCGCGCAGCGAGTCCACGGAAATCACCAACATCTCCTTTTTGACGATGGATATGACCCGTCCCCGAGCCGGCAGCATGGTGGCGGCAGAAGCGTGTGGGGGAAGCTCCGGTGCGCCCGATGCAGGTCCGCCAGAGGTCAATGTCTTCCTGCGCGGTGTGCTCCACGTTCTCGACGAGGCAGACCAGGCCGCCCTCGCCCGGAACATCAGGAATCTGGTTGGCGTCCGGGGGCGCGTCTTCCTTGCCGAAACGGATTTCCAGGGCAACCCCATCGACTATGTTTCCCACCTCGGGGCAACGCTCCGGTCCATTCCGGCCCCGCTCGAAAGCGCCATACGGGGCTTGCCGATGCCCGGGCATTTCGGGGCAGCAGAGCGACGACGGGCCTTCCCCGCTTCCGAGTGGGAAGTGCTCGAGGAAGGCGCCACGTTCATTGAGACCGTTCCCCTGAAGGATCCGTCCACCCCCGAGCTTATTCCCGGCTACTATGCGGCGCTCCGGGCCAAGCAGGGCTAGCCCCGCCCCATGCTGGATGTTGGATCGCCGTCAGCCTCCGAGGGGTCTGCGCGGAGTTCCTCTGGATCCGGATCGGGAAGACCGGCGGGGCGGCTTGGAGTCTCGGGATTGCCCAAGGGAGGGCTGTCATCAGGCGGTGTCTCCGGAGACTCCGGAGGGGTGCCAGGAGGCGGCTGTTCCGGAGTATCGGGAGAACTGCTGCCTGCTCCGGATTGGCCAGGCCCGGACTGCCCCGGTTCAGCAAAACCTCCGGCGGACATCCCCTGGCGTTGAGGATAGTCGTCGGCCTCGTCATCCATGGCATTAGACCCCTCGCTGATAGAGGAGTGGACCTGAATGTCGTCGTCGCGCTGCCCCGGCTCAGGAACCTGGGCGTCGTCGACGGGGTCGGCGGTGCCCCCCAAGTCCTTCATAGCGTTTTCGGCTGCCTTTTTGATGTCATCTCCGATGCCCATCACCAACTCCTCACCTGAGGTCCACCGGGCCGATGGTTGTCCGGCTGAACGATTCGGTCTGTGCCTCCAGCTTTATCAGCGTGCTTACGATTAGTCCATAGGTCCATGCCCGTTTCGACGGCTCGCTGCCGGATCGATGCTGCCGACGTCGAGTGGGAAGGGAACCATCGAAACCGCGCATCGAGGCGGCCGAAGAATCCCTCCAGTCAGGCGGCCCGCGCTGTGACGATAAGTTCCTTGCTTGCAGGTTCCAGCGGCTCTCCCAGCCAGCCGCCTGATTTGGCTGCAATGATGAACCCGGCCTCTCCCAGGAAGCCGGACAAAACATCAAGATCCTGGAAGCGCAGGGTGGTACGGTCCGTGCGGAGTGCTGGACCCCCGAGCTCTGAGGTCGTCTCCGTGAAGGTGACGAGATCGTCCGTCACGGACTCCACCCGGTGGATGATTCGCAGTTGCCGGCCGTCTGCATCCCTGACATCCGTTGGGTGGTCAGGATTCCACGTTTCCCACGCCCGGACCCGCGGGTTTCGGGTCTCGAAAGTGAATCGGCCTCCGTCCACCAATGCCGTCCGGATTGCCGCGAGAGATGCCCGGATTTCGTCGTCGCTCACCAAGCACTGAAAAGCGTGGCTCATCATCACCGCCTGATCGAATTCCGCGCGCCAAGGCATCGTCGCGGCTGTCCCTTCGACCCACTCGATGTCGTCCCGCCGCCGGGCAACGGCCAAGGCGGCCCCGTCAGGGTCGACGCCGAGCAGCCGTCCAGGATGGCCCAGAGCGCGGGCCCTATGCAGCATCCCTCCGGTGCCGCAGCCGACATCGAGGACGGACGGTGCCGCCATCGCGAGGGAAAGGTAGAAATCGTCGCTGGGGCCCCAGGGGTTGAGCACGTTATAGAGCTCGGCTGCCTGGGCGTCAGAATAAGGAGCTTGGTTAGTCATCACCCGCAGCCTACCGCCGAACTGGCACCGGCTAACCCGCAGCTGCGACGGCAAGCTGCGAATCAAGGGCCGGCGGCAGCTGGGAAGGCACCCCGCTCACCGGGGCTCTGTATTGCCGTCGGCCCCGCTTCAATTCTAGAAGAGAATCGGCATTTTGCGTCCCTGGTGCGCCCCTGAAGGTTAGCTCCGCAGCTTCCTCGACAGGAGTCAGCCCACGGGCCTACCGTGGGCTTATGAGTGATATTCCAGCTGATGACACCCCCGGGCTTGATAAGGATCCCGTGACTCATGGGAAGGGCGAGAAGTTCTTGCCTCCCGACGCTCTTTCACCCGTACTCGATCCCGATTTTGTACCGGACGACGACCCCACCACCGCAGAGGCGAAGAGGGCACGCGAAGATCCGGAGGAAACCGGAAGCTGACCCGCCGCCCCTGAATTCGCGGCGCCTGGAATGCGCCCGAAAGTACGAGCCTGCGGTTCACCAGCCCTAAGGAGTCACCAGCCCTAAGGAACTACTTATTGGGACGTCAGTGCCCGCGGTGGAGCATGTTGGTCCAGCGGCCTGCCTTGTGCGTCCGGCCGGTACCTGTCCCGTGACCGGAACGGCCGCGGTATTTGGTCCCACGCGTGGTGAATGGGCCTGCCGCTTTGGCGTTCATACGGGTCTCGTGGTCGGACTTGTTGGGCTCCAGATCGATGCGCCTCATGATTTTCTTCATGACCCGATCGAGAAGATTTGCCATGGGGGAACCTCCATATCTGAACTGTTTTCCCAGCTATGTTCCAGTGTGGCACCGGGTGAAAGACGGGAGCAAGGCCCCCGAGCAGTGCTTCCGGGAATCGGTAACCATGCCCTTTTTAGTGCCGAGTCAGGTATCGAGTTCCATCATCAGCGGGGGCAGTTCGTCAGCCAGCTCCCGGGCTAGATAACCCAGGCTTCCCAGCCGGCTGGCGAGCCGATCTCCGGCCGCCGCATGGAGATGGGTGCCCCAGCAGGCAGCCTGCGTCGGGGCAATCCCGCGGGCCTTGAGCCCTGCGATGGCGCCCGCCAGCACATCACCGCTGCCCGACGTACCCAAGCCTCCGTAGCCGGTGGTGATCTCCCAAAGCCTGGCGTCGGGAGAGGCAATCACACCTTGGCACGTGACGACGGCCTGAAATTTTGCAGCAATTTCCGCTACGTCCGAGGTCAGATCTTTCACGTCACGGCCCAGGAGAATTCCGGCCTCTTTCGTGTTCGGCGTCAGGATCAGGCGCCCTGCCCAAGCACGCAGCTCTTCCACCATCGGCGGAAGACAACCGAGCGCGTAAGCATCGAGGACAAAGGTGGGAGGCGGAGCGCCCTCGCCCTCGGACGCTCCGCCGTCGTCCTCTTCCGGGCCGTTCACCTCAGCCTCAAGCCGAAGCAGTTCCCGCACGAGCGTGGCGGCTTCTTCTTCGTTGTCCAGGCCCGGACCTACCAAAACCGCAGCAGCTTTCTGCAGTGTTCCTGCCAAGGCGCCTGCGCCGTCCCCGCGGACGGAACCCGCAGGTGTTTCGGCCAGCCCCACCACTCCTGATTCAGGCAAGGCAATCGCCAGTTGGATGGCGGCAGACTCCGCTACACCCAGGGTGAGCCGCCCAGCTCCAGCACGCAAAGCAGCAAGCCCCGCAAGGAGCGCCGCTCCGGGGGTCTTGCGCGCGCCACCGATTACCAGTACCGAGCCTCGGTCCTCTTTGCTGGAACCGCCTCCCGGGAGGGGCCAGTTGCGCAGGAGCGTAGGCGTCACCAGCTCGGGGCGCAGGCTTTCAGCGGGGGTGGACATTGGTATCTCCCGCGTGTTCGGTCACGGGCACGCCGCCACTCACCAGGTGATCCGCTACGTTGAAGCTCTCCAAAGCCCAAGGGCCGAAACCATCTGGGCGCACGAACCGCGTCAACGACGCGTTCAGGACTGAAGATGTGGCGGCGATATCGAGGATCTCCCGTTCCGACAGGCCTTCGAGGATGTAGCGGAACAGGAAGATCACGGCGTCGTGGCAGACGAGCATGACGCGGCCTCCACTGTGTTGGCGGTCCAGATCGGCGAGGAGGGACCGGAGCCGGAGGGCGACGTCGGCCCAGGACTCGCCACCGGGAGGCCTGTAGTAGAACTTTCCCAGCCAGCGCCGCCGCGCTGCTTCCTCCGGTAGGCGGGCTTCCACGCCGGCCGAGGTCAGCATGTCGAGGATGCCCAGCTCGCGGTCCCGTAAACGTTCGTCGGCGAGCACGGGCGCCCGCCAGCCACCGCTCCTGACCGCCAGATCCGCCGTCTGCCGTGCTCTGGCGTACGGCGAGGACCAGACGGACGTGGCCTGTTGACCCTCGGGGAATCCGGCCAGCAGGCGTCCAAGGGCCAAAGACTGCTCGCGTCCTGTCCCGGAAAGCTCGACGTCGGCGTCCCGGGCAGGCACGTCAATCACGTGCGCGCCCTGTTGGCGGGCGACCGTTGCGGCTACGTTTCCCTGGCTCTCGCCGTGGCGGACCAGGAGGAGCTCGACGGCGCCTGGCACGGCGTGGAGCTGTTGAATCGGGCGGACAGTCCGGGATTCGTGCATCGCTACCCCCTTGTTCCGGGCCTCAGCGGCCGGTGTCGCTGCCCCTTCCGGGACAGCGGTTCAGGAAGGTCCACGTTACTACGGCCTCCTCCCGGACGTCTCGTCTTCGACAAGGCGTGTGGCCAACATGAGAGTGGCTTGTGATGGATCCTTGCCTTGTATGCTCCCGGTGTTGTGATGCTTCTTGTCGGCGGCTAGGCTGGCAGCCCACCAACCCGTAACGCTTAACGAGTTCCGCAGAGGATGGCATTTCGTGAGTACTTATCACCCTGAAAATGATCCGGCTAATCCCGACCGTCCGGGGCGTGAACCTGCCGATCCCAGACTGGACCGTGAGGATCCAGGAGCCTCGGCCAACCCCGATCCTGCGAACGGAAACATCACAGGCCTTGAACCTGGCGGCGGCGTGCCCCCGGGAGAGACCCCGCCTGCGGAAGACCAGATGAGCGCCGACCAAGGCCACGACGAATAGCTGCTTGGCGGTGTAGTTGTTTGGGCCGGGGAGAGAGGCCTGGGATCAGGCTAAGTTATTCCTGGGTTTGAGTATCAGGTGAGTCGCCGCCGGTGTCTGCACAGAGCTGACGACGTCAAACGCGGTGACCCGCCCGGGAACCGAACCGGGAGTTTCCGCGGCAAAAAGCGGAACGCCCGAGCCCATGAGGACGGGGGCGATATGAAGGCGCACCTCGTCCAAAAGACCCGACCCGATGTAGGCGGCGGCTAGTTTCCCACCGCCCATGATCTGCACAGGACGTCCGTCCGAAGCCTCCTTCGCCGCCGTAAGTGCCTCCTGCAGACCGGAAATGAAGGTATAGGGGACGCCGTCCCAGTCCAACGGTTCCCGCTCCTCATTGGTCACAACGAACATCGGCACAGGCCAGGCAGGGCCGTCCCATGCCTTGCCGTCGTAGCAAACGTTGAACGTGTTCCTGCCCATGATCACTGATCCCCGGTCCATGATGTCCCGGGCAAATGCCTCGTCCGCCTCTGTTTTGCGGGCGAACATCCAATCATGGATCTCCGCGGGATCCTGGTCATGGGTGGCGACGAAGCCATCGAGGGAGATGCCAATGTCCAAAATGGCCGGGACGTCTTTGGGGGTCCGTGTTTCCGGCCGGGTGGTGTCCATTTCGGTTCCTTTTGGTTGAAATCAGGCCTTGAAAACCGCGAGAAGGATCTGTTGCAAACCATACTCCTTTCCAGTAGCAGCCCGGGGTTCAGACGTTTGATCGGATTTCAGCGACTTGTTCGGAACCGGTGGTCATGCCGGCAGGAACCGGCGTCGGGAGCTGGTGTGGAGCGTCCTGCTTTGGTTCGAGCGGTCCGCCGCCTCTCTTGAGGACCGCCGTGGCAACTCCTCCCAGCAGGAGCAGCCCTCCGGCGAGTTCCGTCGCCGACGGCACCTCCTGCAGAGCCAGCCACGCAGCACTCATCCCCACGACCGGCACCAGCAGGGTGAAGGGAACTACGGCCGACGGCGGGTATTTGGCGAGCAGCCAGTTCCATATTCCGTATCCCACCAGGGAAGCGAACACAGCTGTGTAAACCGCACTCAGCACAGTTCCGGTTTGAAGGTCCAGCATCGTAGCTGCAATGGCATCCGGTCCATCGATAACCAGCGAGAGAGCAATGAGGGGAAGCGGAACAACAGCACCGGACCAGATCACAAGACCCAGTCCCGACGCAGCCTTTGCCTTACGCGCGATCACGTTGCCTGCGGCCCAGGAAAGTGCCGCAGCCAGCACGATGATGAAGGGAAGCAGCGGAGCGACGGAACTCCGACCAACGGCTACGATGGCCAAGCCCGCAACCCCGAGCACAACCCCGGCCAACTGGCGGCGGCTGGGACGCTCGCGGAGGAACACAGCGGCAAGCAGCACCGTCAGAAGCACCTGGGCCTGGAGTACAAGGGAAGCCAGTCCGGCTGGCATGCCCAGTGCCATGGACAGGTACAGCAGGCCGAACTGGCCTGCGCTCATGAAGAGTCCGACGCCAATGATGGCCCCCCAGCTGACATCCGGCTTGCGTATGAAAAAAATCCAGGGGAACACCACCAGGAGAAACCGCATCGCCACGAACAGCAATGGCGGAACGTCCCGGCCGTTGGCGTGAAGCCCCAGGTCGATGGCGACGAAGTTCAGGCCCCACAGGACGGCGACTAGGGCCGCGAGCAATGAGTGGCGGGTGGTCATGTTTCTCTCTTCTGAAAAGGACTGTTTTGGCTTACACCCTGGACCATGAGTGAGGCGAACTTCTAAGGTCGATGTTTGCGCCGGTGGCTATCGCCTCGATGGTTCCATTGCCGGGTCGGGCCGAGTGCTGGAGGACGGCGGCGGCCGCGACTGCACCCGCGAAGCCCCCGCTATGCTTACTTTCGCAGAGACGAGAATGAAGGACAAGCGTTGATTGATGTGCAATAACATGTAGATTTGCTTCATGATTGATATCGGATCTCTCCAGGCGCTCGCGGCTGTAGAGCAACACGGTTCGGTGATCGCAGCCGCGGAGGTGATGGGCTTCAGCCCTTCGGCGGTTTCCCAGCAGATCAAGAAACTGGAGAAGCAGACAGGCTTTTCTGTACTGGAGCGGCGCGGGCGCGGCGTCCTGCTGACAGAGCGTGGCCTGACTCTGGCCGCCTATGGACGCCGCATTCTTTCCGAGCTGGAAGAGTTGCAGTCCACCCTGCTCAGCGACCCGGCGAAACCGTATGGCCGACTGAAGGTGGTGGCCTTCTCCACGGCCTGCCGCGGTCTCGTTGGGCCGATGCTCGGAATGCTCGCCTCCTCCGGAACGGACCTCGACATCAGTGTGCTGGCAGAAGATCCGCGCGAAGCGGTGGCGCGTGTAGCCGGTGGCGAAGCCGACCTCGGTATAGTCCACGACTGGAACTCCGTACCGCTGGTGATTCCCGAACACCTGGTGCTCGAGTGGTTGTGTGAGGACATTGCAGACCTTCTGGTTCACCGCAGCCATCCCCTGGCCGAGCGGATCGGGGTGGAAGCGGCAGACATGGTGGACGAGCGGTGGATCAGCACCCCGAATGGCGCCATCTGCAACGAGGCCTTGCTCCGGATTTTTGCGGATCTGGGACGCGTCCCGGATATCCAGGTCTACGATCCGGACTTCTCAACCCACATTGCTCTCGTGGAGCAGAAGGCCGTGGTGGCACTTGTTCCCCGTCTGGGCAGGCCTGTGTTGCCTGCGGAGGTGGTGGCTGTTCCGGTAGGCAATCCGGTGCCGGGACGCCGCGTTGGCATGGTTCACCGAAGGACGATGACCGCCAGCCCTGGTATCCAGCACCTTGCCGGACTCCTGCGGAGGATCGCCGGACAAGCAGCAAGCTGACGGACTCAGCAGCATGGACGCGCTCGTCCATCGGTCGTGTCTGATGCGACGAACCATCTTTCCCTTTGTGTCCAGACACGTTTCAATGGGGTAGGGGTGCCAAGGAAAGGACACGTGGGGATGGCTGTTACCAAGGCAAAGGGCTTGATTGAGACCGCGATAGGGATTCTGGCTCTCACCGCGACGGTTTTAGTCCTGCCATTACCGCTGTACGAGATTGCATCCGGACGGGCTCGGGACGGCTCAATGGTCCTGATGGTCGCAGGCCTGACCCTGCTGCTTTGCGGGCTTGTGTTCGTGTGCCGGGGGCTGCTGAAGCGTTCACGTGACCTTCGCACGCCCCGCACGTACGATTCGTGGGAACCCACAACCTCGGACCAGGATCGTCCTGAGAACCCCTATCAAATGCCGTCCGCTGCCTCACAGCTCCAAGCCGGGGGCCCACCAGGCTGAGGCTCGCTTGCTGAGTATCAGGGCTCCGAGCTGACCCGCGTTGTTCGGCGCGGAGCTAAGGTAAGGGAGGCCACACCTTCCAGCTGGGGGTGAAGGTGATCGTCGCCCCTCACGACTCCGGTCAGCCACCACAGCTTCAGCCCTTCGTCGGCCACCTCCAGGCACGCCAGATTATTGACGAACCACGGACCCGTGACGCCAGACCAGCGGAAGGGCGGCTCGGGTACCTTCGCCGAGCGCGCCACCAAGGCACCGACAGGGGTGGCCAGGCCATAGGAGGTGAGAGCCGTGAAGGATCTCAGCAGCCGTGGCAGCGGATTGCGGATAGGGGAGCAGACAGCCTGGATGATCCGGCTGCCTGAGGATCGCTCCACTTCCGACACATAGGAGAAGTGAACGTCCCCGGAGATGAAGGTGACGGTTTCGGGAGCGGGACCGCGTTCGCCGTCGGCAACTTCGGTCACCATGGCGGCCACCTCGTGGAAGCTTTTCTGGAAGGCGGCCCAGTGCTCGAGATCGACTGCCTGCCGCAGCTTTTCGGCGGCAACGGCGGCTGGTTTCCCCCAGGCGCCCTCCGAAACGGCTTCATTCCAGGACTCGACGTGGTGCAGGCCCATGGGCAGCAGGAAAGGCAGTGACGTGGCCACCAGCACGTGCCGAAAGCCGCCACGCATGAGGCCGTTCAGCCATGTCATTTCTGTCTGGTCAAGAAGGGCTCGGTTCCTCGGTGCCAGATTCCGGGCGGCACGGGAATCGAGCACAATCAGCCGGGTATCCCCGAAGTCCCGGCTGAAGCTCCACCGATAGGAAGTCGGGTCCTGATCGGCACGTTCGGCAAAATTGTCCAGTTCGGCGCTCAGGTCCAGTTCGGTCTCCCCCCGGTGATCCGCGACTCGCTGCCAGATAGGATCCGCGGCCCGCGCCTGCGGGGACAGGTTCCCGAGATGCTGGTAGACCCAGTAAGCCGTCAGCCCGGCCACAATTCGCTCATGCCACCAGGGGGCCGCAGTCATTTGCTTTCTCCAACTGAGCGATGCATTCCAATCGTCGCGAATATCGTGGTCGTCGAAGATCATGGCGCTGGGCAGGGTGGACAGCAGCCACCTGTTAGCAGGGTCTGACCATGCCAGAAAGTAGAGGTGAGCGTACTCTTCGTAGTCCTTGAGCTCCTCGCCAGGGGGTTCGTTGATGTCGCGGCGGGTCCGGATAAACTGCTGCATCTGCTCACTGGTGGAGTCCGCGTACACCTGATCCCCAAGGAACGCCACAAGGTCAGGCCACGGCTGGCCCCCCCCTGCTGCCATGCTTAGCGCATAGGCCCGCAAGGAGTCGACGCCGTGGGTCCGGTTGCCGGATTCATCGTGCGGGACGCTGGTGCGGCAAGAGCCGTAGGCCATCCGCAAGGGCTGGCCGGGGTTAAGGGCAGCAATTTTTGAGGAAGGGAATCCGGACGAGGGATCGGGCCACACGCGTGTTCCATTGATTTCGACGGAGTAGGAAACAACTTGCCCTGGCACCAGCCCTTCAACCTCCACCAGCGCGTAGTGGTGGCCATGAACTGAGAAGCTGCGTGCTCCCCAGACTTTGTCCTCTGCACGGACGGAAACCCGCGCAGAATCCCGGGTTTCCACCCAGATACTTGCCGAGGTTCCATCGACGAACCGCATCATGGGGCCCAGCACCAAAGGCGAGGTGTTCATTACTCAGTTGTACCTGTTGGAACGAGGTCCGGCCAGATCCTGACGTTCCTGATCGCCTGGCGCCACCTGTTCGTCATAGATCGTCTGGTCGCTCCTCTGGGAAGCGTTTTCCTATGCTGGATGGCAGGATAGATCCATGCGTATTCTTATTGCCCCGGACAAGTTCAAGGGATCGCTCACCGCTGCCGAAGCTGCCAGCGCCATCGCCGAAGGAGTCCTACGGGTCTATCCGAACGCTGTTGCCACGCAGTTTCCAATAGCCGACGGCGGAGAAGGAACCCTGGAGGCCGCAGTATCGGCCGGATACGAGGAAAGACTGAACGCCGTTGTCGGACCCGTTCTGACTCCCATCGGTGCGGTCTGGGCGCTGCGGACCGAAGCCGGCGGCGCAGTAACTGCAGTGATCGAAACAGCCCAGGCTTCAGGCCTTGCGCATGTTGAACCTACTCCGGAGAACGCGCTGCGCGCTCACAGCTACGGTTGTGGCCAGCTGATCGCTGCGGCCTTGGATGCGGGGGCAACGGAGATTGTGCTGGGTCTTGGCGGATCAGCAATGACCGACGGCGGGAGCGGTGCCTTGCGTGCGCTCGGACTCAAACCGCTTGATACCGCAGGCAACATTGTCCCCCTGGGCGGCGGCTCACTTGTGGATGTGGCTGCAGTTGACGCCACTGAACTCGACGCCCGCTTGGGACGGGTCAGATTCCGTATTGCCGTGGATGTCCGGAACCCCCTCTACGGCCCAGAGGGAGCCGCACATGTGTTTGCTCCGCAGAAAGGCGCCGATGACGACGCCGTGGAGCAGCTCGACGCTGGACTCCGGAACTGGGCCTCCATCCTCCGTGAAACCACCGGCCGGGATATCAACATTCCCGGAGCGGGAGCAGCGGGTGGGTTCCCGGCGGCGTTCCTGGCGTTCAGCGACGCAGCGTTGGAAGGAGGGTTTGCCCTGGTGGCAGGCCTTACCGGGCTGGCCGAACAACTGGCCGCTGCGGACCTGGTGATTACAGGTGAAGGCTCCATGGACTCACAGTCGCTGACCGGAAAGGCTCCCATCGCGCTGGCAGCCGCCGCCCATGAGCGGGGCATCCCTGTCATTGTGGTGGCTGGCCGCATCCTGGTAACCGTTGAGGAGCTGGCCGAGCATGGCGTAGTGGCTGCAGCCCAATTGCTGGACGTTGCCCCCAGCCCGGAGGACGCCGTCGCCCAGGCAGCGAAATACCTGACCTGGGCCACAAGCCAGGTGCTGGAAGGCGCCTGACGGGCAGGGCGCGCTGCCCGAATCTCGTGGCGCTCTGCCACCGGCGGAGCTACCGCTTTTCAGCTTGTCTGTGAAGGTGAATCGGAACATAGACCAGCAGGATGATCAGCAGGGCCAGCAGTGCAGCACCTGCGGTAATACCGGCGTTGCGGCCGGCGGCGACGTCAAAAACCAGTGACGACGTTCCCACGCTGAGGAGGGCAACCCCGCCCAGTGCCACCTTGGTGATCCTGTCTGCACTGGACACAAGCGTGGCCTTGAGCCGCTTTCGGAAAAGACGGCGGTGCACACTGACCGGGAGCAGGATGAGGGCGGTGGTAAGCGCGGCCAGGACCACGTTGGTGAGATAGAGGGTCACCTGATAATCGTCGAGCGAATCGAACCGGGATTGGAAGGGGAGAGTGAGCAGGAACCCCGCGAGAATCTGGACCCCCGTCTGGAGGACCCGGAGCTCCTGGAGCAGCTCCATCCAGTTCCGGTCCATCTGTTCTTCCGCAGTTTCGTTCCGGCCGCTGCGTTGCTGGGCTTCGGGATCGGTCATGGCCTTCACCTCCGGCACTGTCGTCGGCCGCCAAGCGGTTCTAACTCTCAACCTAGGCTTGAGGCCCTTCATTTTCAAGTAATAATAAGTTTGCTGACTAATTTCTGGTAAATGTGGACTTGACCAGATTGCTGGGATAGTTTCGAAGAGCCGGATGCGACCGGCCACTAAAGAAAACCGACACGTTGGGTAGGTGGACTATGAGTGATGCAGGCAAGCAGCAAGAACAGCCGCGTGACCCCCGGGGAGGCTACCACTCGGGGCCCTTCCCCCAGCAGGAGCAAGAGCAGCCAGGTCTCACAGCCCCCATGGATCCCAAGCCGGATCATGGGGAGTTGAGCTATGAAGGCAAGGACCTCCTCACCGGAAAGGCAGCCCTGATCACCGGGGGCGATTCCGGAATCGGCAAGGCTGTGGCCATTGCTTTCGCGCGGGAGGGCGCCGACGTCGCGATCTCCTATCTTCCGGAGGAAGAGGAAGACGCCCAGGACACTGCCGAGTGGATCCGGAAAGCCGGCCGGAAGGCCCTGCTGCTGGCGGGTGATGGGAGAAGCGAGGAGTTCAGCTCCCGGATCGTGGAGGACACTCTGGCTGAGTTCGGCCGGCTCGATATTGTGGTCCTCAACGCTGCTTATCAGAAGAACCGGGACAGCTTCGAATCCCTGCCCACGGAAGAATTCGACAGGGTTTTCAAGACCAATTTGTACTCGCTCCTCTGGACGGCCAGGGCGGCGGTTCCGCACTTGACAGCAGGGGCATCGATCATTACTACGGCGTCCATCCAGGCCTTCAATCCGTCACCCCAGCTGATCGACTACGCCATGACCAAGGGTGCCCAGGTGGCCTTCACCAAGGCCTTGGCCCAGGAGCTGGGACCAAAGGGTATCCGGGTGAACGCCGTTGCCCCCGGGCCCATTTGGACTCCGCTGATTCCCGCGACCGAGTGGCCGGACAAGCTGCCCTCCTTCGGCCAGGACACGCCACTCCAACGTGCGGGCCAGCCCGCGGAGCTGGCGGCGGCCTACGTTTTGCTGGCTTCCGAGCAAGGCTCCTACATTTCCGGGGCCGTGCTCCCGGTTACCGGCGGCAAGGGGCTCTGAGCAGCCCATCGGGAGGCCTCCCATCTGGAGCCCGGCAATCCGCACCCGAAAACTCAAGGACCCCCGGTGGCAAACCGGCCAGTTCAGAACCGACTAATAAGGAGGAAGAAATGAACGAGGAGAGCCAGAACGATCGCGTCACGGAGGAAGCCGGAGGCTACGGGACCCCAACGGCTGAGCAGGAAATGCCCCCTGGGGATAACAAGCAGTTTGCACAACCCCGCGAGGAGGAAGCCTTCGAGGCGGCAGGACTCAGCCAGGACAGCCCCGAGGGTGAGAAGTTCCCCGCGGAGTCCCCGGATTTGAGCCAGTTAGGAACTGAGGACAAGGACAGTGCAGGAGAGCCCGGAGCAGGCCGCTTCGGAGGTACGGAGGATCAGATGATGGCAGAAACCGAAAGCACCGACCCGGGCTTTGAGCCTGTAGCCGGGTCCTCGGCAGGACCCGGCGGCGCAGGGGGCTCCGGCAACCCTGTTCCTGCCCATCCCGACGAGATGCCGGAGCAGCAGCTCCCCGATCCGTCGGGGGAGGATGACTCAGCGGACTATGACGATCCAGGCGCAGCTGTTCCCTCCGTGGAGGCGGAGATGGACGACACCAACACCGAGGAAACTTCGGGGCGCCCCTTTTCCTCCGAGCCTCAGCGGGACGCGGCCGGGATCCCCGACGGAAGCGGAACGGACCTTCCGGATGAGCGGTCCCCGCGGGACCGCGACGATGACAAGGAGACCTTCGACGCCGGCTAGAAGCAGAATCCGGCCGGCAGCAGACGCGGGCCCGGAGGCAGTAGTACCGGGAGGAAGCGTTAGCTGGAGGCAGCGGATTGCTTAGGAACCTAGAAAGTGCCGGCCGCCCATGGGGCGGCCGGCACTGGCTGCTCTGAGTTGCTCTGTTCAGGCTGGTTTACCCGTGTGAGTAGGTCAGGCAATCGGCGTTGTCGCGGCCGGGTCCGACGTGAACCTCAGGCGCCTGGCACATCAGGTGCTCGTTGTGGATGCATTCCGTGCGCTGGCAGGCCCCGACGTCTGCGAGTACCTTGGGCAGGCCGCCATGAACTCCGATATCAATGAAAGTGGCGCAGAGAGCGTGATCTTCAGTGCCGCCAACCGTAATGGCTGCCGCATTGCACTCTGAATGATCGTTGAAGGAACAGTTAGTTACGCTGCAATCGGCGACGTGCGTTGTCATAGCAGGATCCTCCGTGGTTCTGCCCGCCCTGGACGGGCGGCTGGCTGACTCCCACGTTAGGCGTGTTGGGCCGAATCAAAAAGACCCAATCGTGTGACGTATTTCTGGCGCATGAAGTTATTAGCGCCGCTTCTTCCCGGGACGCTTCGCTCCCGTTACGGCAGCAGCTTTGGCAGCGGGCGGCAGGACTGATTTCGCGGACGACGGCTCCGTCTCCGGTTCGGCCACGCTTCCGCGTCCCGATGCAATCGCCTTCATGCCGTGGTAAATGATCAGGGCGGCCGCTGAGCCAAGGGCGATGCCGGTGAACGTGAGCTCCCCAAGAATCCAGGTGTAGTCGGCGATACCGATGATAAGGGCGACGGCAGCGGTGGTCAGGTTGATGGGGTTGGAGAAGTTGACCTTGTTTTGCACCCAGATTTTCACGCCCAGGATGCCGATCATCCCGTACAGCATGGTGGCAGCGCCACCAAGGACACCCGCAGGAACGGTGGCGATGAGTTCCCCGAATTTAGGCGAAAAGCTCAGCAGGATTGCAAAGCTGCCGGCCACCCAGTACGCAGCAGTGGAGTACACCTTGGTGGCTGCCATGACGCCAATGTTCTCGGCATAGGTAGTGGTACCCGAGCCACCGCCGAAGCCTGCCAGCACGGTAGCGGCACCGTCAGCCATCAGCGCGCGGCCGGAGACGTCGTCGAGATTGCGGCCAGTCATGGCGGCCACGGACTTAACGTGCCCAACGTTCTCGGCCACCAGCACCAGGACCACGGGAACGAACAGGCCCACCACGCCCAAATGGAATTCAGGGGTCTGGAAAGTGGGCAGCCCGATCCAGGACGCGGCATCCACCTTGGCGAAATTCACTTCACCCCGGGTCATGGCCGCCAGATAACCCACAACAACCCCCACGAGGATGCTCAGGCGACCCAGGATCCCCTTGAACAGCACAGTCACAAGGATGATGGTAGCGAGGGTGATCACAGCGGTGACCGGAGCGGTTTCGAAGTTGTTCTTGGCCGCCGGCGCCAGGTTAAGCCCGATCAAGGCGACGATGGCGCCTGTCACGATGGGCGGCATCAGGCGGTTGATCCAGCCTGCACCGAACTTCTGCACCACCGCTCCCACGATTGCCAGTCCGACGCCGGCCAGCACTACGCCGCCGAGGGCGCCGCCCACGCCGTACTGCTGCTGGGACGCAGCGATCGGGGCAATGAATGCGAAGCTGGAGCCGAGGTAGCTGGGAACGCGCCCCTTGGTGATAACGAGGAATAACAGCGTCCCGATGCCCGAGAAGAGCAGCGTTGTAGCGGGCGGCATTCCCGTGAGGATGGGCACCAGGAACGTCGCACCGAACATGGCGACGACGTGCTGCATGCCGACCCCGATGGTCAGGGGCCAGGTGAGCCGTTCTTCAGGAGCCACCACCTCACCCGGACGTACAGACCTTCCGGTACCGTGCAGTTTCCACTTGGTGCCGAGCATGCTCATGGCCAGGAGCCTTTCAGAGGGGGTAGCCGCAAGGGCAGGGATGTTTCGCTGCAACATTACCGCCCTGCATGACTGGTTGGCGCGCTTCTAGAACCGGCGGCGCCTGCCGGTGCTTCTCAACCCACGCCTCGAGTACTTAAACCAGCAGTGCCTCCGGCACGATGGGGGACACGCCGGAGGCACTGGGGGACGCGATTTCTGCAGATGAACTGCATGGCATGTGTCCGTTCCGTTTTCCATTCTAATCCCATCTCTTGCCCCGCTGCCCAATTCCCGCTGCCAGACTTGCCCTATGAAGAACCTCATCTTGGTGGCCTTCCTTGAGCCTGTGACACGCGGTGCGGAGTTCCCCAGGGCGCGATGGCCCCTGCATATGACCCTCGTAAAGTTCGACGTCGGACACCGTGCGGGCGGGGAATCGGGAGGCAGCGATGAGGTAGTTGCGGGGGTTGTGGCGCATGTGAAAGGGCATCAGGTCCAGAAGCTCGGTGCGGTTGTATCAACTCCGGCCTACACGCTGCAAAATTACCGCCCACATGTGACCCGTCAGGGTGAGAGGCGCTTTCACCGCGGCGACGTCGTCGTGCTTGACCGGATTGCGCTCGTGGACATGGCGCCGGATGGCGACCGGAGGATCCGCCGTGTCCTGGAGCTGTGGGTGTGTTGAGTTGACCCGAGCCGGTTCGCTGTACGGTTTGCCGTGATCGATCAGGATCAGGAGAGGGGAAAACGATTACCCAAAATCGAGCAATTTAGGTTCTGAGGGGCTTCTGGCGCGTTACTCTGATGGAGTGAGTATGGAAGCAAAGAACAGGGTCCCGGTCCTTAGCGATGTTGCAAAGGCTGCCGGCGTTTCAGTGCCGACGGTTTCCCGTGTGCTCACCAGCAGCAAGTACGTTGCACCCGAACTCCGCGAACGCGTGATGAAAGCCGTAAACGACCTCGAATATCGGCCGAACAGTGCTGCCCGCGCCACAAGATCGGGAAAGCGGTCCATGGTTGCCGTCCTGACCGGCGCGACGTCGAATTACGGTTATGCCAAGACCATCGAGGGCATCGAGCTCGCAGCGAGGAAAGCCGGGCTGTCGGTCATCATTGCGGTGGTTGAGTCTGACAGCGAACCCGCCGTCAACGCCGCCATCGACCTCGTCCTCTCCCAACCCGTAGCCGGCGTCATTATCCTCGAATTTGACCGTCCGGGCCTCGCCGCGGTGAAGGCCTTTCCGTCGTCGGTGCCCATGGTGGTGGCCGGCGGCGGCACCCGTCGCAGCGGATCCACTCCCAGCGCGCTCCTGGATGAGCGCAGCGCGGGCCGGGATGCCACCGAATACCTTCTCTCACTGGGCCACAAGACGGTCCACCACGTCGCCGTTCCCACCATGGGCAAGCACTCGGGACGCACCCAGGGCTGGAAATCGGCGCTCACTGCTGCCGGAGCCCCGGTTCCTCCCGTGCTCCATGCCACCTGGGAACCTGCCAGTGGCTACAAGCTCGGCCTGGACCTCGCGGATCAGGATGACGTCACGGCAATCTTCTGCGGAAACGACGACGTCGCGATCGGCGTCATCAGCGCCCTGCTGGATCGGGGGCGCCGCGTTCCTGAAGACGTCTCCGTGATGGGCTTCGATGATCAGCCCCATGTTGCCCTCTGGCGGCCCTCGCTCACCACGGTCCGGCAGGATTTCGGCGACCTCGGGGCGCGCGCCTTCCAGCTCCTGTCAGCGGCGGTTGAGGGCGCTGACGGCTCTTCATCGTCCATCGTCAAACCCGAACTCGTCCTGCGGAACTCCACTGCGGCAGCGGGTTCGTCCGCCGCGTAGCCCGCTGTCGGCGCCGGACCCCCAAAACGCTCCCTCACGTTTCGTCCTGAATTCCCAAACGCTCCCGCACGTTTCGTCCTCCTGCCGACGAAAGGTGAAGGAGGGTTTTGGGGATTGGGCGCGAGAAGTGATGGAGGGTTGGGGGAATGGGTGCGAGAGGTGAGGGAGGGTTTGGGATGTTTGACCTGGAGCCCACTTGGGCAAGGATGAATGTATGGCTGACATCATCGAGTTTCTGGAAGCACGCATCGCGGAAGAAGAGGCAGAAGCCCGCCGGGGACTCGAAAGCCGGGATGAGGTCTATGGCGCTGTCGGCTGGTTCGACCCCGCGCGAGTCCTTGCAGAATGCAACGCCAAGCGGAAAATCCTGGACAACGTCCCGCTCGTTACAGATATCCCGACACAGACCGGGGCCACCAGCGAGTACGTCCTGATGTGCGTGGCGTCGGTCTATATGAACCACCCGGATTACCAGGAGGGGTGGTCTATTGATCCCTAGGTATCCGCGAAAAGACTCGTACGGTAAACAGTTTCCTGCCGCATCACCCTCTTGTCAGATTGATGGTGTGGTGCTATAAAAATCTGTATCGGCGGATATATATCCGGTCTAAGAAAGATGGATCAAAAGGAGGTATGAGATGTTGATGCTGAATGACCCGTTCCGGCACCTGGACCGGCTCGCTCAGCAGGTGCTTGGCACCACTGCCCATCCCGCCGCGATGCCGATGGATGTCTGGCGGGAAGGCGATGAAATTGTGGTTGCGCTGGATCTTCCCGGCGTCGAAGTCGATTTGGTGGACGTCGACGTTGAACGCAACGTCCTGACGGTCCGCGCCGAGCGCAAGGACCCGGTGGGTGAAGGCACGGAGTTGGTCGCTTCGGAACGCCCGCGCGGTGTCTTCAGCCGGCAGCTGGTCCTGGGGGAAACCCTGAATACGGACCACGTGCACGCTAGCTATGACGCCGGTGTGCTGAAGGTGCGGATCCCGGTCCTCGAGGAGGCCAAGCCGCGTAAGATCGAGATCCAGGCCGGCGGCCAGCAGCAGCAGATCAAGGCCTAAGCCTCGCGTTCCAACACGCCGGGCTTGGTCAGGGTCTGACGGAAGCCGGGGCGGGGTGTCCGGACATGCCAGGGCTGCCTTCGAGGGCGGTTGGTATTAAGGTGCACGCCACAGCGCCTTGTAGCGCAATTGCAGCAAACGGTGCCTGCTCATCCCGCCCCCCAAACACACGTGGTCACTGGCCGACGAGAGCGGCCGGTGACCACATGTTCGTTGAACTGCGTTCTTAGGGGGCCGGGCCGCGTCCCGACCGAGCGAACTCTCCCTAGGCTGGGTGCAGCTCGATGACGCGGGCACTCGGGGCTTGGGGCATGGTCACTTTAAGCACCGCTGGTTGGCTCGCAGTTCCCGGAAGGATTTCGACGGCGGACGATCCCCAGCTGGGGTACGCCACCGAAACCGAGGGGTTCGGGCCGAGCCAGTCCGGGAGGGTGATCAGCTGTTCATCCAGGCCGCCACGCCGGTGAAGGGCAATGAGGTAGCGGTCCTTCCGGGAGTCCTCATCGGCCGCGATATTGGGGAAGGTGGCGCCCTGGGCGATCCAGTGGTCGCGCCATCCGGGCAATCCAAGCGGGAAGGATGGTTCCGACGCCGCGATGCCGGCCCGCAATCTCTTGTAGGCCTCAATCCCTTCACGGACAACGTCCATTTGGGCGTCGTGCAGGGTGTCGATATGTCCCGCCAAGTGGACTCGTGCCAGCAATGCGCTGCTCAGGGAGAACGCCAGTTCCTCGGCGTTCATGCTCCCTTCCACTGAAGCCCAGACCCCGGACTGCTCGGGCGCAATCGCCAAGGCGGCGGCAGCGGAGATGGGAGGAGTCTTGATGAAGTCCTGCTGATCAGTGAGTGACTGGACGGGAAAGACTGCTCCCGAGGCGCCGTCGGTCCTGGAGCCACCGGCCGAACATCCTTCAATGGTGAGGCCGGGGTGCCGGTCCATTGCGGTGGATACCCACTCAAGGAATGCCCTGTTGTGCTCGAGCAGCCCTGCGCCGGCAGCACCCGTGGCGTCCGTGCCCGAGCCAATATCGATGTTGTAATCGAGCTTCAGGTAGGCGAGGTCGAAGTCAGCCATGAGCCGGTCCACCACCTGGTCAAGGTGGGCACGCGCCGCCGGGTGCCGGAGGTCGAGCTGGTAGCGGCCCCATTCCTTGATTCTCTTGCCCCGACGGGTGAAAAATGCCTCGGGAGGAAGCAGGTCCGCCATCCGGCTACGGGCTCCCACCACTTCCGGTTCCAGCCACAGCCCGGGCTTCATGCCTGCCTCGCGGATCTTTTCGATCAGGCCGCTCAGCCCGCCGCCGGGGAACCGGTTCAAGGACGGCTCCCACTCGCCCACGGAGTCCCACCAGCCGCCGTTTTCGTCGTCATACCAGCCGGCGTCGATGCAGAAGACCTCCACTCCCAGCTTTGAGGCGGCAGCGATGAGCGGCAGCTCCTTCTCGGTGGTGGGATCGGACATGAGGCAGTTGAGGAAGTCGTTGTAGATTACCGGCAGCTGCACACTATCCGTGTGCGGCCGGCGGATCCGGCGCCGGTAGGCTGTCAGTTCGGTGGCCACGGCGTCCAAACCGCCAAGCGGGACCACGACGACGGCGGCGGGGACGGTGGTGAATTTCTCACCTGGGTTCAGGGTCACCGCCCACTGGTGTTCCTCGGCAGTAGGCCCGGAAACGGTGAGGTAGACGTCGTCGTAACGGTCTCCGAGTTCATAATGCCAGGCCCCGTTGTTCTCCACCTGCCAGCCGATCATGCGGCCGGAGTGCAAATCCTCGAGGATCCCCAAGGGCAGATGTTCGCCGGTGGACCACGCCCCCGTGGACGTCGTGACAATCCGGTTTTTGGAACCGACCTGGTTGTACTGGACCATCCCCACGTTGTAGAGCCCGCGTTCGGCCAGCGTTGAACGGCGCCAGCGGAACTCCCCGGACCACGGGTTGGCTGCTTCCCACAGACCAAAGCGTTCTTCCCAGTCTGCTCCATGCCCGAGGCCGGACAGAGTCAGGGAAGAGATGTATTCAAGCTCGACGGCGGTGGCTCCGGCCCGTACTTCTGTCCAGCACCGGAGGACAGCCGAGCCGTCTGAGAGCTCATAAAACACTGAAACTTCGACGCCGGACACAGAATCGCGGGCGTCGATCTGAAGGCGATTGCCGCCGTCGTACTCGCTGCGGACTATTGCCGTGAGCCGCAAACCCTGGGCGGCACGACCGTCCACATGCCGCTTTCCCGCGGTGCCATGGCGGCCGTCCCCGGCCAGTGCGAGTTCCACCAACGGTAAGGCTGATCGGCGCAATCCGGCGAGATCAGGAACAGGTTCGCTGGCGTGATGAAGGGCGAGCAGGCGGGGTGCCGTGTCCTCCCCATGGAGGATGTGCAACTGAATGCAGCTGTTTCCCCACGTGAGGATCTCGCCGCCTTCCGGCACCTCGAGGGTGGGTGGCTTGTCCTCGACATCCGGAGGGAGGTGAGTAAGGGTCATGGTGGCTCCTGGTGGTGGTTCGGCAGCCTGTTGCCGGAACTGTCCTAGAAATACGATCTTTTGAGGATAACGTTTTCCCAGAAGGAATGCGAGGGCCATTGTGCCCTTTGTGTTCTTTTAGCTGATGCGGAGGTGCTTCTACCCGTCCCGAGCAGCTAGTTCAGGGTCTTTTCGGCCACCCTGAGGATCAGGGAACGTTTCTCGTCGTAATGGTTCACGAGGGAGGAACGAAGGTCGGGAAGCCATGGAGGGGAGTCTCCGGCTGCTGGTTCCACATCGAGGACCCCGGTTCGTTGTAACAGGTCCCGGGCCGCGTTGGAGGCCATACAGATCGGCAGGAGGGCGACTTCGTCCTCGTTCAGGGTGCGGACAGAAGCGTAGCCGTCAAGGAAGGAGGCGAACAGGGCAGGATAGGTTGGGTTGTCGCAGTCCTGCCCCACTATGTCTCGCAGCGCTGAGGCAATATCCTCTGCAAAGCGGCCAATGCGGGCCTCATCCAGATCAAAGATGGACACTGCATCGCCCTCCCAGCGCAGGTTGTCGAGCTCGAAGTCGCCATGCAACACGCCCTTTTGGGCGGGAAGGCCGGGAAGGGCAGCCCAGTCGGCAGCCAACGTTTCGGCAGCCCGGGCGAGCCGCGGATCGACGTTCAGGCTGGCAAGCGTGGCGAACGGGGACGTGGCCAAGGCAGGCTGTGTGTCTGCCTTCCCCGCAATCCCGGGATCAAGGAAGATCCCACGATGCGGCGCCGCGTCCATGTGGAATCTGGCAAGAGCGGCGCCCCACGCCCATGACTGGTCTTCGGTCAGGGTTTCCGGCTCCCTTTCTTCGCCTCGGGCCGCGGTAACTGCCGCCGCGTGAACCGAACCGGCCGGCGTCGCGAGCGTTTCCACGAGCCGCCCGGCCTCGGAAAGCACGGCGGACACCACTGGGTGGCCTGCCGATGACAGCGCGGTCAGCAACCTGGCTGGCCGCAGCAGGGCCTGCTCCGGGCGAACTCTCGCAGGGACAAAGCGCAGGAAGATGGTCTCTTGTGCCGTGGTCTTCGCCGGCACGATGAATACGTGGGCCGCGCTCGAGCGCAGGTAGAGCGCGGCTCCGGGCGGCAGGCCCCAAGCGGCAGCCACGGCGTCGGCCACAGGGCTGCGCCAGGCTTCGTCGACGGTACTGTTCAGGGACTTGATCTCGCTGAGGGGAAGCATCCCAGCTATCCTCCCGAGGCCTGACGGCGCCGTCAAGCACCAGCCGGCCGTAGGACGCTAGGACGGAGTCAACGAGAACTGCCTGAAATCCGCACAAAAGGTCTGATCGCGAAGGTCCTGGGCACATACGCCGACAAAAGGCCCGGTGAACCTCAGGGTCCGGCCGTAATCATCGGACAGGTGCGTCGCATTCAAGCCTGCGGCCAGTTGCTCAAGCCCGCCGTCCTCGGTGCCCCAGGAGAACTGCACTTCATTCGGCGTCATCGTGCCCTTCAGCAGGAGCGGTCCTGAGTCAGGAACCACGGCGGTGGCGTGGACCAGCAGTCCCTTCTCGGCGTCGCGCTCCCATACCTCCACTACGCGTTTCAGCGAGTCTTCAGTGTCCCGTACCGAAAGCCTCAGATAGAAGTAGGCGCTGGTGTTGTAGTAGAAGATCAGGCCCGCGGATTGCGTGTAGTTTTCCGGGGCGGCGTCAAGGACAACGCTCACCGACACGGATTCGCTCCTGATGCGCTGGGCAATCAGGCTCTGGTCCCGCAAGGAATCCGTACTCCTCATCCCACGCAGGCGCAGCCAACCGGGGCGGTCGGTGGTGCTCAGCCAGTCGGCCTTGGAAGCGGGAGATCGTAAGGTGCTCCAGGGCCAGGCTAGAGGCTCGCCGGCAGCAGGAAAACCAGAGGACGGGCCGACGGCGGGAGCGGGCGGCCGCCCGTCGGGCGCCACTTGCAATCCCAAAGGCATTTGCAATCCGGAAGGCGCCGGGATCAGTCCGGCAGGCGCCGGGATTTGTTCGGCGGCATGGTGGCCTCCCTGTTCAAGCCGAAGCCAGCCATCGGGAGTCCAGGTCACTTTTTGGAGGCACGTCTCCCGGCCGAGAATCGCGCGACGGTCGCCGTCGGACTCGATCCAGCGGCTGGCAAGGTGCACAAGGTAGTCCCCGCCCGCCTCTGTGGTGACGAGCTCACCGTGACCGGCCTTCTGGAGGGGGAGCGCGTCGTCGTCCCGGCTTGTGAGGAGGGACCCGTCCGGGTCGGCTTCGTAGGGGCCGAGCAGCTCACGGGAACGGAGCATCAGGATGCCGTGGTTGAAGCCCGTCCCGCCTTCGGCGGTCATGAGGTAGTACCAGCCGTCCCGGAAATACAGGTTTGGCCCCTCGATCAGTGTGGCGCTGCGGAAGATGGAGTGGGGAGCCCCGACAGTGGCTGATCCGTCGGGTGTCAGTTCCTGCACATTGATGCCCGCAAATCCGCCGCGGCCATTGGGGCGGTTGTCCCACTCCATGTTCGCGAGCCAGTGCCTGCCCTCATGGTGAAAGATGGAGGGGTCGAAACCAGTGCTGGTGACCCGAGCCGGTGCTGACCAGGGACCTGAAGCGTCCGCCGCCCTGGTCACATACGTGTCCATGTCCTTCTGGGCTCCGCCAAAGGACCGTACCACCGTGAACGTCAGCCAGAACGTGCCATCGTTCCAGCTTAATGACGGCGCCCAGATGCTCCCGGAATCCTGGATCCCGCTGAAGTCAAGGGCGACGCCGGGTCCGTTGAGTGAGCCTGCGAACTCCCAGTTGGCCAGGTCCCTGGACCGGTGGATCGGAATGGTGGGGAACCATTCAAAGGAGCTGTTGGCCACGTAAAACCACTCTCCCACGCGAACAATGGACGGGTCCGGAAAAAAGCCGGGGAGTATGGGATTGGTGATGGTCATGGCCGTCCTCACCAAACCGGTACTTCTGGGTAGGCAAACTCCTGGCCAGACCGGTAGCGGTCCAGCTCGGCCAGCACATGTTCACCCAGGCGCGCCAGCTCATTGCCCATGGATCCGGCGATGTGAGGCGTGAGCACGACGTTTGGCATCGAATAGAGTTCATGCCCGGGCGGCAGGACGTCCGGCGTGGTCACATCCAGGACCGCGTTGATCCTCCCGGTGCGCAGCTCGGCCAGGAGCGACTCCTGGTCCACCAGTTCGCCGCGGGAGGTGTTGATCAGGGTGGCTCCGGTCTCCAGCAGGCCCAGCTGGTTTGCGCCGATCATCTCGAAAGTGGAAGGAAGTACTGGCGCATGGATGGAAACCACGCTGCTGGATGCCATCAGGTGGTCCAGGTCCACAAGCTCGACGCCGAGAAGTTCAGCCTCCTGCGGATCCAGCGTTGGGTCCGATACCAGCATATGGAGATCAAAAGGACGCAGCAGTGCGATGACCTTGCGCCCGATGCGTGAGGCGCCCACGATTCCCACGGTGCGCCCGAAGTTCCCCGAAAGCGGGAACCGCTCTTCCCGGTCGATGGCGGCCTGTTCCCCACGGTAGAGGCGCGTTGCCCGGAAGGCGTCTTTATTGGCCAGGAGGATCATGGCCAGCGTGTACTCCGCCACCGGGGTTGCGTTCGCGTCGCCGGCATTTGAGAACCTGATCCGCGTTTCCGCCCCGGGGGGCAGCTGCGTGGAAGCCACCCCGCCCTGGTGCACAACCGCTTTCAACCCCGGCGCCAGCTCCAGCAGTTCCGCCGTAAATGCCGGACAGCCCCAGCCGGTGACGATTACTTCGGTCTGGGCAAGGATGGCGGGATCCACCAGGTGCCAGTCGGTGACCACGCCCGGGCTGAGCAGTTCGATACGCTCATGGAGCCCGGGCCACCCGGCACCGAAGACGAGATCGGCCAGACTTGCCGGCGTCATGGCCAGAAGGGCTTTGGGCCGCCGGGCTTTTTCTGAGGTCCCGGCCCTGGAGACAGCCGAAAGCTGACGGTCCGAAGTGGTGGGGGGACTATCGAGGCTCATGTGATCTCCTGGTGGCGGCGGCGGGACTTGCCGGGGATCTGCTAACCGTCCCGTAATCGAGGATAACGTTTTCCCAAGTTGATTTCCAGAGCAGTCCGTATTTGTCGATGAGTATTAAGAAGCGCACTAACGCGAAGACTGCGGGGCAATTGGAATCCGCAAGGGCTCGTCGCCGAACTCTACCGTGGCGATTGAACCGTCCGGCCGATGAACCAGGCGTTCAAAGAGAGTTTCGCGGTTGAAGCCGTTTCCCCCCGGAATGGCGAAGCGGTGGTAGGCAATGATCCAATCCTCGGTACCTTCGACATTCAGGATTGAGTGATGGCCTGTTGCCCGGATGCCCCGCTCCAGGTCCTTTTCGAGGATCACACCGTGATGCGTCCAGGGGCCAAGGGGTCCCGGTCCGCTCGCGTAACGGACGCGGTAGTCGTCCTCACGGGTATCGTTTTCAGACCACGACAGGTAGTAACTCTCACCCCTGCGGTGGACCCAGGCGGCCTCACGGAAACCCTCCGGATTCCACGAAACTACGGCGCCGGGGTCGAACGAGACCATGTCCTCATTCAGCTTCACTCCGTGCGCGGTGCCGTTGCCCCAATACAGATACGCGCTGCCGTCCTTGTCCACAAAAACAGAGGGATCGATGGTGAAACCGGCAAACACCCCCGCCGGCACCAGCGGCTTGCCCAAATCTTTGAAGGGGCCGGTAGGGGAGTGGGCCACTGCCACGCCGATATTACCGTTGGCCGTGAAGTAGAAGTAGAACTTGCCATTGCGCTGGGCGGCAGCCGGAGCCCAAGCCCGCTCGCTGGCCCAGGTGACGTCTGTCCCCAGGGTGAGGATGGTGCCATGATCGGTCCAATCCACCAGATCCGGAGAGGAGAGTACCGAGAACGAAGTGCCCGCCCAATCCTCGAAACCGTCTGAGGTGGGGTAGAGGTAATAGGTGTCCCAGTACTGGATCAGGTTCGGATCCGCGAACAGCCCGGGAAGTTGGGATTTGGCGGGAAGGGTGTTCCTCGTTGGCAATGACGCCTGGGTTTCTGTTGGTGCCGTCGGTTGCTCTGTTTGGCTCATGGATCGCTTTCTCTGGGCTCGGGCAGGGGCCGTGGATTGCGTCGACTCTACAGCGATGGACAAGTTCATTCCAGAGGCTTGCCCGGTACTTCTACATCGTTGTAGAGTCTGGTCTTCGAACAATATGCCAATTCACCCACTAGGGACTGGAGCTTTCCTTGCCGCGCTCTTCACCTGCAGATCAACAGGATGGTCCTGAAGACGCCTTCCTCTTCGCATATTTCTGCTCCGAGGGAGAGCCCGACGGCGAGCAGGTCCGGTTTGCCGTGAGCGAGCCCGGAAACCCGCTGCGCTATGTTCCGTTGAATGCGGGAGCTCCGCTTTTGGTTTCCGACGTCGGAGAACAGGGTGTGAGAGACCCATTCCTGGTGCGGTCCGTGCTGACGGGATCGTTTCATCTGCTGGCAACTGATCTCCGCGCCCATGGCCAGGACTGGGAAAATGCTGTGCGCCATGGCAGCCGGAGCATCCTGGTGTGGGACTCGCAGGACCTGATGGACTGGACAGGACCCAGGCTGGTCGAGCTGATGGGGCCGGAGGCGGGAAACACCTGGGCACCCGAGGCCTTTTTCGAGGCCGAGTCCGGCACTTACGTGGTGTTCTGGGCGTCCTCCCTGTATGAGGACCCTGGACATGCTGACCCCTCGTACCACCGCATGATGTACTCCACGACCACGGACTTTGTGACCTTCTCTGAACCCGACGTGTATCTGGACCGGGGACACTCCGTCATCGACAGCACCATGATCGAGCACGAGGGCCAGATCTACAGGTTCACCAAGGACGAGCGCGAGCGGTCCGGCAACGGTCCCAATTCGAAATTCATCTTCCAGGAGCGTGGCGAAACAGTGCTGGATCCCGACTACTTTCCGGTGCGGGAAGGGATCGGGTCCGGGGCCATGGAGCACGGTGAGGGGCCCATTGCACTCGAGGCTCCCGACGGCGGGGGCTGGTACCTGTTCCTGGATGAATTCGGGAGGCGCGGCTACATGGCGTTCCACTCAGCCGATATCGCCGCCGGAATATGGGAACCGGTGGAAGACGCGTTGCTTCCTCCCGGTGCCCGCCACGGTTCCGTCCTGCCAATTACCCTTTCCGAGCGGGATCATCTCCTGAGCCGGTATCCGGCCCAGGAGATGATCCTCAGAGTGGTGGCCACCTTTTAGGGGACGGCGCTTTTTAGGAGACGCTTTTTAGGAGATGACGCCGTCCACGAGGGCCTTTGCTTCAGCCTGCACCTGCTTGAGGTGGTCTGCACCCTTGAAGGACTCCGCGTAGATCTTGTAGACGTCTTCAGTGCCGGAGGGCCGGGCGGCGAACCAGGCGTTCTCAGTGACCACTTTCAGTCCACCGATCGAGGCCCCGTTGCCGGGAGCTTCAGTCAGCTTGGCGGTGATGGTTTCACCGGCAAGTTCGGTGGCGCTGACGTCAGAGGAGGATAGCTTGCCCAATGCCGCCTTTTGTTCGCGGCTGGCGGCGGCATCAATGCGCGCGTAGACGGGGTCACCGAACTGGTCGGTGAGGCCCTTGTAGAGCTGGGAGGGGGACTTGCCCGTGACGGCGGTGATTTCCGAGGCCAGGAGTGCCAGCAGGATGCCGTCCTTGTCCGTGGTCCATACGCTGCCGTCCATCTTGTTGAAGGAAGCGCCGGCCGATTCTTCGCCGCCGAAAGCACCTTCCCCGGAAAGCAGGCCGGGAACAAACCACTTGAAGCCCACCGGAACTTCCACCAGCTTCCGGCCGAGGCTCTCCGCCACGCGGTCGATGATCGAGGAGGAAACCAGAGTTTTGCCAATCACAGACTGCGGATTCCAGCCGGCCCGGTGACGGTACAGGTAGTCAATTGCGACGGCGAGATAGTGGTTCGGGTTCATCAACCCGCCGTCCGGCGTCACAATGCCATGGCGGTCGGCGTCAGCGTCATTCCCGGTGGCGACATCAAAGCTCGCGCCGCCGTTGGACATCCGCTGAATGAGCGAGGCCATTGCGGAGGGGGAGGAGCAGTCCATCCGGATTTTTTCGTCCCAGTCCAGGGTCATAAAGGCCCATTGCGGGTCCACAGTGGGGTTCACGACGGTGAGGTTGAGATGGTGGCGCTCACCGATTTCACCCCAATAATCGACGGCGGCGCCGCCCATGGGGTCTGCGCCGATCCGGACGCCGGCCTCCCGGACGGCGTTAAGGTCCAGAACGGAGGGGAGGTCGTCGACGTAGCTGCTCAGGAAGTCGAACTTGCCCGTTGTGTCGGCGTCGAGGGCTTCGGCCACAGGGATCCGCTTGACGCCGCGAAGCCCGTTTTCAAGGAGTTCGTTGGCGCGGTTGGCGATCCAGCCTGTGGCATCGCTGTCAGCAGGGCCGCCGTGCGGCGGGTTGTACTTGAAGCCGCCATCGCCGGGGGGATTGTGGCTGGGCGTGACAACTATGCCGTCTGCCTGCGGGGCGCCGGAGGGGGAGTTGCGGTTGTGGGTGAGGATCGCGTGGCTCAGGGAGGGGGTGGGGGTGTAACCGTGACGTGCGTCGATGAGCACGTTCACGCCGTTGGCCGCGAGGACTTCGAGCGCTGAGTTCTGGGCTGGTTCGCTGAGCGCATGGGTGTCCTTGGCCAAGTACAACGGCCCGGTGATGCCTTGCCCCGCCCGGTACTCAACGATGGCTTGGGTAATGGCGACAATATGCGGCTCATTGAACGAGGCTTTGAGGCTGGAGCCCCGGTGTCCGGACGTACCGAACGCTACCCGTTGGCCAGGGTCTGTGAGATCCGGCGAAACGTCGTAGTACGCATCCAGGAGTGCGGTGAGGTCAACAAGGTCTTGGGGTTGGGCAACAGTACCCGCGCGGCTAGCCATGGCACCAGCATGCCAGACGAGGCGCGAGTCCACACGCTAAGTCCGGAATCGGGCTCCTATGACAGCGAATTAGCCCTCAAAGACCTTATGCGGAGGCTTTTCCACCTTGGGTGGACGCCATTCCGGTGGCCGGTGCGGAGAGTGAAGTCTGCTGGAGGATCCGGTTAAGGAGCTCGACGTCGAGGCTGAAGCTGCCTTGATCCTCGCGGACCACTCCCAGATCCTGCAGCGCCAGAAGGTGCGGCAACCCCTCTTGCGGAGAAATGCCCGCGGCTTCATAGATCTGGCCAGGGGGACGCCAGGTTTCTCCACGGAGACTTCTGAGCATCGCCATTCGTGGTGCCCTGGAGAGGACGTTTAACGCTTGGGCGCTGAGGGGTGCAGCGACGTCGCGCGGCGGTTCCAAGCGGGTGTTCAGGGGTGACGGTCCCGTGGACATCGTGTGCGTCCTTTCTGGTGCCCAAGTTAATCCTCGCCCTCGTTGGCGAAGCTGGACTTGAAGGGGTCTGCTTATTAGACGGGGCAACTGCCAAAATGTGACGCGGTGCCCCGTGGTGCCGCCTGTGCTACGCGGCTACTGACGGAAACCTGTAGGTTCAGCAGTGCTGGTGAGCTGCTGCCCGGTGAGGGCTGTCACGGCCGGATGCGGCCAGGTGGAAGCACGTATTCCGCGGCGACCGTTTCCGAAACAAGGAGTCCGGAAAGTGCGCGGGATGCGATGTGCTTGGTGATGTTAAAGCAAAATTATTGAAGCCGCGGCAACCAGTGGGGGAGTCCCTTTTTAGGGACCTGCACGGTGACGGTTTAACCGCCCGTATCTGATCGACCGCGTCAAGGACCTCGTTGACCTGTTTCATAGCGCCCTTCAAGCTCAGGGAACCGAGCAGGCCCAACTCCTTTCAGCTCCTTTTGTTAGCGTAAACAAGTTTTAGAGCCATCAAGGGTTTTGGTCATAAAAAACATGAAATTGGTGCCAGTTTCCGGGCCTTTGGCCCTTGACACGATTCAGCAATCGGTTTCTGGTGCTGGATATTTCGTTGAATGACTAACGGCTAATGGAGAAAGCGGCGGAAGTCTTGCCTCAGACGCTTTTCACAGCAGAGGAAGAAGGGAATGGCGGTTGCGTAGGACTCATAGACGGGAATGCCTGTGTAGCCCAGGAGTCGAGTAGGGGACAACCGCCCCGGGTTGCTGGGGGAGGGCAGCGCGGGCCACGGGCCCGACGCCATCCGCCACTGCCGGGACGGTCTCGAGCACGTCCTCAGGAAGGAAGCTTGTTCAGCTTACGTAGTTGCTGGTCGAACATGCGGGCAGGAACAAAACGCCGCATCTTGGACACGACGGCAGTCCGTGAGCCGCCTGCATACCGCATCTTGGGGTTGGTGTCGGTAGCGCCGGCGACGATCGCCTTTGCTACCGTCGCGGCTTCGTCGCCGTGCTTGATTTGACCGATTGAGAACTCCTCAAACACCTGGCGCCGCTCGGCGTAGGCGGGCAGCGGCCGGTCGGGCCTGATGGTGTTCGCCTCAAAGGAAGTGTTGGTCCAAGCAGGCTGTACCAGTGTGACCCGCACGCCGAACTCCCGGAGCTCGTGATCGAGGGACTCCGAGTACCCCTCCACAGCATGCTTCGTTGCCGCGTACACGGCCATGTAGGGCTGCGGAATTATCCCGAGGATCGATGACAGGTTCACGATGCGGCCGCTCTTCTGGGCCCGCATGATCGGAAGGACGGCGTTGGTCACACGGATGACTCCGAACACGTTGATGTCGAAGACGTGCTGAGCCTGCATCACGGAACTTTCCTCCGCCGCACCCGAGGATCCGATCCCCGCGTTGTTCACCAGAACGTCGATGCGCCCGTGCCGCCGGACTACCTCTGCGATCGCTTTTTCCACAGACGGGCCGCTGGCAACGTCGAGATCCAGGAACTCCACTCCATTGAGCGGCTGGGCCTTCGATGCGTTGCGGCTTGTCCCGATTACTGTGAATCCTGCTTCCACAAGAGCGACGGCGGCGGCTTGGCCAATGCCTGTTGACGCGCCGGTTACGAGAGCTACTTTTTGGGTTGGTGCCATTTCTGCCTCCATGGAGTCGTGTATGCAGTCGAGTAACTATGTGTTACACAACTGTATCATTTACTCAATTAGGTGCACCAGTCGTGTCCCATTTTCTCGCAGGACAAGCCGCTTGCCTTAATTTCTTGGGCCGGTCCCGTGCAGCAAGGTGTCCACCACGAGTGTCGCGAGCGTATCCGTTGTCTTAGCGTCGGGATTCGGATCTTCCGGAAATCTCTGGAGGGCTTCGCTCATCAATGCGTAGTACACCTGCCGTGTCCATTCCAGGTCTGCATCCGCAGCGAGGAGTCCATCGCGTTGTGCCCTTGTGAAGAGATCAAGGCAGCGGACGTTGATCCGGTCCCAGATCTCCGCCGCCGCGCTGGTGTCTGCCAGAGGGCTGCCAAGAGTGAATTTCCACGAGTTTTTTGTCCTGAGCACATTAGCAGTCACTCGATGCAACGCAATGAGGGGAGGGGAAGAGTCAGGGTTGCCCGCCTCGATGGCGTCGGCGAGCTGTTGTTTGGCGGAGATCGCAAGGGCATCCATCAGCGCCTTCCGGTTGGCGAACCTGCGGTGCACTGTGGTCCTGGTCAGTCCTGCCCTCTCGCCGATCTGCTCCATGGAAGCGCCGGGGTCATCGACCAACACTTGCTCGGCCGCTTCCAGAATTGCGCGCACACTGCGTTCGGCGTCGGCACGTAATGCCCGGCCCATTCGTCTCTCCATCTGTAGGTTCATTCCACCCTAATAGATACTCAATAGGGACACATTTCGGAATAAGAGGAACAAGCGTGTTACATTTCCGACACTTATTCACGAACCAGACGAAACTTGGAGCGGCAGTGACAGAGCGCAAACGACTCATCACCTGGGAAGACCCTGCCGTTGGCGCGGCAGCTATGCCGAGCATGAGCGGCCTTGACTACCTCCATTCGATGATGGGCAAAAAGCTGCCGCCACCGCCGATGGGCGAACTGTTGAACATGACGCTTACAGAGGCGGGACCCGGAACGGCCACCTTCACGTGCCAGCCTGACGAATCCCATTACAACCCGATCGGCGCGGTTCATGGCGGGCTGGTATGCACGCTGCTCGATTCAGCACTCGGCTGCGCCGTGCAAACCACCCTGCCGAGGGGAGTGGGCTACACGTCGATAGAAATCAAAGTGAACTATCTTCGCTCAATCCGTGCCGGCAGTGGCCCGTTGACCTGTGTTGGCGTTGTATCGAAGGCCGGCAACCGTGTTGCTTTCGCGGACGGCACTGTCACGGACGCCAGTGGCAAACTTGTGGCTACTGCCACCGGGTCGCTGCTCGTCTTTCCCATCAGCTGATCTTGAGGGGCATTCCCGTTAGATTTCTGCTGCGTCCCTGAAGGGCCGTGTCTACGAACTGCCGAAGCGGACGATAAGCCCGCCGCGGATCGTGAAGTGGTGGGCAACGCGGTCGTTCAGGGCTTTGCGGCTGGCCTGGTGCGTAGTGGTATAGCGCCTGGAAGGGGCGCTGGACGACAGGCAGCGAAGAAAAGTGCGGTAACAAGCCAGGCGGCCCCACGAAGCCATCCCCGTCGAAGCGTGCTTCGAATAGTGGATATGAGCAAGGCAGAGAAACAGGCGCTACGGTACTGCGATTACTACTGCTTCATGTCATTGACTGACTTTATGGCCTGGGTGGATGCAGAGGATGGTACCGAACCGGAAATCTCCTACCTGATTGGGTCCTGATTTTCGACTCCACACTGCTCGTAGGCGGCGGTGCAGTCTCCCGAACTGAGTCGTAGGCGAATGGTCCCTTCCATATTTGTGGCTAGCCACACATGTTTCCTGTACAGTATGTGGCTAGCCACATACTTAGGTTTTCTAACAGGGAGAAGAGATCATGAAAGCTATCCAGTTTGAGCAGTTCGGCGGAACCGATGTTCTGCGTCAGGCGGACGTTCAGGTCCCACAGCCAGGCTCAGGCCAAGTGCTTGTCAGGGTGAGGGCGGCGGGAGTGAACGCGCTGGACGGGAAGATCCGTTCGGGTGCTCTGGAGGCCGTGTTCCCGACGCCGCTGCCAGTAATTCCCGGATTCGAGGTGTCCGGCACGGTGGAGGCAGTGGGTGCCGGCGTGACGGAGGTAAGCGTTGGAGACGAGGTCTTCGGGTGGTCAGATACCGGCGCCTACGCCGAGTACGCCCTGGCAACCACAGTCGCCCCCAAGCCCGCCGAACTTGATTGGGAACGCGCGGTGGCGCTCCCAGTGGCAGGCGAGACAGCTGAGCGGGTTTTGAACCTGCTCGCCGTCGCATCCGGGGAGACTCTGCTGATCCACGGCGCCGCAGGAGCGGTCGGGACCATCGTGGTCCAACTCGCCGCTGCCCGTGGTGCGCGCGTTATTGGCACGGCCGGCCCCGGCAACCAGGACTATGTGACCTCTCTCGGCGCCGCGGCGACCTTGTACGGGGATGGGCTGGTCGAGCGGGTGCAGGCTCTTGCCCCTGACGGGGTTGACGCGGTGCTTGATGTTGCGGGAAAAGGGGCGCTCGAGGACTCCATTACCCTGCGCGGTGGTACCGACAGGATCGTCACCCTCGCTGATTTCCGTGCTCATCAGCTGGGGATCACTTTTGCCACCGGTGGTCAGGAGCGCTCCGCTGAGCATCTTTCTGCGCTGGCGCAGGAGGCTGCGATCGGAAAGGTCGCCACCACCGTCACTGCCTACCCTCTCGCTCAGGCCGCCAGGGCCCAAGACGTCAGCGATGCCGGGCACATCCGGGGCAAGCTCGTGCTCACCGTATCCTGACCAGGCCCGCGCTTTCCGGCGCTGTAGGCTACACCGACTACCCGATGCACACCGGCTGAACGGACTGAATGATGCCTACTTCACACCTGCACATCCCCACTACATTCGACCAGGGTCCGGTGAGCTACGCGATCTTTCAACTTGCCCGTGCCCACCGGGGCTTTGCTGCCGGCCTGCTCCGGGCGCTGGACCTCCATCCGGGACAGGAACTGGTGCTCATGCACCTCTTTGACCGGGACGGACAAACACAGTCCGAGTTGCTCGCCAGCGTCGGACTCGACCACTCAACGGTCTCAAAGACCCTGCGCCGGATGCAGGACGCCGGCCTTCTTATCCGCCAACCGGCCGACCATGACCGGCGCGTGATGGTGGTCCATCTCACCGAGAAGGGCCGAGCCATGCGCGAGCCGATCGCTTCCATGTGGCAGACATTGGAAGAGACCACGACGCGGAATCTGTCACCCCAGCAGGCGGAGTCCGTGATGACCGCCGCTGACGCCATCGTTAAAGCAATCAATTCCCGGATCCAAATGGACCGGATGGAAAGCGAGACCTCATGACCATCACCCCTTCGACCCTCCCCGTCCTCGTCGTCGGGGCAACCGGCTCCCTCGGGGGCAAGGTCGTCGACGAACTGCTCAAGCGCGGCAAGAGCGTCCGCGCGCTGGTCCGTCCGACCAGCGACGCCAGCCGGCTCCAGACCAGGGGTGTGGAGATCGCCCGCGGTGACATGCTCGACGTCGACTCGCTGGTTGCCGCCATGAACGGGGCGGATGCCGTGATCACCACCGCGGCGGGCTACACCCGCGGCGGCAAAAATTCGCAGGACATCGACACCATCGGCAACTCCAACCTCGCCGAAGCGGCTCGCCGGACCGGTATCCGGCGGTTCGTCCTGACCAGCATCCTCACCAGTGACCAGACACCCAATGTCCCCCATTTCTGGCACAAAAAGGTCGCCGAGGACAAGCTGGAACAGCTCGGAGTCCCCTTTGTAGCGCTGCGTCCAGGGGCGTTCATTGACCAGGTCGCAAGCATGGGCGGCAACCCCATCGATAAGGGCCGAATGATGTGGCCGGGCAAGGCGTCCGTCCCGCTCACCTTCGTCCACACCTCCGACCTCGCTGCTTACTTGGCCGCGGCCGTCGACGCCGATGCAGAAGACGGAGAACGCATCGATATCGGCTGGGACCGGCCAGTGAGTGTACTTGAGGTGGCGAAACTCATGGGAGTAAGCGCCGGGAAGCCGATCAAGGTGCGCGCAATTCCTTCAGCCATCACCCGCGCCGTAGGCGTT